>DASZBL010000007.1:0-169632 GCA_035944195.1 Rhizomicrobium sp. | reverse complement strand
CGTCCGGATTGGAGGGTTCAAAGCGCACGCGCCCTTCCAGAAGCGCGACCTCAAGCCCCTTTGCATCCTTGCGGACCAGAAACTTCGTGCCCAGGTCGAGAACGCGACCATCTTCCGCCATCACGACAAACGGATGGGCCGCATCATGCTTGATCTGAAAATAGGCTTCGCCGCGTATCATCGAGACGGTCGTCACGCCGCCTCGAGCACTTGCGCGCAGTTCGGTATCGGTGTTCAGCTCGATTTGAGAGCCGTTCACCAGCGTGACGATTTCGCGGCCACCGACAGGCGTGCTGAAGATTTGTGCGCTGCGATCTGCATAAGAGTAAAACGCACCCACGCCGGCCAGCACAGCAATAGCTGCCGTAGCAGCGAGGCTTGCGAATAACGGCCAAAGCATTTTTCCGCGAGCGGATTCCGGCGGCTTGGCAACAGTCGGCCGCAGCGCCACCAGACGTTGCGTACGATCCCAGGCAGCATCGAGGCGCCAATATGCCACCTGATGCGCAGGAGATTCCGCCAGCCAAACATCCAGCGCAGCCTGATCTTCATTCGACCATGGCCAGAAACGTTGTTTTTGCAGCCATTCGGCGGCGCGCACATCGACGTCCGTCGCGGCCAGCACGATCGCATCATCGTCGCGGATCGCTTCCTTCATGGCCCTTTCTCCGAGCGTTTGCCGTAGAGAACATTGGCGAGCGCGAACATGCCGGTGGCGAGATGCTTCGAGACGGTGGCCTCGCTGATCCCCATGCGCGCGGCGATTTCCTGGCCCGTGAGTCCGTCGATGCGGCCAAGGATCACAGCCTCGCGGCAACGCGGCGGAAGATGATCGATTGCCACCTGCAATCGCCGCAACTCGTCGCGCGCAATGATGCTGCGATCCGGTGCAGGCGAGTCAGAGGCAATCGCGAACGCCTCCAGATCGGCAACAGCGTCTATGGGAACGATCCGTGCGCGACGCACACGGTCGATGAGCAGGTTGCGGGCAGTTGCAAAAACGAAAGGTTTGGCCGGTTTGGGAAGTTGCTTGCGCGCACCTTCAAGAACCCGCACATACACGTCCTGCCGCAAATCTGCGATTTCGTTTCTGTTTCGCCAGATGCTCAGCATGTAATGCATCAAATCGGCCTCTAACGGCAAAACTTCGCGGACAAACCAGTCCCTCAGCTCGGACGCCGTGATAGCCACGCCAGAACCACGCTGTTCGGCATCGTCAAAATTGTTTCCCGGTGTCTCTATCATCCCCCGCCAGATGCCTGCCTCTTCGAGGATCCAACCCAAGGGTTACATCTGAAATAACGATTGTCCCCTACCCCAATTAGCCTTGGGGGTGAGATTTTTTTGCTCGCAGGCGCAAAATCCGAATGGCCGCTGCTTTCCGCGATTCTCCCACGCGAATGGTGCAGAAATTTTGCAGCGCAGAAGACGAGCCTCAACTATCAAGGGTGCAGAAGCGAGGTAGGCCTCGCGCAACGCGAAGCTCACAAGCGCACACATAAATAGAGCTGCCCCCCCGCAGCTATTGATGCGAGCTATGCAGGGAAGATAGATGCGCAATTCGCCCGGCCGACTCTAATGCTCGCGAAGGGACCGTTGAAGCCGAGCGTAGTGGATTTGCGCGTGTCGATGCCGTGATCCATCGCGGCAAAGAAAAAGTCGCCGCGATAACCAAAGCTGATTTTTGCGTTGTCGTAGCGGAAAGAGATGCCCGCAAAACCACCGAGATTGGGCGCGTTAACGAAACAGCCATGGGGATGGGTAGAGGACAGCCTTGCGCTCAAGGAAGCGAAAGCTGCGCGGACCGCTTAATCGATATTCTTGATCATCGACTGGCGCGCCATCGCCGGGCGCGTCTTTCTCCATCATCTATATCAAACTCATTTGCCAGGCTTCATATCCACGGGACGCCCGTTGGGTTTTATGCGCCTAATCACCAAGCCCGATGGAGATGCTTGCATACGGCCCATAGAAGCCACGGTTCTCGGATTTGCGCGCGTCGATACCGCCATCCATAGCATTGAGAAACAAGTCTGCGCGATAACCGAAACTCACCTTAGCATCCGCATAGCGGAACGAGAGCCCTGCGAACCCTCCAATATTCGGCACCACGATGGAGCGTGAACGGGTGTGATTGGTATTTACCGGCGTTCCGACCGTCTTGCGCAGATGGGAGCCATAATATTTGTGAGCATGATATTGCGCCGTCGTTTGGTGATGCACCTTCGCGCGTTGCCGTCCGAATAGCAGCGCGGCATTCAGGCCCCAATCGAAGGCGATCTCACTATCCTGCGGACTGCCCATAAGCGGCGCCGATCCATTCCACGAAATCGAAGGCCCAACGCCACGGAAACTGCGCGCGGCCTGTATCGACGCGGCGTTCGAATGATATGTGCCGCCGAGGGGCAAATTTTTTCCGGCAAAATATTTATAGTAGAATTGCCAATCAGGATCGGATTTCAGGGCGATATTCGATTTGCTGCTGAACTGCGCAAAACGCACGCCAACACCCACGACCGACGACCCGGTCTTGCCGAACATCCCAAGCCCCACGTCCTTGCCGGCCTGAAAGTCCAGAACGAGGTGATGCTCGCTATTCTGTGCATTCGTGTCGGCGAATTTCGCAGCGGAAGGATATTTGGCATATCTGTGTATCTGGCCGAAACCATTGCTGCGATATGTGACAAAGACTTTCGGATCGGTTTGCTGGCGCACATGCCGGTCACTGGCAGAGCGCCCATAACGGATGGAGGCAGAGAATTCCCAATCGGAATTCTCCGGCTGAAATGAAATCCTTCCATATTCGTCGATACTATAGGGCGCCATGCGCTCGAATTTCTGCGATGGCGTCAGTATCGAAGGCCTCGCGGCCATGAGAGCGGGCGCAAAAACCTCCTGCCCGTCATCCATACGGCTCCATTGCCCGCCGGCCTCAAGCCATAGCAACGGGCGATCGCTGTCGCCGGCCTGTGCCGTCCCCCATGCGCAACCGAAAAGGGCAATTGCGGAGACTGTAGCCAGAAGCTGGCGGCGGACATTCGTCCTGCTCCCGTGTGCGTTCGTAAAATCGCTCATCGTTTCCCCCTCAAAAATTCTTGGTGACGCGCACGCCGTAAAGGCGCGGATCGGTCAGGAACACGTTGGTGGTCAGGGCCGTATCGTCACTGTTCAGGAAAGCGCCGGTGATGGCCGTCGTGTCGAACATGTTTTTGAGGTAGCCCATCACTTGCCAACCACTCGCGCCGGTGAGGATCAGCGCAAGGTTCACATTCGAATAGCCGCGTATCTTGTCGTAGGGCCTATCGTTGAACACGCGCGCAAAGGATTGCGATTGCCAATAGAAATCGCTATGCAGCGTTGCGGCCCAATCTGCCGACACCGGCATCGTGTATTCGGCCGATAGAGACGTGGTGAAATGTGGGGCGTTGGGAAGTTGATTGCCGCCCAGATCTTTGTTGAAGCCCTGGCCGCCATTCGGCGCCGTTCTGGGATCGAACCCGGCATAGCCAGAAATCGGATCATTGGTGATGCACCCGCCGCCAAGATTATCGCACCACACCGATGGGCTCTTCACATAAGGAAGGTTTGTCAGTGGATCAATATTTTGAGTGTTGTTGCTATAGGCGACGCCGCAGGCCGTTGATACACGCGTTGAATCAAGGAGCAACATCTCGCCCACGACATAGGTCGGCAATATGCAATTCGATGCCTGCGTAACGAACGGCTTGATGACGATCCAGTTGGGATTTCCGGCCGTGCGATCCATCAGGTCCACAGCCTGATCGCCATTGTTGAGCGTGGCGTTTTCATAACCGCCGGCGAAGGTGAATTTCAGGCCCGGTGCCGGTTCCCAGGTGGATTCGAGTTCTGCGCCTCGCACCGTCGCATTGAAGTTCAGATTGATGGAGGTGCGGTCCACGATCTCGGAAATCTGGTAATCCTTGTAATTGTAATAGAAGACATCGCCGTTCAGCGTCAGCGCGCCGTCGAGCAGTGTGTTTTTGCTGCCGAGTTCATACGCATCCACAAATTCCGGCCTGAACGTGACCGGATGGATAGGATTGCTGATATCTCCGCCCCGATTAACGAGCAGCACGGCGCCTGGCGGATTAGCACCGCCACCCTTATAGCCATGCGAGTAGGACGCATAAAGTAAAGTCTGATCGGTGAAATCGAGTTTCGGTGTCCAGTTTGCGACCGCGCGGCCCGTGAGTTTTTCCCATTGCTGATCCACGACGCCTGTGGAGGCATAGCCATAACCACGCACGAAGATTTCGCTGGGAATATCAATGAAATGCTTTTGGTCACTGGTCCAGCGTAAGCCGCCGGTGAGCTTCACATCGTCCGTGACGTTGTAATAAACCTCGCCAAAACCCGCATAGGAGTTCAACACATAAGGATTCTGGCTCAGGAAATAATTATGCCCTTCATTGTTGACGCTTGTGATGGGGTTTGGATCGATATAGACGCAGCCGGAACCTTGCGGATCGGAAGGCGCTTTGGGATTGGAATCCACAAACCCGCCTTTGAGACAATCGTGATTGTCTGAAACGCCGGGAACCCACGGCGTATCGGCAAAATCGCCGCCACTCGGATTCATGCTGGCCGATACAAGCGTTATCGTGTTGATAAAGACGTAGTAATTCTCGTTGGTTTCATAATGAAGATAGTTGCCGCCCACGCTGAAATTAAGCGGGCCGCTGAAATTGGACGCGAGCCGGAATTCCTGACTGAACTGCCAGGAGTGCTCTTCCGACAAATCTTCGGCGACCAGACGGTCGCTGCAACCGATTTGAGGATCGCAGAACACGCCGTCTGCTTCGCAAGCGCCGAAATCATTGACGCCTGGAGACGGTGGCGTGCATTGCGCACCGGGCGGCACGTTCGCGCATTGGGTGGAATAGGTATTCTGGCAATGCCCCAGTCCCGACGGGTCGCGCGTAAGTTGACCCAGGCTGTTTGGGCTGAGTCCATCGCAGCCGACGCCTGACGGGTCGCAATAGGCGAACGCGCCGGGCCTTGTGTTGAACCGGTTGTAATCTTCGGCGGACCACAGAAAGTCCTGATTATAACCCGTCTGAGAAGTGAACGTCAGAGACGGCGAAAAATTGTAATCGCCATTGAGTTCCAGCGTATCGTTTTTTGCTTTGTAAATCGGGTTCACCGATGATTCAATGACGCGCAAATTCTGCGATTGCGTTGTACCGGCGTAGGGGTCCCAGCTGTTGTAATAGCCGCCCTGAATCGGAGCACCGATCTGCGCTAGACCGTTGTAATAAGCAATCGAATTTCCGTTCGGGACTTCGAACGCATCTGGCGAATAGAATGAGGTGGGTACGCAGCCTTGATTCAAATAGCCATTGGGATCGATCACTCTGTTCTGTCCGAGCACCGCGGTGACCGGCACACCATTCACTTTCGCGGGCGATTGCGCCGTTTTACAGAGCTGCTTGCCGCTGCGCAGGCGTCCGTCGTTTTCCGAAAAATGCTCCCAGACGAGATAGGCCTGCACATCCTGAAACGGCTTCCAGCCGATTGTGACACGGCTTGACCATAGATCCCGGCCGTCGATCGGAGCGCCAGTGACTTCGTTAAAAGAA
Source organism: Rhizomicrobium sp. (assembly GCA_035944195.1). Lineage (GTDB taxonomy): Bacteria > Pseudomonadota > Alphaproteobacteria > Micropepsales > Micropepsaceae > Rhizomicrobium. The sequence goes on along the minus strand of DASZBL010000007.1, from coordinate 164,032 downwards.
TAACCGTCGCGCTTCGTCCATTCGGCGGCGGCGCGGATGTCCAACCGATCATCAACGATGGGTACGTTGATCATCCCTTCAAAACGGCGGTTGTGGTAATTGCCAATATCGGCTGAAGCCATCGCTTCGAATTGATCGGTTGGTTTAGCCGAAACTAGATTGACGACGCCGGCTGTCGCATTGCGGCCATAGAGCGTGCCTTGCGGACCGCGCAACACTTCGGCTTGGCTGAGATCGTAGAACTCCTGTTCGAAGAAGTGATTGCGGATGAAAGGCGTGTCATTGAAGGCAACGGCCACCGCCGGATCAGTCGTCACCGAAATCGCCTGCGTGCCGATGCCGCGTATCTGGATGTTATAGCCGGTGAAATTGGTTTTAGAGAATGTAAGGTTCGGAACTTCCTTCACAAGATCCGGTCCACCCGCGATCTGGCGCGACGTGAGCTGCTCTTGCGACAACGCAGTGATCGCAATCGGAACGGTCTGAATATCGCCTTTGATCTTCGACGATGTCACCACGACGCTTTCGATGGCGCTGGCAGCGGCCACTCTGACCGGTGAGGCCTCCGTGACCTGCTCTACGCGTGAAGATGGCGCTTGGGCCGCCCCGTGAACGATTGCAATCGCTCCCGACGGTCGTTGCTGCATCACAAAGCCCGTGCCGGTGAGGATGCGGGTGAGCGCTTCATTGGCGGTGAGCATGCCCTTGGCGCCTTTCGTGCGCGCGCCATTGACGGCGTCTCCCGACACAATCAGCTCTATGCCGGTTTGCGCCGAGAATGCGTCCAGCGCCGTTTCCAGATCGCCATTCGGGATATTGAAATTCCCTGCGAACGCGCTCGTCGCCAGCGCCATCGCGCAGGCCCCGCCGAACAGCGCAGATTTGAGATATCGATTCATTGCCCCCCCTTTTTGCGGATCGAGACCCGCAACTATTTTCGATCAGCGCGAAATGACGATCTCGTCGCCGTGGCTTTCGACATGCAGGTCGAAGACAGCCTGCGTTGCATCGGTGAATGCCGCCACATTGGTTGCGCGGAACGTGCCAACCACCGTCAGGCTCGCGGCTTGCGTATCGGCGATGACGAGCTTTTCATGATTGTAGCGGTTGAATTCCGCGGCCGCGTCGGCCAGCGTCGCGTGGCGGAACACCAGCATTCCGCGCCGCCATTCCAGATTGTCATTGAGCGATTGCGCAGGTTTGCGCGTCACCGACACCGCGCCCGCGCGCAACGTCGCCACATCGCCCGGCGTGAGCAGCGCCACTTGTGCGTCCACGCCCGGCGCATCGAAGGTGACGCGGCCTTGCGTAACCGCAACCTGCACCTGGCCCCCGTCGCGGCGGATGGAGAATTTCGTTCCGATATCGGTGACCCGCCGGTTGCCCACCATCACCACAAAAGGATGCAGCGCATCGTGTTTCACCTGGAAATAAGCTTCGCCGCGATCGAGCCAGACGATGCGCTGATCGCGCGTCATGCGAGTGCGGATCACTGTGTCTGTATTCAACTCGATCCGCGAACCATCGGCGAAGGTCACGACTTCGTGCCCGCCAACCGGTGTCGAAAAATTCCGGTCGCGTGGCGGCAGCAAAAAATAGCCTGCCGCTCCGCCCAGCACCGTGATCGCCGCAATCACCGCTGCAATCCTGCCGAGCGTCGGCGATAACAGCTTGCGTGGTGCGGGCTCAACCTGTTCCAGCGTAGGGCGGCCGAGCGCCGAAAGCCGCTCCGCGCGCTCCCACACATTGTTGAGTCTCAGAAAGGCCGCGCGATGCGCCAGCGAGGCCGCAAGCCAGCTGTCGAGTTCGGCCTGATTTTCCGCGCTCCAATCCCACAAATTGCGGCGCTGGACGAAATCTGCTGCACGCAGATCGATGTTCCTTGCGCTGGTCGAAACTATTTCAGCAGCGTCGCTCACCGCTTTCTCCCCTGATCGTCGCCACCGATGCTGTCGGCGAGCGCGCAAAGACCGTTGGTAAGATGTTCGGAGACAGTCGCCGCACCGATGCCCATGCGCTGCGCAATCTCGCGGCCCGTCAGCCCTTCGATGCGGCCCAACACAAACGCCTCGCGGCAGCGCGGCGGGAGGCGATCCAGTGCGGCTTGCAGCCGGCGCAATTCATCGCGTGCGATCGCCGCGCGCTCCGGGCCCGGCTCATCCATGGCGATTTCGAGCGCTTCGAGATCCGCGCCCGCCTCGATGGGTACGATCTGCGCGCGGCGCACACGATCGATCAGCAGGTTGCGTGCAATGGTGAAAACAAGTTGGCCGGTGTGGTCTGGAATTTTCTGCTGCGCACTTGCGAGCAGCCGCACATATACTTCCTGGCGCAGATCGGCGATCTCGTTTTTGTTGTGCCAATGGCGGTTCAGAAACTGCATCAACGCTGCCTCCAGCGGCAACACTTCTTTGGTGAACCAAAGATCGGTTTCGAACGCAGGTATCACGCCGCCGGAACCAAGCTGGTCAGCGCCCCGTTTTCCCGCCTCGAAACCGTCTGCCATCCCTCGCGAGTGTCCCGCTTATGGAGGGGTTCAAGCTTAGCCCTACATCTGGATTAACGAAGGGAACACCCGCGGATTCGGGTGCGCGGTGCGAAAAAAGAAATCTGATGCGTGCAGCGCAGCAAAAAAATGAGGCCGGAAGGCGCCGCCCTGCTGAAGATCGAAAACCGTTATGACGCCCTCATGTTGCAACGCCAATAACTGCGCGACGACGGGCGGCGCGGTGGCACAAATCGCACCGCTCGAAATTGGCACGAGCGCGCTGGAACGCGGAATCTACAATGCGTCGGTCATCACCATCGAGAAACTTGCGGAAGCGCTGGATGTGCAACCCGCAGCCTTCCTCCAGCGACCGTCAAGAATCGCTGGCCGCAAGAGCTAACCGATGGTTTGGTCGATGAATCGCGCCTGCGGCGGGCGTTCAGATCATCGAGGCAGCCAGCGAACCGAGACAAGTCTAGACAGCTAAAAAATGTTGTTGGGGCTCTCTTTCCGATTCAAACCTTCTCAACAGGTCGGCGCGGTAGAACCGCGCGCTGTTCGGGGTGGCAACAATGCGGTCGATGGTGGAGGTCATGTTTCGATCTTCTGCAACGAATACTGATGCTGCGTCCTCCGGCCTCATCTTTGATGAGAACACCGCGCTTCAGGAGATCGTCGACGTCACGCAATGCAGTGTCCTGAGCTGTCTTCGTGAGTGCTGCCCATTTCGAAGTAGTGAGATTCCCTTGTGCTGGCGGTCGTTGAAGGACTGACGCGTCGTCATATTAAGACCATGCATTCTGTAACCCAAAGTGTAACCCGGAAGCACGAGTGGGCACCGCGCAGATGCGCAGCTTCTGGCTTAAGTAGCTGATTATTATGTATTTTAGTGGTGCCCAGGGGCGGAATCGAACCACCGACACGCGGATTTTCAGTCCGCTGCTCTACCGACTGAGCTACCTGGGCATTCCGCCGAAAGGATGGGCTTTGTAGGCAAAGGCCCGGGCCCTGTCCAGCCGGGGATTTGCGGCGGAATGCCGGGCGCAGGCTGGAGATTCCTGCCGTGCGGACAGGTGCTTAGCCTTCGTCCGCTGGACCGTTCGCCTCATCCGGCCCTTCCGGACCTTCTTCCGCCGGGATGGCGTAGCCGCCCTTCAGCCAGCGGTTCAAATCCACATTGGCGCAGCGCTTCGAGCAGAAGGGCCTGATCTTGGGATCCTGCGGCTTGCCGCAGATGGCGCATTTGCGCGTTTCAGGCTGCGGTTCCGACATCGAAACCTTCGCGGGTGAATTCTTCCCGCGCCTCGAAGGAAATGCGCGCAGCACCGCGCCGCGCCAGAGCGGTGCGCACTTCGTCGTCGTGCATTTCCATCCAGCGCACGATTTCCGGCGAGGCGCGCACGACGATCTGCTTGCCGGGTGCCGCCGCCGCTTCGCGCTCGATGCGGCGCATCACTTCCAGCGCCACGCTGTCTCGCGTGCGTATGCGTCCGCGGGATTCGCAAGGGCGGCAGCATTCCGTCATCAGTTTGGCGAGCGGATCGCGAATGCGCTTGCGTGTGATTTCCACAAGGCCGAATTCCGACATGGGCGAGATCTGCGTCGGCGTGCGATCCTTGGCGAGACTCGTCGCCAGCACATCGAGAACGCGCTGGATATTGTCAGGTTCATTCAGGTGAATGAAATCAATGACGATCAGGCCGCCCACGCCGCGCAGCCGCAATTGGCGTCCGATCTCGTCGGCGGCTTCGAGATTGACGCTGAGACTGGTTTCCTCAAGGCCGGTCGACGCAGTGAAGCTTCCCGAATTCACGTCGATGGCGGTGAGCGCCTCGGTGCCTTCCAGCGTGATCCAGCCGCCGGAGGGCAGCGGCACGCGCGGCTCGATCAGCCGGTCGATCTCGTCGTCCAGATCGTAGAGATCGAACAGCACGCCGGGACCGGAGAAAAGCTCGATCTTGCTTTCGGCTTCCGGCATGGCGCGGCGGCAATAGGCGCGCGCGGCTTCCACGGATTCACGGTCGTCGATCAGCACGCGCGTGGTTTGTGCATCCACTTCGTCGCGCATCGTGCGTTCGACGGGATCGAGATCGTGATAGAGCGTTGCGGGCGAATTCGCACTTTGCCGGCGCGCCATAACGGGGCGCCAGCTTTCCGCCAAACGCTCGGCGTCTTCGCGCAGATCGCGCAGCTCCGCGCCGATAGCAGCGCTGCGCAGGATATATCCGCCGCCCGGCACCAGCGAACCATTCGCTTCCACGATCATGGATTCGCCAAGAGCGGTGAGGCGCGCGCGTTCGGCGTCGTCTTCGATACGCCGCGACAATGCGATGCCTGGCTGGTTCGGCACCAGCACCAGCAAGCGTCCCGGTATCGTGACATTCGCCGAAAGCCGCGCGCCTTTTTCGCCGATGGGATCTTTCACCACCTGCACGATGATTTCTTCGCCTTCATGCACGCAATCGCTGATCTTGGGCGCGCGTTCTTCATCGAAGCCCGGCAGATCGGCGAGGCAGCGCGCCTCGCGTGCACCGAGAAATCCGGCGCGATCCAATCCGACATCCACGAACGCAGCCTGCATGCCGGGCAACACGCGCTGCACGCGGCCGAGAATGATGTTGCCGATTAAACTATGGCCATGGCGCCCGTTCGCGCGTTTGCGCGGAGCGCCGTCTTCCAAACCGATGGTGCGTTCCAGAAACAATTCCTGCAGCCTACCGTCCTCGACGATAGCGACACGAATTTCCCCCGCCCCCGCATTGATCAGGACTTCTTTATTCATGCATCACAGACGCAATATCGACTGCCTCACCATATCATGAAATCTGGTGACCGCATCCCTTAAGCAGGTTCAGGGTTTCCAGCAGCGGCAGCCCCACGACATTGGAATAGGAGCCGTTCAATTGCCGCACAAAAGCTTCGGCGCGGCCTTGAATCGCGTAACCACCGGCCTTTCCCACACCTTCGCGGCAACGCACATAGGCCGCAATTTCTTCCGTGGACAGATTTTTGAATGACACTCGCGTCATGACTGCGCGCGAACGCACGCGCCCGCCCGGCATCGCCACCGCAATCGCCGTGATCACCTGATGGGCGCGGCCCGAAAGCAGCGCGAGACATTCGCGCACATCCTCATCGCTTTCAGCCTTTGGCAGGATGCGCCGTCCGCAGGCCACGACCGTATCGGCGGCGAGGATCAGCGCGGGCGCGCCGTTCCATGTGCGCGCACACGTCTCGGCCTTCGCCACCGCAAGCCGCAGCGCATGGATGCGCGGCAACTCGCCCTTCAGCGGAGTCTCGTCGATGGAGGCGGGTGCTATGGCATCGGGCTCGATCCCGGCCTGCGCCAGCAGAGCTTTGCGCCGCGGGCTTTCGCTCGCCAGCACCAGCTTTTCGGGATTATTTGAAGCGATAGGTGATACGCCCCTTGGTGAGATCATAGGGCGTCATCTCCACCATCACCTTGTCGCCGGTCAGCACGCGGATGCGGTTCTTGCGCATCTTGCCTGCGGTGTGGGCGATGATTTCGTGCTCGTTCTGCAGCTTCACGCGAAACGTCGCGTTGGGCAGAAGCTCGCTGACGATGCCTTCGAATTCGAGAAGTTCTTCTTTTGCCATTATACCTCTGGCGGGGTTCAAACCGGGCGGCAGATTGCACTGAAACGCGCGAAAATCAAGGCAATCGCCGGTATTCAACAAAAAGGCGGGCTCGCGAAAGACCCGCCCTTCCTCGACGCTACGGCAGGCAAGGCGAATCCCGTTTTCCACGGCAAACCACATGCACCTTTGCACCGCCTCGGGCCTGTGGATCGAAGAGGCTTTTCCGGAAAAGCACGCGCGACGCGCAACACCTCGTCTCCACATGGATGCGCGCGAGTTCGCACCCCGCCCTGTATGGCCTCGCGTCAGCTTCGCTCGGTCACGGCTTTTCTCCCTATTGGAAGGGAGAGATGGGAATGCAATCCTAGGTTGTCAAGAGGTGAATGCGAACCATGGGTAGTTTTTTTATTGGGGGGCACCAAGATTTAGGAGACGCACATCCCCAAGAAAACTTTCGAAATCCACGAGGTGCGGGCGAACAGCTTCGGGATAAGAGTCATGCAGGCCGAGGGGAACGACAAGTTGCACACCCGCTTCCTGCATTTCACGAAACTGTCCTTCTGAGACCCCTTCCTGCAATGTCAGCAAATGCTTGGTTGCAATACGACTTGCCTCGTTCAGCACCTGACGCCATCTATCTTTGCAGGTCGTCTTGGCAGCCAGCATTCTTAACCGATTTGCGGGGAACGCCGGATTTTCATAAGCCGTCAACGTCGGAAACAGAAAATCGGGACGTTTGCCGCCCTCAATGACAGGTCGATGTACAAAGTCCATCCCAGCTCGGAGGCCTTCTTCACTCATGATTTCGCGGGCATGAAGTTCCAGTGAATTTCCAGAGCGTGACTTTCTGCTTTGCAAAATGGTCTGCGCCAGACTCACAAAACCATCCACTGTCTCGAAGCCCTGCCGAATTTGCGAATGCTCTCTATAGCAATTCCGTTTAGCCCGATTTGAATATGTGATGTCTATGGAAAGCAATGAGCGACGAATCCGGTACAAATCGCGACGGCAATCGAAGTTTGCTCGACCCCAAAGATTTGAGGGCAGCCTTAGCCACCATGGGCAATCGCGCTGAATAAATGACGCTCAAATCTTCATCAAACGCAATATACCCTTCATCAAACGCGCGATCATGAAGTGCATTCAGGCAGATGCCATTCTGTGGTGTTGTACGAATCTCCTTGTTTGTTGCCCATGGGACAATATGACTAGCGACCAATAACTCGGGCGCATCGATCCCGGTGAGAGCACATTTGTTATCGTAAGAGGCTAGTACAAGTCGACGAAAGAAGCTCTGATTCAGCCGCGTCTTCACGCTTCGGACTATATCAATACCTTCTGGAAAGGCTCTCGTCTCAGTAACAAAATCTCGCGCAGATTCCTCGAGACCTGAACGATCCGTGGGCGGGCCTACCCGCATTGATGAGAGCATGTCTTCAAAGAATTCGTCCCACACAATGCGATCAAGCTTGCTCGCATTAGACATACCGCTCTGCGCTAGAGTTGGATCCAAGCTGGCGAAGTTCGTCATCTTCAGAGCAACAGCGGACGGCGTACGTCCAATGGCCAAAGCGAGGCGCTTAATGTTCGGATTTCCAGAATGCATACGGCCAAATGGCGTGACGCAATAGAGCTCGAGCGTTTGGAGAAGTTCCTCTCTTGTCCAGTTGCGGCGTTCCATCAGAATGGCCCCGAGAACCAGCCGCTCGCATTGGCCGCGCGAAAGCAATTAATTAATTCGCTCGATGTAAACAGGTACGGAGATGCATCCGCTATTTCGATGCTCTCAAGTTCATGCAGCATGTGGTCGTCATCGTTCCGCGACTCCGGCACAAGTGCAGGTATCCCAACCTTCTCGGGCACGAAATATTCACCGTGAAAGAGATGCGGTCGCAATTCTTCAATGGAGAGTTCTCCCGCGACGTAGAATTCGCCCCAAAACTTATAGTTCCCTGCGTCACGATACAGATAGACCACTTTCTGTATCCGGATCATGAGTTGACTCGATTCCTCCACTTTGACCGCGTGCCGCTTTTTCCGCTTCGCGCGTACTTCTTCAACACACCGGCAATCGAGAACGACTGGCAAGGAAATCCTACAAGCAGCAAATCATGCGCGGGAATTTTTTGAAGTTATGTCAGATTTGCGCCCCCAGAACAAGACGGGAACGCCATGTTTCAACAGATTTCGCATTGCCTTGACGCTTGCTCACACATCCCCCGCCCGCTCCACCGAGAACCGCGCTCTGATCTTGCGCATCAGTTCGTCGCGCACGCTGCGGTAATTCTCAAGGCGCTGGTCGCGCGAGCCTTCGAAGATCGTGGGGTCGTGGGTGGGCCAGTATTCTACCTCGGCGGCGCTCGTGCGCGTCAGTTCCATCGCCTTGTGATGGGCTTCGGGCGAGAGCGTGATGACGAGATCGAAACTGCCGTCTTCGAGGTCTTCGAAGCGGCGGGGCTTGTGTTTGGCGATCTCGATGCCGATTTCCTCCATCACTTCCACCGCGAGCGGATCGAGTTCGCCCGCGCGCGCGCCCGCCGATTCCACATACGTGAATTTGCCGAACAGATGGCGCATGAGTGCGGCCGCCATCGGGCTTCTCACGGCATTGAGCGTGCAGGCGAAAAGAACCGCGCCGGGCAGTTCCTCGCCATTGGGCCCGCGCATCGCTCACCCCTTCAGATGCAGCACGCAGATGAGGGTGAAAAGCCGCCGCGCCGTGTTGAAATCGAGTTCGATTTTTCCCGTGAGGCGCTCCTGCAGAAGCTTGGAGCCTTCGTCGTGCAGACCGCGGCGGCCCATATCGAGCGCTTCGATCTGCGAGGGCGGCGCGTTGCGGATCGCCTTGAAATAGCTTTCGCAGACGAGAAAATAATCCTTCACGATGCGGCGGAACGGCGTGAGCGAAAGCATGATGCGCCCATGCTCCGCGCCTTCTTCGAGGCGGATATCGAACACCAGGCGATTTTCGGAAATGCCGAGGATCAATTTATACGGCCCGCCCGGCGAGCCCGCGGGGACGAAAGAATTTCCTTCGAGCAGATCGTAGATCGCGATCTCGCGTTCCTGCTCCACCTCGCGCGTGCGCCTGACGACGCTTTCCTCGTCCAGCTCGATTGCGGCGATGCGGAATTCACTCATGCCGGTTCAATCGCGCGGCGATGGAGCGGGCATGCGCATCCAGCCCCTCGGCTTCAGCCAGCGTAATCGCGTCGGGGCCGAGCTTTGCGATGGTGCGGGGCTCGCAGGAGAGCAGTGTCGTGCGCTTCATGAAATCCAGCACCGAAAGGCCGGAGGAAAACCGCGCCGTGCGCGCGGTGGGCAGCACATGATTGGGGCCAGCGATGTAATCGCCCATCGCTTCGGGCGTGTAACGGCCAAGGAAAATCGCGCCTGCGTGGCGCACCAGCGCGAGCAATTCTTGCGGATTTTCGGTTGCGATTTCCAGATGCTCTGGCGCGATGCGGTCCACCAGCGGCGCCGCATCTTCCAGTTTTTCGACGAGAATGATGGCACCATAATCGCGCCAGCTTGCGCTCGCGATGTCCCTGCGCGGCAACGTGGCGAGCGCAAGCGCAATCGCCTCTTCAACCTTCGATGCAAAATCCGCGTCGTCGGTGATCAGAATGCTTTGAGACGATGAATCGTGCTCGGCCTGACTCAAAAGATCGGCGGCGATCCAGTCGGGATTGTTCTTCGAATCCGCGATGATGAGAATTTCCGAAGGCCCTGCCACGGAATCGATGCCGACATGGCCAAACACTTCGCGTTTGGCCGCGGCGACATAAGCGTTTCCCGGCCCCACGATCTTGTCCACGGTCGCAATCGTTTGCGTGCCGTAAGCCAGCGCTGCAACAGCCTGCGCCCCACCGATGCGATAGATTTCGCTGACGCCCGCGCGTTTCGCTGCCGCCAATGTCAGCGGATTGATGCGGCCGCCGCTGGCCGGCGTCACCATCACGATGCGCGCCACGCCCGCCACGCGCGCCGGCACCGCATTCATCAGAACGGAACTGGGATAGCTCGCCGTGCCGCCGGGAACATAGAGCCCCACGCTGTCGAGCGATGTCCAGCGCCAGCCCAGTGTCGCGCCGGTATCGTCGGTGAATGAATCGTCCTTTGGCAATTGGCGGCGGTGATAAACTTCTATCCGCTTCGCCGCGACATCGAGCGCATCGAGCGCGGCTTTGGAACATTCGCGTTCGGCATTGGCGATTTCGTCCGCGCCGATGCGTAGAGTGTCTGCCGTCAAATTCACTTTATCGAAGCGCGCAGAAAGTTCGATCAGCGCTGCATCGCCGCGCGCGCGCACATCGGCGATGATGGCGCGCACGCTCGCCGCCACATCCGCTTCCGTCTCGCGCTTTGCCAGCGACGCAAATTCTGCCGCGAAATCCGGCGCGCGTGCATCGAGCCGCCGCGCCATGTCAAACCTCGTGCAGCGGGCGGCCGCGCGCGGCCCACTCGCCGCTCACATCGCTCAAGCCCGCATCGATGCATTCGACGTCCAGCCGCATCGCGCCGCCGCCGGAAAACACCAGTTCGATCACTCCACCGGGGTCCTCGCCGCCCTTCGGCGTGAAGCGGATCGCCAGCAGCGACACCACCGCGTCAGGATCGCCGCGCTTCAGTTTGTGCGCCTTCACCGACAGCACACGATCGAAATGCAATCCCGACCGCACGCGCAGATTCAGATTCCTGCCGCCGCCCTCCCATTTGAAACGATTGAACAGCGCCGCGAACCGCCGCGATTTCGGGAGGTAAACGAGATCCTTCAATTGCGCCACCGCATCCTGCAGCCGCGCAGAAATGATCTGCAAATCCTCGGCGTCTTCGGCGCCCAATGTCAGCTCGCGCTTGTTCATACGTTTTGCCGCTCGATTTCGGCGCCGACGCCGGAGAGTTTTTCTTCCAGCCGCTCGAAGCCGCGATCCAGATGATAGACGCGGTTGACGATGGTTTCGCCCTCCGCCGAAAGTCCCGCCAGCACCAGGCTCACGCTCGCGCGCAAATCCGTCGCCATCACGGGCGCACCCTTCAGCCGCTCCACGCCGCGCACCACCGCCAGATCGCCTTCCACCCTGATATCCGCACCCATCCGCAACAACTCCGGCACATGCATGAAACGATTCTCGAAAATCGTCTCCTTTATATGGGATGTGCCCTCGGCCGTTGCCATCAGTGCCATGAATTGCGCCTGCAGGTCGGTGGGGAAGCCGGGGAATGGTTCGGTCGTCACATCCGCCGCCATAGGGCGGGAGCCGTTCCGGCTCACCGCGAAGCCGCGATTGGTATCGCTGATTTCAGCGCCCACTGCGCGCAGCAGCGGCAACACCGCGCCGATCAGATCGCTGCGCGTGCCGGTGAGTTCAATTTCGCCGCCGGCAATCGCCGCGGCCATCGCATAGGTGCCGGTTTCGATGCGGTCGGGCAGCACGGAGTGCTCGGCGGCGTGCAGCGATTTCACGCCCTCCACCACGATGCGCGATGTGCCGAGCCCCGAAATCTTCGCGCCCATCGCGATCAGGCAATGGCCGAGATCCTCGATCTCCGGCTCGCGCGCCGCATTGACGAGCACGGTTTCGCCTTCGGCCAGCGTCGCCGCCATCAAAATGTTTTCGGTAGCGCCCACAGAGACGAATGGAAATTCAAAGCGCGCGCCCTTCAGCCCGCCCGCAGCACTCGCGATCACATAGCCGTCTTCCAGATCGACTTTCGCGCCCAGCGCTTCCAGCGCCTTCAGATGCAGATCGACGGGGCGCGCCCCGATGGCGCAACCGCCCGGCAGCGAGACTTTCGCGCGGCCTGCGCGCGCCACCAGCGGCCCCAGCACGAGAAAGCTCGCGCGCATCTTGCGCACGATGTCGTATTCCGCCGTCGTGCCGGTGAGGTTCGCGGCGGTGAGCGTCACCCTTCCGCCATCGTCCAGCCGCGGCCCGCGCATATAAGACGTCTCGACACCGAAGCTGCGCAACAGCTCGGCCATGAAGGCGACATCCGCCAGCCACGGCGCATTGGTGAGCGTGAGGCGCTCATCGCTCAGCAGGCACGCAGCCATCAGCGGCAGCGCCGCGTTTTTGGCGCCGCTGATGGGGATTTGGCCCTTCAGCCGGGCGCCGCCTTTGATGCGTATGCGATCCATGGTCCCTCGATGAGGCCGGTTGTAGCGTGGGGACGTAGCGGTTGCGAGGGGCGGAAACTAGCCCTTATTCCAGCCCCGATTCCGGGCGGCATTCGGGCGAGCATCCGGCGCGGCGGCGGCCTCTTGCGCGGGCGGCCCGGGCTGTTCTTTCAGCACCCGGTCGCGAGCCTTGCGGCGTTTCAGGTTCTCGCGAAGGGCCGCGGCAAGCCGGTCTTTACGGTCCGAAGATCGGGCGTTCACGGGGCCTTTCCCTCCCTCAACCCTTGGGCTATAGCACCGGGCCCCGGCATCGCGCCGGAACGGTGAGCCGGAGTAGCGTAGTGGTAGCGCAACCCCTTGGTAAGGGGTAGGTCGAGAGTTCAATTCTCTCCTCCGGCACCATCCTGCGCTGCGCAGCAGCGGAGGATGTCCATACGCGGTCGCTATGGACCCTCTAAAGCGCGCAGCGCGTAAGAGGACTGTATCCGACCTCGCGCGTCCATACGCTGTCGCTATGGACCAGATGGCAGGCCAGCTTATTTCCTGCTCCGTCATCGGCGTTCCTTCCGAAACCCTCTACTCGAACAACGCCGCATGCGTGTCCGCGCGCACGAAATTCAAGAGATTTCGCACTTCGGTAAGGACCATAAAGCACATCGGGGAATGCTATCGTGCGCTGCGCGACCGCGTGAAACTCCTGGCAATCGTCGGCATTTTATTTGCGCTTTTGAATCCGAAATCTCGAGGCATGATAGTGGGGGGTATCGGCCAAATGGGCGGGGTGGCGTCAAAAGTGCTTCCGGCGGTACTGGGCTGCTTAATGCAAGCCGCGAAGGGTGCTCAGGACAATCGCCCAATCCCACCTGTTGTGCGTCACCTCTAAGCGGTCATCCTGCTCCGCACCGCGCGGAGACAATCGGAGATCTCCCAGGGTAAGACGTTGATCCTTCGCTCGGGCGCGGCGGATTTAGCTGTGCGCATGCCCGTTTGGCTTGGGGCCTCTCCGTCCATGGCCGGATAACCCCACCGCTCCCGGCTTCTTCCCACCGCATCATGTGGCAGCTCTGAGCGACCACGAACGGAAGCCTGATACCGGCGGCGAGATTATCGGACGAGACCTTGGCTCCCGACGGTCGATTACGGAAGCCCTACACTGATGCTGGCGAAGGGACCGTAGAAGCCGCGGTTTTCGCTTTTGCGCGTATCGATGCCGCCATCGATGGCTCCGAAAAACATGTCAGCGCGATAGCCGAGGCTGACTTTCGCATCCGCATAGCGCCATGACACAGCGGCAAAACCACCAAGGTTGGAAACGGTCACATTTTTGCTGCGGCTTGCCGAGCCCAGGTGCTGGATCAACTTTGTTTTGGTGAAATAGAAGAAATATGCCTTCGAAGTCTGCTGGTTCATTGCCGTGCGCTGGCGCCCAAACAGAAGAGCACCGTTTACACCCCAATCAAGCGTGATGCTTCCCGATGACGGGGCGCCCGCCAAGTTCGCGGACGCATTCCAGGAGAGTGATGGTCCGACGCCGGAAAATCTTCGTTTTGCGGCGAAGGAAGCATTGAATTTGTTATAGGGGAGAGAGCCGTTGTAATTGGTAGGCTGAGAATGGATCACGACATGCGTGCGCGAATTAAATTGCGCGATACGCACCCCAGCCCCGATAACCGAGCTTCCGAACCTGCCCAACCCGACATCTTTTCCAGCCTGAAAATCGAGGATAGCGTGGCTCTCGACGCTTTGTGTTTCAAATCTCTGGTATGCGTTAAATACGCCGAAATTGGTATGACTCGGTTGCGTCGTCAGATGGTTCAGCGTTTCGCTCCGGCCGCTCTTTCCATAGCGCACGCCCAGTGAAACAACCCAATCGCTCCCCACAGGCTGAAAAGAAAGTTTCGCACCTTTGTCCCAGATCGTCGGCCGGCCTTTCTCCAAACCCATATGCGAAGCAGCGTCGAATGGAGAGGCTGTCAGGAAAGACGGTGCAAATAGCTCTTCATCCGTTATCTGATTTGCAAATTGGCCATCCAATTCAATCCAGATTTGCGGCGGGTCATTAACCTCCGCTTTCGTCACGTCCGAAGATGAAATGTATGCCGTCAATGCCAACACAGAACTGCCTGTCAAAAGCTTCCACCGGATGGTGTTGCGGTTGGCGCAGGCATTTATAAGATTGCTCATGGTGTTTCCCCCTCACCAGTTCTTTGTGACGCGCACGCCGAACAGGCGCGGATCGGTGACGAATACGTTTGTCGTCAGCGCAGTATCGTCCGAGTTCAGGAATGCTCCTGTGATCGCCGTGGTGTTAAAGATGTTCTTCAGATAACCCATAACCTGCCAGCCCTCGGCACTGGTCAGGATCAGCGCGAGGTTGGCGTTGGTATAACCATGAATCTTGTCGTAGGGCCGGTCGTTAAAGATGCGGGCGTAAGAATTGCCCTGCCAATAGAAATCGCTATGCAGGGTTGCCGCCCAATTCTCGCTAACGGGCAAGGTATAATCTGCGCCGGCTGACAATGTGAAGGGCGGCGCATTGGGCAGCTTGTTGCCGCTCAAATCTTTCGCGAAACCTTCGCCATGGTTAATGCCGGGCTGCGCCGGATCGAAGCCAGCGGCAGCCAAAACGCCTTCATCTATGTGAGCACCGATGCTGTAGAACGGATTGCGTACCGTCCCGCTCGGATTGTAGGCATCGTCGCAGGCAAAAGCCAAGCCGGCGCCAAAAATATTGGGACCATCGAACGCCTGAAGAATTTGCCGCACAATGCTTGCTGGCAGGATGCAATTTGCTGTCTCGCTAACGAACGGTCTGACCACCACCCAGTCGCTATGTCCCGCCGTGCGATCCATCAAATCGATGGCCGATTGTCCCTTGTTGACGGATGTATCTTCCAGACCGCCCGCAAAATTAAATTTCAGGCCCGGCATCGGCTCCCACGTCGCTTCCAATTCGGCGCCTTTTATCTTGGCGTCGAAATTCAAATTGATTGACGTGCGGTCTACGATCTGTGAAATCTGGTAGCCCTTGTAATCGTAAAAGAACACATCGCCATTCAGCGTAAGGCCACCGTCGAGCAGCGTATTTTTCGTTCCCAACTCGTAAGCATTGACGAATTCCGGCGCGAAGGTCGGCGGATGCGTGAGAGATGTTTCTGCGCTGAAAAAGTCGGCCACCGGTCCCGGCGGATTGGCGCCACCACCCTTGTAACCGCGTGCATAAGATGCATAAAGCAATGTTTGTGCCGTGAAATCGAGCTTGGGCGTCCAATTGGCGACAAACCTTCCCGTCCATTCTTTCCATTCCTGACGCACCACGCTCGCAACGGAATAGCCGCCCCCGAGCTCGAAAACCTGGCTGGGAATGTTCCAGAAGGTTTTCTGGTCGTCGGTCCAACGAAGCCCTCCTGTCAGCTTTAGGTCCGGCGCCACCTGATAATAGGCTTCGCCAAATCCGGCATAGGAATTCAAGACGTATGGATTCTCGCTGCGGAAATAATTGTGTCCCTGGCCGTCCAGACGATCGATTGGGTTTGGATCGATATAATTTCCGGCCAGTCTCCCGAGTATTCCGGCGCTGGAGCATGCGAAATTTGCGGGAACTTCGCTCACAATGCCCAAATAGTCTATTATAAATTGTTCCGGCGGCACTACGAACGATGCGCCGCCACCGTCGTTGTGGCAGACCGTATAATCGCCGGGGCCTTGGCCATTGAATATCTGGTCTTCCGCGGTGATGAGATTGAAGAAGACATAATAATCTTCGACGGTCTGATAGCGCATATAGTTTGCGCCGGCGCTGAAATTTAGCGGTCCGCTGAAATTGGATGCCAGTCGCAATTCCTGCGAGAATTGCTTCGCGTGCTCCTGCGACAGGTCTTCGGCCACCATGCTGCTCGAACAGCCTACTTGTGGATCGCAATAAACGCCCCTTGGTCCGATAGGACTTGGACGATTACCAAGGCCGACAATGCCTTCGGAGAATATGCCCGGCGCCGTATCGAAGCGGTTGAAGTCTTCGGTAGAATAGAGGAAATCCTTGTTGTAGCCGGTCTGCGAGGTCAACGTTAGCGTGGGCGTGATTGCGTAATCGGCGTTGAACTCCAGCGTATCGTTTTTAGCGCGATAGGTTGGTTCGATGAGCGATTCAATAACGCGGAGATTGCGCGATTGCGATTGGTTCGCATAGGGATCGATTAAATTCAGAAGAGCGCCCCCTCCACCGCTGCCACTGGAAGCAAAAAACTCTCCCAATGCAACGAACGGAAGCACCTGCCCGTTCGGCGTTTCGAATGCATCCTTCGAATATAGAGACGTAGGCAAGCAGCCCTGACTAAGCCAGGTCTGTGCGAAAGCGGCATCGTGCCCGGCAGGGAAAAGATCGATTTCGGGGAGCGTCGTCACATCGAGGCCATCGACATGTGTGAGGCCCGGATCCTTTTTGCAAAGCTGCTTGGCGGAGCGCACGCGGTCGTCATTTTCCTGGAAATGCTCCCAGACCGCGTAAATCTGCAGACTTTCGACCGGCTTCCACCCAAGCGAGACGCGGCCGGACCACAAATCACGGCCATCGACGGGAATGCCGAACTCGCTGTCGAAGGTGTAACCGTCGCGCTTCGTCCATTCCCCGGCCGCGCGAATGTCGAGACGGTCATCGACAATGGGAATGTTAATCATGCCTTCGTAGCGGCGATTGTGATAATTGCCGATATCGGCGGAGGCCATCGCTTCGAATTGATCGGTGGGCTTCGCGGAAATCACATTCACCACGCCGGCGGTCGCGTTGCGGCCGTAGAGCGTACCTTGCGGCCCGCGCACGACCTCGACCTGGCTGACGTCGTAGAATTCCTGCTCGAAGAAATGATTGCGGATGAACGGGATATCGTTGAACGCAACGGCAACGGCCGGATCGGTCGTAACCGAAATGGCTTGCGTTCCGATGCCGCGGATCTGGATCGAATAGCCGGTGAAGTTCGTCTTGGTGAAGGTGAGGTTCGGCACCTCTTTTACCAGATCCGGCCCGCCCGCGATCTGGCGCGAGGTGAGCTGCTCCTGCGATAGCGCGGTAATGGCAATCGGAACCGTCTGGATATCGCCCTTGATCTTCGATGACGTGACGACCACGGATTCGATGCCGGTTGCGGCCACGGCGCGGGGAGCCGCTTGCGCGACTTCGGTAAGCTGCCTTTCGGGCACCTGGTGAATCACGGCAACGGCGCCGGCTTCCTGATGCGTGACGAGACCGGTTCCGGCGAGTATGCGCGACAGCGCCACATCCGCCGACAATTCTCCCTTTGCACCTTTGGTGCGAATGCCGCGGATGGTTTCGTCCGCTGCTACCAGTTCGATGCCGGTCTGGCTGGCATAGGCATGCAGTGCGGCCTTGAGATCGCCGCCCGGAATGTTGAACTCATCGGCGAGTGCGACGCCCGACAGCGCGAGCAAGCTGGCGCCGCCAAGTGCTGCGGATTTGAGAAAAATCAGTTTCGACATATTCCCCCCTGACGTTCGATTGCGTTCCCGCGCTTATCTCAGCGCATAATCAGAATTCTGTTGTTGTCCTCTTCGACGTGCAGACCGAGCGCCACGCGCGCGATGCGCGAGAACAATTCGGCATCTTCGGTGCGGAATGTGCCGTCGATGGTCAGGCTGGCCACGGCCGGATCGGCGATGATGATTTTCTTCGCGTTGTAGCGATTGAATTCGGCCGCGGCATCGGCAAGTGCGGTCTTGTCGAACACCAGCGCGCCATGACGCCAGGACGTTTCGTCCTTAAGCGCTTTTGCCGAAGCGCGCTTGACCGACACATCGGCCGCAATCGCCGTCGCGACGTCGCCGGGCGACAGCAGCGCCACTTGTGACGGCGTCGGCGAATCCGGCGTATCGAACGTGACGCGGCCCTGCATCACCGCAACCCGCAGCAGATTTGGCTCGCGCCGCACCGTGAATTTCGTGCCCAGATCGGTGACGCGATGCTTGCCCGCCATCACCACGAAGGGATGCGCGGAATCATGCTTGATCTGGAAAAATGCTTCGCCCCTGTCCAGCCATACGACGCGCTCCTGCGTCGTCATGCGCGCGCGCAACACCGTGTTCGTATTCAGTTCGATGCGCGAGCCATCCGCAAAGGCGACCGTTTCGTGGCCGCCGATTGCTGTGGAATACACCCGCTCTTGCGGCCGCATGAGATAGGCTGCGGTCCCCGCACCGATCACCGCAACAATTGCGAAACCGGCGGCCATCTTTAGCAATAGCGGAAACATTGCGCTGCGCGGCGATGGACTCGCCGGCCGGAAAGCGGAAATCAATTCCGCGCGCTGCCAAACCGTGTCGAGCCGCACATAGGCTGCACGATGGGCGAAGGACTGCGCGAGCCAGGCGTCGAACTCCGCCTGATCTCTGTCACTCCAATCCCAGAAATGACGGCGCTCGAACCAATGCACCGCCTGCGCCCTCACGTCCTTCGCGCGCGCAACGACGGATTGACTGGGTGAGAAATCGTTCACGCTCTGCTCCGCAAAACGGGCGCTTCGCTGTAAAGGATGTCAGCGAGCATATTGATGCCGTTGGTGAGGTGATAAGAAACGGTGGCCTCGCTGAGGCCCATGCGCGCCGCAATCTCGCGGCCCGAAAGACCTTCGATGCGAGCGAGCACGACGGCTTCGCGCGATTTTGGCGGCAGGCGATCCAGTGCGCTCTGCAACCGGCGCAATTCGTCGCGCGCGATGGCGCTGCGGTCCGGCCCCGGCAAATCCTGCGCCGTTTCCAGCGCATCGAGATCGGAAACCGCTTCTATGGGAATGATCTGCGCGTGGCGCACGCGGTCGATCAGAAGATTCCGCGCGGTGGTAAAAACAAACTGGCGCGGCTGCGAAGGCAGTTCCTTCAGCGCCGACTCATAGAGCCGCACATAAATATCCTGCAGAAGGTCCTCGACATCGGCCGCATTGCGCCAATGGCGCCGCAAAAACTGAATCAATGTCGCCTCCAGCGGCAGAACTTCGCGGGCAAACCATGCGTCCAAATCGGGCACAGCCATGCTCACGCCCGAATTGTGCAGATCGGCGCTTTCACAGATGCTTTCCGACGTTTCGGCCATCCCCCGCGAACGTCCTGTTTCAGAGGGTTAGCTAAGGGCTACACCCATACAGACGAAATCGGGGACACCGAATTCGAAACGCACCGCAAAATTCGATGCGGCAGCGCAGCAACCGGTGATTTTCGATTGGGAAAAGGCGGCAAAACGGAGCGGCAAGGGACCGGCCATGAAATCAGGGCGGCGCAGGTTCCTCCGCCTCCCTGATTTTCACCGATAAACCAACAAGCGAGCGCTCAAGCCCCCAGATAATATTGCCGCGAGAATTATCTAATCCCCCATCCCCACGCTGATGCTGGCGAAGGGGCCATAGAAGGCGCGGTCTTCTTTTTTTGCCGCATCGATGCCGCCATCCACTGCGCCGAAGAACATATCGGCGCGATAGCCGAGGCTGACTTTGGCGTCCGAATAGCGGAACGAGATGCCGGCAAAGCCGCCCAAATTCGGTATCGATGCGATGCGCGAGCGCTTATGGTCGGCTAGCGGATTGTTATAACCGTGCTGACAATAGGTGCTCGCCCACACACCCTTGGCATAGCAACTCTGTGTCTGATGGCTCACATGCGCGCGCTGCCGTCCAAACAGAACAGCAGCGTTGATGCCCCAATCGATATTCACAGACGCATCGGAATTGCCTCCGATAACCGGTAGAGACGCATTCCATGAAAGAGATGGGCCTGCAGCGCGCGTGTTTCTCGACGCATCCATGGCCGCAGTGAAGGAATCGCGCACGCCGAATATAACGAGGAACCGGCCGGGAATATTAAGCCTGACATATGTGTGATAGGTCGGAAGCGCATGCATCGTCACATGGGAATTTGCCGTGAACTGCGCAAACCGTATGCCGCCGCTGATCGTCGAAACTCCATGCTCGCCAAACAGTCCCAATCCAATATCCTTGCCCGCCTGGAAATCCAGAACGGTGTGTGCCTCCCGAACGGAGGAATGCGTATCGCCATAGGCAGCGAAAGGCGGGGTGCCAAATATCCGGCCCTGAAATGTTTCGAAGGCGGATGGAAAGCCCTTGGTCTGATGATGCAGATGCCTCGTGGAATGTGACCGTCCATAGCGGATGGCCGCGGATATGACCCAATCCGAATTCTCCGGCTGGAAAGATATTTGTCCATTGAGGCCGGTACTGTACGGCGGAAATTTCTGCGATTGCGTCAATGCAGAAAAAACCATGGGAACCGCCAATTTAAAAAAAGGCGGTTCGAACAATTCGGGTGCGGTGTCTGTGCGTTCCGCCTGCCCTCCGATTTCAATCCAGATGAGCGGCCGGTCGTCGCTTCCGGATGCCAGAGCGGCGTCGGCTGCCGTGCAGACATAGCCCAGCAATGCAATGGACGAGACGGTGGCGAGAAGGCCCGTTCTGGTTTTCGCCGAGCGCATATTCGCTGTTCTGTTCATTGGTTCCCCCTTACCAATTCTTCGTGATGCGCACGCCATAGAGGCGCGGATCGGTGAGGAACACGTTGGTCGTGAGCCCCGTATCATCACTGTTCAGGAATGCACCGGTGGTGGCGGTGACATCGAAGATGTTCTTGACATAGCCCATTACCTGCCAGCCGCTGGCGCTGGTAAGAATCAACGCGGCATTGACGTTCGAATAGCCGCGCAGCTTGTCATAAGTCTTGTCGTTGAAAACGCGCCACCAACTCTGAGATTGCCAGTAGAAATCACTGTGCAGCGTGGCTGCCCAATCGTCGGAAACCGGCAATGTGTATTCCGCCGAGAGCGACGTCGTGAAGTGCGGCGCATTGGGAAGCTGATTGCCGCCGAGATTCTTGGAGAAGCCCACGCCGTTGTTCGGTACCGGGCCGTAATCGACGCCATTGTAAATGTTCTGGCCGGTGTAAGGATCGCTCGGCGTGCCGGCAAGCGGATCGAACCCCGGATAATCCGGCGGACAGCCACCGGGATTGAAACAAGACCCGCCAAAATTTCCTATTGTGGGATTAGGAACATAAGGGAGGTCTTCGAGTGGGTCGAGATGAGCATCGTATGCTATCGCGCAAGCACTCGGTCCCGGACTATAGCCGCCTCCGTGGAGAAGATAGGGCGCGACATAAGCAGGGAAAATGCAATTCGACGCCTGGCTGATGAAGGGTTTGGAGACATACCAGCCTGGATGGCCCGCGGTGCGATCGATCAGGTCGACGGCCGATTGGCCGTTGTCGATCCGCGTCGATTCATATCCGCCGGCGAAAGCGAATTTCAGACCAGGCGCGGGCTCCCATGTCGATTCAAGCTCGGCCCCTTTGACGGTTGCATCATAGTTGTGATTGATCGCGGTGCGATCGACGATTTCCGAAATCTGGTAGCCTTTGTAATTGTAGAAAAAGACATCGCCATTCAGCGTCAGGCCGCCATCCAGCAGCGTGTTCTTCGTGCCCAGTTCGTAAGCATCGACGAATTCCGGCTTGAATGTGAGCGGATGAACCGGATTGAGCGATCCCTGATCGTCAAATATGGCACCCGGCGGATTGGCGCCGCCTGCCTTGTATCCGTGCGAAAAGGAGCCATAAACCAAAGTCTGTTCTGTGAAATCGAGCTTCGGCGCCCAGTTGGCGACAGCGCGGCCGGTGAGCTGGCCCCATTGCTGATCCACAATGCCCGCCACCGGATAGCCATAACCGCTATCCTCGATCCTGCTGGGGATAAGCAGAAAATGCTTGCGATCGTCGGTCCAGCGCAAGCCGCCGGTGAATTTAAGCTCATTCGATAGCTGATAATTCGCCTCTCCAAACACGGCATAGGAATTCAGCGTATAGGGATTCTGGTTGCGAAAATAATTGTGCCCATCGCCCGCAAGATGATCGAGCGGCGTCATATCGACATAGGGAGTTTCATAGTTGAGATAGCGGGAATCCGTAGGAACATACAGATACTTCAACGGCATGTACGCGTTTGCAGCCGGGTCTGTACTCGCAAACGAATTGATGAAGACGTCATAATTTTCCAGCGTTTCGTAATGCAGATAATTGCCGCCCGCGCTGAAATTGAACGGGCCGGAAAAATTCGAGCTCAACCGGAATTCCTGACTCAGCTGCCAGGAATGCTCGTTGGAAAGATCTTCGACTATGAGCCTGTCCGAGCAGCCCAGCTGTGGATTGCACCATTGGATATTGTTGCCGTCACCGTCGGTTCCGAAATATCCGGGAACCGAGCCAAAACGGTTGAAATCCTCGATTGACCAGAGATTGTCCTGGTTATAACCGGTCTGGGAAGTGAGCATAAGCACCGGCGACAGGTTGTAATCAACATTGAATTCCGCGGTATCGTTTTTCGCGCTGTAGGCAGGATCGATCGATGAATTGATCTCGCGCAGATTGGAGGATTGCTTTTCGCCGGGATAGGGATTGCCGCCGCCGGAAAGCAGAACATAAGGCAGCGCAAAGCCCAAAGGAGCTTCAAAAGCTTGAGGCGAATAAAGAGACGTTGGCACGCAACCTTGCAGAAAATAATTGCCGTTATTGCTATCGCCTTCGCCAAATCCCGGCCCCACACTCATGATGGTGCCTGCGATATCGACGGTCCCGCTTGTGTACATGCCATCCGGCGGCAAAGGCGTCCCCCCGGGACCGACATCGGTCTTGCAGAGTTGCTTGCCGCTGCGCAGACGATTGTCGCTCTCCTGAAAGTGCTCCCAAACGAGATAGGCCTGCACATCTTCGGCAGGCTTCCAGCCGACCGTCACGCGGCTCGACCACAGATCGCGCCCGTCGATCGGCGTGTTCGTATAGGAATTGAAGCTGTAGCCGTCGCGTTTCGTCCACTCGGCGGCGGCGCGAATGTCGAGACGATCATCCACTATGGGAATATTGATCATCCCCTCAAAGCGACGATTGTGATAATTGCCGATATCGGCGGAGGCCGTCGCCTCGAACTGGTCGGTGGGTTTTGCGGAGACGAGATTGACGACGCCGGCGGTTGCATTACGCCCATAGAGCGTGCCCTGGGGTCCGCGTAACACTTCCACCTGGCTGACGTCGTAGAATTCCTGTTCGAAGAAATGGTTGCGGATGAATGGGATGTCATTAAATGCGACGGCCACCGCAGGGTCGGTCGCGACGGAGATCGCCTGCGTGCCGATACCGCGGATTTGAATCGAGTAGCCGGTGAAGTTCGTTTTTGTGAATGTGAGGTTTGGCACCTCCTTCACCAGATCTGGTCCACCCGCTATCTGTCGCGAGGTGAGCTGTTCCTGCGACAGCGCCGTGATCGCGATCGGAACCGTCTGGATATCGCCCTTGATCTTCGACGAAGTAACGACCACGGATTCGATTCCGGCAGCAGCCGCAGCTGCGACGCGGACGGGGGCGGTTTCGGTCAACCTCGTGACTGGTACCGTCGGCTCGTCGCGAACAATACCGATAGCACCGCCCGGATGTTGCCGCATACCAAAGCCTGTACCGGACAGTATGCGCGCCAATGCGGCATTATCGGTCAGGTCGCCCTTGGCACCGCCGCTATGGATGCCTCTGATTTGAGCCGTTGATACGACGATATCGAGACCGGTCTGCGCCGTGTATGTATCAAGTGCCTGTTCGAGATCGCCTCGCGGTATATCGAAGGATCGCGCATAGGCCGACGCACCACCCGCAATAATAGCGCAGGACGCGAGTAGCGCTGTTTTGAATAATTGTTTCATCAATCCCCCCTAGGTTTCTCCGCCGGCAACCTTCCGGCGATCCAAGCGTGTGTTCTTTCAACGCTCTATCAATGTGTAGCCGCCCTGATTTTTGACATGGAGACCAAGCACGTCCGCCGCCACATCCGCGAACATCCCAACATCGGTCGTGCGGAATTTGCCGTTGATCTCCAATCGCCCAAGCGAAGAATCCGCAACAATGACCTTGTAGTCGTTGTAGCGATTGAATTCGGCGGCAGCCTCGGCAAGCGTGGTATGATGGAAAACCAGCACGCCATGCCGCCAGCTCAACGCATCGGATAGCGCCGCAGGCGTGCTCCTGGAGATCGTCGTGTTGCGAGCCGTCGCAACGGCGACATCGCCTGTCGTGAGATTTACCGACTTCTGGCCACTATCTTTGGGCGCGTCGAGCCGCACCCGGCCCTCATACATCGCCACTTCGAGCCGATCAGCCCGATCTCTGACGAGAAACTTCGTTCCAAGATCCAGTATCTTGCGGTCAGCCGCGAACACGACAAACGGACGTTTGGCATCGTGCTTTACATCGAAATAGACTTCGCCCCGATCGACGATGACCTCACGATTGACGCTATATTTGGCGATACGGATGACGGAATTCGTGTTGAGTTCGATGTGCGATCCATCCGACAGATTCAAAAGCTGCCGCCCGCCAATCGGAGTCCGGTAAGTGGTATAATCCTGCCTGCCATACTGCGCGGCCAGCACGCCAATAACGGCAATCGCTCCGATCGCCGCGGCGAGTTTCAGTCCGAGAAACGGAAACTTTCCTGTCAGACCGGTGGATTCTTTTTCCCTTTTCGGAGCCTTTAAGGCTGCGGCACGGACGGTCCGGCCCCAGGCATGTTCGGCACGCAAATAAGCCACTTTGTGAGCAATCGAAGAATTCAGCCATTCGTTGAGCGCGGCCTGGTCGTCCTGCGCCCAATCGTCCGAGGTCCGCGCATCGATGACCCAGCGCGAGGCTTCCATCTGAATTTCGGATGACAAATTGAGTTGGACGCCCTCGCGCTCGTTTTTCACGCTGACCTCCCGTTGTCGGCCGCTTCGCCGAAGAAGATGTCAGACAATTTGAAGAGCCCGATGGCCAGATATTCGCGAACAGTAGCTTCGCTCAACCCCATGCGTTGCGCGATTTCGCGCCGTGAACAGCCTTCAATCTGGCGCAGAACGAATGCTTCGCGGCAACGAGGCGACAACTCATCGAGCGCGTGCTGGAGCCTGCGCAATTCGTCGCGCGCCATAACAGATCGCTCAGGGCCGGGCTGATCGGATTTGACGGTGAGTCCTTCGAGGTCGCCAACTGTTTCGATCGGGACAACGCGCAAATCGCGGAATTTGTTTATGAGCGTGTTGCGGGCAACCGTGAAGACGAATGATCTGGGCTGTTGCGGAAAATCCTGCTCGCGCACATCGAAAAGATGCGCGTAGACACGAACATAAACGTCTTGAACAAGATCTCTCACGTCGCTCTGGTTCCGCCAATTGCGCCGGAAATATCCGACGAGTTCCATCTCCAACGGGAGAACCTCCCGCAAGAACCAAGCGTCAACGGCAGGCGCGCCGGATGAAGCGCTCTCCATGAACGATGTCTCGCGATCCTGGTCCGCCCGGTCTGTCACCCCGCTCACCATGCCTTTCGCGGGTCACGCGTAGTCGCGTTGGTAAGACACGATAGCTCCCCTCGATGGTGGGGATGGCCAAAAAATAAATTTGGGCGTGGGCGCGATTTGCGCTGTTCAGCCCAAAATATCAGCGCGATCTCGCAGATGCAGCAAAATAGGCGCAAAAGAAAAAGGCGGCAGAAATATCCGCCGCCTTTAAGTTTCACGGGTGAGCAAAAAAGGGGGAACGCTCAAGCCCGTATTCTGTGTGCCATAACGCTCGCTAATCGCCGAGCCCGACGCTGATGCTGGCGAAGGGGCCGTAGAATTCGCGGTTCTCCGATTTGCGCGTGTCGATGCCGCCGTCGAGAGCACCGAAGAAGAAATCGGCACGGTAGCCTAGGCTCAGTTTGGCATGCGGCGATCTGAGCGAAAGGCCGACGAACGCTGCGGCATTCCGAATCGCGACGTTGCGTGAGCGGGTGTGGCTGGTAGGCAGGTTCGTATAACCATGCGAGTATTTGGGGGTAGCGTTGGCAAACCCTTTGCGATAATAACCTTTCGTCTGATGATGGACGCTGGCGCGCTGCCGCCCGAACAGAACAGCGCCATTCACGCCCCAATCCACATTCAGCGTCATGTCTGAGATGTCTCCCGCAACAGGCAGAGAAGCATTCCACGACAGAGAAGGCCCGATAGCGCGCGTATTGCGCGCGGAATGGACTATTCCGGTATAGTTGGCTTGGTGGAAGGTGGGGGCACTGATGACAAATCCCGGAATTCCCATATGGGCGCCAAGACTGTAGATCGGCCGTGCATGAATTGTTGCGTGGGAATCGGCCGTGAATTGCGCGAACCGCACACCCGCGCTGACGATCGATTCTCCGTGGGTACCGAACAATCCCAATCCAAGGTCCTTGCCCGCCTGAAAGTCGAGAATGGCATGGGATTCTCTTGTAGCCGAATGGACGTCCGCATAAACGACCTTGTATGGTGTAAGGTACTTGTATTTCCCCTCGAAAGTAAAAGGAACGGGTCCAAGTCCGGCCGTCTGGTGATGCAAATGTCTGGTGGAACCCGATCTCCCGTAGCGGATCCCCGCCGACAGAATCCAATCGGAGTCCTCGGGCTGGAACGATATTTTTCCTTCGAAGCCGGTGGTGAAGGGAGGAAATTCCTGAGAGCGCGTCAGAACAGACAGGACGGAAGGTGGAGCCAGGTTGAAAAGACGCGGCGGCGCAAACAATTCCGGCGTATCGCTGGCGCGTTCGGCCTGACCGCCAAACTCGACCCAGAGCATGGGCTGGACGTCATCGCCGGATGCCGCCAGACTTTCGCCTGCTGCGCAAACATAACCGAGCAAAGCAACAGAAGACGCCGTTGCCAGAAGGCCGGTGCGGATTTTCCGCGTGTTCATCATCTTGTTCATTGGTTCCCCCTTACCAATTCTTCGTGATGCGCACGCCATAGAGGCGTGGATCGGTGAGGAACACGTTGGTCGTGAGCCCCGTATCGTCGCTGTTCAGGAATGCGCCGGTGACGGCCGTCGTATCGAAGATATTCTTGACGTATCCCAGAACCTGCCAGCCATTGGCGCTGGTGAGGATCAGTGCGACGTTGACATTGGAATAGCCGCGTATCTTGTCATAGGTCTTGTCGTTGAAAACGCGCCACCACGACTGCGATTGCCAGTAGAAATCACTGTGTAGCGTTGCCGCCCAATCCTCCGAGACCGGAAGCGTGTATTCCGCCGACAGCGACGTCGTGAAATGCGGCGCGTTGGGAAGCTGATTGCCGCCGAGGTTCTTGGAAAAGCCTTGCCCGTCGTTTGGCGCCGGACCGTAGTCGATACCGTTGGAAGTGTTTTGTCCGGTGTAAGGATCGCCCGGCGTGCCGGCGAACGGATCGAAACCAGCGTAGCCGCTCGGCGGGCATCCACCTCCCGCAGGGTCAGGGTTTCCGTTATTATAATAGTCGTAACAGCTTGTAGGATTGAGTTTATAGGCTGCCCCACTGACCGGATCGATACCGGCCTCATATGCCAGTTCACATCCGCTCGGGCCGGGGCTGCCTCCACCGCCATGGAGCAACCATTGCGCGACATAGCCCGGGAAGATGCAATTCGATGCTTGGCTGATGAAGGGTTTCGAAACATACCAGCCCGTATTACCTGCGGTACGATCCATCAAATCGACGGCCGACTGGCCATTGTCGATCCGCGTCGCTTCATAGCCACCCGCGAATGAGAATTTCAGCCCCGGTGCCGGTTCCCAAGTCGA
This sequence comes from Rhizomicrobium sp., assembly GCA_035944195.1. GTDB lineage: Bacteria > Pseudomonadota > Alphaproteobacteria > Micropepsales > Micropepsaceae > Rhizomicrobium. The sequence continues at coordinate 136,172 of DASZBL010000007.1, read as the reverse complement.
TTCAAGTTCGGCGCCTTTCACCGTGGCATCGTAATTGTGATTGATCGCGGTGCGGTCGACGATCTCCGAAATCTGGTAACCTTTGTAATTGTAGAAAAAGACATCGCCATTCAGCGTCAACCCGCCATCCAGCAGCGTGTTCTTTGTGCCCAACTCATAGGCATCGACGAATTCCGGCTTGAATGTCAGCGGATGGACGGGATTGAGCGCCCCTTGATCGCCGAAAACCGCGCCCGGCGGATTGGCGCCGCCCGCCTTGTATCCGTGCGAAAAGGAGCCATAAACTAAAGTTTGATCGGTGAAATCGAGCTTCGGAGTCCAATTGGCTACGGCACGGCCCGTGAGCTGATTCCATTGCTGATCCACAATGCCCGCAACGGGATATCCATAGCCATCCGCAGCGATCCAGCTTGGGACCATCAGGAAATGCTTGCGATCGTCCGTCCAGCGTAAGCCACCAGTGAATTTAAGATCGTTAGTGACGTTGTAATAGGCTTCTCCAAAACCCGCGTAAGAATTCAGCACATAGGGATTCTCGTTGCGGTAATAGTTATGTCCGTCACCGGCGAGGTGATCCAGCGGCGTGGGATCGGTATAGACATTGAATAAGGAGATTCCTTTTCCATCCGGATTTGAATATTGATAGCCCCACGGCGGAATTCCTCCATGCACAAAATTCGATATCTCATTGATGAAGACGTAATAATCCTCCAGCGTCTCGTAGTGCAGGTAGTTCGCGCCAACACTGAAATTGAGCGGACCGCTGAAATTCGATGCCAACCGGAATTCCTGGCTCAATTGCCAGGCGTGCTCATCGGAAAGATCCTCAGCAACCAGCCGGTTGGCGCAGCCCAGCTGTGGATCGCAAAAAACAGCTGGGTCGTCGGGCGGGCCACCGAAGAAACCAGGTATCGAACCAAAGCGGTTAAAGTCTTCCGTCGACCAGAGAAAATCCTGATTGTAGCCGGTTTGCGACGAAAAAGTCAGCGCAGGCGTCAAAATGTAGTCGACGTTGAATTCCACGGTATCGTTTTTCGCGCGGTAAACGGGATTCAATTGCGAATTGATCACGCGTAAATTCCGCGACTGAAGCTCGATTGAATAAGGATTGGCGCCACCGACAATATAGGGAAGTGCAAAACCCAGAGGAGCTTCAAATGACTCAGTCGAATAGAGCGATGCCGGCACGCAGCCTTGAAGGAAGAAGTTGCCGTTGTTGTTGTCACCCAACCCAAAGCCGGGTCCGACAAATTCTATGATGCCGTTGATATCCACCGTACCACTTGTGTAATGACCGTCTGGTGGCAGCGGTGTTCCTCCCGGGCCGACATCGGTTTTGCAAAGCTGCTTGCCGCTACGCAGGCGGTCATCGCTTTCGGAGAAATGTTCCCATACCAGATAGGCCTGGAGGTCTTCCGTCGGTTTGAACCCGAGCGTCACACGGCTCGACCACAGATCGCGCCCGTCAATCGGCGCATTGGTAAAGGAATTGAAACTGTAGCCGTCGCGTTTTGTCCACTCGGCCGCGGCGCGAATGTCGATCCGGTCGTCGTCAATTGGAACGTTGATCATGCCTTCGAAGCGGCGGTTGTGAAAATTGCCGAAATCGGCCGAAGCCATCGCTTCGAACTGATCGGTAGGCTTGGCGGAAACAATGTTCACCACGCCCGCAGTCGCATTGCGGCCATAGAGCGTGCCTTGCGGTCCGCGCAAAACCTCAACCTGCGAAACGTCGTAGAACTCCTGTTCGAAGAAATGATTGCGGATGAACGGCATATCGTTGAAGGCAACTGCAACGGCCGGATCGGTCGTGACCGAGATCGCCTGCGTACCGATGCCGCGGATCTGGATGTTGTAACCCGTGAAGTTGGTCTTCGAGAACGTCAAGTTCGGCACTTCCTTCACTAGATCGGGACCGCCCGCGATCTGGCGCGACGTCAATTGCTCCTGCGACAACGCCGTGATCGCAATCGGCACCGTCTGAATATCGCCCTTGATCTTGGAAGATGTGACGACGACGGATTCGATTCCCGCCGCCCTTGCCGGTGCAGCCTGTGCGAGGTGTGTCTCCGACACCGCCACGGTTGGTTGCGACATAACCTGAATTACGCCTGCGGAATCTGTTTTTGCGGAAAAGCCGGTGCCTCGCAAAATATGCGCGAGCGCAACCTCGGGCGAGTAATCGCCGGTGGCGCCCTTTGTGTGCACGCCTTTCACGGCTTCGCTGGGCACGGCCAGCGCTACACCCGCTTGCGCGGTGTACACGGTCAATGCTGCCTCAAGATCCCCTCCGGGTACATTGAACTCCCTGGCTAACGCCGTCACCGGTGTCATCGCCCCGATGCAAACACCCATCGCCAGGATTGTCTTGAACCGTTTCACCTTGCTCATTGGCCCCCCTTTTTGAGCGCGCCTCCATCGACAGCGCGATCTGTGCATTCCAAATATCAACGCGAAATCACGATTGCCCCGCCCTGATGACCGACGCGAAGACGAAAGAAACTTTGCGCAACGCGCGCGAACTCGTCCGGATTGTTCGCAGGCAGCGTTCCACTGATGGCAAGTTCGCCAACAGCCGGATCGGCGATCACGATTTTCTCGCGGTTGTAGCGATTGAATTCCGCTGCGGCGGCGGCGAGTGTCGTATGCTGAAGAACAACCAGGCCCTGCCGCCACGCGAGTTCGTCGGAAAGACGTTGCGGGGATTTTCTGATCAGCGACACGGACCCGGCCGTCGCCACCAGAACATCGCCGGATGTCAAAGTCGCCTTCTGGGCACCGCTGTCGAAACTGACGCTGCCTTCCAGCAGCGTAACTTTCAGCTTGTCCGCCTCGTTGCGGACAACAAATTGCGTTCCGATGTCGACAATCCGGCGCGTTCCGGCGGTAACAACGAAAAGCCTGTTGGGATTGTGCTTCACCCGGAAGAACGCTTCGCCTTTCTCCAGCGCGACATCACGTTCGTTCTGCGTTTCACTTATACGCAGGACCGTATCGGTATTGAGTTCTATCTGCGATCCATCCGCCAGAATGACCGTTTCATGACCGCCCAGCGGCGTGGCAAACGTTTGCGCATTGGACGTGGGACGCAGGAAGTAATAGATGACGCCACCCATAATCGCGGCATAAACGAACGCAGCAGCGACACGAAAAACCAGAGGCCGCAGATTGCGCAAGGTTTCGAGAACAGCTTGCGTGCGCGACGAGCGGCCCAGCGCTGCAAGGCGCCTGCTGCGCGCCCAGGCATCTTCAAAGCGTACATAGGCGACACGATGGGCGATGGATTGCGCAAGCCAGGCATCGAGTTCAGTCTGCTCGTCAGCACCCCATGCATCGTTCGTATTCCGTTCAACCACCCAGTCCGAGGCCGCCGCGTGGATTTCGGACGCGGACGCACGGTTTTCTGAAACAGGATTGCTCATGCCTCAGCCTTTCAAATGTCTCGGTTCGCTATAGAAAGCGTCGGCGAGCACGCGCAGGCCCTCGTTAAGGTGCCATCGCACGGTCTTTTCGCTGACACCCATTCGCGCTGCGATTTCCCGGCGCGACAATCCCTCGATCTGGCGGAGCATGAAGGCCTCGCGCGCGCGGCGGGGAAGCTTGTCGAGCGCGGCCTGCAGGCGGCGCAATTCGTCGCGCGCGCCCACGCGGCGATCTGGGCCCGGCTCCTCGCTAGCGATGCTCAGCACTTCCAGGTCGGCAACAGCCTCGATCGACACAACCTGCTGGTGGCGTACACGACTGATTATGAGATTGCGTGCGGTCTGGAAAACAAAGGACTTCGCCGCTTCCGGAATCTGCTTTAGTGCAGCCTCATAGACGCGGACATAAATGTCCTGCAGCAGGTCCGGAATTTCGTCCTTGTTTCGCCAGTTATGCCGCAGGAATTGCATCAGAACCGCCTCCAGCGGCAACACTTCGCGTGCGAACCATGCGTCAACTTCGGACATGGCTATTGCCACCCCCGCAAAGCGCCGCTTGGAGTCGTCATTTCCGGTGTCAGTCGTTTCTGTCATCCCCGCCAGCGTCCTGCCTTTCGACGGGTTTCGCCAGGATACATCTAGGTAGACGCATCAGATGAGTGAAAGTCCGGGGAATTTCTTAAGGGGCGGGATCGCAGATGTTCCCGCGGGATAATTTTGTTTCAGGATTGGAGTGCTTTGCGTACCGCCCTGCTTGTATGCGCCGCAACACAAAAGCGACGGAGTTCCCTCCGTCGCCTTTAGGAATTCCACTGGATGCGTTGCGTCAGTCGCCCAACCCAACGCTGATGCTGGCGAAGGGACCGTAGAAGCCGCGATTCTCGTTTTTGTGCGTATCGATGCCGCCGTCGATGGCACCGAAGAACATGTCGGCGCGATAGCCGAGGCTGACTTTCGCATTCGAATAGCGCCACGAGATGCCGGCAAACCCGCCGAGATTGGGAACGATCATCTGCTTGCTGCGGTTGAGCATAACGGATGTTTGATGGATTGGACTTTTTTGTAGCGGGTAGACTACCGCTGTTTCATTCGTCCGCTGATGTCCCTGCACACGCTGGCGCCCAAACAGAATCGCAGCGTTCAAGCCCCAATCAAGAGAAGCTCCACCATCCTCGGCGTTGCCGATCAGCCCGGCCGATGCGTCCCATGACAGTGACGGGCCGATCCCCGCGAATCTCCGCCGCGCATCCAGATGGCCGGAGAACATATGATATGTGCCGCGATCGTTCGTCGGCTGATAGAGGATGCTGATGTCGTTTTGCGAACTGAGTTGGGCGTAGCGCACGCCAATGCTCATTGTTGAATGACCGCCGGTTCCGAACAGTCCGAGGCCGACATCCTGTCCGGCCTGAAAATCCAGAATCATATGACTTTCGGTGTTTTTCGTGGTCGCGCCCTGATAGGCCCGGTACTGACCAAAGTTTCCTCTCGCAGGACTCCTATGCGAAGTCTGCTGGCGCTGAGAGCCAGCGCGAGCCGAACGTCCATACACAACGGCGGCCGACAAACGCCAATCCATGCCGGAAGGCTGAAGCGTGATCTTCGCATGGCCGTCCCAACTGTCGGGGATAGGCCTTTCGATATCTGCAGGTGACTTTGTGATGAACGGCAAGCGCGGAGTGGCAAGGATGAACGGAGGCAGATAAATTTGCTGAGGGCTATCCAGCTGCGTCAAAGCACCACCCAGTTCGATCCGTACGACTGGATGATCGCGTTCCGAAGCCAAGGCGGGCGCGCTCACATACACCGCCACAAGCAACGCGGCGCTCGATACGGACACCAACAGGTTCGCCCGAAAGCCCGCTTTCCCGCTCGATGAATTTGTTATCTCGCTCATTTTTCTCCCCCTACCAGTTCTTTGTCAGACGCACGCCGAACAAGCGCGGATCGGTGACGAAGACATTGGTCGTCAGTGCGGTATCGTCTGTGTTCAGGAATGCGCCGGTGATGGCAGTCGTGTCGAAGATATTCTTCACATAACCCATGACCTGCCAGCCCGATGCGCTCGTCAAGATCAGCGCCAAATTCACATTGGTATAACCGCGCAGTTTGTCATACGGCCTATCATTGAAGATGCGCGCGTAAGAATTGCCCTGCCAGTAGAAATCGCCGTGCAGGCTCGCTGCCCAATCGGCGCTGGCGGGCACGGTGTATTCCGCCCCGGTCGACAGCGTAAAGGGCGGTGCATTGGGAAGCTTGTTGCCGCTCAGATTCTTTGAAAAACCCCCGCCTCCATTGGGTGCCGTGCTTGGATCGAACCCGGCTGCAGTCATATCCCCACGTGCTAGGTTTCCTCCGAAAAAACTGAGGATACCGCCTGGATTATATGCAGCATCACATGCGTACTGGATCAGAGTGGAAGAATCCTCCAAGACCTGGCGCACAGCGGTGACAGGCAAAATGCAGTTCGATGTATCAGAAAGGAACGGCCTAACGACCATCCAGGCCGAGTTGCCTGCTGTGCGATCCATCAGATCGATGGCGGATTGGCCCTTGTTGACGGAACTATCCTCCAGACCGCCGGCGAAATTGAAGCGCAAGCCCGGCAGCGGTTCCCATGTCGCCTCCAGTTCGGCACCCTTCACCTTGGCATCGAAGTTCAGATTGATCGACGTGCGATCAACAATCTGGGATATCTGATAGCCCTTGTAGTCATAGTAAAATACATCGCCGTTCAGCGTCATGCTGCCATCGAGCAGCGTGTTCTTCGTCCCGGCCTCGTAGGCATTGATGAATTCTGGAGCGAATGTCGCCGGATGCGTGACGGCCGATTGCGGACTCGTTAAGTCGAGAGCAGGCCCTGGCGGATTGGCGCCCCCGCCCTTATAGCCGCGCGCATAGGACGCGTAGAGCAATGTTGCATCGGTGAGATCGAGTTTCGGCGTCCAATTGGCGACGAAGCGGCCGGTCCATTCCTTCCACTCCTGATTGACATATCCCGCGATGGGATAGCTGCCCCCCAGCAAGAATACTTGGCTCGGAATATCCGTGAACCGTTTGCGGTCGTCCGTCCACCGCAATCCGCCGGTAAGTTTCACGTCCGGCGTGACCTGATAGTAAGCCTCACCGAAGCCAGCAACGGAGTTCAGGCGGTAAGGATTCTCGCTACGGAAATAATTGTGCCCTTGACCATCCAGATGATCGATCGGGTTCGGATCGATATAGGTTCCAATTTCCTGGCTCTGACCACATGCGAAATTGGACGGCTCTTCTGTGGGTTGGCCGGTGAAGAAATTTATGATCGTGAAAGGTACGGGTTTAATCGTCGTCGGCACGCCGATGCTTAGCCGGCAAATGGAATAGCCTGCCGGCCCGGGACCGCCGCCGTTGATGGCTTGTTCGGTAGCCGAGATAAGATTGAAGAGGACATAGTAATCCTCGAGGGTCTGATAGTGCATATAATTGCCGCCCACACTGAAATTGAACGGGCCGCTGAAATTTGAAGCCAGCCGCACTTCCTGCGAGAATTGCCAGGCGTGTTCCTGTGACACGTCTTCGCCGACCATGCTGCTTGAACAACCCAGCTGAGGATCGCAGTAAATTCCATTCACGATTGGGCTGGGTTGGCCGGCGAACCCTTGCAACCCTTCGCCGAACAGGCCTGGCGCCGTGTCGAAACGATTGAAGTCCTCGGTCGAAAAAAGAAAATCCTTGTTGTAGCCGGTTTGCGACGTAAGTGTGAGCGTGGGCGTCACTGCATAATCGGCATTGAACTCCAGCGTATCGTTCTTGGCGTGGTAGGATGGATTGATCTCGGATTGAATAACGCGAAGGTTTCGAGGCTGTGTCTGATTTGCATAAGGGTCTATCGGTTCCAGAATATGCCCATTGGCGGAACCTCCTGCGAACAGGAACTCATCTGCAGCCACGAAGGGAATAGCCTGACCATTCGGGGTCTCAAAGGCCGACGCCGAATAAAATGAAGTCGGAAAGCAACCCTGACTGAGAAACGAACGTGCGCGGTCCGTATCAACGGGATCGGTGTAACTCGCCAAATCGAAACCACCAACGGATGCAGGCCCGGGATCCTTTTTGCAGAGCTGCTTGGCGGAGCGCACGCGGTCGTCGTTTTCCTGGAAATGCTCCCAGACGAGATAGGTCTGCACGCTTTCGAAAGGTCTCCAGCCGACGGTAACGCGGCCTGACCAGAGATCGCGCCCATCGACAGGCTGAGCGGTCGTCTGGTTGAAAGTGTAACCGTCGCGCATGGTCCATTCCGCAGCGGCGCGGATATCCAGCCGGTCGTCGACGACGGGAATATTGATCATGCCCTCGAAGCGGCGATTGTGGTAATTGCCGATGTCAGCCGATATCGCCGCTTCGAATTGATCGGTCGGCTTGGCGGAAATCACATTCACCACACCAGCAGTCGCATTGCGGCCATAGAGCGTTCCCTGCGGCCCGCGCAGGACTTCGACCTGCCCCACGTCATAGAATTCCTGCTCGAAGAAATGATTGCGAATGAAGGGAATATCGTTGAACGCAACAGCCACGGCCGGATCGGTGGTCACCGAAATGGCCTGCGTGCCGATGCCGCGGATTTGAATGTTGTAGCCGGTGAAATTGGTCTTGGAGAATGTAAGATTCGGAACTTCTTTCACGAGATCGGGACCGCCTGCGATCTGGCGCGATGTTAACTGCTCCTGTGAAAGAGCAGTGATCGCAATCGGAACCGTCTGAATATCGCCTTTGATCTTCGACGAGGTGACGACGACAGATTCGATGCCAGCAGCGGCTCTGCCAGGTGCGACCTCGGCGAGCCTCACATCAGGAACTTCCAACTCCGATCGCGGACTGAGAGTTTGTGGGACGACGGCAATCATGCCCGACGAATCGCGGCGAGCAACAAAGCCGGTGCCATTCAGAATGCGTGCCAGCGCAACATCCGGCGCGAGATCGCCTTTGGCACCTTTCGTGCGGGCGTGTTTTACCGCATCCGCCATCACGACCAGAGGAACACCGGCCTGGGTGATATACGCATCAAGCGCGCCCTTCAGGTCGCCTTTTGGAATGTCGAAATCCTGCGCGAGCGCGCTCGTCGTCAAAACGACAAGGCTTGCGCTTCCGAGCAATGAGGACAAACGAAACTTGGTCATACTCCCCCCTGTTCTGATATGCATACCGGTCAACGCGAGATGACGATTTCGTCGCCACGTTGTTCGACTTGCAGTCCGAGAAAATTCTTTGCTACGCGCGTGAATGCCTGAACGCCGTTGGTCGGGATCGATGCAACGATCCTTAACTGCGCGACATCCGAACCCGCGATAACGAGTTTCTGGCGATTATAGCGGTTCAATTCCGCAGCAACGTCGGCAAGCGTTGCGTTATCGAAGATCAGAAGATCGTGCCGCCAACTCAATTCCTTTTCGATGCTGCGGGCTGGCACCTTCACAATCGAAAGCGAATCGGCAGTAGCAAGCGCGACATCTCCGGGGGCCAGAATCGCGGTGCGCGCATTCGTGTGCGGTTTCGCCGACTCGATTCTTGCCTTACCCTCGACGAGGGCCACTTCCAGATCGTCGGCGGCGAAGCGCACCAGGAATTTGGTTCCAAGATCGACGACGCGCTTTCCCGCAGCCATCAATACAAAGGGATGGGCGTTGTCGTGCTTGATCTGGAAATAGGCTTCACCGCGATCGAGCCACGCCGTTCTTTGGCTGGCGGCGATCCGTAGCACCGTGTCGGTATTGAGTTCGATTTTCGAGCCGTCCCCAAGCGTCAGGATTTCGCGGCCGCCAACAGGCGTGCGCCAGGTGGTTTGACTTTTGACCTCAAAATATCGCACACCCGCGAACCCCAGCGCCGAAACCAGCGCAAGTGCGGCAGCACTGCGAAACAGGAAAGACCTGTTGAACCACGATTCACTGTTTTCCACCGCCCCCGGCGCTCGGCGCAAAGCCGTCAATCGCCCGGTACGATTCCAGACAAACTTGGCCCGGATGTAAGCAACCTGATGGGAAGCTGAATCTGCAAGCCAGCGATCGAGTTCAGCCTGATCTGTCTCACTCCAATCCCAGAAGTTCTGCCGCTGCACCCAAGCGGCCGCGCAGCGCCGCACATCTTGCGCGGTTTCCACGTGCGAATCGGTTGCTGCATTGCCGGTCATGATCTTTTCCCCGAATGCGAATCTTCGCCCAGCAGCATGTCTGCAAGCGCATAGAGACCGGCGGTGAGATGATCTGAGACCGTCGTTTCCGCGATACCCAGACGGCTGGCGATCTGACGTCCCGTCAAACCTTCGATACGACCGAGAACAACCACTTCGCGGCAGCGCGGCGGCAGGCGGGCGATTGCCGTCTGCAACAACCGCAATTCATCGCGCGCCATGACGTTGCGTTCCGGACTCGGCGCATCCAGCGCGACGCCCAGTTCATCGAGATCGGCGACAGCCTCTATCGGCACGACATGTTCGCGCCGCACGCGGTCAATCAGAAGATTGCGCGCGATCGCGAAGACGAAGGGCCGTACGGGTCTCGGGATGCTTTGCTGCGCGGCCTCGTAAGTGCGCGTGTAGACTTCCTGACAGAGATCGTCGAGATCGCTTCGGTTTTGCCAGCTGCGCCGCAAGAATTGCATCAAATCTGCCTCCAATGGCAGAACCTCGCGGATGAACCACGCTTCAAGTTCGGAAGCGGGCACAACCGGCTCCTCGCGGACTAAATCCACGTTTTCGCGATCCGATTTCGGTACTTCAACCATCCCCCGTAAGCACCCCGCCTAGGGTTTGATTCAAGGGCCACACTTGAAACAACGAAGCAGGCCAGTCGAGTTACGTGTGCGCCGGAAAGATATTTTACCGCCAAATGGGGGCTGCCGGATGGCTTAAAATGCGCCTGTTTTGCCCCGCAGCGCCATGCGCCAGAGGGCGGCGGCGCCCTCGAGCCCTGCGATGTTGGACACGCGTGAGACGCCGCGCGGCAGGCGGAAATCGAGATTCTCCGAATTGCCGCCGCCGATGAAGAGGTGATCGTAGTTCAGCAGCGTATGCAGGATCGGGATGATTTTCTTCACCCGCTTGTTCCAGCTTTTGCGGCCGATCTTCTTCAGCGCCGCATCGCCGATATATTCGTCATAGGTTTTGCCATTGTGGATAGGATGATGCGCCAGTTCCAAATGAGGCATGATCTCGCCGTCGCGGAAAAGTCCGGTGCCCGCGCCCGTTCCCAGCGTCAGCACGAGTTCGAGACCTTTGCCCTTGATGACGGCGAGACCCTGCATCTCGGCATCGTTGAGAAGCAGCGCGCGGCCGCCCAGATGTTTCGTCAGCGCGCTCGCCAGTGGATAATTGCGCCAGGGCTTGCTGCCCAAATTGGGCGCGGTGAGCACGCGGTCACCGCGCACCACGCCCGGAAATCCCACAGCGATCCGATCATGCGGCGGCAGCGGCTCCACCAACTTTGTCAACGCGGCCAGCAGCGCGCGCGGCGGACAGGGCGAAGGCGTTTTCACTGCAACTTTATCTGCCACCAATTGTCCGCGCGAATTGATGATCGCCGACTTCAAATGGGTTCCCCCGATATCGATGGAAAGAATGCGCATGGTGGTTTAACTCTTGTTGCGAAGTACGGGCGTCTTTTTGCGCTCGCGCCGCTTGGTGGGAGCAGCATGGATGAGATTGAGGGCGGTGTTCACCAGCGCCACATGGCTGAAGGCCTGCGGGAAATTGCCGAGCATGCGTTTGGTTCGCGGATCATATTCTTCCGACAGCAATCCCACATCGTTGCAGATTTTCGTCAAGCGCCGGAACAATTTTTCCGCCTCGGCACGACGCCCCAGCAGCAGGTAATTGTCCGCAAGCCAGAAGCTGCAGGCCAGAAACGCGCCCTCGCCCGCCGGCAAGCCATCCACGCCGGATTCGGTTTCGTAGCGCAGCACAAATCCGTCCACCAATAGATGACGCTCGATCTCCTCGACTGTGCGGCGGATACGCTTGTCGCGCGGCGGCAGGAAACCGACAATGGAAAGCAACAGCAGGCTCGCATCCATCTGCTTCGAACCATAGCTCTGCACGAAGCAGCCGCGTTTGGGATCCACCGCATTCTTGCAGATATCGGCGTGAATCTCGTCTGCGATGCGTTTCCAGCGTTTGCACAGCGCGCGCTCGCGCTTGTTGCGCGCCTCGGTGCGGCTGGCGCGGTCGAAGGCCACCCACGCCATCACTTTGGAGTGGGTGAATTGTTGGCGCGGCCCGCGTATCTCCCAGATGCCTTCATCGGGATTGCGCCAGATTTTGGCGAGATGGGCGAGCATCACTTCGCGCACTTCGCGTCGACGCGGCGGCGGCGGCAATCCACCCTTGACGGCCTGTGCGGCGACGTCCGCCAGCTCGCCATAGATATCGAGTTGAAGCTGGCTGGCCGCGGCATTGCCGATGCGGCAGGGCACTGCTCCATGATAGCCCGGCAGCCACGACACTTCCCATTCATCCAGCCGCCGCTCGCCGCCGACGCCGTACATCGTCTGGATTTGATCGGGGCTTCCGGCGATGGCGCGGATCAGCCAGTTCTGCCAGACATCGGCTTCCTCGCGATAACCCGCATTGAGAAACGCCAGCAGCGTGAACGTGGCATCGCGCAGCCAGCAATAGCGGTAATCCCAATTGCGCGGGCCAGCCCATTTCTCCGGCAGGGATGTCGTGACGGCCGCCACCATTCCGCCCGTGGGCTGGTAGCTCAACGCCTTGAGCGTGACGAGCGAGCGCACGACATGTTTATGCGAATCCCCGCAAGGCATGCAGCGCGACGACCAATCCTCCCAGAATGTTTCGGTGTGCAGCAGCGCCACATCGACATCGAACGCTTCGGGCACGGGATGAAAGGACGGCGCATAGGTGAGCACAAACGCGACGCGCTCACCGGCCTTCATTTCGAATTCGCCAACCGTGCGCAAATCCTTGCCGCGCAACTTCACCGGCGTGCGCATGACCAGCATGTGCGGACCCGCAACCGCGGTGAGGGTCAATTTATCGACATGGCTCACCCAGGGAACCGTGATCCCGTAATCGAAGCGGATGGTGAGTTCGGTGTTCATCGCAACCTTGCCTTTGCGGCAGGTGACGATGCGCACAATGCTCATATGCTCGCAATTGATCGGCATGAAATCGGTGATGGTGACGATGCCGTGCTTTGTGGTGAATGTGGTGTCAAGCACGAGGCCGCCGTCGCGATAGCGCCGTCTTGTTTTCGCTTTTTCCTTCGGCGCGATCAGCCAGCGCCCGTTCTCGGCCGTGCCGAGAAGTGCTGCAAAACATGCCTGCGAATCGAAACGCGGCGCGCAAAACCAGTCGATGGAGCCGTTGCGGGATACCAGCGCCGCCGTGCGGCAATCGCCGATCATCGCATAATCTTCGATAGGCGAGCCCGCGAACATCACGGGATGCTCGTTCATGGCCGCACTCCGGCAGCTTCTTCATCCAGAAACCAGAACAATTCGCCTTGCGGCTGCAGCCGTCCAGCGGGGATTGCCGGATCGCCCGCGCGCGCGGCGCGCACCGCCGCCGCCTTTTCCGCGCCGGTGACGAGGAACGCGATGGCGGTGCTCGATTCAAGTGTGGGAAATGTCAGCGTGATGCGCGGCTCTTCGCGCATCACACCCGCGACCCATTCCTGTCTTTCATCCAGCGCGGGATCGCCGGGGAAAAGCGAGGCGATATGGCCGTCGCTTCCCAGCCCCAGCAGAACGAGATCGAATATCGGGACCGCCGGATCGAGCGTGCTCGAACCGTAGAAATCTTTCAGCAGCGCTTCGTAACTATGCGCAGCGTTTTCGAGCCGCTTGCCGGTCGGGATCGGATGAATTTGATTTTCCGGTATGGGCACATGCGAAAGCAATGTCTCATGCGCCATATGGTAATTGCTTCGAGGATGATCGTGCGGCACGCAGCGCTCATCGCCGAAGAAGATATGCACGCGCGCCCAGTCTATCCGTTCGCGGAACGCGTCCGAAGCAAGCCGTTCGTAAAGCGAGCGCGGCGTCGAACCGCCCGCCAGCACGAGCCGGAAATTCGGGACCTGCGACGCGCGTTCGGCAATGAAATCGGCGGCGCGCGCGGCAAGACGCTGCGCATCCTGTGCGACGACTGCCTCGCCCGCGCTCATCAGTGCACGGGCCGCCATGTGCGCCCGTCGCGGGCTATCAATTCGTCGGCAGCGGAGGGGCCTTCGGCGCCGGCCGCATAATTGGGAAAACGTTTGGGCGGCGCGGCGGACCACGCATTCAGCACCGGCTGCACCGCCGCCCACGCCGCTTCCACCTGATCGGCGCGCTGAAACAGCGTCGCATCGCCGATGAAGCAATCATAGAGCAGCGTTTCATAGCCCACATTGGGCGTCTGCTTGAACCAGTCCTTGTATTTGAAATCCATCGCGACACCTTCCAGCGCCACGCCCGGCCCCGGCCGCTTGGCGTTGAAACGCAGGCGGATGCCTTCATCGGGCTGGATTTTCAAGATCAGCCAGTCCGCCGCCATCTGATCGACTTCGGTATCGCGGAACAGCGCGAACGGCGCCTGCTTGAAACGGATCGCGATTTCGGTGGACCGCCTGGGCATGCGCTTGCCCGTGCGCAGATAGAACGGCACGCCCGCCCAGCGCCAATTGTCGATTCTCAATTTCAGCGCGACATAGGTTTCGGTGGGAGAATCCGCAGCGACGAAATTCTCCTCGCGATAACCCTTCACATCGAGGCCCGCGACACGTCCCGCGCCATATTGCCCGCGCACGACATCTTCGGGACGCACGGGCTGCACAGCCTGAAATACTTCTGCCTTCTTGGCGCGCACCGCTTCGGCATCGAAGGAAACCGGCGGCTCCATCGCCGTCATCGCCACAAGCTGGAAAAGATGATTGGGCACCATGTCGCGCAGCGCGCCGGTCTGCTCGTAGAATTTTCCGCGCTCCTCGATGCCGATGGACTCGGCCACCGTCACCTGCACATGATCGATGCGGTCGCGATGCCAGACGGGCTCGAACAAACCATTGGCGAAGCGAAACGCCATGATGTTCTGCACCGTCTCCTTACCGAGAAAATGATCGATGCGATAGATCTGGCTTTCATCCAGACATTTCAGCAATCGCGCATTCAGTGCGAGCGCCGATTCCAGATCATGGCCGAACGGTTTTTCGACCACCACGCGCCGCCAGCCCTGCCCTTCCTCTTTCGTCAAACCGGCCTGACCAAGATGGGTTACAACCGGCCCGAAAAAGCGATCCGCCACGGCGAGATAAAACAGCACATTGCCGCCAAGCTCTTCCTCGCGATCCAGCGCTTCCAGCTTGGGGCCGAGCCGCTTGTAGGTATCGGGATCGTCGAACTCCGCTTTCATATAGGTGAAGCATCCCGACACGCGCTGCCAGATATTCTCTTCAATGTTCTTGGTTTCGAATTCGCCTTCCCGATTTTTGAAACTCTCTTCCAGAAAATCATGCAGGCCCTTGCGCCATGCTTCCGTGGTGCGGTCGCCGTGATCGATGCCGATCAGCGCGAAACGCTCCGGCAGCAATCCCGCCTTTGCCAGATTGTAAAGTGCCGGCACAATCAATCGCTTGGTGAGATCGCCATTGGCGCCAAACAGCACCATGACGCAGGACGGCGCGGGCTTGGCGCGCGCGCTCATGGCTTCTGCCCCTGCGCTTGAAGCGGTTCGACGACGGTGGGATGGCCTTCGACATGTCCGCCGAATTGCATGCGCATGGCTGACAACAATTTGTCGGCGAAATTGCTTTCGATGCGGCTGCGGAAGCGTGCATAGAGCGCTGCCGAAAGCACATTGGCGGGTACGGCTTCCTCGATGGCCGCGTTGATCGTCCAGCGGCCTTCGCCGGAATCTTCCACAAAGCCCGAGAAATCTTTCAGCGCGGGATTTTCTGCCAGCGCAATCGCCGTCAGATCGAGCAGCCAGGACGAAATCACACTGCCGCGCCGCCAGACTTCCGCGACATCGGCGATATCGAGATCGTAACGCTGATCTTCGGGAAGCGACTCGGAGGCCTTTTCGCTGAGAATGTGAAAACCTTCGGCATAGGCCTGCATCAAGCCATATTCGATTCCGTTATGAACCATCTTCACGAAATGGCCCGCGCCCACGGGGCCGGCGTGCATGTAGCCAAGCTCCACGCGCGCGTCGCGGGATTCGCGATGCGGCGTGCGCGGAATGGTGCCTGCGCCCGGCGCCAGCGCGGCAAATATCGGATCGAGACGCTTCACCACCGAAGTCTCGCCGCCGATCATCATGCAATAGCCGCGCGCCAATCCCCACACGCCACCCGATGTTCCGACATCGACATAGGAAATGCCGCGCAGCGCCAGCGCCTTGGCGCGGCGGATATCGTCTTTGTAAAAACTGTTGCCGCCGTCGATCACGGCATCGCCGTTCTGCAGCAGCGCGCCCAATTGATCGACGGTATCCTCCGTGGGCTTTCCGGCCGGCAGCATTACCCAGATGGCGCGTGGCGGCGTCAGCAGCTTCACCAATTCTTCCAGAGAATGTGCGGGCTTCGCATTTTCCTTCGCCAGCGCTTCGACCGAAGGCGCGTCGCGATCGAATACCGCGATCTCATGACCCGCTTTCAGGAGCCGCCGGGCGATATTCCCGCCCATGCGGCCCAGACCGATAATCCCCAACTGCATTGTCAATCCTGTTCAGATGTTGCGTGGCTTAAAAATTCGGTGCGCTTGTGAGCAATGGCGGCGAGCAGCTTGTCGGCGGCTTCGGTGAATTTCTTCACGCCGTCGGCGACGAGTGCTTGCGTAATCTTCTCCAGCGAAATACCTGCGCCTTCCAGCGCGTCCAATGTATGACGAGCTTCGTCCAAATCTTCTTCCAGCGCCAGCCTCGGCTTGCCGTGATCGCGGAAGGCGTCCAGCGTTTCGGGCGGCAATGTGTTGATCGTGTCACGCCCCAGCAGGTTTTCCACATAGAGCAATTCCGGATAGGCCTTGTTCTTGGTGCTGGTGGACGCCCAGAGCAGCCGCTGCGGACGCGCACCGCGCGCCGCGAGCTTTTCCCACCGCGCGCCGCTGAAAATGGTTTTGTATTGCTGATAAGCGAGCCTCGCATTGGCAATCGCAACCTTGCCGCGCAGATTTTCCAGCGTGGGTTTTTCCGCGCCGCTCGCGCTCTTCAATTTCGCTTCGATCTCGCCATCCGCCATCGTGTCGATGCGGCTGACAAAGAAACTCGCCACGCTCGCGATCTTCGAAAGATCGCCCTGGCGCATTTCGAGGCCTTCAAGATAAGCCTCCGCCACGCGCTCATAGACCTGTCGCGAAAACAGCAGCGTGATGTTCACATTGATGCCTTCGCTGATGAGTGTCGCAATCGCGGGCAGGCCCGGCTCCGTCGCCGGCACCTTGATCATCACATTGTCGCGGGCGATGGCGCGCCACAATGCGCGTGCCTCGGCAATCGTCTCGTCGGTATCCATGGCCAACTGGGGCGACACTTCGATGCTGACAAAACCATCCGCGCCATGGCTCGCGCCATATGGCCCGCGCAGCGCATTGGCGGCGTCCTGGATGTCGCTGATCATCAGCGCCCGCAGAATGGCGGGCGGTGTCGCCCCGGTTCGTGAAAGGCGCATAATCTGTTCGTCATAATCGGTGGAATGGCCGATGGCTTTCTCGAAGATGGAGGGATTGGAGGTAATTCCCGAAAGTCCATCGTCCGCGATCAGCCGCGCGAGCTTGCCGCTCGCGAGAAGCTCCCGGCTGAGATTATCGAGCCAGACCGACTGGCCCAGCTCTTCAAGCTGACGGAGCGGATTCATCGGCCACATCCTTGCGGGCCGCACGTGGCGCGCAGCCTCAAATGACGAACGCGTGGCGCAGCCCGGCGGTTCCTTGGTTTTTCCTGCAACTGGCCGCCATCCCGCTACGTTGTTAGAGAGGGGCGGCTCAATCCCGAGGCCCGCGCGTATGAACAGGCATGTCGTGATGAGTTCCCCAAAAGCAGCAATCTTGCTCGACGTCGACGGGACGCTGCTCGACATCGCCTCGACGCCCGGCGGCGCCATCGTGCCGGATGGATTGCGATCCAGTTTGGAACGGTTGAGCGAGCGCGCCCGCGGGGCCGTCGCATTGGTCAGCGGCCGCACCCTTGCAGAGATCGACGGTCTGTTCGCGCCGCTGCGCCTCTCCGCTGTCGGCGGACACGGGGCGGAAATCCGTCCCGATCCTGCGGGCAAGCCTTTGCAGCCGGCCATACCGGGGCTCGATCCGCAATTGAAACAACAGATCGCATCTTCCGCCGCGAAAATCGCGGGCCTGCTGATCGAAGACAAAGGCTATTCGCTGGCGCTGCATTACCGCGCGGTGCCCGAGGCCCGGCCGGAACTGGAAACGCTGCTGGAAAGCGCCCTGCGCGGCAGCAAGGGCGTGGAGATTCTGCAGGGCAAATCCATCCTCGAAGTGAAACCCTCCGGCTACAACAAGGGCACGGGCGTGCGCGAATTGATGAAATTCGATCCCTTCGCCTTTCGCATGCCCATTTATACCGGCGACGATTTGACCGATCAGAATGCTTTTGCCGCGATGCCCGAATTCGGCGGCTGGGGAATTTCGGTGGGACACAGCATTCCGGGCGCCGATGCCTCACTGGAATCGCCCGCCGAGGTACGGCGCTGGGTCGAATGGATGGGCACACCGTAAGCAATTTCCCAATAGTGACGGGAACTTGGGGCGCGCTCGCGCAGTTATGTCTAGGCGGGTATGCGACGATAGGGTTTCATGAAGATTGCTCAAATTGCGCCTTTGGCCGAAAGCGTGCCCCCCACGCTTTATGGCGGAACGGAACGCGTGGTTTCCTGGCTCACCGAAGAATTGGTGGCGCAGGGCCATGAGGTGACGCTGTTCGCCAGCGGAGATTCGCGCACGGATGCCGAACTGGTGGCGGTGACGCCCAAGGCGCTGCGCCTCAATCCCGATGTGCGCGACGGCACCCCCTATCATCTGATCCTGCTGGATCGCGTCATCCGGCGCGCGCAGGAATTCGATGTGCTGCACTTCCATATCGACATGATGCATTATCCGCTGTTCCGCTCGCTGGCGGATCGGGTGCTCACCACGCTGCATGGCAGGCTCGATTTGCCGGATCTGCATCCTTTCTATCGCGCATTCCCGAACATGGCGCTGACCTCGATCTCGAACGATCAGCGCAAACCCATGCCGCCCGTCAATTGGCAGGCAACCGTTCAGCATGGGCTTCCCGCCAATCTGCATCGCGCCAACATGGAGCCGGGAAAATATCTCGCCTTCCTCGGCCGCATCTCGCCGGAAAAAGGTCCCGAAGATGCCATCGCCATTGCGATACAGGCGGGCCTGCCGCTGAAGATCGCAGCGAAAGTGGACAATGCGGACCGCGTCTATTTCGAAGCCCGCGTGAAACCGCTGCTGGCCCATCCGCTGATCGAATATATCGGCGAAATCGACGAAGCGCATAAGAGCGAATTCCTCGGCAATGCGATGGCGCTGCTGTTTCCTATTCACTGGCCCGAACCGTTCGGGCTCGTGATGATCGAGGCGATGGCGTGCGGCACGCCCACCATCGCCTATCGCCGCGGTTCCGTTCCCGAAGTATTGGAAGATGGCCTGACAGGCTTCATCGTCAGCGATGTTGCGGAAGCAGCCGCGGCCATTGCACGCATTCCCGAACTCGACCGCGGGAAAATTCGCGCCCGGTTCGAAAGCAGATTCACATCGCAAGTCATGGTGCAGAATTATTTGAACATATATGAGCGGATGATTGAACGCAGAGCCGAAACCTCCGAAGCCGCCTGATGCCGCGGCACAGCGTATGACACCCGCTTCCGACGAAGCGGTGCCGGAGCATACGCCTGTGGCTGTGCCGGAATTCTATATTCCGGCCACGCTTTCCACGCTCGAGCATTGGCCGCGCATGCTCAAGCATGGCGACACCTTTGCGCTGTTCGACCGCCATGGCGACATCATCAACACCACCAAGGGACCGGGCGGCATCTTCCACGAAGACACGCGCTATCTTTCGCGCTTCTACATCCTGATCGACGGTTATCGCCCGCTGCTGCTGAGTTCCCAGCTGCAGGACGACAATGCCGTGCTCACGGTGGATCTGGCCAACCCCGATATCTATCGCGGCGACGAACTCATCATGACGCGCGAGACGCTGCATATCGTGCGCGCGAAATATCTGTGGGACGGCGCCTGCCACGAACGCATCGCCATCCACAATTTCGATACCACCGAACGCCGCGCCAAATTCTCGCTGCATTTCGCCGCCGATTTCGCCGATCTGTTCGAAGTGCGCGGCATCGAACGCGCGCATCACGGCACTATGCGCACGGAATTTAGCGGCCCTGATTGTATTGTCTTTCACTATATGGGGCTCGACGGCGTCGAGCGCAACACGCGCCTGCGGTTCTCGCCGCAGCCGTCGTCACTGTCCGAAGCGGGCGCGGTTTACGATTTGACGCTGGCGCCGGGCCAGCGCTGGCCCTGTTTCGTGACGATCCAGTACGGTACGGAATTGCCGGCGAAGCCTCTGCATTTTCTCTCCGGCCTGCGTCTGGCGCGCCAGACATTGCGCAAGCGCGCCGCCAATTCCGCCACCATCACCACATCGAACGAAGTGCTCAATCAGGTTTTCTGCCGCTCCATCGCCGATCTCACCATGCTGATGACCGATACGCCGCAAGGTCCCTATCCTTATGCGGGCATTCCATGGTTCTCGACCCCATTCGGGCGCGACGGCATCATCACCGCGATGCAGATGCTGTGGCTCGATCCTACCATCGCCATGGGCGTGCTGAAATTCCTGGCGGCGACGCAAGCCAAAACCGTCGACACCGCTTCCGACGCCGAGCCCGGAAAAATCCTGCATGAAATGCGCCGCGGAGAAATGGCGCGGCTGGGCGAAGTGCCGTTCGCGCATTATTACGGCAGCGTCGATGCGACGCCGCTTTTCGTCATGCTGGCGGGGCGCTATTTCGAGCGCACTGGCGATCTTGCCACCATCGCGTCCATCAAGCCGAACATCGAAGCGGCGCTCGCCTGGATGGACACGTTCGGCGATCCCGATGGCGACGGTTTCGTGGAATACAGATGCAAGGCTGAAAACGGTCTCGGCAATCAGGGCTGGAAGGATTCGCAGGACGCGATCGTGCATGAAGACGGCACGCTCGCCGAAAGCCCCATCGCGCTGGTGGAGGTGCAGGCTTACGTTTTCGCCGCCAAACGCGCAGCGGCGCGGTTGTTTCGCGCGCTCGGCGATGCGCGGAGAGCCAATGCGCTGGAAAACGAAGCGCGGCGGTTGCGCGCCCGCTTCGAGGAATTTTTCTGGTGTCCCGATCTCGGCACCTATGCGCTGGCGCTGGATCGCGACAAGAAACAATGCCGCGTCGTCACTTCCAATCCCGGCCATGCGCTGTTCTCGGGCATCGCCGATCCCGGCCGCGCGGCACTCGTGGCAAAAACGATGATGCGGCGTGAAAATTTTTCCGGCTGGGGCGTTCGCACCATGAGTTCGAATGCCGCGCGCTACAATCCGATGTCCTATCACAATGGCTCGATATGGCCGCACGACAATGCGCTGATTGCGCTGGGGCTGGCGCGCTACGGGCTCAAGGATGCAGCCCTTGCGATTTTCTCCGGCTTCTTCGATGCACTTCACTATATGGACGATATGCGCCTGCCGGAACTTTTCTGCGGCTTTCCGCGGCGGCGCAGTTGCGCGCCCACGCTTTATCCGGTCGCCTGCATGCCGCAGGCCTGGGCCAGTGCGGCGCCGTTTTCATTTCTGGAGGCAGCACTCGGATTGAGTTGCGATTTCGCGCGGCGCGAAATCCGCTTCGATCATCCGCGCCTGCCGCATTTCATCGATGAAGTGTGCATCCGGCGGCTGAAACTGGGCGACGCACACATCGCCGTGCGCCTGGCGCGTCACAACGGCAATGTCGCGCTCAACGTGCTGGAACGCGAAGGCGATGTGCGCGTGGTGGTGGTCAATTGAATTGGAATAATTTTCTGTTTTCCCTCTCCCCCTCCGGGGGAGAGGGCGGGGTGAGGGGGCCGCAAAAGCAAGCGCAATTCCATCAGCAAGAAACGACGCGCGAAAACTTCCGGCAATAACGCAGACGGAGAAACCCCCTCACCCTAACCCTCTCCCTCGAGGGGGGAGAGGGAATAGAGACTGCTCTATTCGGCAGCTTTCGCGGGCGCCATCTTTCCCTTCGCCATGCGTTCTTCCGCCATGCGGTCTGCAACCGCATTGGTGGGAAGAGTCTCGGCGGCCGATCTGCGAAAAATCTGCGCCAGCGTGTCGGCAATGCCCAGCACGCGGCGTTCGATCTCCGCATCGTCCCAGTTGAATATCTGCCCCGCCACGCGAATGATGCCGCCGCCATTGATGACGTAATCCGGCGCATAGAGAATTCCAAGCTCGGTCAGCATCGCGCCATGTTCGTCGCGCGCGAGCTGGTTATTAGCGCCGCCCGCGATCACGCGCGCTTTCAGGTTTGGAATCGTTTCATCATTCAAAATCGCGCCCAGTGCATTGGGCGAAAGCACATCGCAATCGGCCGTAACGATTTCATCGGGTGCCACGGATTTTGCGCCCAGCATATCCACCGCGCGCTTTACCGCATCCGCATTCACATCGGTGACGATCAGCGCAGCACCTTCCGCATGCAGCCGCTTGGCCAGATCCATGCCCACTTTGCCGAGTCCTTGAATGGCGACGATCAAATTTTTCGTCGTGTCCACGCCGAGGCGATGTTTTACTGCCGCCTTGAGTCCGGCAAAAACACCGACAGCCGTCAGCGGTCCGGAATCCCCGCCCGTTTTTCCCGGCTGGTCGTAGCCCGCGATATGTTTGGTGCCGCGCGCGATCACCGGCATGTCCTTCGGGCCGATGCCCACATCCATCGCCGTGATGTAGCGCCCGCCAAGCGTGTTGATGGCGTTGGCATAGGCGAGAAACAGCGCTTCGGTTTTGTCGCGCAACGGATCGCCGATGATCACCGCCTTGCCGCCGCCCAGCGGCAGATCGGCAATCGCGCTCTTGTAGCTCATGCCGCGCGACAAGCGTAGCGCGTCGGTCAACGCCGCATCGCCATCGGCATAGGGATACATGCGCGTGCCGCCGCAAGCCGGGCCCAGCGCGGTGGAATGAATGGCAATGATTGCGCGCAAGCCCGAGGCCTTGTCGTCGAAAAAGGCGACTGCCTCATGGCTATCGAAATCCGGTGCTTCGAACACGCTCATCGATTCACTCCTGACCCCACCATACCCCGCGCGCACCGCAATGGGGTTGCCAATTCCGCAAGGCTCCCGCAACACAGATGCGGGTCGGCCGCGGGAACCGCAACATATTAATGCAACGCGGCCCACGCTTTACAGTGCCGCCGCGCAGTCGTCTAATCGCCCCGATGCGAAGGAACTGCTCATGCCCGCGCTTGCAGAGTTGAAATCGCGGCACCCGGAAATCCGCCCCGATTTCACCATCGACCAGCATTGGGAACGCTATTCCAGCGCCGACCATGGCGTGTGGCGCACACTGTTCCGCCGTCAGGCGAGCGTGCTGCCGGGGCGCGCTTGCGACGAATTTCTCGATGGGCTGAAGAAACTGAAGCTGGTGGACGATCAGATTCCCGAATTCGAACGGCTCTCCGACGATCTGGAAAAACTCACCGGCTGGCGCATCGTGGCGGTGCCATCGCTGGTGCCGGATGAAATCTTTTTCCATCATCTGGCGAACCGCCGATTTCCCGCCGGCCAATTCATTCGCAAACCCAACCAGCTCGATTACATCGAAGAGCCCGATGTGTTCCACGATGTCTTCGGTCATGTGCCGATGCTGGCGCATCCGGTGTTCGCCAATTACATGGAAGCCTATGGCAAGGGCGGCATGCGCGCGGTTGCCGAATTCCACGCGCTGAAGAATCTCGCGCGGCTTTATTGGTACACGGTCGAATTCGGCCTGATCAAAAAACCCGAAGGCATGCGGATTTATGGTTCCGGCATCGTTTCCAGCCGAACGGAATCGATTTACGCCGTGGAAAGCCCCTCGCCCAACCGCATCCATTTCGATCTGGAGCGCGTGATGCGCACCGATTACCGCATCGACGATTTTCAGGAGAGCTATTTCGTCATTTCCTCCTTCGAGGAATTGTTCAAGGAAACCTACAAGGATTTCGCGCCGCTCTATCGCAAACTGGCGGCGGGGCTGAGTTACGAGCCCGGCGATGTGCTGCCCACCGACCGCGTTCACAATCGCGGCACGCACACTTATGTCGGCGGCAGCCACGCGGCGGGTTAATCGCCGATTGCCTTCAAGACTTCGTCTTCGGTGAGGATTTGCGGCAGCACCGTTCCATCGCCCGCGCCCGGTGCGTAATAGAGATATAGCGGCACGCCCGAGCGGCCATGGGCTTCCAGCAGCGCAGTGATCTCCGCATTGCGATTGGTCCAGTCGGCGATGAGATAAGCGATATGTTTTCTGGCGAATGCCTCGCGCACGCGCGAGCCGGAAAACGCGACGCTCTCATTCACTTGACAGGTGATGCACCACGCCGCCGTCGCATTGATGAAAACGGGGCGGTTCTGCGCGCGCAATTCGGTGAGGCGCACCTGCGTGTAAGGTTCGGAGGGAATGGCGCTTGCGGATGACGCGGCACTGGCTGGAGTTCCGGTTTCCACCAGCGGCAGCAATGCGAGCGCTGCGATCAATCCCAATAGAGCAGCGACCATTCCGATCGTTCGCCAACGCGGACGCGCATCGCGGCTCGCGCCCCACGCCCATGCGGCGAAGGCCAGCGCAACTGCGGCCGCAAGCGCTGCCATCAAGCCTTGCGAACCGGATTCCTGCGCCAGCACCCACACGAGCCAAGCCGCTGCGCCATACATCGGGAATGCCAGGACCTGCTTGAACCGCAGCATCCACGCGCCCGGTTTCGGCAACAGGCGCAGCAATGCTGGCGACAAACCGATTGCCACGAACGGCGCGGCAAATCCAATTCCCAACGCAAGGAACACGAGCAGTGCGAGTCCCGTGCTTTGCGTCAGCGCATAGCCGAGCGCTGCCGCCATGAACGGCGCTGTGCAAGGTGCAGCCACCGCCACCGCGAGCACGCCGGTGAAGAATGCGCCCGCCGCACCGCCGCGCCGCGTCAACGCATCGCCGCCGGTGATGCCGCTCGGAATTTCGAACACGCCGGAGAGATTCAATCCCACCGCGAAAATCAGCAGCGCAAACACCGCAACCGCAATCGGCTCCTGCAACTGAAAGCCCCAGCCCACAGCCTCGCCGCTCGCGCGCAACGCAATCACCGCCGCACCAAGCGCCACAAAACTCAGCACCGCGCCCGCGCCATAGGCCAATCCTTCGCGCGCGGCTTCGCTTCTGTCGGCGCCCGCTTTCGACGCAACCGCTAGCGCCTTCATCGCCAATATCGGCAACACGCAAGGCATCAGATTGAGGATCAATCCGCCCAGCAGCGCGAACAAAACCGCCAGCGCGATTCCCAATTCGCTGCCGTCGCTGACATGCAGATCGGGCACCGCACCGGGCATGGCCTTCACATCCAGCGCGCTCACCGATCCATCCGCCGATGTCAGCACCAGCACGCCGCTCAACGCGCCCTTCAATTTCGGGCCTGGCACCATGCGCAACCCGATGCCGCCTTCCGCCAGCGCCAGTTTTTGCGACGCAGGCCCGCTCACCAGATCGTTCGTATACGGAAAGAATTCCACCGATGTTGGATGCGCTGCCGCCAGCGAGGGTGCCGCCAAATACAGATCGAGCGCCGCGCCACTGCGATAATGCGCGGGCCATGGCGAGGCGGAAGGAATCTTCGCGCGCGCTGCGGCGAATTGATCGGCAATCGTCGCGTAAGCGGGCGCTGGCGCCGCACTCACCGTCAGCGGCACCGAAACATTCGCGTCTTCCGGAATGCAGACATCCTTGCAGACGATCCAGCTTGCATCCGCTTTCAGCGTAACGATGCCGGGCTTTGCATCGCCGGGTGCGGTCACATTCACCAGCAGCCAGACTTTGCCGTCATAGCCGTAATTCATCAGCGGGCCGACGGGCAGCCGCTTGGGATAGGGCCACTGAATTGCGCCCGCATGCCAGCCGACAGGCAGCGTCCACGCGATCTCCGTCGGCGCGCCCGCATCGCCGGGATTGATCCAGTAAGTGTGCCAATCGGGCGCGATGTTTTCTTCCAGCGCCAGTGTCACGCTTTGTCCGGGAGCGATCTCGCCGCGCTCGGCGATCAGCCGGGCCTGCACTTTCGGCGCATGCTCGACCTGCGCCGATGCGGGCCCCGCAAAGGCCAGCAGCAAAAGCAATCCGAAAAGCGCTCGCGCCATGCTGCCGCTATAGCCTCTGGCGCGGCCCGCCGCTAGGGTCCCGGCGCACGAACAGCGGCGGATTGCCATGCGCGTAACCGGGGGAACATTGGGCGGGCGCACACTGGCCACGCCCGCCGACAATCGCGTTCGGCCGACGTCGGACAAGGTGCGCCAGGCGATTTTCAACATCCTTGCGCATAATGATTTCGGCGTGACGCCGGAAGGCGCGCGCGTCGCCGACCTCTTCGCAGGCACCGGCGCGATGGGAATCGAGGCGCTGTCGCGCGGCTCGGCATTCTGCCTGTTCGTGGAAGAAGCCGCCGAGAGCCGCGCGCTGATCAGGCAGAATGTCGAAGCATTTCATCTCACAGGCGTGACGAAAATCTGGCGGCGCGATGCCACCGATCTGGGACCGATGTCCGCAGGCGCAGGCGGGCCGTTCGATCTCGTCTTCCTCGATCCGCCCTATCGCAAAAACCTGATTGCACCTGCGCTGAAATCATTGCGCGATGGTGGCTGGCTCGCGCCGAACACTGTACTCATTGCCGAATGCGCAGAGGATGAAAAATTTGCCGCCGATGGGTTTGAAATTCTGGACGAACGAATCTATGGCGAAACCAGCGTGACAACGCTGCGCGCGATCTAACGCCGCCCGAACAACCGCTCGATATCGGAGAGTTTCAGCTCCACATAAGTGGGCCGTCCGTGATTGCATTGGCCGGAATGGGGTGTGGCTTCCATCTCGCGCAGGAGCGCGTTCATTTCCTCGGCATTGAGTCTGCGGCCCGCGCGCACCGAGGTGTGGCAGGCGAGCGTGCCCGCGACTTCTTCCAATCGTTCCTTCAGCGATAGTGCGCTGCCGGTTTCGGTGATGTCGTCGACCAGATCGCGCACCAGCGCTTTCACGTCCAGCTTGCCGAGCATCGCGGGCACTTCGCGCACCATTACGGCATCGGGGCCGAAGGGTTCGATCACCAATCCCAATTCTGCAAGCTCGTTGGTGCGCGCGCTGACGCGTTCCACTTCGGCGGGATCGAGTTCCACCACTTCGGGGATGAGCAGCGGCTGGCGCGCGATGCCGCCGCTTGCGAGCGCGTGTTTCATGCGCTCATAGACGAGGCGCTCGTGGGCTGCATGCTGATCGACAATCACGATACCGTCCGCGGTCTGCGCGATGACATAGGTTTCGTGCAATTGCGCGCGGGCCACGCCGAGCGGAGATTCGGGGGCAGGCTCCGAAATCTGCTCTTCCATGCGCACGGATGGCGCGGCATTGCCAGAAAAGAGCGGCGCATGGAATTGGCGCGATGCGTCAGCCAAACCCGGCTGATGCTGCGAATAGGTAGCGGACGAAAATCCGCTATGCGGGCGCAGTGACGACAGCGTTGCACCCGCAACCGTTGTGGACGCACGACGTCCTGCATCTGCCAGTGCTGTCTTGAGCGACGACACGATCAATCCGCGCACCAGCCCCGCATCGCGAAAGCGCACTTCGGTTTTGGCGGGATGCACATTCACATCCACGAATGAAGGATCGCAATCGAGGAACAGCGCCAGCGCGGGATGCCGGTCGCGCGCCAGAAAATCCGCATAGGCTCCGCGCACAGCACCAATCAGCAATTTGTCGCGCACCGGGCGGCCGTTCACGAACAGGAATTGCATCTGCGCATTGGCGCGGTTGTAGGTCGGCAATCCCGCGAAGCCCGAGATGCGCACGCCCTCGCGCATGATGTCCACACGCGCGGCGTTCTCGGCAAATTCGCGGCCCATGATGCGCGCGAGACGCGGCAACCGCCCCTCGAACAGATCGCCTTCGCTGGCGAGATCGAGCGTGCGCCGTCCGTCCAGCGTCAACGTGAACGCCACATCGGGCCGCGCCATCGCAAGGCGCTTGACGACATCGCTGGTCGCCAGATCTTCGGAGCGCGCGGATTTGAGGAATTTCAATCGCGCAGGCGTTGCAAAAAACAATTCGCGCACATCCACCCGCGTGCCCGATTGTCCGGCGGCACGAAAGCCTGTCGGCGCGGGCCCGCTCAGCATTCCGCCATCGACGCGGATTTCATGCGCCTGGCCCGCGCGCGTACGGCTGGCAATCGAAACCCGCGCCACCGCGCCGATGGACGGCAGCGCCTCGCCGCGAAAGCCCAGCGTTTCGATATGCGAGAGATCGTCTTCGCCGCGCGCCATTGGCAATTTGGAAGTCGCGTGGCGCTCCACCGCGAGCAGCAGATCGTCGCGCTCCATGCCTTCGCCGTCGTCTTCGACAACGATCAAATCCATGCCGCCATTGGATGCGGCGATGTCGATGCGCGATGCACCGGCATCGAGCGCGTTCTCGATCAATTCTTTCGCCGCACTCGCGGGCCGCTCCACCACTTCGCCCGCGGCGATGCGGTTGATCGTGCCTTCGGCGAGGCGGCGTATCTTCACGCTTGCCCCGAAAGATAGCGCCGTGCCAGCACCTTGCCCTCTTCCACCGCGGGCTGATTGAAGGCATCGACGCCCATCAGGCGGCCCATGATGATCGTCTCCAGCATGAAATGCATCATCAGCGCGCCGAGGCTGCGCTCGTCGATCTGCGGCACATGGATCTGGCGCACCGGCCGCGCGCGGGCATGCAATGTCTCGGGCGTTGCGCGCGCTTCCGCCGCCACCAGATCGCCCAGATGTTTGTCCGCTAGGTAGGAGAGTCCCAACTCATCGGCACGCGCGCGCGGCACTTGCGGCCCCTCGCCGATCATGTCCGTCGAGACGATCGTGAACAGCGCCTCGCCCGGCCCGTCGAGAAAGAGCTGCAACTGGCTGTGCTGATCGACGGGACCTAAAGCGCTCACCGGGGTCGAACCTTTTCCATCCTTGCCCAAACTCTCGGCCCATAATTGCCGCCACCACGGGCCGAATGTTTTGAGCGCGTCGGCGTAGCACCACAGCACTGTCTCGCGCAGGCGCCCGGCGCGTGCCAATGCATGATGCAACGCTGCGCCGGAGGCCGCAGGCGTATCGCCATTCAGCATTTGCTGGAGCGTGCTGTTGGCGCCCTCGCGGATGGCGCGCGCATCGAGCCCCATCAGCAGCGCTGGCAACATTCCCACGACCGTGAGCACCGAATAGCGCCCGCCCACACCGGTGGGATGATCGAGCACCGGGCAATCGATGCTCTCGGCGAATTTGCGCAAGGGGCTGGGCTTGGGTTCGGTGATCACGGCAAAATGCTGCTTCAGATGTTTTCCGCCGCCGGCTCTTTCGATGGCATCGGCCGCCGCCAGCGTCTGCATCAATGTTTCCGCGGTGCCGCCGGATTTGGAAATGCAGATGAAGCGCGTCGTGCGCAGATTGAAGGTCGCCAGCGCGCCCGCAAACGTGAAGGGATCGGGATTGTCGAAAAACCGCACACGGGGAACCCGCGGTGCGCCGAACGGCAGAAGGTCAGCGAGGGCCTGCCCGCCCAAACTCGATCCGCCGATGCCCAACACGCAGACATTGCTGGTGTTGTCGTTCCACGCGCTCACAATGCCCGCGGCGGCATCGAGATCGTCGCGCCGCTCCGGCACGCGCAGCAATTCCAGCGTGTTTTGGCGATAGGAATCGCGGAGCCAGGTCACGGAATGGCCGGCCTCCTCCAGTGCTGCGTCGTAAAGCGCACGATCGGGGGCGCCTGCGCCACTCAGCGCAAGCTCAAGCGATACCGAAAGGGGGGTCGATTCCGAAGCCATGGGAGCAATCCTAGCAGAGGGCCGTCACCAACAGGAAACGCTAGTGCAGTACCGTTTTATCCTGAATCGCTTCCATGATCGTCATCGCCGCCCCGGATTCCCTCTCCCCGTCGGGGGAGAGGGTTAGGGTGAGGGGGGTTCTCCGTTTGCGCTACTGCCGAAAGTTTTCGCGCTGCATATTTTCTGGTGAAACCGCGCTTGCTTTTGCGGCCCCCTCACCCTGCCCTCTCCCCCTGTGGGGGAGAGGGAGACCCTGTGGCGCAGGGAAGGTGAAACAAGCCGGCTAGTGCTTCTTTTTTGTAGCGCCGCCCGGAACGGGGGCGAGGCTGCCTGCCACCACCACTGTCATATTTGCCGGATTGAACAGGCGTTTGGCCGCGCGCTTCACATCGGCGCTGGTCACGGCATTGATGAGGCCGTTGCGGTTTTCGACATAATCCACCGGCAGGCCCGCCATCTGGAAGGCGTTGAGTTGCGCCGCAATACCCACATTCGAATCGAAAGCCAGCGGGAAGGAGCCGGTGAGATAGGTCTTGGCGTCGGCCAGTTCCTTGTCGGTCGGGCCTTCAGCGATGAATTTTTTCATCGTCGCGCGCACCACATCGAGCGTCTCGCGCATGCTGCCTTTTTTGGATGCCACTTGCCCCAGCACCACGCCCGCCTTGCGATAGGCTGTCAGCGAGGTGGAAATGTCATAGGTAAGCCCGCGCGTCACGCGCACATCGGTGGTGAGGCGCGAGGAAAATCCGCCGCCGCCCAGAATATAATTGGCCACATAGCCGGGAATGAAATCCTTGTCGGTGCGCAGAATGCCCGGTGTGCCGAACACGGCGCTGGGCTGCGGCACGGGCATGGCGATCACATGCACACCCGGCGCGCCCATATGCGTAACAGCGGACAATTGCGGCGGCGGGTTTGCGGGCAGCGCGCCGAAAGCACTCGCCAGCAGCGATTTCAATGTCGTCGCATCGGCATCGCCGGAGACGGAGATTTTCAGGCCCGCGCGCACCCAATGGCTCGCCGCGAAATTCTTCAGATCGTCCGCCTGTATTGCGGCGAGGCCGGCCGCCTCGCCATCGGAAGGATGCGCGTAAGGATGATCGCCGAAGAATGTGCGGAAGAATCCTTTCGCGGCCACGGTGTCGGGATCTTCATCGCCCTGCTGCAGATTGGAGATCATCTGGGCGCGCACGCGCGAAATCGCATCCGCATCGAAGCGCGGCTTGGAAAGCGCCAGCCCCAAGAGGCGAAATGCTTCCTTCGCATTGGTGCTGAGCGTGACCAGCGAAACCACCAGATAATCGCGCCCCGGCGATGCCGAAAGCCGGATGGCGCGATTGGCGATGGCCGTATGAAAGGCGTTGGCGTTCATATTGCCTGCGCCTTCGTCGAGCAGCGAGGCAGCGAAAGCGGCAAGCCCCGCCTTGTCTTTGGGATCGTAGGCGGAGCCCGCGGGAAACGCCGCCGAAATTGCGATCATCGGAAGTGTGTGGTCTTCGACATACCAGACGTCTTCGCCCTTGGCGGCCTTCAACGTCTTCACATCGACAGCGTGGGCGATGCCGGGCGCGAGCAATGCAAACACCGCCGCGAGAATTGCGCGCTTCATCATGGCGCCGCCGGTTTCAGATAGGCCGTCACCGCTTCGCGCTTGTCGAGATCGTTGGCGGCGGCATCGCGCAGGGCTTGTCCGGTGACAGCGCGGATGCGGTCGGGCCATTCTTCCACATCGTCCACGGTGAGCCCGATGGCGAGCGCCTGCCCGTAGGCAGTGGCGAGTTGATACTGGCTGTCGCGCTGATAGGTTGCGTCCGCCACAAGCTGCGTCTTGGCGCGTTCGAGATCGGCGGCTTTCGGCAAAATCCGCGCATAGGCCTTGAGCACGCTATCCGTCACCGCTTCCAGCGTTTCCAGCCGCACGCCGAGGCGCGGCACGGCGGAGATCGTGAACTCGCCCGCATCGCGCGCATAGCCGTCATAGGAAACATCCACATCCGATGCGAGCTTGGTATCGACCACGAGCTTGCGATAGAGAATGCCCGTCGCATCGCCGCCCAGCAATTGCGCCAGTGTTTCCAGCGCTTCCGCCTCGCCGGGCTTTGCTTCGGTGTAGCTCACCACGCGATAGATGCGCTCGAACACCGGCACTTTCACATCGGGGCGCGCAATGACCATGCGCGTTTCGGCGAGGCGCGGGGGTTGCGCGAAATCGGCCCGCGGCACCAATTCGCGCGCAGGCAGTTTCCCGAATTCGGCTTCGGCGGCGGCGCGCACATCCTCGCGCGTGACATCGCCCGCCACCACAAGGATCGCGTTGTTCGGCGCATAATGATGCGTATAGAAATCGTTCGCCTCGGCGCGGCCGATATGGCGGATCTCATCGGGCCAGCCGATCACCGGGCGGCCGTAAGGATGGGAAAGATGCAACGCCGCTTCCATCTGCTCGCGCGCCAGCGCCTGGGGATCGTTGTCGATGCGCATGCGCCGTTCTTCCATCACCACGTCGCGCTCGGTGCGCACATTGGGATCGGAAAGATTGAGATTGGCCATGCGGTCCGCTTCCAGCCCCATGACGATGCGCAGCCGGTCCTTGGCGATCTGCTCGTAGAAGGCGGTGTAATCATGGGTGGTGAAAGCGTTGTCCTCGCCGCCATTGCGCGCGACCGTCTGGGAGAATTGATCGTTCGGCACCGAAGGCGTGCCGCGGAACATCATATGCTCGAAGAAATGGGCGAGGCCGGAAAGCCCCGGCGGATCGTCCACCGCGCCCACGCGGAACCACAGCATCTGCGTCACCACGGGCGCGCGGTGATCGGGGATCACCAGCACCTGCATGCCGTTCTGCAATGCGAATTGAAATGCCTTGGCCTGTTCGGCGCGCGCTGGCGCTGCAAGAGCCGTCGCAATCAGCGCCGCAACAAGTGCAGCCTTAAAAGATGCCATCGAACCAGCCGTCGCTGTCCTTCTGTTTCGGCGCGGGCTTCTTGTGTCTGTGCTGGACCGGCTGCGGATTCGAAGAACCATTGAGATCGGGCAGCGTGCCGGGCGTGCTCGAAGCCTGCGATGAATTTGGCTGGGAATAATCGTCAGGCAATTGCGCCACGCTCTGATCCGTCGATTGGGCAACGGGCGTTTGCGCAACGGGGCGGCGCGCGGGCCGTGCGGGCTGGCTCACACCTTTTTCTCTCTCCAGCCGCGCCTTTTCGGCATCGGCATCCAGTGCGCCGCTTGCGTGCGTGTTGGCGCCGAACAGAAGCTGATTGGTGAAGCCCTCATCCGCCGCATCCAGAGATTTGTTGTCGGCGCTGATGACCTGACGGATGGAGTCGCTGGCGTTCGCAGCACCCGCGCTCGCGATCAAAAGCTTTTCGCCCTGGCTGTAATTGCCGGTGATCGAGGCGGCGACCGCGTTGGGATCGTCGGGGAAGAGAGCGCTCTGCGCCGTATCGGTGGGCGAGAGCTGATTGGTGGGGGCCGCACCCGGACGCGGCGGATGCAGATTGAATTCGGGGGGAATGATCAGCGGCTGCTTGGTCACCACCGCGAATTCGTCGGGCGCGTCCTTGGTGATGCCGGCTGCATCGCGGATGGTGTCGCATCCGGCGAGCGCCAAAGCCAACCCGGCAAACGCCGCAAAACGCACGGCCTGCCGCTTACGCATTTCAACTTTCATTTCCTGCTCCCGGGTTGCCCGTCCGTGCCGCCGGCTTCGGTTCTGGCCGCAGCAGAGCGTCATACAACAGTGCGGCCACGCCGAAGGTTATGGCGCAGTCCGCTACATTGAACACATACCAATCGTAGCCAAGCGCGTAAAAGTGAAAAAAATCAGCAACCTTGCCGTAGATGAGCCGGTCGATGAGGTTGCCGATGGCCCCGCCTATCACAAGGCCGAGGCCCACCGCCAGTGCCTGCCTTGTGGATTGCCACAACCACCAGCCCAGACCGGCCACGGCGGCCAGCGAAAACAGGGCCAGAAGGGCGGTTCCCAGCGGCCCATGGGCCGGAAAAAGCCCGTAACTCACACCCGGATTCCACACCATCACGAGGTTAAAAAACGGCAATACGGGGATGTGGTCCTGCGGGCCCATATGCGCGAAGCCCAGCGCATACAGCATCAGCAGCTTGGAGCCCTGATCGAAGGCCAGCGCGGCCGCGGCGCTGATGAGGCCCAAATCGCGCGGCGTCATGCCGCGGCTCCCAGCGCGTCCACGGCATCGACGCAGCGCCTGCACAAATCCTCATGCCCCTTCACGGTGCTCACCTCGCCCAAGATCATCCAGCAGCGCGCACATTTGTGGCCTTGCGATGGCACGAACATCGCGGCGGCGCCGGGAACTTCGGTGAGGCGGAAGGCATCCGCCGGACCATCGCCGATTTCCACGCTGGCGCGCGAAGTGATGGCGATTTCCGCAAGATCGACGGTTTCGAACAGCGCCGCATCGCTTGCCTCGTTCACATAGAGAACCGGTGCTGCTTCCAGACTCGCGCCGATGGTTTTGGCAGCGCGCGCAATTTCCAGCGCCCCCGTCACCACGCGGCGCAATTCGCGGATGCGCTTCCACTTCTCGACCAGCTTTTCGTCGCGCCATGCGGCGGGCGTTTCGAAGAATGTGTGCAGATGCACGCTTTCATTCTCGCCGCCGAAGCGCAGCAGCCACGCTTCTTCCATCGTGAAACAGAGGATGGGGGCGAGCCACGTCACCACGCGGCGAAAGATTTCGTCGATCGCCGTACGCGCGGCGCGGCGGCGCGGAGAATCGGCGCGGTCGCAATAAAGCGCATCCTTGCGGATGTCGAAATAGAACGCGGAGAGTTCATTGGTGCAGAAATTGAACAGCGCGTTGAACACATGGTTGAAATCGAATTGTGCATAACCCTCGCGCACCAGCGCGTCCAGCTCCGCGATCTTCGCCAGCATGTAGCGCTCAAGCTCCGGCATTTCGCTGTGAGCGATGCGCTCGCGTTCTTCGAATCCTTCGAGATTCGCCAGCATGAAGCGGATCGTGTTGCGCAAGCGGCGATAGGCATCGACATTGGCCTTGATGATGTCCTGCCCAATGCGGAGATCTTCGGTGAAATCCGAACTTGCGGCCCACAGGCGCAGAATATCCGCGCCATTCTTGTCGGCAATCGTTTGCGGCAACAGCGTGTTGCCCAGCGATTTCGACATTTTGTAGCCCTGCTCGTCCAGCACGAAACCATGCGTCAACACGGCGTCATAAGGCGCGCGCCCGCGCGTGCCGCAGCTTTCCAGCAGCGAGGATTGAAACCAGCCGCGATGCTGATCCGAGCCTTCCAGATAAAGATCGGCGTGATCGGCGCGCGGCCATGAGGGTTCAATCGGATTTTCCACCGTGAACACATGGGTGGAGCCGGAATCGAACCAGACATCCAGAATGTCTTTCACCTGCTCGAAATCATCCGGATTGTAATCATTGCCGAGGAAGCGCGCAGGCGGCGAATCGAACCACGCATCCGCGCCTTCTTTTTCGAAGACGTCGCCAATGCGCGCATTCACCGCCGCATCGTTCAGCACTTCGCCGCTTTTTTTGTTCACAAAAATCGCAATCGGCACGCCCCAGGCGCGCTGGCGCGAGACCACCCAATCGGGACGGCTTTCAACCATCGAGCCGATACGGTTCTGCCCGCTCTTGGGAAACCATTTCGTGTCGCTGATCGCCAGCATGGCGCGCTCACGCAACGTATCATTGCCGAATTGCGGCATCGGCTTGTCGATCCCGACAAACCATTGCGGCGTGGCGCGGAAAATCACCGGCGCTTTGCTGCGCCACGAATGCGGATAGGAATGGCGCAGCGAACCCTTCGCGAGCAACGCGCCCGCATTGATGAGTTCCTTGATCACCGCACCATTCGCATCGCCATCTTTTCCGTCCGGCGTGAGAATGCGTTTGCCAGCGAACAGCGGAACGCTGTCGTAGAACTTGCCGTCTTCGTCGATGGTGCGGGGGATCGAAGCCTCGATCCCCTCTTCCTCGAGATAACTTCTCTTAGTGCGCCAGAGTTCAAAATCATCCTCGCCATGGCCGGGCGCCGTATGGACAAAGCCCGTTCCTGTATCCGCAGTAACGTGGCTACCCTCTAAAACAGGAACAAGAAAATCATATCCCTGACCACGGAATGGATGAGAACAGTCGGAAATTTGAGCAGGATTAATATCATGCAGGCGCTTTAGCGTTAGTTTTGCGTGCCTCTGAGTTTGGTCAGCTAGAGCATCAGCAAGAATAAGTTTTTCACCAACAGAAGCCAAGCTTCCTTCGGCAACTTCAACAACTTCGTAAAGCGAATAATTTATATCCCTCGAATAGGCGATTGCTCTGTTTCCGGGAATTGTCCAAGGCGTTGTTGTCCATATGACAACCGATGCGCCATCTAAGCCGAGTTCTGGATAGCGCGTTGCACGAGCTGTGGTCGTCACATTTCCCTGTTTGACGCGAACCCCAATCACCGGAAACTTCACATAAATCGTCGGTGACGTTTTCTCGTGATACTCAACTTCGGCTTCGGCGAGCGCGGTTTTTTCTACCGGCGACCACATCACCGGCCTGAAACCACGATACAGCAACCCATTGCCGACAAACTTATGCAGCTCGCGCGCGATCACTGCTTCGGTGCGGAAATCCATGGTCGTGTAGGGCTTGTCCCACTCGCCGATGCAGCCCAGCCGCTTGAATTGTTCGCGCTGCACGCCGATCCAGTGCTCGGCGAAGGCGCGGCATTCGCGGCGCAGTTCGGTGATCGGAACGTCGTCTTTGGATTTTCCGGCGGCGCGATATTTCTCCTCGATCTTCCATTCGATCGGAAGGCCGTGACAATCCCAGCCGGGCACGTAGGGCGCATCCTTGCCGAGCATGCCTTGGCTACGCACCACGAAATCTTTCAGGATTTTGTTCAGCCCGGTGCCGGAATGAATCTCGCCATTCGCATAAGGCGGGCCGTCATGCAGGATGAATTGCGGGCGGCCCTTCGCCTTCGCGCGCATCTGTCCGTAAAGGTCCATCGCCGCCCAGCGCGCCAGCCATTTCGGCTCGGCTTCGGGCAGCCCCGCCTTCATCGGAAAATCCGTGGAGGGAAGGAAAAGCGTGGCGCGATAATCGCGTGTGGCGGCGGGCTTGTCTGACATTGTGGCTATCTATCAGCGCACCCGTTCGGGGTCCAGCGGCGGCGGCATTTGGCCCGCTTTCGCCAGCGCCGCCCGCGCGTCCTCGCAATCGCGCCCGATCCGTGCCTTGAGGGCCGCGAGGTCCGGCAGCTTCATTTCGGGCCTGAGATAAGCGATCAGCTCGACCGCCAGATGCCTGCCATAGAGATCGCCAGAAAAATCGAACAGATAAGTCTCCAGCAGCGGCTGGCTCACTTCGAACATCGGGCGCACGCCATAGCTCGCCACGCCGTCATATTTGGCGATGACGGTTTCATTCTCCACCACGCTCGCGCGCACGGCATAGATGCCGTAAGCCGGCTCCATGCAGCCTTCGAGCTTCATGTTCACGGTGGGAAAGCCGATGGTGCGCCCGCGCTTGTCGCCGGGAATGACGTGAGATTCGATGGTCCACCAATGGCCGAGCAGGCGCGCCGCTTCCTCGGGCTTTCCCGCTTTCAGCGCGTTGCGGATTTCGGTGGAGGAAATCTTGGCCGTGCCCGCGGTGACGGGCTCAAACACAGTCAGGCCAAAGCCTTCCATCTCGCCCATGTAAGCGAGCACGGATGTGTTGCCGGCGCGGCCCTTGCCGAACTGGAAATCCGCGCCCACCACGACATGGCCGACGCCGAGGCCTTCCACCAAAACATCGATCACAAATTCCTGCGCGGATTTCTTCGCCATCTCCGCATCGAAGCCGAGCGCATACATCACATCCGCGCCCTGCTCCGCGATCAGCCGTGCCTTGGTGCGGAATGGCGTGAGGCGAAAATTCTGTCCGCCGGGCCGGAAAAACTCCTGCGGATGCGGTTCGAACGCGATGACACCGAGCGGCGCGCCACGCTCCACCGCAAGCCTCTTCGCTTCGCCGATCAGCGCCTGATGGCCGCGATGCACGCCATCGAAATTGCCCAGCGCCACCACCGCGCCCTTATAGGCGTCGGGCACGTCATTGTAGTGGCGGAAGATGCGCATGAATGCGTTCAGGCTTTCGGGCGCGACGGCGCCATCACCAGCGCCTCGCCTTCGACCACGGTGACGTCGCCAACCTTCGCCACGCAATCGAACATCACGCGGCGCTTCTCCGCAATCACTTCGCGCACGGTGCATGTCGCCGTCACGGTATCGCCGATGCGCACGGGCGCCTTGAAGCGCGTTGTCAGGCTCATAAAGATCGTGCCGGGCCCCGGCATTTTCATGCCGAACACGGTGGAGATATAGGCCGCCGACAGCACGCCGTGCGCGATGCGGCCCTTGAAGGGCGTGGTCTGCGCGAACGCCTCGTCGAAATGAACCGGGTTCACGTCGCCGCTCACCTCGCCGAACAATTCGATGTCGCGCTCGGTGACTTTGCGCGAATAGCTCTCGGACATGCCGGGCTTCAAATCTTCAATATAATAGGTCATGAGACTCTCCTTGGCCGGGACTGTCTTAAGCGCAAGCGGGCTTACCAGACAAGCGCGCGCATGGCGGCCCGGGCGGAAGTGCCAGATTTGGCGAAAAGTGCGGCCAGCGATTGCGGCGTCACATCGCCGATTTCCTCGCCATGCACGCCGTCGGCGATGAACAGCGCATCGATTCCCGCAGCATTCGCGCCGCGAATATCGGTTTCGAGGCCGTCGCCGATGGCCAGCGGGCGCAGGATTTCGCGCCCCGCCGCTTCGCGGGCGCGCGCCAGCGTCATGCCATAAACCGGCAGATGCGGCTTGCCGTAATAGACGACCTCGCCGCCGATCTTTTGATATTCGCGCGCGATGGCGCCCGCGCAATAGATGAGCTTGCTTCCCCGCTGCACGACGATATCGGGATTGGCGCAGAGCATCGTGAACCCGCGCGCGCGAAGATCGTTCAACGTGTCGCGATAATCGTCCGGCGTTTCGTGATCGTCGTCATAGAGCCCGGTGCAAAGCACGACCTTCGCATGGGCCGCGTCCACGCAATCGATGGGCAGACCTTCGAACACGCCGCGGTCGCGCTCCGGACCGATATGAAGGATGGGCAGCCGCTCGCCATGCGCGCGGCGTTCCAGATCGTCCCGCGCCGCTACGCCCGATGTCATGATCGCATCGTAGCAATCCGGCGGCACGCCGAAATGGACGAATTGCTTTTCCAGATCGGACACCGGCCGTGGCGCATTGGAGAGGAGCACCACCGGTCCGCGCGATTTGCGGAATTTCTGCAAGGCATCCACCGCATCGGCGCGCGCGTGTTTGCCATTGTGCAGCACGCCCCACACATCGCAAATCAGCGCGTCGTAATCGGACGCGATTTCGCGAAGGCCATTCAGAATAATAGGTGAACTGCTCATGGATTAGCGGTCGCATACGACCGCCTGCATGGTCAAGGTGTGGTGTTCAGCCCGCCTTGCGGAAGGGGATCACCGGCGCGGAGGGCTCGGCCTTCTCCAGACTCTTGATCGAATCGTCGCGCACCGCACGCGGCTCGCCGAAGAGGTAGCCTTGCGCGAAATCCACGCCGTAATCGAGCAGTTGCACCACCGTCTTTTCGTCCTCCACGCGCTCGGCGATGAGGTTGAGGCCGTGGCGTTCCAGCAGCTTCTTCAAATCTTCCGCGGCGACCGCGGCATTGGCCGTGCTCATGCCCTTGGTGAGGATATCGGAGCGCACCTTGAGGTGACGGAAGCCCAGTGTTTTCAGTCTGCCGAAATCCATCGCCAGCGTATCAACATGATCCATCGACAATGCAAAACCGAGGCTCGCAAGATAGCTGAGATTTTCCTCGCCCTTCACGCCCGCTTTCAGCACGCTGTCCTGACCGAATTCGAACACGATCTGGGCTGCCAGATCGCGGTTGTGATGCATGTATTCGAGGAATTGCGGGAAGAATTCCGTATCGCCCAGCGTGTCGCCGGAGATGTTGCAGAACACGCCGATGTCGCGGCTTTTCTGAATCAGCCGGCGCACGATCTGCACGCAGCGGAACAGCAGCAGATTGTCCACCACGCTCATGAGGCCCGCGGGTGCGGCGATCTTGATGTATTGCGCGGGCATGATAACCGAGCCGTCTTCCGCGCGCAGCCGCGACAGCGCCTCATAGAAGCGCAATTTGCGCTGCGGCAGGCTGACGATAGGCTGCAGATAAAGATCGACGCGGTTTTCTTCGAGGCTGGCGCGAATGGTTTCCAAGAGATCGCCTTCGCCCAGCGTATCCAGATAGGAGCGCGCCGAATCGCGCGTGCGCCGCTCGATGAATTCCTGCTCGACGTGATTCACGTCCTTGGCTTTTTCGGTGATCTTCGTGGCGAAGTCCTTCATCAGCGCTTCCAGCACCTGAAGCTCGGCCACAATCTTGCGGCTCTGCGCGCTGGCGCGCGCTTCGATGGCCGCGCTCATCACTTCCATCTTCTCGCCGGTTTCCTGCAACGCGCGCGCAAATTCGCGGCTGGTGCGTTTCAGCATCGTGATTTCTTTGGCGGTTTGCCGCTTCTCCCGCGCGCGCACGACGCTCGCATGGATTTGTGCGGCCAGCAGCAACAGCGCCAATCCGGCAAGTGCGGCCACCGGCAGGCTCGCGATGCCGGACATATTCAGCAGCGCCGCGGCCGCGGCAGAAACCATCGCATAGGTCGCGACGATAATGGCATTGGTCATGGGGCGAACTCCGCCGACTCGCCGCCATGGTGGCAGGCAGGCCGTTTCGAATTCGTTAACCATCCGCAGCGCCGGAAGGCTTAAAAGCTGTGGCTAACAATGAATTTAAGGGCCGCGGGCGGCATCAGCTGGTTTCCGTTCACCTGCTGATAGACCGGCACTTCCACATCGGCATAGAGCTTCCAGGTGTCGAAACCCACCTCCAGGCCCGGCGAAATCAGTAGCCGCGTGTAGCCGGTGTTGCCCGGATCGCCTGTGCCGCCGTCGCGCCCGCGCCTTGCGGCCAGAATCTGCAGCAGGGGCGTGACATGCGCACCCGCCGCGAGATTGTTGTAGGAGATTCCCGCCGCCGCATTGAACTCGCTGCCCGGCGTGTAGCCGTCCTGCGTGGCGATCTCATGCTGCCACATCGCCTGCGCGAACCAGTTTGCGGATTGATCCGCCGAAAGCGCGCCGGTCTTGTAAGCGCCGAGCAGAACATCCGTGCTGCCGGAACCGATCTCCACATCGGGATCAAAATGCGCATAGCTGTGATCACCGGTGGGCAGCTTCATACCGAAAATCACGCCTTGCGACATATCCGGCGAAAAGCCCGAATAGGTTCCCATGATGCGGACATCGCCCAGCGCGGCATGGCGGAAGGCGCCTTGATCTTCCGTGCGGAAATAACGCTGCGTATAGGGCAATTGCGCCATCGCGCCCCAATCATCGCCGAACATGTATTGCGCACCGGCGACGAAGAAATTCGAGCTTATATGCTTGTCGTCATTGTTTGCGGCGGGCGCGCGGGAATTGCCGCTCCAGTTTTGCGTCTGATCGAGGAAATCATATTCGAGGAACGCCGTGCCGCCCGGCCCGGAAGGGATCAGCGAAGACGTGCCCACATCGAAGATCGAGCAGCCGCAGGCACAGGCCAGCGCCTGCCCCGGCACGAGCGCCAATGCCACCGCCAGAACAAAAATCTTCATGGCAAATCCGGTCCATTCGCGCCGCAAACCATCACAAGCCGAGCAGGGATGCAAATGGATGGTTGTCGCGGCAAAAGAGCCGATGTCCGTACTCTTCCCTATACGAAACCGCGCCTGGCTTTGACAAAAATCAAAACTCAAACACTGCGATTGTTCGATGATGATCTGCCGTAACGAAGGGAAACAACATGCCCTCTCTGCTTGGAATCGCCGCCGCCGCAATTGCCATCGGCGTAGTCAACAGCCCCAGCCTGCCGCCTGCCGCGACCCAACCTGCTCCGCAGGTCGTCGCCCATGCGGACTCTTCCGGCGCAGTCGCGCCACCCCGTCAGCAGGATCGCATCGAAACTGCTGCGGTTTCCAGCACGCATTAAAAAGTACTGGATTTGCGCAATCGCGCGGCGGACAATCCTCGTCAGCTTTGCGAGGATGACGATATGACCGCCAAGAGCGCTTACGATTTCAGCTTCCATACAATCGACGGCGGCGCGCTGCCGCTGTCCAGTTTCAAGGGTAAGGCGCTGCTGGTGGTGAATGTGGCCAGCCAATGCGGGCTCACGCCGCAATATTCCGGCCTCGAAGCCTTATGGAAAGCCGGACGCGACAAAGGCCTCGTGGTGCTGGGCGTGCCGTGCAACGATTTCGGCGCGCAGGAACCGGGCAGCGAAGGCGAGATCAAAACCTTCTGCGAAACGCGTTTTGCGGTGGATTTCCCGCTCACCGCGAAAGAACATGTGATCGGTGCGGCCGCGCATCCGCTCTACAAATGGGTGGCAGGCGAACTCGGCGAAGGTGCCGCGCCCAAATGGAATTTCCATAAATATCTCTTTGGCAGGAACGGCGAAATCGCGGGCACATTCGGCTCGCGGAT
Source organism: Rhizomicrobium sp. (assembly GCA_035944195.1). Lineage (GTDB taxonomy): Bacteria > Pseudomonadota > Alphaproteobacteria > Micropepsales > Micropepsaceae > Rhizomicrobium. The sequence continues at coordinate 94,042 of DASZBL010000007.1, read as the reverse complement.
GGAGCCGAATGCGCCGGAGATCGCGCAAGCGATCGATCAGGCGCTGGCTTAACCTTCCGTATGCGGAACAATTCTTATTTCCACGCGCCGGTTGCGCGGCTCGTTCACATGATCGCCCGTGGGAATTTTCAAATGGGTTTCGCCGTAGCCCTGCTCGCTGACGCGCGCGCGGTCCACGCCCCGATCCGTCAGGCGCTCCGCCATGGCTTGCGCGCGGGCCTCTGACAGTTTCAGGTTCTGGTCAGGCGAGCCCGTCGTGTCGGAATAGCCGCCTACCTGCACGAACGTTTTGTTATAGCGCATCAGCACATCGGCCATCGCCGCCACGATCTGGCCCGCGCGCAGCGACAAATCCGCGGAAGCCGTATCGAACAGAATGTCGTTGCCGATGGTGACGAGGATGTTGTCGCCTTGCCGCCGCACGCTGACGCTGCGCAGGCGCTGGCGCAATTCGCGCTCTTCCTGATCCATATAATTGCCGGCCTCGGCACTCGCGAGCACGCCCGTGCCGCTCGATGCGATCCTCACCGGAGCGCTTTCCTGCATCGGCACGGCTGGGCGCTGCGGCATGTCATGGCGCATCGCGGGATGCATCGCCGCGCGCTCGCCTCTGTAAGGCCTGCCGGTTTCGCAAGCCGCCAGCAGCAGGGCGGCGCAAGCCAGAATCGCAAATTTTCTCATGCAAAACTCCCGTGAGGCCGCCCGGCCCGCGGCAACTTTAGGACAGGGTGGCGTTTGGCGCGAGCGCCGATTAAGAATGTCTCCCCGCCATTTCCAAACGGAGAATCCCATGAACCTGTTCGATCTGACCGGCAAGGTGGCGCTCGTCACCGGTTCCACCAAGGGCATCGGCGAGGCGATCGTGCACCGGCTCGCCGAGCATGGCGCGAAAGTCGTGGTGTCGAGCCGCAAGGCGGATGCCTGCGAGCGCGTGGCTGCCGACATCAACAAGGCGCGTGGCGCGGAAGTCGCCGTGCCGATTCCCTGCAACATCAATTACAAGGAACAATTGCAGCAACTCGTGACGCAGACGCGCGCCAAATGGGGCAAGATCGATATCCTCATCTGCAACGCCGCGCTCAATCCCTATTTCGGGCCCGGCATGAACATTCCCGACGAAGCCTTCGACAAGATCATGGGCGCGAACATCCGCTCCAACCACTGGCTCGCCCAATTGGTGTTGCCCGAAATGGTGGAGCGCAAGGACGGCGCGATCATCATCGTGTCGTCCATCGGCGGCTTGCGCGGTTCGCAGGTGCTGGGCGCCTATTGCATTTCCAAGGCGGCGGACATGCAGCTCGCGCGCAACATCGCGGTGGAATACGGTCCGTTCAACATCCGCGCCAATTGCATCGCGCCGGGATTGATCAAAACCGATTTCGCAAAGGCGCTGTGGGACAATCCCGAAATCCTCAAACGCTCCACCGCCGGAACGCCCCTGCAACGCATCGGCGAGCCGGATGAGATCGCGGGCGCTGCGGTGTTCCTCGCGTCGAAGGCGGGCTCGTTCACCAGCGGCCAGGTAATCGTCTGCGATGGCGGCGCGACGATTACATAAAAAAGAATCTCCCTCTCCCCCATCGGGGGAGAGGGAATCTAGATGTGTTCAGATGAAATCCGTCACGTCGATGGTGCCGGACAGATGATCCAGATGGATCGCGAAATCCGCGCCCGCCTGATAGCCGGCGACGCCATTGGCATCCACGATGAGGAATGTCTGTCCCGCCAGCGTGCCGGAATCGGGCGTGTAGAGCATCGCATGGTGCACGCCCAATTGCCCCGCGCCCACCGCGGCCGCCAGATCGGTGTCGAAACTGGCGGTGGACAGCGCGCCATGCGTCACAGCCGTATCGACGGCAGCGACTGTGAACGCGAAATCGAATTTATCGGTGGCCGTCGCGTTGAATCCGGACACCGTGTCGTAAGCGGCGCCCGTCGATTGGGCCGCGCTTGTGTAGACCACAATATCCGCGCCATTGCCCGGCGTGATCAGATCGGCGCCGCGTCCGCCGGTGATGGTATCGTTGCCCGCACCACCCGCGATCGTATCGTTTCCCGCGCCCCCGGTGAGAACATCGTTTCCCGCACCACCCTGCACAACGAAATTGCCGTCGCTTTCATGCGAACCGTCGAAGGTCAGCGTGTCGGTAGCGCTCAGACTTGATCCGTACACGGTCAATGTCGCGCCCGCCGCCACATTGGCATTGGCGAGCGTCAGATTATAGCTGTGGCCCGCGGCAAGGCTGAGCCCTTCGATTCCCTGCATCGTAGCATTGCCGAACACGATGCCCGCCGAATAGTCCCCGTCGAGTTTCAAAATATCGGTGCCGCTGCCGCCATTGACGATATCGGTCGCATCGAAACTGCTTCCGAAAATGAAAATGTCGTCGCCGGCGCCGCCATTCGCCGTGTCGGTCCCGCCGCTGGACAGCGTGAAGCTGTCGTTTCCGGCACCGCCCGTTACCACATCATGCCCGGCGCCGCCGATGATGGAAAAATGCCCGTCCGTTTCGGCAGCGCCATTGAAGATCAGCGAATTGGCCGCGCCCAGCGCCGAGCCATCAATTTTCAGCGACTGGCCCGCCGCAACCGTGGCATCGGTGGAGGTGAATTTGTAACTGAAACCGGCCCCCAGCTTGAGCGTCTCGACATTCACCATCGTGGCCGCACCGAATGTGAGGCCCGCTGAATAATCCCCGGTCAGGTTCACGGTATCGGTGCCCGCGCCGCCATCGATTCTGTCGGCAGCGGTCAGCGTTGCGCCGAAATTGATCGTGTCGTTGCCATCGCCGCCGGACACCGTATCGTTCCCGCCGCAGAGCGTAAAAGAATCGTTTCCTGCGCCACCTGACAGCACATCGTTTCCGGCACCGTCCTTCAGAACATCGTTCCCCGCGCCGCCCGTGATCGCGAAGCTGCCATCGGTTTCGAGCGAACCGTTGAAATTGAGCGTATTGCTCGCGCCGAGCGCGCTCGCATCCACGGTCAGTGTCTGGCCCGCGCCGACATTGGCGTTGTTCATGGTGAGTTTGTAACTGTGCCCCGCCGTCAGAAGCAGCGTCTCGACATTGATCATCGTGGACGGGCCGAAACTCAACCCCGCGGAATAATCTCCATTCAGCGTCACCGTGTCGGCGCCATCGCCACCATCAATCTTGTCCGCTGCCGTCAGGGCCGCACCCGCCACGATGGTGTCGTTACCGCTGCCACCGAGCGCGGTGTCATTGCCGCCGCCGGAAAGATCAAGCGTGTCGTTGCCGTTGCCGCTGTCTAGTTTGTCGTTGCCCGCACCGCCAATGAGGACGAAATTGCCGTCCGTCTCGTGCGAACCGTCGAAGATCAGCGCGTTGGCAGCGCCGAGCGCGCTCGCGTCCACGGTCAAAGTCTGACCGGCGGCGACATTGGCGTTGTTGAGCACCAGATTGTAGCTGTACCCCGCCGCGAGGCTGATCTGCTCGACGTTTTTCATCGTGGCGGCAAGGAACGTCACGCCTGCGGAATAATCGCCCGCGAGCGCCAGCGTGTCGGTACCCGCGCCGCCATCGATCTTGTCCGCCGCGGTAAATGCCGCACCGAACGCGATCGTGTCGTCGCCGTAGCCGCCATCGACACGGTCCACGCCGCCATAGCTCATATCGATCTGATCATTGCCCGCGCCGCCATTTATATAATTGTCCGAGGCGTTGCCGGTGATCGTGTCGTTGAATGCGGTGCCGATGATATTCTCGACGGACGTCAGATATTCCGAGCCAACACCGATGATGCTGACAGTGGTTGCGTTACTGCCTTCGAAATGCATATCGGCGAAGATGCGGTTCGCGGCGGAACTGTAATCCACTGTGTCATTCCCATCGCCGCCATCTAGCCTGTCATTGTTGAAGATGGCGATGAGCGTATCATCCCCACCGCCGCCATTGAGCGTATTGACCGCGGCTGTGCTGGCGGTCAGCGTGTCGGCGAAATTCGAACCCTGAATGCCTTCGATGGAGGTCAGCGTATCGACGCCGTCGCCGCCACCGACGTTCTGCGCCGATGCGATATTCAGATCGACGGTGACGCCGCCAGTTGCGTCGGCATAGCTCGCGATGTCGCTGCCGTCGCCGCCGGAAAGCGTATCGTTGCCTTTGCCCCCGTCCAGCACATTGTTCGACGCGTTGCCGATGAGAGTGTCGGCATAATCCGAACCGGTCAGGTTTTCGATGGAGATCAGCGTGTCGGTGCCGACGCCATGGCCGATGGCCTGCGGGCCCGAAACATTCAGATCGACGGTGACGCCGCCCGTGGCATCGCTGTAGCTGGCGGTATCGTTGCCGCCCTGACCGTCAAGCGTATCATCGCCTGGCCCGCCGCGCAGCACATTGTCGTTCGCATCGCCCTTCAGCGAATCATTGTAGGACGAGCCGATGACGCCTTCGATGGACGACAACGTATCGGAGCCCTGGCCGCCGCCGATTGCCTGCGGTGCGCTATTGCCGAGATCGACGGTGATCGCACCTGTAGCGCCGCTGTAATCAACCGTGTCGAGACCGTCCCCACCATTCAACACATCATTGCCGGCCCCGCCCGCCAGAAGATCGTCGCCCGCCAGACCGGACAAAATGTTGTCGCCGCTATTGCCGATAAGATGATCGGCAAAAGCTGAGCCTTCAAGGTTTTCGATGGAATTGAGCGTATCGAAGCCCGCGCCGCCGCCTACATTCTGCGCGCCGGCGATCGTGAGGTTCACCGTCACTCCGCCCGTGGCATCGTGATAGCTCGCCGTATCGCTTCCACCGCCGCCATTGAGGGAATCGTTGCCGCCTGCGCCGGTGAGAACATTGTTTCCGGCGTCGCCGGTGAGCGTGTCATTGTAGTTGGAGCCTTCGAGATTTTCGATGGAAACGAATGTGTCGGTGCCTGCGCCGCCGCCAACACTCTGGGCCGTCGTGACGAGCGCGACATGCACGGCCGAGGTAGCGTCGAGATAGGTAGCGGTGTCGCTGCCGTCGCCGCCGTTCAGCGTATCGTTGCCAGCGCCGCCGCTGAGAACATCGTCGCCGCGTCCTCCGCTCACGACGTTGTCTCCAGCGCCCGCAAAGATCGTGTCGTTTCCGTCGCCGCCATAGATGTTGCCGTGGAGCGTGCCGCCGCGGCCGTCGAAGATGGATCTCTCGCCGCTCGCATCCGTGCCGGAGTAATAATCGACGCCCAGATAGACGTCGCCTGTGATCGTGCCGGTGTTGGTAACGTAATAGCTGGTGGCGGCGTTGTTATATTCGTAGAGATTGAGGCGGCCCTCGATGGTGCCGGAATTGTGGATGTAGGACGTTTCCCAGCCATTGCCCGATTGCGCGAATTGCTGAATTGCGATGCCGGCGCGTATGTCCCCCTGATTGTCAATTACGGGGGCCATGAACGGCGCGCAGGCAATGCCAACGGTTTGATCGCCATTCGTATCACCCGTTACCGAAATGGTGCCGGTGTTGATGAGCATGCCGAACGATCCGAGTTCACTCTCGATGCCTACAGCCTGCGAGCCGTCGGTCGCATGCACGGAAATCGTTCCGGTATTCAGCAGGACGTCCTGGACGTTTTGGAGCGCGGAGATGCCGATCGTGACATCCGTACCGCCATCGACTTCGATATGGCCATGGTTGATGATTGGTGCGCCGCCACCATTCAGTTCCAGGCCGATGGCGCGATTGCCTTGGACGATGATCGAACCGGATGCCTCGTTGATCGTGTCAGGGCCTTCCACGCCCACCGCCGTCATTGCCGAAACTGTGGCGGTGACATGGAGCGTGCCGAAATTGTCGAACGAGGCGGGGTTGTCGCCAGAAGCCAGACCGATAATGACGTCGCCGGTTATGGACGTAGTGGCGCCGATGGTTCCGTAATTGGTGAGAGTGACCGGCACGACGCTGCCGTCCACCGTGGGGCCATCCAGATAAAAGAAAAAATCCTCGGGGAATGACGAGCCGTCGCTGACATACTCGTAGTTCTGATCGGCGAAAACCGTGAAATCCGAATCTACAAGATATCCCATGCCCCCACACGCCCTTGTTGTGGTGGCACTCTAATGGAATTCAAATACGGATGGAAGCGAATGTTTGCGTGTTATTTCAATACATCTTCAGCACTCTTGAACGGTAATTTCTGCGCTTCGGCTACGGCCTTATACGTCAATGTATGCTTGTAGACATTAAGTCCCGCGCACAGATGCGGGTTCTTTTTCATTGCGGCTTCGGGGCCCAAATCCGCCAATGCTAAAGTAAACGGCAGCGTTGCGTTGTTGAGCGCGAAGGTGGAGGTGCGCGCCACGGCACCCGGCATGTTCGCCACGCAGTAATGCACGACATCGTGAACCCTGTATGTCGGATTGGCATGCGTGGTGGCGTGGCTGGTTTCCGCGCAGCCGCCCTGATCTATGGCGACGTCCACGATCACCGAGCCCTTCTTCATCTGCTTGACCATATTCTCGGTGATGAGTTTCGGCGCGGCCGCACCGGGCAGCAGCACGCCGCCGATGACAAGATCAGCACTCACCACATGTTCCTCGATGGAATCGATTGTGGAATAGATCGTGTTCAGCGATGCGCCGAAGCGCAGATCGAGCGAATAGAGCGTGTGCAGCGAAATATCGAGCACGGTGACATGCGCCTCCAGTCCCATTGCCATGCGCGCCGCATTGGTGCCGACAACGCCCCCGCCGAGGATCACCACTTTCGCCGCAGGCACGCCGGGCACGCCGCCCAGCAGCATGCCGCGCCCGCCTTGCGCGATTTCGAGGCAATGCGCGCCCGCCTGAATGGACATGCGCCCCGCCACTTCGCTCATCGGCGCCAGCAGCGGCAGGCCGCCGCGCGCATCCGTCACCGTTTCATAGGCAATCGCAATGGCGCCGGACTCGATCAGGCCTTTGGTCTGCTCCGCGTCGGGCGCCAGATGCAGATAGGTGAAAAGCGTTTGTCCCGGTCTCAGCCGCTTGATTTCCGCGGGCTGGGGTTCCTTCACCTTCACGATCATGTCGGCGCGCGCGAACACCTCATCGGCGTTCGGCAATATCTTTGCACCTGCGCGGACATATCGTTCATCGTCGAGGCCGATGGCGTCGCCCGCCAGCGTTTCCACGAACACTTCGTGACCGCGCGTGGTCAACTCGCGCACCGCGGCCGGAATCATGCCGACGCGGTATTCGTGATTCTTGATTTCCTTGGGAACGCCGATGCGCATGGGAAATCCCTTTCAGTTGAGCCGGCCGAGCACGGCGCGAATGCCGTCCACGATGCGGGCGATGTCTGTTTCACTGCAAATCAACGCGGGCGACAGGGCAATGGTGTCACCCGAAACGCGAAGCACGAGATTTTCGTCCGCGAATGCGCTGCGCAGGACGTCATAACCGCGCCGGCCGGGTGCGGCTGCGTCGGGCTCGATGTCGATGCCCGCCGCCATGCCCGCATTGCGGATGTCGATGACATGCGGCGCGCCCTTGAGCGAATGCACCGCTTCTTCCAGAACATGCTGCATCTTCAATGCGCGTTCGAACAATCCCTCGTCGCGATAAAGATCGAGCGTCGCCAGGCCCGCCGCGCAAGCCAGCGGATGGCCGGAATAGGTGTGTCCGTGGAAGAATTCGATGGCATGATCCGGTCCGCCCATGAACGCGTCATGGATTTCGCGTCTCACGATCATGCCCCCCATCGGCACCGCGCCATTGGTGACGCCCTTGGCGAAGGTGATGATGTCCGGCGTCACGCCATAGCGCTCCGCCGCGAACGCATGTCCCAGCCGTCCGAAACCGGTGATGACTTCATCGAAGATGAGAAGAATGCCGTGGTGATCGCAAAGCGCGCGCAGGCGCTGCAGATAATTCTTCGGCGATCCGAACACACCGCCAGAGCCTGCCATGGGCTCGACAATCACAGCGGCGATGGTCTCCGCGCCGTTGAGCGTCACGAAATAATCCAGCGCATCGGCATAATCCGCGCCCGCTTCCGGTTCGCCGCGCGTGAAGGCCATTGTCTCGCGGTCATAGGGCAGCGGCAGATGATCCTCCGTACCCGGAAGAAGCGGACCATAGGGATTGCGATTGTTCGCAAGTCCGCCCACGGAAATCCCGCCGAAGGTGACGCCGTGATAGGCCTTCTCGCGGCCGATCAGGCCGAAGCGCCCGCCCTGCCCGATCTTTTGAAAATAGGCGCGCGCCAGTTTCAGCGCGGCGTCGGCAGCCTCCGATCCGGAATTGACAAAAAACACATGTTCCATGCCTTTGGGCGCAAGTGCGGCGATGCGTTCGGCCAGAGCGAATGCGGCGGGATGACCGAATTGAAAGGTCGGCGCGAAATCGAGTTCGCCCGCGGCCGCCGCAATGGCGCTTGCGATTTCCGCGCGTCCATGGCCCGCATTCACGCACCACAATCCCGAACAGGCATCCAGCAATTGGCGGCCCTGCGCGTCATAGAAATACATGCCTTGCGCGCGCACCAGCATGCGCGGCGCGGATTTGAAATGGCGGTTCGGCGTGAAGGGCAGCCAGAACGCCGAAAGATCGTTCGGCCTTTCGTTGCGCATGCCAATTCCTGCAAAGCTTGCGGGCAAGCTAGCAGAGCGAAAATGAGCGTCAAGCAGCGTGCGCGACTTTCAGCCCTGCGCTTTTCTGCAACAGAGCTTTGCGCGGCCGTGCGAATTTGGGATTGATTGTTGCGCCACCGCCAAAACAAAGGCCCCGGCGATTTCTCGCCGAGGCCTCGGTATGCCGCGAATTTTCCGCTTAGCGGTGCGGGTTGCTGTCCGAATTGTCGTCATCATGGTGGTGACGGTCGTTCGAATTGTGATCGCCGCCACTCTGGTTGGAACCATGATCGGTGTGATCGCCATCATGATGATCGTTCCGGTTCTGATTGGAACCGTTGTGGTCGCCGTGATGGTCGTTCCCGCCTTGATTCTGATTGGAACCATGATCGTTGCGATCACCATCACGATGATCACCCTGATTCTGGTTGGAACCATTGTCGTGGCGGTCGTTTCCACCCCGATTCTGATCGGAACCATGATCGTTGCGATCGCCATCATGACGATCGCCGCCGCCTTGCCAGAACCAATTGTGGCGATTGTTGTCGCCACGGTCATTGCCCTGACCATTCCAATTGTCGCGACGATCACCATCGTGGCGGTCATTGTCGCGATGATCATTGTCGCGCCAGTCGCGGCGATCATTGTTCTGATCGCGCCAATCGCGATTATGGTCGCGCCAGTCGCGATCATGGTCGCGGCCCCAATCGTCGCCGCGCCAATACCGATCATTGTCATGCCGGAAGCCATGGCTGCGGTAGTAGTCGTAGCCAAGTGCTGGACCATAGCGGTAATCGTTGCGCCACCAGCCCGGACGCGGTCCGTTCCACTGGTCGCGGTGCCAGCCGCCATGTATCCAGTACCAATATTCGCCATCGACCTGGCGATAATAGACAGGGCCCTGATACCAATCGCCGCCATAATAGACCGGGCCGTAGAACAGAGGATAATCCCAATATCCATCGGGGCATCCCCACCGGTCGCAATAGCCGCCGCTGCCGACCGAGAAACCGATGCCCGGCACGCCGATGCTGAAACTGAAACTATCCGCGCGCGCCGGAGCAGAAGCGAACAACGCCGCACCCGCCATCGCCGCTGCGGCAACGCCTGCTTTCAGGAAAGATTTCATGACTCACTCCATCTGAGTTGCGCTGAGAATGATGTGACGTGCCTGAACCGCATATGAACCAAGTCAAACAACTCGGGGACCTAATCGCGGCAGTTTTGTGGCATGCCCAACTTGCGGATGCAGGTACGCGCAGGCCCCGATGGAATGACCACCGGGGCCGCGCCAAACCGCGTGCATCTGCTAACTCAAGAAGATGCGCTACGGCTCAATGGTGATGCCAGTGTCCGCCGCCGCCACGCCGGTCATCGCGGTCGTGCCCGCGCCAGCCGCCGCCATAGCGGTGGTAACCGCCATACCAGCCATAGCTGCCATAATAGTGTGGCGCATAGTAGACCGGATATCCGCAGGCGCGCGGATGCCAATAGCGGAAGTTCGGATCGGCACAGGGGCTGTAATAATCGTCGTAATAGCCCGGCCCATAGTAAGCCGGACCCGGTATCCCGATTCCGATCCCGACGGAAACGCGCGCGTCTGCCGGCGTAGCTGCGGCCATTGCAACGCCGCCGAGCATGAGCGCACTCAAGGTGATTTTTGCGAAGCGTTTCATGGCTCCACTCCTCTGTTCACGCGAAGCCCTCACCCATGCGGGATTCTTGGCCCGCGCGGCTGAACCCCAGATGAACAACGCTTTCAGGAATGGAGGCGTTCCCGCCTCAGGCCGAGCGCCCCCGCGCCTCGATGGCCCAGATATCCTGGAGAATATCGCCGCGTATCACATGATATTTGTTGTAGAGATTCACGGTGGGGTCGCAATGGGGCACCAGGCAGGTGAGCCAATCGCCGGGCTGCAGCTTCTTCTCGCCGGAATAAAAGATGCCGCCCTGTTCATCGCCGAAGAAGAAATAATTGGCACCTTCCGGCGCGCCGGATGCGATGACCGGCGAGCCTGCGTCAGTGGCAAACGCCTTGAAGCCTGCATCACTGGTGGCGAGTCCGTCGCGATTGGCGCTGATCACGGTCGTCTGCACGAACAGCGAGGTTTCAAAAGGCGGTCGCTGACCCGGCTTGGTCCAAACGTCATTATACTGACGATCCATAAACACATAGGAGCCCACCTGCAATTCGCTGAGCACGCGCGCATCCGGATCAATATCGAAGGTTCCTGTGCCGCCGCCGGAGATGATTTTTGGGGCAAGGTTTCGCGCGGTGAGGGAATCGCGCAACGCCCCAAGCTCTTTCATCGCGGAGAGCGATGCGTCGCGCCGCTCATTGGGCGATTCCAGATGCTGCACCTGGCCCGCATAACATTGCAGGCCGGCATATTCGAGCGCGCTGCTTTCCGCCACCTGTTGCACCAGCGCCATCGCGCCATCGCCGGGACGGATGCCGGTGCGTCCGAGCCCCGGATCGATATCGACAAGGATCTTCAACTTCTTTCCGCTGTCGCGCGCCGCTTCCGCCAGCCGCGCCGCCACGTTCGCGTTGTCGCAAACTGCCATCAGCTCGCGCATGCGGGCGTTCAGCGCCATCAATCGCGCGATGCCGCCATCGCTCACCACCGGCGAGGTGATGAGAATGGAATCGATGCCGGTTTCGGCCAGTGCTTCAGCCTCGCCCAGCTTCGCGACACAGATGCCGAGCGCCCCCGCTGCGATCTGACGCCGCGCGATCTCGCTGCATTTATGAGTCTTGGCATGCGGGCGAAGTGCGATGCCTTTCGCGCGCGCATGCGCCGCCATCGCAGCGATATTGCGCTCCAGCACATCCAGATCGATCACCAGCGCCGGCGTCTGCAGCTTCGCGCGTCCGCCGGGCACGCCAATCAATTCCGCATTCAATGCATTCATCGCGCACCTGCCCTGAATTATCGAAGCTTCCGCAACGTCACCGCTTTCGCACGACGCGCCGCGCTGTAAGCTCGCACCATGACCACCGCGCTCATTCTTATTCTTCTCTCCGCCGTAGTCCACGCCATCGTCAACATCCTGACGAAGCGGGCGGACGACAAATATGCCATGCGCCTGCTGATCGGCGTGTTTTCGGCCCTCTTCGTGGCGCCCGCCCTCTTCTTCGTGCCGCTGCCGAGCGGCCCCGCTTTGTGGTTTCTCGGTGCCACCGCACTGGTGCACGCGCTGTATGAATTGCTGCTGGTGAAATCCTATGAGAGTGCGGCCTTCTCCGCCGTCTATCCCGTGGCGCGCGGCACCGGCCCGCTGTTCACAGCCATCGGCGCGATTGTTATCTTGCGCGAGCATCCGCCGCTATTGGAGATCATCGGCATCCTGATGGTTTGCGGCGGCGTCATCGCCATTGGCATTTCGCACCGCGCCAGCAAGGGCGCTGCCGAAGGCTTGAGCTACGCGCTCGCCACCGGCTTCTCCATCGGCTGCTACACGCTGATCGACGCCTCCGGCGTGCGCAGCGTCGCCGATCCGCTGACTTATGTGTTGTGGTTCTTCGTGGCGCATGGCTTCTGCGTGCTGGTGACCGCGCCCGGCATACGCGGCCGCGCGGTCATCGTAGAAGCACGGCGGCAATGGCGGCTGGGCATCCTGCTCGGCATTCTGTCGATCACCACTTACGGCTCGGCCATGCTGGCCTACCGCTTCGGCGCGACCGCACAATTGGCGGCCTTGCGGGAAACCAGCGTGCTGTTCGGAACGGCGTTGGCGATGAGTTTTCTCGGCGAACACATGACGCTCCGCCGCTGGATCGCCGCGGGCGCCATCGCGGCAGGTGCGATTTTGCTGCAGGCGGGTTAGAACAGCGCCATGAAAACCTTCTACTCGCTCACCCATCTGGGCCATGCACCGAAATCGGAGTTCGAAGGCGGCAAACTCTCGCCCGCCGTGGAAGTGCCCGCGCGTGCGGAGCGCGTGCTTGCGCGCATCGAGGAGCGCAACATCGGCCCCGTTCTGCCGCCGCCGGAATTCAGCGACGATGCGATCCTGCGCGTGCATGATGCGGATTTGATTTCATTGCTGAACGAAGCGCATGGCGAATGGCTGCAGCGTTACGGCGAAGGCGATGCAATTCCGTCCGCGTGGCCTGCGCGCGGATTGCGCGAGCGGCGAACCGGCGACATCGAAGCGCGGCTCGGCACTTTTGCTTTCGATACCGCAACGCCGATCACCAAAGGCACATGGAGTGCGGCCCGCGCCGCTGCCAATGTTGCGCTGAGTGCTGCGCAAACGATTTCGCGCGGCGAGCGCGCCGCTTTCGCGCTGACGCGACCGCCCGGCCATCATGCCAGCTTCGATGTGTTCGGCGGTTATTGCTATCTGAACAATGCGGCCATAGCGGCGCAATGGTTCGCGGATCAGGGATTGCGCCCCGCGATCCTCGATGTCGATTATCATCACGGCAATGGCACGCAGACGATTTTTTACCGGCGCAGCGATGTTCTGTTCGTGTCCCTCCACGCCGATCCGTCTTTCGCCTATCCGCATTTTCTGGGCTTTGCCGACGAGTGCGGAGAGGGCGCAGGCGAAGGATACAATTTCAACCTGCCGCTGCCGCGCGCCACCGCATGGGCGGATTATTCGCTGGCGCTGGACGCCGGTTTCGCGCGCATCGCGAATTTTTCGCCGGATGTGCTGCTGGTTTCGCTAGGCCTCGACACCTTCGACGGCGATCCGATTTCGCAATTCAAATTGCAAGCGCCGGATTATTTGCGCATGGGCGAACGCATCGCCTCGCTGAGCAAGCCAACGCTGTTCCTGTTCGAGGGCGGCTACAATCTCGATGCGCTGGCGGAGATCACGGTGAATGTGCTGGAGGGATTTGAGGGCCGCTAGACTTCGGCTCCATCTTCTCGCGCAATTTCTCCGCCGCCGTCTTCACCACATCCGCCGCGCGATCCTTACCGAGATTGGCTTTGGCCTGCATTTCATCGATGGCTTTGTCGAGCGCGGTTTTCACGCTCGCTGCCGTGCCGCCCTTTTCATATTCGCGCACGATCACGTCTTCGAGGCGCTTCAGCACCGCGTCCACCGTATATTCGCGGTTCAGGCTGCGCTCGCGATGGGCAATGACGCTGTAGATGTCGATGGAATCGTCGATCCCGCGTCCCATTTCCAGAAATTTGTAGAACCGCGAACCCTCGCTCTCGCCCTTGAAGATGAGATCGACCGCCGCGATCGCCAGCGTCACCGGTATCTGGACGAAATTGTGCAGATTGTTCAGCGCCAGCTTGAACTGGAACACGCCGACATCGCGCAGGAATTTCCAGCGCTCGTGAGAATTCGGCGGTGGCAAAGCATCCATAGGCTTCAAACAAGTTTCCCAAGAACGCGGTCGAGCGGTGCGATATCGCCCTTCACCGACGCCACCTTGAAGATGCCGCTGGCGCGCAGCACCAGCACATTGTCCGCGGTGACGAGACATTGCGCAAACGCCATGTTGCGCGTCAGGCGCAGCACATCGGTGCGCCCTTCCACCCACGCCCCCAGCGGCGCGGGCGCCAGGAATTCCGCGCTCAGGCTCACAGTCGGCAAAAATCCCGGATCGATCTCGGCCTGCAGGCGAATGCCGAAAGGAAGCTGCATGTCGGCAAAGGTCATCAGCATCCCGCCATGACAGATATTGGCGGGATTGCAGTGGCGATCCTCCACACGAAAGCCCAGCAGGAATTTGTCGCCATCGCGCCTGCCGTAAAGCGGGCCGTTGATATCGACAAAACCGGTGCCGGTGAATTGCAGCGGTGAAAAGCCTTCAGGAATTTCGTTCGCCATGGAAGCCTCGGATGTCGCGATTCAAAGCGCCTTTGGATCGCCCGCCTTGAGACGCCCATTGGCAAGCCAGTTCGCCAGGTCGGGCGGAAGTTCGGCTTTCACGCGCGCCTCATAACGGGCAAGCTGCTCCGCGCTCAGCGCCTCGCGCCAGCGTTCATTGGTGCCCTTGAATAAAAACCGCTCATGGCCCTTGTCCCATGCCATGGTGGCTTGCGGCAGGATTTGGGCGCCGTTCTTCTTCATGGTTTCGAAGCGCGCGGCGTCCACAAGCTCGGGCCAGAGACTTTCCGGAATCTCGATATCGAGGAACTCGGCGATGCGGCGCATTTCGCCGTCGAGATCGGCTTTCAGATCGTTGTAATGCACCACCAGAAGATTGGGCAGCGCACGCTGGCGCCAATAGCTTTTTTCGATCTCGAAGAATTTGTTGCAGGAGAAATCGTTGCGCTTCTCGGCTTCGGGGCCTTCCATGATCCAGGTGTCGAAGAATTCGCCCGGCGATTTGGGCGCGCGCGGAAGCGGTGCGGCGATGGTTTCGTCGCCCATGCCCATCGCGTCGAACATCTCCAGCGCCGACGGCGCATAATTGCTCGAATGATTGTGCCACGACATGAAGGCGTCGCGCCCGTCGCGCGCGGTGTGGATGTAGCGCACCTCGTCATAGATCGGCATGGCGTCGAAGGCGAGATGGCTCTTGAGGAAGCGGCGGTGATCCTGCGCTTCGATTCCGGCGATCATCTGCTCGATCGGGCGCAGGCGCATGTCGATCCAGGGCGATAGCTCATGGACCGGGCGCGGCGCGGGCGAGCGGAACACCAGAAGCGAGACGATCTGCTGCGTCCATGTCGTGCCGCATTTGGCCGACGTGGCGATGACGATGTCGTCGGGGCGCGGCTTGTAATGGGCCCAACGCCGGCTGTCATGGGTCCAGCCCCGGCGCTCATATTTCGGTTCACTGACAAGCTGCATGGCACGCCTCCCCTTTGCTCGCGGGACCCTAGCTTTCCTTGCGCTGCTTGCAACCTCCCCCTTGACCTGCCACCGCCCCGGACCTATCTACCGCTCGTTGGTTGGCACTCTCTCCCTCTGAGTGCTGCCATCCCGGCGCCTTGAGGCCCGGCGCGAAATCAAACCCTTGTAATGATTGACAATTCGAGGAGCCTACCATGAAATTCCGTCCCTTGGGCGACCGTGTGGTCGTCCGCCGTGTCGCCGAAGAGCAGAAGACCGCCGGCGGTATCATCATCCCCGACACCGTTCAGGAGAAGCCGCAGGAAGGCGAAATCATCGCCGTCGGTCCCGGCGCGCTGGACGACAACGGCAAGCGCGTCGCCCCCGAAGTGAAGCCGGGCGATTTCGTGCTGTTCGGCAAATGGAGCGGCACCGAAGTGAAGGTCGATGGCCAGGACCTCCTCATCATGAAGGAGTCCGACATCATGGGCATTCTCGAAGGCCGCACGGCCTCGAAGAAGAAAGCCGCTTAAGGCCTTTCATCCGTACACAGATTTAGGAGAACAGAATCATGGCAGCCAAAGACGTAAAATTCGGCGCCGATGCCCGCGAGCGGATGCTGCGCGGCGTCGATATCCTCGCCGATGCGGTGAAGGTTACGCTCGGTCCCAAGGGCCGCAATGTGGTGATCGAGAAGAGCTTCGGCGCACCGCGCTCCACCAAGGACGGCGTCACCGTCGCCAAGGAAATCGAGCTGGCCGACCGCTTCGAGAACATGGGCGCGCAGATGGTGCGCGAAGTGGCCTCGAAAACCAATGACGCAGCCGGCGACGGCACCACCACCGCGACGGTTCTGGCGCAAGCCATCGTCCGCGAAGGTTCGAAGTCGGTTGCCGCCGGCATGAACCCGATGGATCTGAAGCGCGGCATCGAGAAGGCGGTGCAAGCCGTCGTCGCCGATCTGAAAAAGCGCTCCAAGAAGGTGAAGTCCAACGACGAAATCCGCCAGGTCGGCACGATTTCGGCGAATGGCGACGCCACCGTCGGCAAGATGATCGCCGAAGCCATGGCGAAAGTCGGCAATGAAGGCGTGATCACGGTTGAAGAAGCAAAGTCGCTCGACACCGAACTGGAAGTCGTCGAAGGCATGCAGTTCGACCGCGGCTATATCTCGCCGTATTTCATCACCAACGCCGACAAGATGGTCTGCGAGCTGGACGATCCCTACATCCTCATCCACGAAAAGAAGCTCTCCTCGCTGCAGCCGATGCTGCCGATTCTCGAAGCGGTTGTGCAGGCGGGACGTCCGCTTCTCATCATCGCCGAGGAAGTCGAAGGCGAAGCGCTTGCCACCCTCGTGGTGAACAAGCTGCGCGGTGGCCTCAAGGTTGCCGCCGTGAAGGCGCCGGGCTTCGGCGATCGCCGCAAGGCCATGCTGGAAGACATCGCCATCGTTACCGGCGGTCAGGTCATCAGCGAAGACCTCGGCATCAAGCTTGAGAACGTGAAGATCGGCATGATGGGCACCGCCAAGAAAGTGCGCATCACGAAGGATGACACCACCATCATCGACGGCGCCGGCAAGAAGGCCGACATTCAGGCCCGCGTGTCGCAGATCAAGGCGCAGGTCGAAGAGACCACGTCCGACTACGACAAGGAAAAGCTGCAGGAACGTCTTGCGAAACTCGCAGGCGGCGTTGCGGTCATCCGCATCGGCGGCGCCACGGAAGTGGAAGTGAAGGAGAAGAAGGATCGCGTCGATGACGCGCTCAACGCCACGAAAGCAGCAGTCGAGGAAGGCATTCTTCCCGGCGGCGGCACGGCCCTTCTCTACGCCACCAAGGCGCTGAAGGATCTGACCGGCGACAATGAAGACCAGACGCTGGGCATCGCCATCGTGCGCAAGGCAATCCAGTCCCCGATCCGTCAGATCGTGGAGAATTGCGGCGTGGAAGCCTCCATCGTGGTCGGCAAGCTGCTGGAGCAGAAGTCGAGCACCTTCGGCTTCGATGCGCAGAGCGAAACCTATGTCGATCTCGTGGAAGCCGGCATCGTGGACCCGACAAAGGTCGTGCGCATCGCGCTGCAGGACGCAGCGAGCGTCGCGGCATTGCTGATCACGACGGAAGCGATGGTAGCCGACCGCCCGAAACGCGAATCCCACGCCCCCGGCGGCGGCATGGGCGGCGGCGGAATGGGCGGCATGGGCGATATGGATTTTTAAGTCCAGTGTTCGGTCAAAAGCATACGAAAGGCCCGGTGGAAACACCGGGCCTTTTTATTTCAGCTTTGAAAATGGTCCCAGAAAACTCAGCTGTCGCGGCAACACTATCCTATCTGTCCAATCGACGGTCGATGTTCTAGGTCTGACCTTCCCGTTGTCGCCAACGATAGTTAGCTCTTTTGCATCGCGCAATTCGACTAAAACTGATTCAAGTTGTTCGCGAACAACAGGCGTGTCGTTACATCGTTGCCCGAACACCTCCTCAAGTGTCGGTGCAACATCAGAATTTGCAGCATCGTAGATTGCTCTAGGCAGTTCCTCCAACAGAGCTTTACGAGACATTTCCTTGGCGTGTCCGTCAAAAAAGTAGGTCATTTCAATTTGTTCGGGAGATACGCCACCGGGCGTAAATCCCAATGCATGAAAGCCAGCGCGACCATGATGAACCGTAGTGTTGTTTTCTGCCCAATGAATCATCCCGATCTCATTTCGAGCTTCTCGATGCTTCGACAAATGAATAAACCAATAGCTACGGCTAGCTTCTGGAGATTTTATAAAAAATGGTGAATAGAAAGGGGCGTTGGTTGCACGTTGCACGTGGTCATAAAGTGTATTTTGAATCAAGGCACGATAACCGATCTGCTCCGACTCTTTGACAGCGACGATCTCTTTGACCATCGCAGGATCCATGTCGATTTCTCCGAACGCTCTTAAATTATGACTATTTTCCGATAGATAACTGATTAGCGAGTCGACACTGAATGTAAGAAATACTTCTGCCTTTTCGAGACTTGCCAGAATCTCTCTAACCGAACGAAAGGCCACCTGGCTCCAACCGTATTGGTCCAAGAGAAAAATCGAACGACCCTTCCGAGAGCGAGCCTTAGCAACAGCAATTGCATCCTGGACCCGCTCGTTGAAATCGCCACACCAAATCCTGATTGTACTATCCAGATTACTCGCATACGGGCTTTTCAAAATCTCTTCACGGAGAAATTCTACGTGTTTGGGATCGCTGTCGATAAAGATGAATTCAGCATTGATTCTGAAGCCCTTGGCACGACTTGCATCTAGCTGTGCCTCTGCTTGAGCAACGGCTTCTAGCAGTATTAGCGGAGAGCCGGGAACCGTAGCCGCCCCGAATGCGTATCGTCCGCCACCGGCGTACCCATCAACGAATGTTATATTAAGCTGCTCTTGCCAAGAAATGGCCGTCAGAATCTCGATATAGCGTTCAACATACTTCCGAATAATGCGGTGCTTAGCTAAGCTATGCGAACCAATATCCGGCAGGACGCCGCCGACTTCCCAGCCATAGTGACTTTTTGGCATTGCCCCTCACTGCGCAGGCATATGATCGTATCGTCTACCATCTAGTACACGCCCATTCTCGCGTTTGGACCGGCGGACGCCATCATCGCCGTGAGCGCCCCATTGCTTAAAGAAAAAAGGAACTCCAGCATTTTCGCATTGATCACGAATTGCACGCACCCACTCTGGCCGCATAGGCCTCGCCTTTGGACCAGATTCTCCGCCAACAATAACCCATGAAATTCCATTTAAATTCAAAGGCCCGACGTCTTCCAGAAGTGGTTCAATCGACAAAAAACGAATTGCGGCAGCAATTCTTTGCAAGACTGCAATTCGGGGAACGCCATATTTTTTATCTTCCACCGAAGTCCCTAACCACGCATTTGATGGGACTGACCTTCGTCTAAAATACTGTTCCATTCGGCCGGGACGCTTTGTAAGTATCTGATACTGATGCTGTGGAGTGGCCTCGATGGTCGCAAAAACACGATCAATGAACTCAAACGGAACCCGTTCCTGAAAAAGATCGCTCATAGAATTTACAAACCAGAGGGTAGGTGTCTTTCGCTTTAGCGGCTGAGTTAGCCGATCAGGAAGCAAAGTGAGCGAAAATCCATTTTCATAACCTCTCGCGCCCATCAGCTTAAGCCGCTTAGACAACGTCTCGGCGTAGCAATGCTTGCATCCAGGGGAAATCTTTGTGCAGCCGGTGACTGGGTTCCACGTCTGCTCCGTCCATTCGATTTTAGACCTGCCCATGGCCATATGTTCTCTATATGTTCTTCTTCGTAAGTTGTCAACACCCATAGCGATAGCAACCGGCATAGCAGAAGGAAACTGCCGAGCCGAGCACTGCGGGCGCGTCCAAGGCAGTCAACCCTGAACTTCATCCCATAAATATTGCACCACCGTTCCCGTCAGCTTGTTCGTCATTGCTAGAAGGCCAGCCGCCTACTTCTTCTCCGTCTCGCCCTTGTCCCCCTCCTCCAAATTCCACACCACCTTCACCGTCATCGGTGCATCGACGAGCGCGTTGTCCTTGAGCGCGGGGCGGTAGTGCCATTGGGAGACGCAATCCACTGCGGCATCATCGAGGCGGTCATAGCCGCTGGATGTGGCGATCTTGACCCCGCTCACCGTGCCGTCGGCGAGCACGGTGAAGGCGAGTTCGGTGGTGCCCTCCTGTCCGAATACGCGCGAGAGGAAGGGATAATCGTCGGCGCAATTCTCCGGTTTCGACAGCGACGGCGCCTGGCTGATGCGTTGCACCACCGGCACGCGCACCACCTGCTTGACCACCTTCACCTGCGCCTCGGTATGCACCGCAAGCTTTACGCCAAGATCGTAGACGAACAGCAGCGAGGAGCCCGTGGCGATGCCGCCCGCGATCAGCACGGCCCAGAGGTGATGGCGAAAACGCTCGCTACAGAAAAGCCCCGACGAGACGACGAAAATGAGAAACTCGATGACGATCACAACAGCTCCAGCCCTTGGGACAACGCGCACTCTAGCCCAAACCCTGTGGCACAAAAGCGGCCAAGTCAGGCCATTTTTATTTCGCCCCGCATTCGCCTAGCATCGGCGGCCCCGCAACATGGATAAACGATGCCCCTCGCCTACCTCCTCCACTTCCTCGCAGGCGCAATCCTCGCCAATGGTGTGCCGCATTTCGTGCACGGGATTTCGGGCGAGAAATTCCAGTCGCCATTCGCGCACCCGCCGGGCAAGGGGCTTTCTTCGCCGCTGGTGAATGTGTTGTGGGGTTTCGGCAATCTCGTTGCCGGTACGGCGTTGCTGATGGCGTATGCGGGCCCGCGCGGGCTCATCGATTTTACTGCTGTCGGGCTTGGTGCGCTGGCGATGGGCGTGGCACTCGCCATTCATTTCGGGCGCGTCAAAGGCAATCAGCCTTAAGCATCCTTCAGATACGGTTCCACCACGCCCTTAAGCTTGATCGTCATCGGGTTGCCTTTGCGGTCCACCGTCTTGCCCGCGACCACTGTGATCCAGCCCTCGCTGACGCAATATTCCTCGACATTGGTTTTCTCCGCACCGTTGAAGCGCACGCCCACGCCGCGCTCCAGCAGCTTTTCGTCATAATGCGGGCTTTTCGCGTTGACGGAAAGCCGGTCGGGAAGTGTGTCGGTCATGTGAAGGCCGCCTTGTTCGCTGCGCACCTCATAATTGATCGCGGGCCTCATTCCAATCGGGCATTGATCCGCACCCCGTTTAGCGGTTCAGTAGGGTCCGCCCTTCAAAAACCGGAGTTCCCCATGGCCTTCACGATCTATGACGCCTCCATCCCGCCCATGATCCGCACGCTGCAGAACCTGTCCAAAATCCTGGACAAAGCCACCGCACAGGCGAAGACGAAAGATTTGCCCGCCGCCAATCTGGTCGACGCGAAGCTCGCGCCGGACATGCGCCCCTTCACCTTCCAGATCCAGACCGCCAGCGACACCGCCAAGGGCTGTGCGGCGCGGCTGGCCGGCATCGAGGCGCCTTCCATGCCCGACACCGAAACCACCTTCGCGGAGTTGCAGGCGCGTATCGCCAAGACCGTCGCGTTCATGGAAACCATCAAGCCGGAACAGCTTGCGGGTGCTGAGAACCGCGAAGTGGTCCTCAAATTCCCCAGCGGCGAAATGAAATTCACCGGCAAGGATTATGTCACCGGATTTGCGCTGCCCAATTTCTATTTCCATGTGACGACGGCCTATGCGCTGCTGCGCCACAACGGCATCGAGATCGGCAAGCGCGATTTCCTCGGCGGCTGAAACCATCCGCATGCAAAAAAGGGCCGGAGGATTCTCCGGCCCTTTTTCTTTGCTCATCCGGACGCGGGTTTAGAACGTGTTGTCGTCCTTGTCGCTGTCGGTGTGGGTCGAGCCATGAGCATGCGTGCCGGCCTTGCTGTGGGCGAGGCCTTGCGCGCTCATGCGGGCCTTGGCCCGGATGAGACCATGCTCTTTCGTGGCCGCATTGATCCCGTTGGTATTCGCCAAACCCTGCGCCGAGATGTGAGAGCTGCTCTGCGAGCTCGTATTCGTCATCATCGGGCGGTCGATACCATGCGGCTGCCGCGCGACGGCGGTGCTGGTATTCGTGGACGTACCGCTGCCGGTGCTGGTGTTCATCAGCGGCTTGGCGGTGGTGCTGCGAGACGGCAAGCCGGTGTTGGTCATGGTCGCCGCATCGTTATCGGTATCCGTCGTCGCGTGCGTGCTGGCATTCGTCAGCGCCTTGCTGTGCGCCAGACCGTGTGCGCTCATCCGCGAACGCGCGCGATTGAGCCCGTGAAGCCGCGTCGTGGCATTGCGCCCATTGGTGTTCGCCAGACCTTGCGCGCTGATATGCGATGACGACTGACTGCCGAAGCTGGCTTTCGTCAGCCCATGCGTATGATGGAGGGACGAGCGGCCATGCATGCTGGCGTTGGTCATGGTTCTGGATTTCAGAGAATCCGCGTCCATGTCCGTGTCGCTATCCGTCGCGTTTCTCACATGCGTGCCGGCTTTGCTATGGGCAACACCTTGCGCACTCATTCGCGCGCGCGCGCGATCCAGGCCGTGCAGCCGCGTCGTTGCGTTCGGCCCGTTGGTGTTCATCAGGCCTTGCGAACTCATGTGAGATGCGGACCGGCTTGCCGTGTGGTTTTTTATTCTTGTGCCGGTTATCGGCGCGCTGTCATTGTTGTTGCTGTCAAGGTCGGTGTCGGTGCCGTTGATGTCCTGACGGTCGGTCGCACGATCGGTACCGAGTTCGCGCGTGGTGGCATCCGGCCCGTTGGTGTTCATCTGGCCTTGCGTGCTGATATGCGAAGCGGAATTGCCGCCCGCATTGCCGTTCATGCCGCCCATTCCGCCCGCACCTGCGCCCATTCCTGCACCGCCGACGCCGATACCGCCGACACCTATTCCACCGCCCAATCCGCCACCGACGCCTCTGGCGTTTGCTGGTGTCGTTGCGAGTAGTGCTGCAAGCGCGCAGCCCGCCATCAGTGCGAGCGCGGTTCTTCCGTGATAACTTTTGTTTGGCATGACTTGTTCCTTTCGGTCACAGATTGCCCTGCTCGCCCACACCGTGAACGTCTGGCAGTTGCGGGCGTTCCCGCCCGCCCCGGCGCGGAACCGGCGCGCGCCTTTCCACGCCGGAAACCCGCGCAATTACGGGGTTTCCGCGATTCCTGCGAAGCCGAAAGTGATTAAAGAAACAGCAAATTTTATCTTATTTAAGCCGCGTGAATTTCAGCAGCTTGTGCTGTCCGACGGGGATCATCCAGATCGACGATCCATCGGCCTTAGTGACCGCGAACAGCTGCAACGCACCCTTTTGTTGCAGTTCGAAGAACACGCCATCGGGATTGAGGTGGGAATTCGCAAAATCGGCCGGTGCGCTGGAACCGATAAAGATCACCCACATGCCTTGCGTCGTCGCAGCATCATCGCCCTCACGGCGATCCGTCGCACCGCCGAACTTGTCGAGTTCGCGGGTGAATTTCTTGTCGTTCGCATCCTGCCATGTGCCGACCATCGACGCCTTGATTTCATCCAGCGAGCGCACCGGCGCAGGTGCGGCGGCAGGCTTTGCGTGATGATGATGCGCGCGCGCTGCGTCCGCCGTCGAACCGGCAAGCACGAGCGCAAGCGCCGAGCCGAATATGATTTTCCACATGGCAATCCCCCGAGGCATGTTGTGCGATCATTCTCACTTTCGCCTGCTCCCGCCAAGCGAAAAGAGGCCGGAGCGTCCTCCGGCCCCATCACATTTCGCGGCGCGGTTACGGCGCCTTGGGCGCAGGCGTGAAGGCGCCCAGCATGCACACCTCATGGCTCTCCAGAACCATAATGGATTGCATGTTGTCGCAGATCGAGCCGTCCCGCGTGACATAGGCAAAGCCGTGGAACATCAACCCGCGGCACGGCACAGCCAGCCTGTTGGTCCATGCGTCGCCGTTTTTCATGTGAAAAACGATGGTCTGCGGATCGACCGTTTTTGTATGGTCGATCAGATAGGTCCACAGACAGACGTGGCCGCCCGGCGGCGCAGAGGTTTCGGCATGCGCCGCTCCGATCAAGAGCAATGCGAACGCCGCTCCGGCAACAATCGCTTTCATGGCGAAACTCCTGAAAAAGTGAGCCCCTCACTTGTTAGGAGTAATCGGCTTTCACTCCACCGGTTTTTCCGGCGTATAGGGCGTGAACGTGCCCAATTGGCAGACTTCGTGTGTTTGAATCACGCGAATTCTCTGCAAATCGCCGCAGATATTGTCCGGCGGTGTCGGCATATAGATGTAGCCATTATGCGGCAGCGTGGTGCAGGGATTCTTGAATGTGTTCAGCCACGCCGTATGATCTTTCATGTAGAAGATAATGGACATGGGATCCAGAATCTTCGTGCGGTCCACCATGATCGTCTTCAGGCACGTCGTGCCGTTCATGACGGTTGCCGATTGTGCATAGGCAGAACTGATTGCAAGCGAAGCCAGCGCCGCCCCGATTAAGATGCGTCTCATCATACTCTCTCCGTTTCGGAGCCCCTCACACCCGTATTTTGAGCCGAATGCAGACTTACTACAAGTGGTAGTCCGGCCAGATTGACTTTGGGACAGGTCTTAAGGATGGTCCGGCCACCCGCGCAACCAGAGGAAAATCACCGTGTCCGCCTCAGAATCAGCGTCCGTCACCCTCACCCTGCCCGACGGCAAGGCGTTGACGCTTGCCCGCGGCGCCACGGGAGCGGATGTGGCGGCGGCCATCGGACCGGGGCTGGCCAAGGCGGCGTTGGCCGTCGAGGTGAATGGTAATGTCCGGGACATCTTCCGCCCGCTGGAAGGCGACGGCGCCCTCAGAATCATCACCCGCAAGGATGAGCAGGCGCTGGAGCTGATCCGCCACGACGCGGCGCATATCCTCGCCATGGCCGTTCAGGAGCTTTACCCCGGCACGCAAGTGACCATCGGCCCGACCATCGAGGACGGCTTCTATTACGATTTCGCGCGCGAGACTCCGTTCACGCCCGACGATCTGACGAAGATCGAAGCCAAGATGCGCGAGATCGTGAAGGCGGATTTGCCGACGCGCCGTGAAGTGTGGCCGCGCGATAAAGCCATCGAGCATTTCGAAAAGCTCGGCGAGCATTACAAGGCCGAACTCATCCGCTCAATTCCGGCGGACGAAGATGTCTCGATCTATTTCCACGGCGATTGGCACGACCTCTGCCGCGGGCCGCATTTTGCTTCCACCGGCAAGGTGGGACAGGCGTTCAAGCTGATGAAGATCGCGGGCGCCTATTGGCGCGGCGATTCCAACAATGCGCAGCTTCAGCGCATCTACGGCACGGCGTGGCGCGACGAGAAAGAACTCGATGCCTATCTCCTGAAACTTGAGGAGCAGGAGAAGCGCGACCATCGCAAGCTCGGCAAGGAGCTTGAGCTCTTCACCTTCTCGCCCGATGTCGGCGCCGGATTGCCGCTGTGGATGCCGAACGGCATGGTCATCCGGCAGGAGCTTGAATTCCTGGCGCTGCAGGAAGAGCGCAAAGAGGGCTACAAGCGCGTGGCGACGCCGCATATCGCCAAGGAAGCGCTTTATTACCGCTCGCGCCATCTGCCCTATTACAGCGAGGGCATGTATTCGCCGCTCGATATCGACGGCGAGAATTATTACCTGCGCCCGATGAATTGCCCGCATCATCACCTGATTTACGGGGCGACGCGGCATTCCTATCGCGAACTGCCGATCCGCATTGCCGAATATGGGCAGGATTACCGCTACGAAGCGTCGGGCGGATTGTCGGGGCTGATGCGCGTGCGCGGCTTCTGCATGAACGACGCGCATATCTATTGCCGTTACGATCAGGCGAAAGATGAGTTCATCCGCGTGCTGCATCTTCACGCGCGCTATTACGAGCTGATGGGCATCAAGGACTATTACATGCGCCTGTCGCTGCCCGACATGAGCAAACTCGACAAATATGTCGACGAGCCGGAGAAATGGGTGGCGGCACTCGACATCATCAAGCAGGCGATGAACGAGTCCGGTTACAAATATATCGAGGGCAAGGGCGAAGCTGCGTTCTACGGACCGAAGATCGACTTCATGATCCGCTCGGCCATCGGCACCGAATACACCATCTCCACCAACCAGCTCGATTTCCTCGCCACCGAGACCTTCGATCTCAAATATATCGGTGAGGATGGCGGCGAGCATCCCGTCTATGTCATCCATCGCGCGCCGCTCGGCACGCATGAGCGCTTCACCGCCTTCCTGATCGAGCATTATGCCGGCGCGTTCCCGACCTGGTTGGCACCCGTTCAGGCGCGCATCGTGCCCATCACCGACCGGGTGGGCGAATATGCCGAGAGAGTGCGCCAGCAATTGATGGATGTGCCGGTGATGAACGGCACGGCGGGCTTGCGCGTGGATGTGGACACCTCCAACGAGCGCATGCAGCGCAAGATCTTCAACGCCCAGACGCAGAAAATCCCCTATATGCTGGTGATCGGCGACCGCGAGGCCGCGGAGGGCAAAGTCGCCGTGCGGCTGCGCTCCGGCAAGGATTTGGGCGCGATGCCGCTGGAACAGCTCATCGCCCGCATCAAGCGCGAGGCCGAATCCCGTCAGGATGTGACCGATTAGACCTTGCGAAAAGGCCCGCGGACCCTATTCTGTGCGGGAAGCGGGGCTTTGGCCCCGGTTTCGCGCGCGAATGTATCTGTCCGCGCCATCGCTGAATGGAGAATCCTCTGCGCCAATGAACCGTAAAAACGTTTCGTGGGGCAGTTCGGAAACCTCACGGGACGCGGTTGTGCGCGGCATCTGAAGGGAGAGAGTCATAGTAGCCAGACGTTTTGCAGGTCCCTCCGCGCCAGCGGCGAAGGACGGGCCCCGTGTGAATGAGGAGATATTCTCCCGCACCATCCTCCTGATCGGGGGAGACGGTCACAAATTCGGTGAAATCGGTCTCGACGAAGCCCGCGCCATCGCGGAGGAGCAAGGTTTCGACCTTGTGGAAGTGTCGCCCGAAGCACAGCCGCCCGTGGTCAAGCTCATGGACTACGGCAAATTCAAATACGAACAGCAGAAAAAGGCCGCCGAAGCCCGCAAGAAGCAGAAGGTCATCGAGATCAAGGAGATCAAGATGCGCCCGACGATCGACGATCACGATTACGACGTGAAAATGCGCGCGGTGAAACGCTTCTTCGAAGAAGGCGACAAGGTGAAAATCACGCTGCGCTTCCGCGGCCGCGAAATGGCGCACCAACATCTCGGCATGGAATTGCTCACCCGCATCCAGAAGGACACGGAGCCCATGGCCAAGCTCGAGCAATACCCCAAGATGGAAGGCCGTCAGATGATGATGGTGTTAGCTCCTCGCTAACACCCCCTTCATAGCACCCGCGAGGCCGTACGCATCACCGTGTCGCCGATATCCTGCAGCGGACCCAGCGGCTGAACCTTGTCGTGACTGTCCTGGATGTTCGGCCGGCCGGACATGACCTTGTAGGCCACGCGCCCATCCTGCACGAGGAACACCACTTCCGCCGACCAGCCGGAATTCACGGTCGTGCGCTCGAAGCCGAAAATATCGAGCAGGAATTCGCCCGTGCGCTCCTGATGCAGCCGTTCGGGGCGGAAGACGAAGGCCGTGCAGCGGTCGCGCGCCTCGATGCAGGATTGCACCGCCGGATCGAGCCTGTCGAAACCGATGGAATCACGCGGCATGAAACGCTCGATCACGCCCAGATAGGAGAGCACCTCCACATTGGGGGCGCGGGCCGAATCGAAGCCGATCTGGGTAAGGTCCGAGGCGCGGGTCTCGCCGGGCGTGATCTGCCGGTAAGCAGCCTCGACGTCCTTGTAGGATTCGAAATTGGTGGTGGCGACGTCCGTCTGGTAGGGCAGCAGCCCCAGCCCTCCACAGCCAATCAACGCAAGCGTGACGACCAAACTGGCAGCAAGCCTCGCGTAGCGGCGCGCGCCCTCGCGGCTCCCCTTACTCATCCAACCCCCAACACAGTTGTTTACGAGTTGTTAATAACTTACCGGAGTTCCCGCGAATTGAAAAGCGAATCGCACCCGCGTGGTTACCATGGCACCGTGTTGCGACTGCGAAATGACGAGCGGTGCAAGCGCTTGGCCCCGCGAATAGCGCAATCCCACAACCAAGGTTATGGTCGCGGCGTTTCCCAACACCAAAATGCAGCCGGGGTGGCGCGTGCTTAAGGCCTATCAATTACAGAACGGGGGCCTGAAGGGCGCCGAAATCGCGGACGGGGGAGAAATCCCCGCCGCAAGCCTCTGGCTCGACCTTTTCAATCCCTCAGCCGAGGAGCGCCGCGCGGTGGACCGCCTTCTGGGCATGGAATTGCCCACCCGCGCCGACATGGAAGAGATCGAAATCTCCAGCCGCCTGTATCAGGAAGAGGGCGGCCTGTTCATGACGGCGCTGGTGCTCTCCCACGCCGATTCCGAGCATCCCATGGCCGATGTCGTGACCTTCGTGCTGGCGCATGAGAAGCTCGTCACCATCCGCTACATCGACCCGCAGCCGTTCCGCACCTTCGCGGCGCGCTGCGAACGCACAAGCGTGCCCGCCACAACGGCCGAAGCCGTGCTGCTGGGCCTGCTCGATGTGATCGTGGACCGCATGGCCGACATCCTCGAGCATATCGGCAAGGAGGTGGAGGCGATCTCGCGCAATATTTTCAACGGCGATGGCAAGAAGACCATCGGGGCGCGCGATTTCCAGAGCATTCTGCGCGCGCTGGGCCACAAGCATGATCTTTCCGGAAAATTGCGCGAAAGCCTGCTCACCATCGGGCGCGTGATTACGTTTCTCACCCAGGCGCTCGACACGAAGCCCGGCAAGGACACCAAGGCGCATCTCAAAACGCTGACGCGCGACATCACCTCGCTGCAGGATCATTCCTCCTACCTCGGCAGCAAACTCAATTACCTGCTGGATGCAACGCTGGGCCTCATCAACATCGACCAGAACAACATCATCAAGATCATGTCGGTGGCGGCGATGGTGTTCCTGCCGCCGACGCTGTTTGCCTCCATCTGGGGCATGAATTTCAGGGACATGCCGGAGCTGAACTGGATGCTCGGCTATCCGCTGGCCGTCGTGGTGATGATTGTTTCGGCGGTCGTGCCGTATCTGTGGTTCAAACGCCGCGGCTGGTTATAGACGTTTGGCGAAGATCGCCATGTGATCGCCATCCGCGTGATAATCCGCAACGGTCGCTTCCAGCCGGTAACCGCTCGACCGATAGAGCGCGTGCGCGGGCGCATATTCCTCGCGCGTGGAAGTTTCCGCGAACAGATGCGTGCCACAGCACTGGCGTATGGCCCGTTCGCAGGCCGCGAGCAATTTGCGCCCAAGCCCGCGATGCCGCGCCTGCACTGCGATCCAGTAAAGCTCATAGCGCCGTTCCGTGCCGGGGATCGGACCGAAACAGACATAGCCATCGAGCCCGTCGGTGCCATCGGCCATGAGGAACAGATATTCGCCCTTGTCGTGTGCGCGCGTTTCCTCGATCAAACTGCGCGCAACGGCCACCTCTTCGGCATTGAACACGCCTGTGTGCGCAACCAGCCGCGCGACGGCTTCGGCGTCGCCTTCGCGCAAGGCGCTGCGCAGCGATACATATTCCGCGCGATCACTTTCGTTTCGCTGCGCGGAGAATTCGTTCGATTGTATCTGCATAGCTTAAACCTGCTTTTCCCGCCGCCGCCGCGAAGCCCGCCTTGGGTTCGAGGCAGGGATTGGGATTGATTTCCAAAATCAGCGGAGCACCGCGCGCATCGACCCGGAAATCCACGCGCGCATACCCCGTCAACCCAAACAATTTCCACGCCGCCTGCGCATTCTCGCAAAGCGCGCGATAAAGCGCCGGCTCATCCTTCTCCCAGCCGAAGACACGCACGGTGTTCGTGCTGTCCTTCGAAGCATCGTCCCATTTGGCCGCGTAACCGACAATCTTGGGCCGGTCAGCCGCCCAGTCCACGAATTGCATTTCGGCAATGGGCAACACGCGCGGCGCACCATCTTCCTCAAGAATTGCGACATTGTATTCACGGCCCTCGACATAGGCCTCCGCAAACCAGCGCCCGCCATGCTTGGCCGCGCAATAATGCGCGCGGGCGCGAACGGCTTTCGCACTGGCGACCACCGCGCTGTCATCCAGTTCCAGCGAGGCATCTTCGGTTGCGGATTTGACGACATATTTGCAGCCATCCGCGAGGCCTTCCCAATGCGGCGGCTCGGACCAGTCCGGCGTCGGCAATCCGGCAGCGCGAAGAATATTTTTTGCCAAAGGTTTGTCGCCGGTAACCGCCATGGAAGCTGCCGTTACGCCCGTATAAGCCACGCCCAGTTTTTCCAGCATCGCCGCCGCGATGCAGGCTTGCGCGCCCTCACCAAAAACACTTTCGACCATGTTGATGACGATCTGCGGGCGCGTGCTTTCGATTATTTTTTTCAGCGCTGCCGGATCGGGCACGAACGCTGCGAGCGTGGCCTCATGTTTGTTTTCACGAAGCGCATCGGCGATAGCGCGCGCGGTGATGAGCGTGTCCTGCTCGTCAGGCGGCGCATCGGGCGCAACATCGGAGTGCAGGACAAGCACGCGCATGGTCAGCGCTGCAATTCGGGGTGGCGCTTCAAAAACGAATTCATGATCTTTCCGATCAACTCCTGATAGGAAACATTCTTGAACCGGGCAATGAAACACATATCGGAATATTCCGGGCGCAGGCCCGCCAGCGGATTGACCTCGATGAAGTGCGGTTTTCCGTTTGCGTCGTTGCGGATGTCCACGCGGCCACCGTCGCGGCAGCGCAAGCTCCGCCATGCCGCCAGCGCCACATCGCCCGCGGCTTTTGCGGAAACCTCATCGGCAAGAACGATGGAAACCTTGTCTTCCCAATCTTCCTTGTTCTCGAAGCCGTAGCCATGGCCGACATAATTTTCGATTTGCTTGATTTCGCTCACGCCCAGCACTTCGGCATCCGCGCCCGTGCCGGTGATGGCGACGGTGAATTCACGGCCCGCCAGGAATGTTTCCACCAGCACGGGCTGCTTGAAACGCGCGAGCAATTCGGCAGCCACGGATTCCAGCGCGGCGCGATCATCCACTTTCGATTTGGCGTTGATGCCCTTGCCCGAACCTTCGGCAACCGGCTTCAGGAACAGTGGAAACGGCAGATTGACCTTGCGCGCGTCCTCGATCTTTTCGATCACCGCGAAATCCACCGTCGGCACGCCGCAATCGCGCACCACGCGCTTGGTCATCGCCTTGTCCAGCGTCAGCGCGGAGGTCAGCGGATCGGAAAACACGTAAGGAATATCGTAAGCCTCCAGCAGCGCCGGCACCTGCGCCTCGCGCGACACGCCCTTGAGGCCTTCGCAGAAATTGAACACGCCGTCCCAGCGCTCGCCGCGCGCCAGCGCCTCGGTCAGCTTCTTCACATTGCCGATGCGTACGGGCCCGAAGCCCAACCCCGAAAGCGCTGAGCAGATTGCGTCGATGGTGATTTCGCTGTCGAACTCGGCCGTATCCTCCTCGCTCATGCCTAGCGCGAGGTAATCGGCGCGGAGGTCATAGGTGACCCCGATGCGCATTCATCGCTCCTGAAGAACTACCGCGCCAGCGTACCGTCAGGGTCGGGATAGCGGTAGACTTTCCCCTCGAAATTGCGCAACAGCAGATCGGGCCCGTCGCGCCCCACGATCGGATCGGGCGCCAGCTGGATCTTGCCGCCGCCGCCCGGCGCGTCGATGCAGAACATCGGCGTGGCATAGCCGGTCGTATGGCCGCGCAACGCCTTGATGATCTCCAGCCCTTTGTCCACCGACGTGCGGAAATGGCCCGAGCCGCGGATCGGATCGCATTGGTAGAGGTAGTAGGGCTTCACGCGGCGCTTCAGCAGGCCCTGCATCAGTGGCTTCATCACCGCGGCATCGTCATTGATGCCCTTCAGCAGCACGGTCTGCGAGCCCAGCGGAATGCCCGCATCGGCAAGCCGCGCGGTGGATTCCGTGACCTCGGCCGTCAGTTCGGTCGGATGCGTGAAATGGATGCTCATCCACAGCGGATGATGCTTCTTCAGCATCTTCACAAAATTCTTGGTGATGCGTTGCGGCAGCACCACGGGGATTTTCGTACCGATGCGCAGGAATTCGATGTGCTTGATGGCCCGCAGGCGCGTCAGCAGCCAGTCGAGCTTGTCGTCGCCGATGGAGAGCGGATCGCCGCCGGAGAGCAGCACATCGCGCACTTCGGTGTGGGCTTCGAGATAGCCCAGCGCCTTTTCCCACTGGCTGGTGGAGAATTGGTATTCGCCGCCCGGATTGCCCACCACGCGCGCACGCGTGCAATAGCGGCAATAGGTGGAGCAGGTGCCGGTGGTGAGGAACAGCACGCGGTCGGGATAGCGGTGCACCAGACCGGGCACGACCGTGTCGTGGTCCTCGCCCAGCGGATCGTCCGCCTCGCCCGGCAAGCGCACATATTCGTCGCCGGTCATGATGTGCGTGCGGCGTAGCGGCTCGGACGGATCGTCCAGCCCCATCAGGCTCGCGTAATAGGGGGTGATGCCCACTGGCAGTGGGCCATCATGGCGCTCCACAGCCTGGCGTTCATCCTCGGACAGTTGAAAAATCCGCTTCAGCTCATCCAGCGAGCGGATGCGGGTACGGAATTGCCAGTGCCAGTCGTTCCACTCCACGGCCGTCGTGCCGGGATAGAAGCGGTGGTAAAAGGCTTTGGTGTCGGGATTTACAGGAAAGCGAAGAGCGGTCTTGGCCGCCTCGATGTTCGTTACGTGTGTCGCTTCCTTGAGGTGGGTGCCGGTGACCGGCGTGCCGCGGACTTCCCGCAACGGAGGCTTCAGCTCACGCCCCCGCAACAATTGGAGACCCATTGTGTCTCGTGACCCTCCCCGCGTAACGCCCCGAAAGCCCCAGCGGCTCCGCATCGAACGGCGTAGCGAGCCCATTGATCTTTAGAAGCTTTCGCGAGTTCGTCAAGTGAAACATCGCGAATACTGTACGGTCGCCAGAATTTGGCAAATATAGGGCTCCTATATGTTGCAAGTAAAAGCCCCGCATTATTGAAATGCACTCAAGTAAAGGCATGCCCAATTCGATGCGCCCGACTCGCTGAGGCTTTCGCCGATTCGAATGCATCGCGAGAAGAGGCGCATGCGAGCGCGTTCGAAATCTCTCGCAACCTTTCACAGATGTGAGTCATATCGGCGCAGACAAGGCGCTGAGATTTCGAATCGCGGGTTCATGACTGACTCGAAGTCGTCAGCGATGCGCCTGTGGACCGCGATAACCGCGTACATCGAAGAGCTGCGTGACGCGAGTGTGATGCCCGCCGACGGCGATTGTGATGGTGTGAACAAATTTTGCCGAATCGAATGTGGGCAGCACATGCGCCCCTTCATCGGGAAAGACTACCAACAACATATGATGAGACGCTTGCGTCAGCGGCACAGTCATTTCGAAGTGATTGTCCGCATGATTGTCCGCGTCCCACATGCGGATGGGAAGCATGGCAGTCCGCCCGTAATACATCATTTCGGCGATCAGGCTGCGATTGGCCACGACGACTGTGTCGTACGGTGCATTCCATGCCTCTTCCACAACGGCGATGCCCAATTGACGCCAGCCCTCCTGCCGCTTGAAGGCGTTGCCCTGCCCGATCATTTCGCCAAAGCCCGGCCATACCAGAATGATCCACAGAAGAACCATCGCGAGCCCATTGAAAGTGAACGAAATCCACAGCGGCCAGCGCCGCATCGCGTTGAACATCGTGCTTACGGCAAGCGGCACGGCAGCCACATAGCCCACGGCCGCCCAATTGGCGTTGGCCTCGGAGATGAAGGCCTGCACCGTGATGATGAGCAGCACCGGCACCGAAAACGCCGCCAGCAACAGGTCGCGGTCGTCGCGCCGCCGCGCCAATTGGCAGACGCCGACAAGAAAGGCGGTCATCAGCACGGGTCCGAAGACGCCGAATTGCCCGCCA
Organism: Rhizomicrobium sp.; assembly: GCA_035944195.1. Lineage (GTDB taxonomy): Bacteria > Pseudomonadota > Alphaproteobacteria > Micropepsales > Micropepsaceae > Rhizomicrobium. Next base: position 60,161 of record DASZBL010000007.1, on the reverse strand, counting down.
ACAAAGGCCAGAGCATTGACGATATTGTAGCGGGCATGGCCCCAATTGGCGTTGGCTTCGGTGTGCGCAACGGTGGGAAAGCCGTGCGCCGCATTCCACCAGATGTTCGGCGACAAGAGCGCAAGCCCGATCAGCACAATCGCCAGCCAGCGAAAACTCAGCACCAGTGCGCGCACCTTGGGAATCGCGACGGCTGCCAGCACCGCGCCCAGCACGAAATAGAGCATCGCGTATTTCGACAGCAGCCCCAACCCGAAACCGATGCCGCAAACGATGGACCACAACCATCCCGGCTCATCCAGCGCCCTGATGAACGCGTAAAGTGCCATGGACCAGAAGAACAGCAGCGGCACATCGGTCGAAACGAGCCCGCAGGAATAGGAAATCCCCGGCAGCGTGACATAAGCAAGCGCGCTCCACATGCCGACGCGCGCATCGGCGGTGCGCTTGCCGATGCCGTAGATAAAGAGCGCCGTTCCCGCATGCAGCAGCGGCACGGCGATGCGGATCGCCCATTCGGAATTGCCGAAGATATTTGTCGTCAGCCATACGATCCAGGCGATCATCGGCGGCTTGGAGAAATAGCCGAGATCGGGCGTTTGCGCCCAAAACCAGTATTGTGCTTCGTCGGGATAAAGTTCGAGCGGCGAGACGATCAGCACGGCCAAACGCACCAATGTGATCGCCGCAATGATTGCCGCGGTGATCTGATACAGGCGCATGTTTTCCGCTTCGTTCATCGCTTCATTCCGCGGGTGGCGCGGTTTCTTCGGGCGGCGGGGTGATGCGATAGAAGGTGACATGCTCGCGGCGCCCGCGCGAATAATTGTAGCCCGACAGTTCATCCACCTTTTTGGCCGAACCGCCGAGGCTTGCAAGCCGCGTGAGGAATCGCTTCTGCTCATGATCTTCGATCAGCGCCAGACCGCCCTGCATCGCGGCAATTCCCGCCGCGTTGTCGCCGCCTTCGATCTGTGTGTTTGTACCGAGCAGGAAGATGAGGCTCGGTTCGACATAACCCGCCAGCACGACCGGCGGATCGTTGGACAATCGGTCCTTTGCGACACGTTCAGCCAGACGCGGGCTCATCCAGACATCGGTCGCACGCGGTACAACGCCCCAAAGGATCAGCGGATAGAAGATCAGGGCTGCCGCGACCGCACACACCGCCGCCGAAACAGTTTCGCGGCGCAGCGCCAGCACCACCGCCGTCAAGCCTGCTGCTGCACCGATGCACGCACCTGCGATCAGCCACCAGGTCGTCCCGTCGCCAAATTTCTGCGGTGCCACGATCGGCACGATGGTGAATGCGGCCACACCCAGCACGAATTGCAGTGCCGCCGCATAGCGCAGCAGCCGCTGCCATCCCGGTTCGGCTTCGTCCTTCGGCCGCATCGCCCACAGCGCTCCCATGAATGCGAGCGCCGGATAGGCCGGCAGAATGTAATGCGGCAATTTCGTCGGCACGATCTCGAACATCACCCAGCAGGCACCCGCCCATGCCAGCAAATAGCGCAATACGGGGTCCTTGCGATGCGCGATGGCCGAACCGATGCCGGGCAATACAAACAATGTTGCGGGCCATAGTGTGACGCTGGCCAATGCCAGATAGTAGCCGGGCGGCGCGCCATGCGTTTCCTGACCACCCAGAATTTTCGCCGCGAAATCGTGCCCGAGTGCCTGCTGGTAGAATTCACCATGGCTTTCGAAAGCAATGGCGATACCCCAAGGCAACACGATCAGCGCGGTCAGCAACAGGCCGGGAAGCGGATGGATGGTGCGCAGCCATTTCCAGTCACGATCCCATAGCGAGATCGCAAGGATCGTCACGCCGAGCACGGCCACGATGATCGGCCCTTTGAGAAGCACGCCGAATGCGAATGCAGCCCATCCGCCCAGCGCCATCGCACGGCTGGGCAAAATCCGCGTGGAATCGCGCGCCGCCAGATAGGACCGCATCAACAGCGCCTGCGAACCGAGAACGGTTGCCAGAAGCATTGCATCGGTTTTCGCGATTTTGGTTTCCGCCGTCAGCGAAACCGTAAAACCGATCAGTGCCGCCGCGATCAGCGCCACCGGTGGCGAAGCAAACGCACGCGCGCACCAGAAGGCAAGGAACACTGCAATGAATCCGCCGATCAGCGAAGGCAGCCGGTAGGTCCATATCCAATTGAGGTGGCCATTGCCGAGCAGCTGGGTGGAAGCGGCCTGCAGCCAATAGATGCCGATGGGCTTTTTGTAGCGGGGACCGACGCTGTAGCGGATATCGACGTAATTGCCGGTCTCGATCATCTGCTTGGAGGCCTGTGCGAAACGGCTCTCGTCGCGATCGAGCGGCGGCAGCGTAAAAAAGCCGGGCACCCAGGCGATGAAGCACAGAAAGAAGAGGACAATGAACGGCCGCCTGGCCAGCCGCTCCAGGAGCGGCGACCCCGTATAGGGCGCGACGGCGGCCTCGCTCATGTGGAATGCCTCTTGAATGCCCGGCCCGGTAATTGGCGGAAGATACACCGGAAGGACAGCGGGATGCGCTTAACTGGCACAGGCCTGTTTCTATCTGCGCGGGGCCTGTATAAGGCGCCCGCCGCGCGCGACTGGGCTATCCCGCAAGGCCTGCGGACACGGGATCTGGGCAACGCGCCCGCGAACCTAATGTATGACGGGATTGAACGGAACATCCGCATGGCGCTTGCGCTGTCCATTGTCGTGCCGGTGAAGGACGAGGGCGAGAACGTCGCTCCGCTGGCGCATGAGATCGCCAGCGCTGTCGCGGGGGAAGCGGCTGAAATCATCTTCGTGGATGACGGCTCGACCGACGATACCGCCGCCGTTCTCAAGAAGCTCAAATCCGAAATCCCCGCCCTGCGCGTGATTCAACACGGCCGCAATATCGGCCAGAGCCGCGCCATTCGCACGGGCGTTCGTGCCGCACGCAGTGAAATAATCGTCACCCTGGACGGCGACGGCCAGAACGATCCGGCCGACATCCCCAAGCTGCTAGCCGTTTTTCGCGGCGCGGGCGCCGAGCGAATCGGGCTCGTTTCAGGGGTGCGCATGAACCGGCAGGACACGGCCAAGAAAAAGCTTGCCTCCGGCCTCGCCAACCGCTTTCGCCGCTGGATGCTGCATGACCACGCCACCGACACAGGCTGCGGGCTCAAGGCTTTCCGCCGCGAAGCTTTTCTGGCGCTGCCCTATTTCGACCATCTCCACCGCTTCCTCATCGCATTGATGCTGCGCGAGGGCTATGACGTGCGCTATGTCGAGGTCGGCCATCGCCCGCGCCTGCACGGGCGATCCAAATATGGCGTGTGGGATAGGCTGGTGGTCGGCATCAGCGATATATTCGGTGTGCGCTGGCTGCAAAAACGCTTCCGCGGCGCAGCAGATTCCAGGGAAATCTGAATGACCGGGCAATTGTTAAACTGGTTCACGGCGCAGCATCTGTGGCTGATGGTGGGTTTTGCCGGTCAGGCGCTGTTTGCCTCGCGCTTCATCGTGCAATGGTTCAAGAGCGAAATGGAGGGGCGCAGCGTCATCCCCGTCGCCTTCTGGTATTGCAGCGTTGGCGGCGGAATCGTGCTGCTGGCCTATGCGATCTACAAGGGGGATCCCGTCTTTATTATCGGGCAGGCGTCCGGATTGTTCGTTTATGCCCGCAACCTCTATCTGATCTTCCGCGAGCGCAATTTGCTGCGGGAAGCGGCAAAAACCGAGGCCGCTTAACCATAGCGTCACGCCACCGTCGCGCCCACGCCCCACTTTCGCCCTGATATGGTACAGTAATCCCTATGGGCCCTTCGGGAGGTAAACCGTGCTGCGCTCTTTTCCGCTGAAGATCATCGCCGTCGTTCTCTACAATTTGCTGGCTGCCTTGCATGGTTTCAACGCCGAGGGCACCAACGCGCTGCTGGCCACCAGCATGCCGATCAAAATGTTCTCCGGCGAAATCTGGAATCTGAGCATCGGCGATATCGTGACGCTCTTCGCGCTCGGCCTGTTGTTCGTGGAAGTGTTGAAGGCCACGCGCACCACCGCGGTGGAAGTCGTCAATCATGCATTGTCGATGTTGGTGTTCATCGTGGCGCTGGTCGAGTTCATCACGCTGAAGCCATTCGCAACCACCCCCTTCTTTTTCATCACGCTGATGGCGCTGTTCGACATCGTGGCGGGCTTCACCATCTCCATCGTCGCGGCCAAGCGCGATCTGGGCGTGGCCGGGGGAATCATCGGGACGAATTGAGCCTTCGAGATGCCAGAAATCGGGGGCGGGGCCGCAAGGTTCCGCCCCTTTTTGCTTGTCCTTGCCGCAGGAACTTTAGCCGCTATATTCCCCGCCCTTCCCGGGCGGTTCGCCCGTCAGACGGACAGATGGCCGAGCGGTTGAAGGCGCACGCCTGGAAAGTGTGTAACGGTTAATAGCCGTTCGAGGGTTCGAATCCCTCTCTGTCCGCCACCCTTCGCTGCTGCGCAGCTTCGGGTGGCACGCCACAACGCGGTCACAGCAGTTTTCGTGGAGGTCCCAATGGCGCACGATGCACCTTTAGAAGCGCATGAACATACCGAGCACGCTCAACATGCGGCGCATGCGGGCGATCCACTCATCTCGAAGATCGCAATCTCGGTTGCCGCATTGGCGGTGCTTGCCGCCATGGCGGGAAGTCTGGAAACGGTCGAAGGTGGGCGGGCGCTCAATTCGACGAGCGAAGCGGTGCTGGCGCAGGACCGCGCCACCGACGCGTGGGACGAGTTTCAGGCCGACAGTCTCAAGAAGCATCTCTACGGCATTGCGGCCGACACCGGCGGCCCGAACGCCGAGCGCTATCGCAAGGTCGCGAAGGAATATACCGACACGCAAGTCAAAATTAAAAAAGACGCAGCCGCCGATGAAAAAGACCGCGACAGGCTGCTTGCCGAAAGCGCCGTTCACGAGGAACGTCATCACTGGCTGACGGGTTCGGCGACATTGTTCGAAATCGGCATCGCCATGTCCACGGTCGCCATCATCACACGGCGCCATTGGCTTTGGTTCGCGGCGACAGGCTTCGGCGCCCTCGGTCTCATATTGTTAGGGACAGCCTATCTCGTTTAGCGCGGCGTCTTTTTAACTCGCAGCAGCTTTTTCCAGCGTATCCATATGTCCGCGGCCGGGAATGTGGTTGATTTCCAGGCGCACGCCGTCAGGATCTTCGAACAGTACCGAATAATAACCCGGCGCGTAGAAATCATCCTGCGCGCCATGCACGATCTTGGCCCCGATGCCCTTGAGGAATTCATGCGCCTCATCGATATGGGTGCGTTCGCGGGCGCGGAAACAGATGTGATGCAGCCCGACGCGGTTCTGGACGAAGCGATGGCCCTGATATTCCGCACCCGGTGCTGCGATGCCCACACCCGTGCGTCCACCGATGCAATAATAAATCTGGTCGGTGTCGAGAAGCTCCTTAAGGCCGAGGAACGGCAGAAGTTTCCGGTAGAATTCCCGCGCGCGCGGAAAATCGCCCGCCGTGATGTAGATATGCGCGATACCGTTGATTTCCATATGTCTCTCCCCGAAGTGAAATGCGGGTTATATTGGCGCGACTCCGATGCTCGTGCCAGATGACCGCGACCACGCCATACCCGGAATTCCGTGACGTTGCGGAAGCGCTCACAAAGATGGGGCTGCTGCGCGACGGCGAGCAATTCGCCATTGAAAATTTGTCGGGAGGCGTTTCCTGCGACGTCTATCGCGTGGATCTGGAGCGCGGGCCGATTTGCGTCAAACGCGCGCTGCCGAAATTGCGCGTGGCGGCCGACTGGTATGCGCCGGCCGCGCGCGCGGAAACCGAAGAGGCGTGGTTCAGGCTCGCCGCTTCGGTGGACGCGAAATCCGTACCGGCCATTCTGGGGCAGGATCGCGAGCGGCATATGTTTGCCATGGAATTCTTTCCGCCCGACAAATATCCCGTCTGGAAGGCGAATCTGGCTGCAGGAAATGTGGACGCGGATTTCGCGGCGCAAGTGGGCAGCGCCATCGCCCGCATTCATGCCGCGACGGCCGGACGCGCGGACATTGCCGCGCAATTCGATCAAGGCGCGCAATTCCATGCGCTGCGTATCGAACCTTATCTGCTCTTCACCGCAGAGCGCCATGCCGATGTGGGCCCGCGCATTCGCGCGCTGGCACAAAGCGTGGCGACGGCGCACATCGCGCTGATGCACGGCGATGTCAGTCCGAAGAATATCCTCTGCGGACCAGGTGGGCCGATCTTCCTCGATGCCGAGACCGCATGTTACGGCGATCCGGCGTTCGATCTTGCGTTTTGTCTCAATCACTTGTTGCTGAAATGCGTCTGGCATCGGGAATATGCGAATGCGTATCTGGATTCGTTCGTGGCGTTGAAGAGCGCCTACCTCGCCGGTGTCGCGTGGGAAAAGCCAGCCGCCATAGACAAACGCGCCGCAGCGCTTCTCAGCGCATTCCTGCTCGCGCGCATCGACGGCAAATCGCCGGTGGAATATCTCAACGCAGAACGCGACAAGAATTTCGTTCGCGACACGGCCAAACGCTTTCTCGCCTTGGACCTCACGCTCGATGAATTGCTGGCCGCGTGGCGGGCCGCATTGAGTCCTTAGAAATAGATGCGCGCTGAAAGTTGCGTCTGCACTTCGGTTTGATGCGGCGCAACGGCGACGATCATGCGCTCCGGCCGGTTGCTGTCGATGGCGAGCACTTCGCCCGTCAACCGCAGCCAATCCTTCGGTAGAAAGCTTGCGGCAAGCGTCAGCGCATGGCCGTTTTCGCCCAGCCCGCCGGGCCCGAAGGTCGTGAAATTGCGTGTGTGGAAGATGTCGGCGCGCGCGGCCAGCCGCCATTGCCCGCGCTCCCACCCGAGCAGCGCGTAAGCGGAGTCAAAATCGGTGGTTGAATAAAATCCACCGAACGGTTCGATCACCGTGTCGCCCGTCATGGCTTGCGCCAGCAGCGTGAACTCATCCATTTTGTATGACGCGCCCGCGCTCCAGAATTTCGTCCGCCACGCAAAATAATCTTCGTGATGCGCGGAGGGATCGGCGCGATTGTCGTAGCGCAACAATTCGAGATGCCATTGCATGGCATCGTCCCACGACGCGCCTGCGTACCAGCCAAGCCGATGATCGAATTCCACGAAGATCGGCGTGTCGTCGGGGAATGGCGCGCCATGCGCGATCAGCGACGCGTCCGGCACGCTCAGATGATCGAACAGACCGGTGGGCCGGTCATCCAGCGACCAGCCGCGATCCGCCATGATGACGCCTGCCGGATCGTTGCGCGTGAACAGCGCGCCGGTGAATGTGAGCGTGCCTTCTTCGCGGCGCCATTCGAGCGAGCTTTCGCCGCCGATGGTGCGCAATTCATCGCCGACCCAGGAATTGATCGCGGACGGCGTCAGCGTCCAATAACTCGTCCAACCAAGTTCGGTATTCTCCAGCGAGAATGGCGGAAAGAATGCGCCCAGCTTCAGCGACCAGCGCCACGCCGTCGTCGAAACCGGGCGGTAGCGGATATAGGCTTCCAACGCATCGAAAGTCTTGCGTTGCTGCGGCTCCATACGGATCACGGCAACGGCGAGAATTTCCGGCGTCAGCAGCACATAGCCCTGCCCCACCGCGCCCCCGAACTGCGCACCGACATCGCCATTGCCATAGCGCAGCTTGCCGAGCCCGCCATCGAGCCATGGACGTTCATCGCCGGCGGCCACGATGCGGCCATCGACATAGCCGTCGAAACCGAAATCCATCGCCTGCGCAGGCACCGCGCCAAGAAGCAGGAACAACAGGGGGAGAAATTTGCGCATCGCCGTCACGCCGCGTTGGTGAGAGCGCCGGCTGCCACCGGCAATTCAATCAGAACCGTGGTCCCGACGCCCACGGCGCTGGAGAGCAGCAGCGATCCACCATGCAACTCGATTACGACCTTGGCGAAGGGCAGGCCAATGCCTGCGCCCTGATGCTGGCCGTCAAAGGCATGTCTCAGCCGATGGAACGGGCGCACCACAGTCGGCAGCAGCTCCGGTTCCATGCCGATGCCATTGTCGGCGATCCGAATTGCCAGCCGGTTGTTGCGCGCGGCCGCGGAAATTTCCACCTCGCCGCCCGCGGGCGTGAATTTGATGGCGTTGTGGATCAGGTTCACGAAAGCCTGCCGCAATTTGGCTTCGTCGCCCTCCACCAGCGGCATCGCATCCTCGCGCAAATGCACGCGCACGCCGGATTGACGCGCGAACAATTCCAGCGCGCTCACGCATTCCCTCAGCATATGCCCCGGCGAAACCGGCACGCGCGCGATTGTCAGACGTTGCGATTCCGCTTCGGCCAGATCCAGCATGCGGTCCACCAGACCGCGCAAATGCTGGCCGCTCGTGTGGATGTCATGCGCATATTCGGCATAGCGCGCGGTGCCGATGGGGCCAAGCACCTGCTGCTCCATCATTTCGCTGAAGCCGACAATGGCGTTCAGCGGTGTGCGAAATTCATGGCTCATATTGGCGAGGAATTGCGATTTCGCGTCATTGGCCTGCACGGCCTGATTGCGCGCCATCTCCATCGCTTCCATGGCGCTTTTGAGTGCGGCTTCGCGCTCGGCGATGGATTGCGTCATGTTGGCGAGCGCATCGGCCAGATGGCCCAACTCATCGCGCTGTTCCAGACGCGGCGGCGGAGAATAATCGCCACCGGCGATGCGTTTGGCAGCACTGGCCAGAACCTCCAGCGGCCGCGATACGCTGCGCACGATCAACATGGCGCCCGCCAGTGCGGCGAGCAGGCCGAAGATCAGCACAAACAGCATGGGCGCGATGAGCGAGCGATAGGCGGCCAGCGCTTCGTCCAGCGGATAATCCATGATCGCCACGACCGGCGCGCTTCCTGCGGCCGTCTTCAGCGGCGCAGTGACGGTGAGATATTCGCTGCCGCGTTCATTGGCCAGCGATGCCTCGCTCTGCGTCAAATGCGCGGCCGTCGGCAGATGGAAATGCCGCGCGGACGCGGCACTTTTCGCGCCCACGATCCAGCGGCCGTCGGGGCCGAGGCTCGCCAGCACCACCGAGCGTTTCGTCGAGGAAATCTCGCGCAGCTTTTCCAGCAACGCATCGTTCACCGGAATGCAGGCCGCGATGAACGCAATCGGCACCGGCGCGCGCACCGGCACGACAACGATCCAGTAGATCTGTCCGCCCAGCGTCGCCAGCGCCGTTCCTTCGTTGTTTTCCGCCGCTGCCTGAAGCAGGCTCGCAAACGGAAAGGCATCGCCGCTTCTTTGCGGGGCAGTAGTGTCGGCGGAAATGCCGCCATCCAGTCCCACCAGCATCATGCGCGTGGCGCCGATGCGATTGCCGTGATTGCGCAGCGCCGAAAGCTCCGTATCGCGATCGTGCTGGCCTATGGCGGCGCGCAACGCATAATCCAGCGACAGCACGTTCACGCCGTCGGTCACGCGGTCCGAAAGAAATGTGAGCTGGCGCGTGAATACGCCCATGGAGGCAGCGAGTTCTCGCTTTCCCCGCTCCACCAGATCGTGACGCAAATAGGTGTAGGCAAAGAACACGGTGAGCGCCTGCACGGCGATCAGCGTCACCACAAGGAAAAGTGCGAGGCGGTTGCGAAAGCTCATCCTCAATACATCTGCATGTGCATGTGCTTCTTGCCGGGCATGCCGGGCAGAAGCGAGATCGCCTGCGAGAATTTCGTCTCCGCGCCGGAAACCGAAAGCGCCACGGAGGGCGGTGCGCGGCCCGGCGTCAATTGCGGATGCCAGATATTGACGTGGTAAGTGCCAGAGGGAACATCGGCGATTGCGGCGCGGCCTTGCGCGTCGGTCATGACGGCCCATGGGGACTGCGCGACATAGACGAAAGTGATCATCTGATCGTGGATGTTGCAGCCGATGGATGCCACACCCGCCTTCTCGAACACCACGGGCGCGGAACGCTGGCCCTCGTCGATCTCGAATTCGAACTGCTTGATGGGCGAGAATGAATAGACCTGATGCATGGTCGTATCGTGATTGGTGAAGACCGCGCGCCCGCCACGCCGGATGAGCGAGACCAGCGGTATGAACGTCTCCTCGCGCTGATCGATGATTGCCTCGTTGGGCAGATGCGAAATAACATCTTGCGGTGCATCGGGCACAAGCTCGACCACTGCGCTCGCGGCAGGCTTGCCGTCGGTGCCGGTGATTTCAACCTTGAGTGTGCCAGCAAAGGCTGGCGCGCTGAAGGCAAGCGCCAGTAAGCAAAGTCCGTGTATAGTTTGCCGGTCCATGCCCATCACATTAAGGCGAAATCGTTACTTCCCCATTTGCTTTTAGTTTATGAGTGGTAAACGGCGAATAAACTCTACGCTTGGAACGGGGGCAGCAATGGCATTCTGGAACCGGCGCAAATCATTGGATGCGGTCGCCTCAATAGAAAGCGGCCACCGCCTTAAACAGACACTGAGCTGGCCTCATCTGATGGCCATGGGGGTCGGCGCCATTGTCGGAACCGGCATCTACACGCTGACCGGCATCGGTGCGGGGCTGGCGGGACCGGCGGTGATCCTGTCCTTCGCGCTGGCCGGTGCGGTATGCGCCTGCGCGGCACTGGCTTACGCCGAAATGGCCACGATGATTCCGGCCGCCGGCAGCGCCTACACCTACTCCTATGCCGTGATGGGCGAGCTGGTGGCGTGGATCGTGGGCTGGAGCCTGATCCTCGAATATACGGTGGTTTGCGGTGCGGTTTCGGTGGGTTGGTCCGCCTATGCATCGGGCGTGATGGTGTCGTCGCATTGGGGTGTGCCCGCCTATTTGCTGGCAGGGCCCGCGGCGGGCGGCATCATCAATCTGCCTGCGGTGCTGATTTCATTTGCCGTTGCCGGAATGCTCATCATCGGCACGCGCGAGAGTGCTACGGTGAATTTCGTTCTGGTGCTGGTGAAGCTCGTTGCACTCGGCGCCTTTGTGCTGCTGACATTGCCCCATTTCGATGCGGCGCATTTTCAGCCCTTCGCGCCGCACGGCTATTTCAGCCTTGGGCCCGACGGTGCCAAGCTCGGCGTCGTACCTGCCGCTTCGCTGATCTTCTTCGCCTTCTACGGCTTCGACACGATCTCCACCGCTGCAGAGGAAACCAAAAATCCCGGCCGCGATCTTTCCATCGGCATCGTCGGCTCGATGGTGCTGTGTACGGCGATCTACATGGTGGTTGCGGCATCGGCCATCGGCGCGCTGCCGATAGGTCAATTGTCGAAAAGCGCCGAACCGCTGGCGCTGGCTTTGCGCGTGCTCGATCATCCGCTAGCGGCGACGCTGGTTGCCACGGCTGCTATCGTGGCGCTGCCTACCGTCATCATGGTGTTCATGTATGGCCAGAGCCGCATCTTCTTCGTGATGGCGCGCGACGGCCTGCTGCCGCGAAGCTGGGCGCGGGTGAGTCCCAAAACGGGTACGCCAGTTTTGATGACAGCGATCACCGGCACAATCGCCGCGGCGATTGCGGGCTTCCTGCCATTAAAGGACATCGCCGAACTCGCCAATGCGGGAACGCTCTGCGCCTTCATTGCGGTTGCATTGTCCATGATGCTGTTGCGACTGCGCGAACCCGCGCGCAAGCGCGTCTTTCGCACGCCGCTATGGTGGCTTGTGGGGCCGCTTGCGATTGGCGGTTGTATCTATCTGTTCTGGAATCTACCCAGCGCCACGCAAATTCGTTTCTTCATTTGGAACGGAATCGGATTGATTGTGTATGTTTTTTACGCAGCACGTCACAGTTTGCTGGCGCGTCCTTCCGCGTGAAGATGCCGCGCGAATTATACGGGGAGTTAACAGGAAAAAACGCGACTCTAACCATTGATTAATCGTGCCGGGATACGATCCGCATTGCTTGCCCATCCTTGCGTGAACCGGAAATACCCAAATGGCCGACCGTTTGATCTCCGTGGGGTCCGAAATAAACCCCATCAATCTCGAACACCCCACGCTCGCTTTTCTGCGCAGTTATTGGGATGTCAAGCGCGGCGCACGCGCGATGCCGTCACGCAACGATATTCGCCCGTCCGAACTGCGCGAGCATCTGGGCTGGGTGAACATGGCAGAGGTGTTGCCCGGCTTCGTCGATTTCCGCTTCCGTCTGATCGGTACGCTGGTGACGCAATATTTTCTGCGCGATGCCACCGGCAAAACCGTCACCGAAGCATTTGCGCCCGGCGGCGACGGCGCGATCAAGGGTGTGAAAGCGATTTTCCGCAAGACGGCGCGCGACAAGGTCGTCATGCGTGTGTTCGGGGATGCGGGCTGGATCGCATCGGGTTATGAGCAATTCGATTCCATCTATCTGCCGCTTTCCGACGATGGCGAGAATGTGAATCTCGTTCTCAATGCTTTCGTCTTCGACCGGCCTCGCGTGCTGATGGCACGCGAAATCGCCAAGGCGCATGGCGGCAATATCGACGCCGTGCCCGCCGCACCCGCCAGAAAGACCTTGCCGGGTGCTGCCTAAACTGTAACTGGTTTTGCGCGGTTGGGTGTGGGCACGAATAGCGCGCGCACGAACGCAGCGCCCGCCACGATCAATCCGAAAATCAATGCATACCAGCCGGGGCGCAGGCCTGCCGCCAGCGAGAAATTCGCCGCGAATACGCGCGAACCATCGATATGCGTGAACAGCGAATAACCGGCCGCCTCGCCCGCCATCGTCAATGCGCCAGCAGCGAATGCCAGCGCCAGCAATGTCAGCGGTTGCACGGCGCGCTTTTGTCCGAGCGTCCATAGCGCCGCGCGGTAAAGCATCAGCCATATGAAGATGCCGCCGAAGATCGTGGGCTCGGTCACATCGAGTTTCACCTGAACGATGTAGTGAATGAAGGCGAGCACGCCGCCCAAATAGATCACCCTATGCAGCAACGTCCAGCGGCGCGAACCCATGCGCCTTATCATGGCATCGGTGGAGGTGACGGCGAGCGCCAGCAAGATCAGCAGCGTGGCAAAGCCGATGGCGAGATAGAAGCGCAGATAAATCTCGCTCGCGACTTTCGAAAGATTGAAATGCTGCTGCACGATGTAAGCCGAGAAATGCAGCGCCGCATACGTGAATGCCGCAACCCCGATCATGCGGCGCACGATCAAAAGCCGCGGCAGCTTGAAAATCTGCATCGCCGGCGTGATAGCGAGCGCGAGCAGGATCAGCCGGATGGTCCACAATCCCATCGCATGGATCACCTGCTTGGAGGGCTCCGCGCCGAACGCGCCATCGGCCAAATCGACAATTGCCGCAAGGCCCGGCAGGAACAGCGCAACGAACGTCGCGGTTTTCGGCCATGAAAACCGGCCCGTCCGATCGAGCCATGGCATTTTGCGGAAGATTGAAGTCATGCGAGCGGGTCGCTCAACGCAATTCGATGGGAACGCCCGGCTCGCGCTTGCTGGGATGGATGACGAGCGCGGTCTTCACGCTCGCAACATTCTTCGCCGCAGTCAGGGTTTCCGTCACGAAGGTCTGGAAAGACGACAGATCCTTCGCCACCACCTTCAGCAGGAAATCGACTTCACCGTTCAACATGAAGCATTCGCGCACGGTCGCCCAATTGCGCACCTGCTCTTCGAAATTCTTCAGATCGGCTTCGGCCTGGCTTGCGAGCCCCACGAACACGAAGCCCGTCACCTCATAGCCGAGCTGCTTGCTGTCCAGATCGGCGTGATAACCTTTGATGTAGCCCGCTTTTTCCAGCGCGCGCATTCGCCGCAGGCAGGGGGGCGCAGTGATTTTGGCGCGGCGCGAAAGCTCTACATTGGTGATGCGCCCATTATCCTGCAATTCGGAAAGAATCCGCAGGTCGATCGAATCCAGTTTATGATGCTCCATAGCTCTTGCCCGTTTTATTATGTCGCGCGCATTAAACCCCCGGGCGCTGTTCTGAGCAATAAAGTTTCGATATCAAGACAGTTCATGTCCCAAGGATCACGAAATAAAGTTACCGGCGACTGCTGGGCCGTCACGGACGGGACCGCGGGCATGGAAAATCAAGCACTTGGCCTGGCCGAGCGGCTGGGCATGCCGATTTCGGCCAAGCGGGTGAAGCTCGATTGGCCATGGGGGCTATTCGCCAGTTATCTACCGGTCGAGCCCTTCGGGCACGCAACCTCGGACTCGGATGTGCTCACCCCGCCTTGGCCCGCGGTAGCCATCGGTTGCGGGCGGCAGAGCATCCCGTTCATGGCGGCGATCAGGAAGGCGAGCGGGGGCCGGACGCTCACCGTCCAATGCCAGCACCCGCGCGTGAACCCCACATTGTTCGATCTGGTCGTGCCGCCACAGCATGATGGGCTGACCGGCACCAATGTTCTGCCGCTGCTGGGAAGTCCAAACCGCATCAGCCCGGCGCGGCTCGCCGAAGCGCGCACCTGCTTTGCCGGACAGTTCGAGAAAATGCGCGGTCCCCGCATCGCCGTGCTGCTCGGAGGTCCGAACAAAGCCTACCGCTTTGGTGTGGTGGAAGCTGAAGCTTTGGCACGCGCGCTGAGCAATCTCTCCAAATCTTCGGGCTTGATGATCACCGCCTCGCGCCGCACGGGCGAGGAGAATCTCGCCATCATCCGCAAGGCGCTGGACGGAAGCGACGCCTATATCTGGAACGGCGAAGGGGAAAATCCCTATCTGGGATTGCTCGCCTGGGCGGATGCGTTTCTCGTCACCGCCGATTCGGTGAACATGGCTTGCGAAGCCGCGGCGACCGGCAAACCAGTGCACATTTTCCCGCTACCGGGCGGTTCGGCGAAGTTCCGCCAGTTCCACGAAGCGCTCGCGAATCGGGGCGTCACACGGCCCTTCACCGGCAAAATCGAGCACTGGACTTACGAACCTCTGGATGAAACGGGCCGGGCGGCCGCGGCAATCCGCAAGCTTCTTGACGTTTCCGCAGCCGCTTCCGATATGGAAGGGTGAAGGGGTGATGGCTGCCAAACAGGCAGCCGGCGCATCCTGCTCATCAAAGGGAGCGCCATGTCGGCCGGTTCACCCGTGCATAGCAAAGTCGTCATTCTGGGAAGTGGCCCGGCAGGCGCCACGGCGGCGATCTATGCCGCGCGCGCCATGCTGGAACCGATCATGATCGCGGGCCTCCAGCCCGGCGGCCAGCTCACCATCACCACGGAAGTCGAGAATTATCCGGGCTTCGCCGACGCAATTCAGGGGCCCTGGCTGATGGAGCAGATGCAGGCGCAGGCCGAGCATGTCGGCACGCGGCTGGTGCAGGATACGATCGCCGCCGCCGATCTGGCGAAGCGGCCCTTCACGCTGATCGGCGATTCCGGCGAACGCTACATCGCCGAGACGCTCATCATCGCCACCGGCGCGCAAGCCAATTGGCTGGGATTGCCGACGGAAGAGAAATTCAAGGGCTTCGGCGTTTCGGCTTGCGCCACTTGCGACGGCTTCTTCTTCCGCGGCAAACGCGTGGCGGTCGTCGGTGGCGGCAACACGGCGGTGGAGGAGGCTTTGTTCCTCACCAATTTCGCCGATCACGTCACGCTGTTTCATCGCAAGGCCGCTTTGCGCGCCGACAAGACCAATCAGATGCGGCTTGCCGCCAATCGCAAGATCGATGTCGTGTACAATACGGTGATCGACGAAGTAACGGGCAGCGAGAATCCGCGCGGCGTCACCGGCATCGTGCATCGCAATCTCGAAACCGGCGCGCGCGGCGAAATGGCGGTCGATGGATTGTTCATCGCCATTGGACATTCGCCGGCAACCGAATTGTTCAAGGGCCAGCTCGATATGGACGAGAGCGGCTACATCATCACCGCGCCGGATTCGACGCGCACCAGCGTGGCGGGCGTATTCGCGGCGGGCGATGTGAAAGACAAGATTTTCCGTCAGGCGGTGACGGCCGCAGGCATGGGCTGCATGGCAGCACTTGAGGCCGAGCGTTTTCTGGCGGGCGGGCACTAGACGTCCTTCGGGGGAGCGTCATGGATTGGGACAAGCTTCGTATCTTCCACGCTGTGGCATCGGCGGGAAGTTTCACGCATGCGGGCCAAATGCTCACGCTCAGCCAGTCGGCCGTCAGCCGCCAGATCAGCGCGCTCGAAGAAGAAATCGCAACGCCGCTGTTCCAGCGCCACGCGCGCGGATTGACGCTCACCGATGAAGGCGAGCTGCTTTACGGCGCGGTGTCGGATGTTCTGAACCGTTTGGCGCAAGCTGAGGAAGCCCTGAAGAACGTGCAGGCCGCACCGCGCGGTTCGCTGAAGATCACTTCAAGCCATGGTCTGGGCACGTACTGGCTGTTGCCGCGTCTGCATGAATTCCTGCAGGAATTTCCCGAGTTGCAGGTGCATCTGGTGTTTGAGGATCGCGAACTCGATCTCGCCCAGCGCGAGGCCGATCTCGCGCTGCGCATGCGCGCGCCGGTGCAAGCCGATCTCATCCAGCGCAAATTGTTCACGGTGCATTACCATCTCTACGCGACAGAAGCGTATCTGGCGCGCGCGGGCAACCCGCAGAATCTCGAAGATCTTCTGAATCACACGCTGGTTTCCTATGGCGAAACTGCCGCGCCCGAAATCCGCGATGTGAACTGGCTGATCGACACCACGCGGCGCCTCGGCCCCAATGGCGTCTCACGCACGCTGCGCATCAACAATTTGACGGGTATCCTGCACGCGGTGGAAGCCGGCGTCGGATTGGCCGCGTTGCCGGACTATCTGGTGGAGACGCGCCCGCACCTCGTGCGCGTGCTGCCGGATATCGAGGGGCCGTCCTTCGACGTGCATCTGGTCTATCCCGATGCCATGCGCCAATCCAAGCGCGTCGCCGCCTTCCGCGACTTCCTGGTGCGTGCCGCAAAAGATTGGCGTTATTGACAAGATTGTCATTCGCAAGTGCAGCGGCGCGTTTTGCGCGCATGAAACACTTGTTCTATCGCGCTTTTTGGGCTTGCTGCTGACAGACAACTCAATATGGCACGGCACATTTTATCGTGAAGCGCGCGCGATAATCGCTTGTCCGTTTAACTACTTATTGAATTGGATGGTGGATAAGCTTATTTGAACAGTGCCGCCACTTTTGCCCCCCAATTGCGGCGGCACTTCGAAGGTTCGCCTTCGGCGGTCTTGTCTCCGCCCCCCGGATACAGGACCGCGTATATCCAAGCAGGACTCTAACGCCGGAGCGCCCCCCGCTCCGGCGTTTTTTTACGCCGCAACTTCGACTTCGCGCCGGATGGCGGCGCCATGCTCGCGCTCTGCCATGGCCAGATCATAGCTCACCTGCAGGCGGCTCCAGATTTCAGGTCCAGTTTTGAAATAGTAGCCGAGCCTGAGTGCCGTCTCCGGGGTAACGGCCCGGCGCCCACTTACAATTTCCGAAATCCGGTTGGCCGGCACGCGCAGCTTCAGCGCCAGCGCCAACGCAGAAAGACCGCGCGTTTCCATTTCCATAGCCAGAACCGCCCCCGGATGAACCGGCCTTAAGGCACCGCGTCTAGTGATAGTCGGCGATTTCGACTTCATACGCATCTCCATCGTGAAACCTGAAACAAATGCGCCACGGCCCGTTGACGCTAATGGCCCATTGCCCCTTGCGTGCACCCTTCAAAGGATGCAGGCCCGTGCTCTTCAACGGATCTATATCCTTTAGAGAACGAGCGTTATCGAGCAACGCCAACAATTTATCGGCGCGGGCATGATCAAGACCAGGGAATTTTGCTTTTCCCGTTTCGGCGAATTTCCGCGTGGCGCTATTCGCCCAGGACTTGATCATAAACTGCAAGAATAATACGCGATACGTATCATGTCAAGCGTATCATCAGCGATAAAGCAGATCGCCGAGTTTCATGTCCTTGTAAATTCCCGCGACCTGTTCGCCGTAGCCGTTGAAGATTTTGGTGGGCACCATTTGTCCGCCCGTGCCGATCAGTTCTTCGCTTGCCTGACTCCAGCGCGGATGCGGCACGGCGGGATTCACGTTCGCCCAGAAACCATATTCGTCCGGTCCGGTGGTTTCCCAATAGCTGCGCGGCCGCTGGTTCTGGAATTTGAAGCGCACGATTCCCTTGACGGATTTGAAGCCGTATTTCCACGGCGTCGCCAGCCTGAGCGGCGAACCCATCTGCTTGGGCAGCGGCTTGCCATAAACGCCGGTCGCGAGGAATGCGAGTTCGTTCGTCGCTTCCGCCATGGTGAGGCCTTCGGTGTAGGGCCACGGATACCAGGGCTGGCGCTGGCCATCGGCGACATCGGGCATCATGAAGGTTTGCATCTCGACGAATTGCGTGCCGGACAAAGGTTTCGCCAGATCGATCAGCGCCTTCAAGGGAAAGCCCGTCCACGGCACGGCCATCGCCCAGGCCTCCACGCAACGGTGGCGATAGAGCCGTTCTTCCAGCGGCATCTTTTTGATGAGATCGTCGATGCCGATGGTGAAGGGCTTTTCCACCTGCCCTTCAATGCTCACCGTCCATGGCCGGATCGGCAACGCCTGCGCTTCGTTGTAGATCTGCTTCTGCGTGCCGAATTCGTAATAATTGTTATAGGTCTCCGCGATGTTCTCTTTGGTGAGCGCGCGATCCAGTGCATAGCGCGGGTTGCGCTTGGCCGGATAAAGCTTTGCAGACGGATCGGGCGCCGCGGGCTTGTTGGCCTTTGCGGGCTTGGCATCGCAGGCGGCGAGCACAGCGCTGGCGGCAATCGCACCTGCGCCCTTGATGAGGCCGCGGCGATTGAAGAAGAACGCTTCGGGCGTGGCTGCGCTCTCCGGCAAAGCCCAGTCCGGGCGCGATTTGATGAGCATGACAATCCTCCAGGGTGCAGGCTTTTGTTACGCCGCCCAGATCAGCCAGACTCCGGCAGCGGCGGCCAAAGCGCCCGCAAGTCTCGATACGTAACGTGCGCCCGGAAGGATCTTCTCCGCCAGCACAAATATCATCAGCCCGGCGATCCAGAGCGGGTTCATCACCCCGCCCACGAACAGCAGCGCCATCAGCGCCCAGCAGCAGCCAACGCAATCGGCCCCATGCAGAAGCCCGAGACGCAACGAGCCGAAGCCGCTCGATGGAAAGCCGCCATGGCTCTGCACGAACGCCAGCGGCGCGCGGCATTGGGAAAGGCACGCGTTTTTGAGCGGCGTCCATTGATAGACGCCCGCCGCAATCAGCAGCCCGCCGCCGAAGATGTGGCTTGTGCTCGCCATCATCGGCGAGAGCAAGGCTGCGCGTTCCAATCCATATTGCGCGGCCGTCGCGACCAGCGCGAAACCCGTCCATGCGATCAGATAGCCGCTGGCGAACCACGCAGCCGAAGCAAAGGGTTTGCCGAGCGTGCCCGCCTGGCGCGCCACCTGCGTGTAGATGAGGATCATCGGGGCTGCCGACGGCGTCATCATGCCGACCATCATCACCGACCACATGGCGAAGATGAAAAGCGCATGCGTCAGCGTCCACGGCGTGAAGCCGGGCGACATCATCGCCGCCATTTCGGCCATGCTCATGGAGGGCATGTCCGGCGACGGCGCATACATTTGCGCCGCCAGCCAGAGAACATAGGCCCATGCGAGCGCTGCCAGCGTCAGCAGCGCCACCAGAACGACGGCGCGATCGCGCTTCAGAACCGCGGCGAGCGCGGCATCACCTTGCGTCACGTATCACGCCATCCTGATTGAGATGCAGCTCGGCGAACTGGCCGTAGGAATCGGCGAGATTGAGTTCGATCGGCCCCGTGGTCTTCGACCAGCCGCGGCCCATTTCCGCGATCGTATATTCGAAACCGTCCGGCAAATCGATGCGGCCGCGATATTCCGCACCCGTTACCGGATTGACGATTGGCTCGCCGCGCTGATCGATATAGCCTGCAACTTTCAGATGCGCGCGGCGCTTTTCGATATCCACGGCGAAATCGATATCGGTGAACACCGGATCGTAGGCTTTGGTGAGCATGGATGCGAAGACGTTGAACATCGTCGCACCCGGCTTGGTGTCCTGCCCGGTCATGATGCGCAGGATGGCCTCGCGCTGGGCCGCATCGGCGCGCTTGTCGACAATCGGTTGCGCCTCGCCGCCACCCATATGGATGGGGCCCGGCCAGCGGAACACGCCCGCCAATCGCAAGCCATCGAGCTTGGTATTGCCGTGATGGCCCTTGTCGATCTGGATGCCCACCACCGCGCAGCAATTGCCGTGCGTCGGCAAGGCATTGAACTGGCAAGGGCATCCATAATTGCAATTACAGTTTGCAAATTCACGTCCGTGCAATGTCCATGTCACGTCAGCCATCGTGCTCCCTCCGATGATTTGCGATGAGATTACGCCGCCGCCTTGTGCGTGGCTACTACCTGTTCGGCGAGTTTACCCGTGAGTTCGGCAAGGTGATCGAACTCCATTTCAAATGTGCCCACGCCCTGCGTCAGCGAACGCAGATCGATGATGATGTTGTGCACCTCCGAAAGCGGCATCTGGGCCTCGACCGTGTCCCAGCCTTTCCAGCCGTCGCGCGCATCGAAGCCCATGAGCTGGCCGCGGCGGCCGCTGACGATTCCGTTGACCTTCGAGGTCGTGTCGTTGGGTACGTGGATTCTCACCCGCATGATGGGTTCGAGCAGCACCGGCGCGCAATTGGGCATGCCTTCCTGCATGGCGATGCGCGCCGCGGTCTGAAACGCGGCGTCGGATGAATCCACCGTGTGATAGGAACCGTCCACCAGCGCCACCGCCACATCGACCACCGGAAATCCCAGCGGGCCATGTTTCAGATAATCGATCACGCCCTTTTCGACGGACGGAATAAACTGCCTCGGCACCACGCCGCCCTTGATCTGATCCTCAAACGCGAAGCCGGTGCCGCGCGGCAGCGGGCGGATTTCGATATGCACATCGCCGAATTGCCCGTGCCCTCCGGATTGGCGCTTGTGGCGGCCATGCTGTTTGCCTTGTTTGCGGATGGTTTCCTTGTAGGGAATTTTCGGTTGATGCGTGGTGATCCTGAGCCCATATTTGCTCATCAATTTTTCGACGGCGACTTTCAGATGAATCTCGCCCTGGCCTTCCAGCGCCATTTGCTGCAATTCGGCGTTCTGCTCGAAATGCAATGACGGATCTTCCTCGCGCAATTTGGCGATGGCTGCGGTGAGTTTGACTTCATCCTTGCGGTCGGTGGTTTCGATGGCGAGCGTGTAAACCGGCGTCAATTGCTCGATCTCGACTTTGGGAAGCGTCGATGCCTTGCCGCTGGAAAGCGTTTCGCCAGTGGCCACACCTTCGAGGCGCCCCAGCGCAACCGTGTCACCCGGTTTCGCATCGGTGAGTTTGGTTTGCGCTTCGCCCTTGAGCGTGAACATGCCCGCGACGCGCACATCCGAGCCGTCGCGGCGATGCAGAACCGCGCCATCTTTCAGCGCGCCAGAAAAAAGCCGCACGAGACTGAGCTTGCCGTGCGAGCCATTATAGGTTTTCAAAACCTGCACGATGGCATCGCCATTGGCTTTGATGCCCAGCCGGGCGGCGGTATTGCTCACCTCCGGCACTTCGTGGCGCAACGCCTTGAGCAGGCGGCGAACGCCATTGTCGCGTTCCGCCGAACCGATCAGCACCGGCACCACGAGCCCGTCCGCCAATTCCTTCGACAGATCGCCGAAAACCTCGTCGCGCTCCGGCTCCACATCCGAGAGAAGTTCTTCCATCAGATGCTCGTCATAATCGGCGAGTTTTTCCAGCATCTGGAAGCGGGCTTCCTTTTCGCGGTCCTTCACCTCGCCTTTCATTTCGATCAATTCGCTGGGTGCATGGGCGCGATAGGCAAAGGCGCGCTCCAGCGCCAGATCGACAAAGCCGGTGACGGCGCCATTTTCCCATATGGGAATCTGGCGCAGCAGCAGCGGCTTGTCGCTTTCCTCCTGCAATTGCGCGAGCAATTCGCGCAGCGCGCCATTGGCCTTGTCGATCTTGTTGACGAAGAGGAAATGGGGAATCGAAAGATCGGCGAGCCGCTTCAGATACGGCTTCAGCATCTGCACCTTGGCCGGCTCCGGCTCGCACACGACAATCGCCGCGTCCACACCGGGCAGCACATTCAAACTGTCTTGCAGGAATTCGATGGAACCGGGGCAATCGAGGAAAGTGAAACTCTCATCCATGAATTTCGTGGTGGCCGGATTCACTTCCACGCTCATCTGGCGGGCGCGGGCCTCGGCGCTTGCATCGCCGACGGTATTTTTCTGGGGAATGGAGCCTTTGCGCTGGATCGCGCCGGTGATGGACAGAATGCTTTCGAGAAGAGTGGTCTTGCCGCTGCCGTAAGGTCCCACCAGGGCCACTGTACGTGGCCCGCTCCCTCCATTTTTTCTGGACATTCGTGCGCCTCCATCGGGCCCAACTCGGGGTCCGGGGCGCGGCGGGCGCTTTCCCGTTTCGGGCCGCTATCCGCGCACCCCTTGAGGTCAAATGCTCGCGCCAAAGCGGGCGCCGCGCAAGGGGATTCGGAGAGGAACTTTCAGCGGGCAATGCGCCGTTTTATGACAAATTGATTGTCGTTCGCGATTAGCGGACGCTGGCCGATGCGCTCCAGTGCGAGGGCCGCACGCGCCATCAGATCGGCCTCGGTTGAGGTTTCGTCCCGTGTCTGCGCACGCAGCCATTGGGCAAGATCATTTGCGCGTTGCGATCTGGATTTCATGCCGGTCACTCCCAAAACGGGCCACGAATGCAGCCGCACGCAAAACATTGGCCAATCGGGAGCGAGGCCGAAATTCGGTTTTTCCCTTAAGGGAAGCTACGTATGCGCGAATAGCTAGCGCAGATTTCCGCAGAACCTTTGAATCCGGCGGCAGGCTTCTTCCAGAACCGTGGTCGAGGTCGCGTAGGAGATGCGGAAGAAGGGCGAGAGCCCGAACGCCGCGCCGTGCACAACGGCCACGCCTTCGCTCTCCAGAAGTTCGGCGGCGAAATCTTCGTCGGTGGCGATGGTCTTGCCGCTCGGCGCCGTTTTGCCGATCAGCCTGCGCACGCTCGGATAGACATAGAATGCGCCCTCGGGCTTCGGGCATTCGATGCCGTGCGCCTGATTGAGCATGGCCACGACAAGATCGCGGCGCTCCTCGAAGATGCGCTGGAATTTCGGAATGAAATCCTGTGGCCCGTTCAGCGCTTCGACCGCGGCCCATTGCGAGACCGACGAG
The DNA here is from genome assembly GCA_035944195.1 of Rhizomicrobium sp. Taxonomy (GTDB): domain Bacteria; phylum Pseudomonadota; class Alphaproteobacteria; order Micropepsales; family Micropepsaceae; genus Rhizomicrobium. The sequence continues at coordinate 36,996 of DASZBL010000007.1, read as the reverse complement.
GCGCTCGACGCCGATTGCGATTGCAGTTTTGCCATCGCCTTGATGAGCGGTTCGGGCGCACCGCAATAGCCGATGCGCCAGCCCGTCATCGAATAGGCTTTCGATACGCCATTCATCGTCAGCGTGCGCTCGTAGAGCCGCGGCTCGACCTCGGCCACCGTGTGGAATTTGAAGCCGCCATAGACGAGATGCTCATACATATCGTCGGTCAGCACCCACACTTGCGGATGCTTCAACAGCACATCGGTCAATGCCTTCAACTGGTCGCGGCTGTAGCAGGCGCCCGTTGGGTTCGAGGGCTGGTTGAAGATCAGCCATTTCGTCTTGGGCGTAATCGCGGCCTCGAGCGCTTCGGGCGTCAGCCGGAAGCCATCCTCGATGCGCATCTCCACGATCACCGGAGTGGCCCCGCCCAGCAGCACGATATCGGGATAGCTCACCCAATAGGGCGCGGGCACGATCACTTCATCGCCCGGGTTCAGCGTCGCCAGCAGCGCGTTGTAGATGATCGCCTTGCCGCCCGGCGCCACGAAGGTTTGGGCCACGGAATAATCGAGCCCATTCTCGCGCTTGAACTTGCCTACGATGGCCTTGCGCAATTCCGGAATGCCTTCGACCGGCGTGTATTTCGTCTCGCCGCGGCGGATGGCGGCGATGGCGGCTTCCTTGATGTTGTCCGGCGTGTCGTGGTCGGGCTCGCCCGCGCCCAGCCCGATGACGTCCTGGCCCGCCGCCTTCAGGTCGCGCGCCTTCTGCGTCACCGCGATGGTGGGCGACGGCTGGATGCGGTTCAGCGATTGGGCCAGAAAGTCTTTGGGCAGGCTGGTCACGAAGGCTCTCCCGTTAAAGCGACGGCGTATCAATGCCCTGCCCCCGCCCGCAAGAGGAGGTTTGTCACATCAGCCATGTCCGGGACAGCTGCGTTACCCTTTTTCAATCGGCTGCGGCTAGGCTGGAGCCACGTTCCGGACCGAGCGGAGAGCGGCATGCGTATCATTGGGGCATTTCTGGTCGTGGGGCTTTGCCTGGCGGGGGCCTATGCCTGCTCGCATCCAAAGCCCCCGGCGGGCCATTGGGAAGGAACCTATGAGTCGGGCGACACGATGGTGGTGGCGCGGCTGGAAATCTCCCCCAGCGGCACGATTCTCGTGAGCGCCCCCAACGCGCAGAACATCGCCGACTCGTCGGAAGACGACCGCGCCACCATGCGCCAGAAGCTGGCACAGGACCTCGCCAATGGCTGGACCGATGTGCAGCCGCGCGAACTGGATTTCGACGGTACGACATTCCGCAAGCCGGGCGGCGTGGCGCCGCAACTGGAATGGGATGCCGCCAACAAGCACATGACCATGATCGTCTATTTCGGCACGCGTCCGGGTATCCGCATTCCGCTGCATGCGGTGTCCGAATTCAGCGACAATCCCTGGTCCTGATCTCACCACTTGTTGAAGGCGAAGAACGCGGCCAGCGCGAGGAAGCCGAACGCGACCATGTGATTCCATCTGATCGCTTCGCCGAGATACGTGACCGAGAACACGCCGAACACAAGCAGCGTGATCACCTCCTGCATCGTCTTCAATTGCGCCGCCGAATAGACCTGATGGCCGATGCGATTGGCGGGAACGGCAAGGCAATATTCGAAGAACGCGATCCCCCAGCTTATGGGGATGACCAGCCAGAGCGATACGCCCGGATATTTGAGCTGGCCGTACCACGCAAAGGTCATGAACACATTCGAAGCGAAGAGCAGCAGGATGGGTGCGAATAGCGGCCAATTCATGGAAACCCTCACGGCGACGTGAACGACTCAGGTGAGGAGCTTGCCACAGGAAAGCGCATAAAATGCCGGTGGCATCGCATTTTTGATGCGACGCACGCAGGGCCGAACATGCCGGCCTTGCCGCTCACGAATACGTGCAGCCGATGGACGGCAGGGCCCGCCGGTGCAACAATCCTTGCATTCCATGGAGGGACATCATGAAGCTTCGCAGCCTATCGGCATTGATTCTGGGCGCGGCCGGAGCGGTCGCAATCGCGGCGACGGGCGCGCAGGCTGCCATCACCGTTCTGGGCAGCGGTCTGGCAAAGAGCTGTTACGAAGCAGCAGAGTTCGGCGGCGAAGCGCATAGCGGGGTTCTCACCTGCACCTCCGCACTGGACGATACCGCGCTGTCGATGCGCGATCGCGGCGCGACACTCATCAATCGCGGCATCCTGCGCTCGCGCGCCGACGATACGGAAGGCGCCATCGCCGATTACAATCAGGGCCTGCACATCGATGCCACGCTCGCCGAAGGTTATATCGATCGCGGCGCTGCCTACATCGTGCTGCATCGTTATCAGGATGCACTGGGCGATCTGAATAAAGGCATCGACATGGGCGCGCGCCAGCCGCAGATCGCCTATTACGATCGCGCCATCGTCAACGAGGCGCTGGGCAACATTCGCCAAGCCTATGAGGACTACAAAAAGGCGGTGGAGATCCAGCCGGATTTCACGCTGGCCATCGACCAGCTCGCCCGTTTCCGCGTGGTGCACAAGCATCCCGGCGGCGCATAATTTCCCTATCCGATTTGTGACAACGGCGCGGAAATCGCTTTCCGCGCCGTTTGCTTTGGGTCTTGCGGCAAATTTTCTTTCGCGAGGTATGCCGGGGCCGCCCGTCCGGCGACAGATTGATACAGTTCAATAACACCCCTGCCCTTTTCCGTCAGGCTCCTACCCTCCACTCTAGCGTTATTGAGAGGTGGCGTGTTTTGCCTGAGACGGAAATGGCCCTTGATCTGAGTTCGATTGCCAAGCCGAAATCCGGGGCGAATACCGGAGCCTTTCGCATGCCCAAATTCGACCGCGCCCGCGCCATTACCATTGCACGCAAGCGCCCCTATCTCTTCGGCGGGCTGGCCGCGTTGCTGCTGGGGCTCGTCGTCTATGGCGTGACATCGCTGACCGGTTCGAGCGGCCCTCAATATATCGCCGCCACCGTAACGCGCGGCGATATCGAAGACAGCGTGACGGCGCTCGGCAATCTGCAGCCGCGCGATTATGTCGATGTCGGCGCACAGGCCACCGGCCAGCTCAAGAAGCTGTATGTGAATATCGGCGATAATGTGAAGCAGGGCCAATTGCTGGCCGAAATCGATCCGCAGGTGCAGACCGCCAAGGTGCAGGTCGATCAGGGCAATGTCGCCAATCTCAACGCGCAATTGAGCGACAAGCAGGCGCAGCTTGCACTCGCCAGCGCGAATTTGGCCCGCCAGAAACGGTTGATGGCGGCGGATGCCACCAGCAAGACCGATTACGACAGCGCCCAGCAGGCGATGCAATCCGCGGCCGCGCAGGTGAACGCGCTGCGTGCGCAAGTTTCCGCTTCGCAATCGCAGTTGGGCGGCGATGCTGTGACGCTGGGTTACACTAAGATTTACGCGCCGATGTCGGGCACCGTCGTTTCGGTGTCGATCAAGCAGGGATCGACAATCAATTCCGTGCAGCAGGCGCCCACCATCCTGCGCATCGCCGATCAATCGGTGATGACGGTGTGGACGCAAGTCTCCGAAGCCGATGTGCCGAAGCTGAAAGTGGGCATGCCCGCTTACTTCACCACGCTCGGCAATCCCGGCCAGCGCTGGACCGGCAAGCTGCAGCAGATCCAGCCGACGCCCACCGTCGTGAACAATGTCGTGCTCTACACCGCGACATTCGACGTCGCCAATCCTGACCAGCAATTGATGACGCAGATGACGGCACAGGTTTTCTTCGTGACCGCTTCTGCGCACAACGTTGTGATCGTGCCCGTATCGGCGCTCCACCAGGGGCATGGTCGCACGGGCGGCTGGACCGGTTCCGGTACCCCGAATCCGGACCAAAGTTCAGCCGCCCAATCGCCGCGCCGCATGCATCGTCACCGCGCGCTGCCCCAAGGCCAGAAGCGTTATACGGTTCAGGTGATGCAGCCTGATGGCTCGATCAAGCCGCGCCGCATTGTCGTGGGCGTGAGCAATCGGGTGTCGGCCGAGGTGATTTCCGGGCTCGAAGTGGGTGAGAAGGTGGTAGCGGGCGTCAAGCAGACAGCCGCACCGGCAAATTCGGCCAGTCACAATGGCGGGCAACGCCCACCCGGAGGCTATGGGGGCTTCGGGGGCATCAGATGAACAAGCCGCCGGAGCCTCTGGCCGCGGCATCGCTCGCCGAACCGCTGCTGTCGCTGCGCGATGTACATCGCACCTTCGTGACGGCCGGCGGCGAAGTAGAAGTGCACGCGCTGCGCGGGATTTCGCTCGACATCTATCCCGGCGAATTCGTGGCGATCATGGGCCAGTCGGGTTCCGGCAAGACCACGCTCATGAATATTCTGGGCTGTCTCGATAAGCCGACATCGGGCAGCTATTTCTTCGCGGGCGAAGACATCGCGAAATTCGATCCCGACGGGCTGGCGCGGCTGCGTCGCGAGGAATTCGGCTTCATCTTCCAAAGCTATCATCTCATCGCAACCGCCACCGCGGCAGAGAATGTCGAGATCCCCGCGATCTATGCGGGTGTCCCGGCTGCCGAGCGCCGCGCGCACGCGATCGAGCTTCTGTCATCGCTCGGCATCGGCGACCGCACCGCGCATCGTCCCAATCAGCTATCGGGCGGACAGCAGCAGCGCGTATCCATCGCGCGCGCGCTGATGAATGGCGGGCGCATCGTGCTGGCCGACGAACCCACCGGCGCGCTCGATACCAAAAGCGGCGCCGACGTGATGACGCTGCTCAGCGATCTGGCGGCGCGCGGCCACACCGTTATCCTCATCACGCACGACAAGTCGGTGGCAGCGCATGCCAACCGCATCATCGAAATTCGCGACGGCGAGATCGTTTCGGATTCCGGCCCCGACCTTTCGCGCATCGCGGCGAAATTGCCGTCCAGCCATGTGGACGGCTCCGTCGCCGCGACCGCCATCGGTGGGCTCGGCGAAGCGATGCAGATGGCGGTGCGCGCGCTTCGGCAAAATCTTTTCCGCACGGTACTGACGCTGCTGGGCATCATGATCGGTGTGGGATCTGTGGTCGCCATGATGGCCATTGGCGAAGGCGCCAAACAGGCGGTGGTGGAACAGATCGGTTCCATGGGAACCAACCTTCTGCTGGTGCGGCCCGGCGGGCACAATATGCGCGGCTATAACGGGCCCATCGCCACGCTGACGCCCGAAGATGCCGAGGCTATCGCCAAGCTTCCTTACGTTTCTTCCGCCGTTCCCGAGAACAGCGGCGGAGCGACCGTGCGGCTCGGCGATGTGGATTATCAAACGCAGGTCGATGCGACGACAGCGGAATATACCGATGTGCGAAGCTGGCCGGTTGCGAGCGGCGTGTTCATCGCCGATTCCGATCAGACAAGCTATGCGGCGGTGGCAGTGCTCGGACAAACCGTCGTGCAGAATCTGCTCCCCGATGGCGGCGATCCCATCGGCCAATATGTGCTCATCAACAATGTACCGTTCCAGGTGATCGGCGTGATGTCCACCAAGGGCGCCAACGCCGGAGGCAATGATTCCGACGATGTCGTTTTCATTCCGCTTTCCACCGGCATGCTGCGCCTCTTCGGCCAGCGCTATGTGCGCTCCATCACCATCGCGGTCAGCGATCTCACCCAGATTGATGCGGTACAAGAGCGCGTGACCGCGCTGCTCAAGGGCCGGCACGCCGGGAACGAAGATTTCTTCGTGCGCAACATGGCCGCCGTGCTGGAGACCGCCACTACCGCGCAAAACACGCTTACGATTTTGTTAGGATCGGTCGCTGCTATTTCGCTCCTCGTGGGGGGCATAGGGGTCATGAACATCATGCTGGTCTCGGTTACTGAACGGACCCGCGAGATCGGCATCCGCATGGCCACGGGCGCGCGCATGCGCGACATTCTCCAGCAATTCCTCACGGAAGCCACGGTCGTATCGGCGCTGGGCGGAGTTGTGGGCGTGCTGGGCGGGGTGGGAACGGCACTTCTGATCTCCGCTTTCGGAACCCCCATCGCCGTTACCGTGTGGCCGATCGCCATCGCTTTCACCTGCGCGGTGGGCACAGGCCTTGTTTTCGGCTTCGCACCGGCTATGAAGGCAGCAAGGCTCGATCCTGTGGTCGCGCTAGCAAGCGAGTAATCCCATGAAAGCCCTGCTCCGAACGACGTCCATCGCCGCCTTGAGCCTTGCCGCAGCCGGATGCGCAACCGCGCCGCCCGCAGCGCTCCTGCCGCAGGACATGCCGGTCACATTCGAAAATCAGGCCGTCGAAGGCGCGCCGGTCTGGCCGCAGGCCGATTGGTGGAAGGGCTTCAACAGCGAAGAGATGAGCAGTTTTATCGGCACGGCCGAGACGAACAATCTCGATCTCGGCGCCGCTGCCGCGCGCGTACTGCAAGCCGAAGCCAATACTGACATTCAGGGATCGGCGCTGTTTCCCACCGTCGATCTTTCCGGCAATGCGCAACAGCAGGGCTCGAAGGCCACCGGGCATTGGATGCATCAGAATATGTTCGGCGCATCGCTGCAAGCGAGCTATCAGTTGGATTTCTGGGGCAAGGCGCAGGACAATCTGCTCAATGCCGAAGAGTCTCTGAAGTCCGCGAGATTTGCGCAGGAAGTGGTGGCGCTGACGGTGGTGAGCGATGTGGCGGATGGTTATCTCTCGGTTCTCGCGCTGCGCGAACGTGTGGCGATCGCCGAGGCGAATATCGCTGCTGCCAACCGTATCCTGAAGATCACGAACGCCAAAGTGACGAACGGCGTATCCTCGCGCCTCGATCTGGCGCAGCAGGAAGCACAAGTCGACGGCCAGAAAGCGCTGGTTCCTGCGTTGCAAGAACAGGAACGGGAAGCGCGCTATACGCTGGCCGTGCTGCTGGCACATACGCCGGAAGGTTTCGATGTGACGGGACAAAATCTCGACGGTATCGCCGCCCCGGCCGTCGCGCCCGGCCTGCCGTCGGAATTGTTGCGGCGGCGGCCCGATGTGGCGCAAGCTGAAGCAACACTGGCAGCCGCTCATGCCAATGTGGATGCGGCGCGGGCGGCATTCTTTCCGCAGATCGATTTGACGGCGTCCGGCGGCTTTGCGAGTGCGGCGCTATCCGTGCTCTTCCATGGCTCAAGCCTCGGCTACAGCATCGGTGCATCGCTGCTGCAGACGATCTTCGACGGCGGCCGGCTGATCGGACAGAGCAGGCTCGCACACGGCCAACAGGAAGAATTGATCGCCAATTATCGCAAGGCCGTGTTGAGCGCATTCCAGGACGCCGAAACGGCTCTGGGTCAGGTCGCAAGCCTTGCCGAGCAGGAGAAATACAAGGCCGCACAAGTGAACGCGGCGACCGAAGCCTTCCGTATTTCCGAGATCCAATACCGCGAAGGCGTGGCCGATCTTCTGGCGGTGCTGCTGGCGCAACAGACGCTGTTCACCGCCGAAGACCAGCTCGTGCAGATCAAGCTGGCGCGCATTCAGGCCAATGTCGGGCTCTACCGCGCGCTCGGCGGCGGCTGGAGCGAAGATCCCGCCGATGTGACGCAGCCGATTCCGGCAAGTGCGCAAATGCCCGCGCACACCGATACCAAGGCACCGATGTAATCAGCGATGCCCGAGCACGGGATGCGGCTTATAGGGCTCTGACAGCGATTTTATTTCCGCGTCTTCGAGCTTGAGCGACGCCGCCGCAATCGCATCGTCCAGATGATGCGGTTTCGACGCGCCGACAATCGGTGCGCTAATGCCCTTTCTGTGCAGCAGCCACGCCAGCGCCACTTGCGCATTGGAAACACCGCGTTTCTGCGCGATCTCCGTAACACGATCCACCACGTCGAAATCGCTGTCCTGATAATACATCATGTGCGCGAACTCGTCAGTCTTGGCGCGCGCCGTCTCGCCGCGATCCTGCCGCCGGCGATTGCCCGCGAGAAAGCCGCGCGCCAGCGGACTCCACGGGATCACCGCGATCCCTTCGGCGCGGCAGAGCGGGATCATTTCGCGCTCTTCCTCGCGATAGACGAGATTGTAGTGGTTCTGCATGGAGACAAAGCGGGTCTTGCCCATCGCTTCCGCAAGCGAAAGATATTTCGCAAACTGCCACGCATACATCGACGACGCGCCGATATAGAGCGCCTTGCCCGCCTTCACCACATCGTGCAACGTCTCGATGGTTTCCTCAATTGGCGTGGTGGGATCGAAACGGTGGATCTGGTAGAGGTCGATATAATCCGTACCAAGACGTTTCAGGCTCGCATCCACCGCATGCATAATGTGCTTGCGCGACAGCCCCGCTTCATTGGGCGTCTTGCCCATCGGATTGAAAACCTTCGTCGCGATGACATATTGCGCGCGGGGACCGGCGAAATCCTTCAGCGCGCGGCCCAAAACCTCTTCGCTGGCGCCCACCGAATAAATATCAGCGGTATCGAAGAAATTGATGCCCGCTTCCAGCGCTCGCTTGATAAAGGGACGGCTCGCCTCTTCGTCCAGCACCCAGTCGCGCCATTTCGGCGTGCCATAGGTCATCGTGCCGAGGCAGATGCGCGAGACCTTGAGGCCCGTTGCGCCGAGATTCACATACTCCATCGCCTTCACTCCATGCCTGTCGCGGCAAGCATAGAACGTTTGGAAATCAGAATCCGTAGAATTTCGCGAGCAGCCCCACCAGCGGATGGGCGAAGCGCAGGCGCGCGCCCGTCACCGCAAGGCTGATGCACGGTCCGCCTTCGTCCGCCATCGGGCGATGCGTCAGCGAGGGATCGGCGGTTTGCAGATCGCCGCGCAGATAATGGCCGGTCACGTCGGTGAAACCGCCTTCCAGCACCAGCGTGAGTTCCTCGCCGCTATGGCTATGCACGCCCACGCCCGCGCCCGGCATCGAGCGGATGAGCTGCACGCGCGTCGTGCCATAGCGGAACACCGGCTTGACGCTGATGCCCTTTGTCACCGAAATCCATTTCACGCGCTCAAGATCCCCGCCGAGATAAGAGCGTAGCGGTTCGGGAAAGATCGCGGCCCTTGCGGATGGCGCGGGCTCGAATGGTTTTGCCTGTTCGTCCAGCCGCGACAGCACATTCTTCAACGCCGTATTGCCAAGCGGCGCAGGCGCCATCCCGGACAGCAGCGCGCCGCCCGCGGCCTCTGCAGACGCAACCATGCGCCTGCATGCCGGACACAACGCCAGATGCGTGGCGATGACGAGCGAAATGCCCTCGTCCGCAGCACCCCCTGCATAGGCGACCAGCAATTCTTCGGCGGGATGATGCGTGACGCTCATGACGCGGTACCCAATGCGGCGCGGATATGCGCCATGGCAAGGCGCAACCGCGATTTGACCGTGCCCAGAGGCAAGCCAAGCTCAGCTGCAATCTCGCTATGCGATTTCTCCGCAAAGAATGATTTTTCGATGACCGCCGCCTGATCCGGCGAAAGACGGCGCAGCGCATCGCGCAGCTTCGCATCCTCATCGGCGCGGACAAGCTGCGCATCGGCGGCGGGTTCATCGTCCGGCGTGAAGGCGGGATCGTTGGAATCGAATTCGGGACGGCGCTCGCGGCGCAAGGCATCGATCCGCAAATTGCGCGCAACAGTGAACACCCATGTCGCAGCCGACGCTTTCGCCGGATCGAACAGACGCGCCTTGCGCCAAACCAATAGCATCGCTTCCTGCGCAAGATCTTCGGCCTGCGCAGCACCCGCGCCCAGCCGCATCAGATAGGCTTTGATGCGCGGCGCGAAATGGGCGAACAGTGCCTCGAACGCGCGGCGATCTCCGGCACGCGCCACGGAAAGCAGTAATTCGTTCAATTGCGCGGCGTCCATCAGCACCAGCCGCAGATGGCGTATGCGCCTGACCCGCCTGGAGGGGCTGGGGACGGGCCAATCGACGGGGGCAGTCTGCGCATACGCCATCATAGCCGGTTTTACGGCGCCTGCATCGCGGCGGATCACCTGATCCGGCAAGAGGGCCCCTTCGTATTGCTTGCATATTTTCGGGGAGAACCGCCTTGCGCCCTCTGACTTTTTCACACAATTCCCAGCCGGGTAGCGATTTCGCGGTGGTCGGCAGCGGCATCGCCGGCATGTCCGCGGCCTGGCTGCTGTCCAAACACCATCGCGTGACACTTTACGAGCGTGACAACCGCATCGGCGGCCATAGCCATACGGTGGAGGTAGCCGGGGTGCCGGTCGATACCGGATTCATCGTCTACAATGAGCTGAACTATCCCAATCTGACGGCGCTGTTCCGGCATCTGGGCGTGGCAACCGAAGCCAGCACGATGACGTTCTCCGTCTCGCTCGATTCCGGTGCGTTCGAATATGCGGGCGATCTGCGCGGCCTCGTCGCACAGCCGTCCAATCTTCTGAAGCGCGATTACTGGCAGATGCTCAGCGAAATCGTGCGTTTCTATCGCGAGGCGCCCGCGCTGCTGGACGCGCGCCACGCCAGCGAAATGACACTGGGCGAATATCTGGACCGCAATCATTATTCCGATGCCTTCGCGCATTTGCATCTGCTGCCGATGGGCGCCGCGATCTGGTCGGCGTCGGTGGACGATATGCGCGCGCATCCGGCGGCCACCTTCGTGCGCTTCTTCGCCAATCACGGTTTGCTGAAGCTGAACGGACGCCCGCAATGGCGCACCGTACGCGGCGGTTCGCGCGAATATGTGAAACGGCTGACGGCAGATTATGCGAGCAGCGTTCGCCCCGGCGCCAAAGCGATCCTGCGCGACGGCGCGGGCGTGACGATTGTGGATGACACCGGTGCTGCACATCGCCATGACGGCGTGGTGATCGCGGCGCATGCTGATCAGGCACTTTCGATGCTTGCCGAACCGACGCCGGAGGAACGCAAACTGCTCGGCGCCTTTCCCTATCGCGACAATCTCGCGGTGCTGCACGGCGACCGCGCGCTCATGCCGAAGCGCCGTGGTGTGTGGGCAAGCTGGAACTATCTGGGACGGCGCGATGCGGAAGCCTGTGCGGATTTAAGCGTCACCTATTGGATGAACCGCTTGCAGAATATCTCCAATCGCACGCCGCTGTTCGTCACGCTCAATCCGCACAAGATGCCGCGCGACGAGGCGATCCACGGCGCCTATCATTGCGCCCATCCTGTGTTCAACACAGCCGCATTGGAGGCGCAAAGCCGCCTCTGGAACCTGCAGGGCGCGCAGCGCACATGGTTTTGCGGCTCCTATTTCGGTTCGGGATTCCACGAAGACGCGCTGCAGGCAGGTCTCGCTGCGGCAGAGGATGCGGGCGGCGTGCGGCGGCCCTGGAATGTCGCCAATGAATCGGGGCGCATCATTCGCGCACCGCAATTCGCCGATGCGCTGCCATGAACGCGATCTATCATGGCCATGTGATGCATCGCCGGCTTTCGCCAGCGCGACACGCGTTCAAATATCGCGTGTTCGCGCTGCTGCTCGATCTGGATGAAATGGACGAATTGAATCTGCGGCTGTTCGCCCGCAACCGCGCCGCGCCCATCAGCTTTCACGATTGCGATCATGGCGACAGACAGCCTTTGCGCGAATGGATCGCGTCGAAACTCGCCGAAGCCAATATCGAGGCCGACGGACCGGTGCGCGTGCTTTGCTATCCGCGGCTGTTCGGCTTTGTGTTCAATCCGTTGAGTGTGTGGTTCTGCTATCGCGCCGACAATCGCCTCGCCGCGACAATCTACGAAGTGCATAACACGTTCGGCGAACGGCATGCCTATGTGCTGCCGGTGGATGGCGATTCAGGTACAATCCGGCAGGCTTGCGCGAAGGAATTTCACGTCTCGCCCTTCCTCTCGATGGATTGCGCTTACGATTTCCGCATCCGCCCGCCCGACGAGGATGTGCTCGTCGCCATTAACGAAAGCGAGCATGGGCGCCCCATACTGAGCGCGGTGTTTTCCGGTTCGCGCCAAGCCCTTAGCGACGGCGCGCTGGCATCGGCGCTGCTGCGATACCCGCTGATGACGCTTAAAGTGATCCTTGCGATTCATTATGAGGCGCTGCGCTTGTGGTTGAAGCGCGTGCCAACTCATGTGCATCATGGGGCAGCGAAGGGATAGATCGTGGTCGAGATCAATCCACCGATGTGGGGACGCGCGCTGGCACGCGCCGCGAACCAATTGGTCGAAGGCGAGCTGGTGCTGCGCTTTGCCAACGGTGCCGAACGCAGCATCAGCGCCGCGAAATCCGGCGCCCGCGCCGTGCTGGAACTGACCAACGCGCGCGTGCTGCCGCGGATGATCTTCAAGGGCACGGTGGGATTGGCAGAATCCTATCTCGACGGCGATTGGTCGAGCCCCGATCTGGCGGCCGTATTCGAATTCGGCGCGCGCAATTTCGATCGCATGGCGGGCAATTTGCGGGGCCTTGCGCCGTTGCGCCTGCTCAATCTCTCGCGCCATCGCGCCCGCGCCAACACGCGCGAAGGTGCCAAGCGCAACATCGCGGCGCATTACGATCTGGGCAATGCGTTTTATTCCGCCTGGCTCGACCCGACGATGACCTATTCCTCGGCCTTCTTCGAACGCGACGCGATGGATCTGGAATCCGCCCAGCGCGCCAAATGGCGGCGCATTGCAGAGATGCTGGATTTGAAGCCCGGCCATCACATTCTGGAAATCGGCTGCGGCTGGGGCGGCTTTGCGATTCATGCCGCGCGCGAACTCGGCTGCCGCGTCACCGGCATCACGCTGTCGCTGGAGCAATATGCGCATGCGACCAGCGAAGTGAGCAGGCTTGGGCTTGCCGATCTCATCGATATCCGCATTCAGGATTACCGCGATGTGACCGAGAGCTTTGATCGCATCGTTTCCATCGAGATGTTCGAAGCGGTGGGCGAGGAGAACTGGCCGGTGTTTTTCGAAGCGGTGCGCGAGCGGCTGAAACCGGGCGGCATTGCGGCGCTGCAGATCATCACCATCGAGGATGCGCATTTCGCGAGCTATCGCAGCAGCGCCGATTTCATCCAGCTTTATATTTTTCCGGGCGGTATGCTTCCCTCGCCCGGAATCCTGCGCACGATTGCCACAGGCCAGGGGTTGGGCTTCGAGACGGTGCGCACCTTCGCGCTGTCCTATGCCGAAACCTTGAAGCGCTGGCGCGAGCGTTTCCAGTCGCGCTGGCCGGAAATCGCCGAGCAGGGTTTCGACGAACGCTTCCGGCGCATGTGGGAATATTATCTGGCCTATTGCGAGGGCGGTTTCCGCGCGGGCACAATTGACGTGGGCCAATTCCGGCTTACAAGAGCGTGATGCGCGAATTCAAATTCATTCCTTATGATTTGCCGCCGGAAGCAGAAGCGCTGCGCGGCGAAGTGCGCGCGTTTCTGAAGGACACGATTCCTGATATGCCGGCAGTGCGCCGCGCGCGCTCGTGGTCCGGCCACAATCCGCAATTCAGCAAGGCGCTCGGCGCGCGGGGCTGGCTCGGCATGACATGGCCCAAGCAATATGGCGGCCATGCGCGTTCTTATGCCGAGCGCTATGTGATGCTGGAGGAAGTGTTGGCGGCCGGCGCGCCGGTGAGCGCGCATTGGGTGGCCGACCGGCAAAGCGGGCCGCTGCTGCTGCGCTTCGGCACGGAGGAGCAGCGCCAGCGATTTTTGCCCGGCATCGCGCGCGGCGAAATCTATTTCTGTATCGGCATGAGCGAGCCGGGATCGGGATCGGATCTCGCATCCGTGCGCACGCGCGGGCGCAGGGTGGATGGTGGCTGGAGTATCAATGGCCAAAAAATATGGACGTCCGGCGCGCAGCATGCCCACAACATGATCGCATTGGTACGCACGAGCGAAGAAGCCACGCGCCATGCAGGCTTGAGCCAGTTCATCGTCGATCTGAAAAGCCCCGGGCTCACGATCCGGCCCATCGCGGATCTGACGGGGGCTGCGCATTTCAACGAAGTGTTCTTCGACGACGTGTTCGTTCCCGACGAGAATCTGATCGGGCGTCCCGGCGATGGCTGGATGCAGGTGGGCGCGGAACTGGCGTTCGAACGCAGTGGGCCGGAGCGTTATCTTTCCTCGTTGCGATTGTTTCTGGAATTCCTGCGCGTGGTTGGCGACAAGCCCAGCGAAGCCGAACAAATCCTGATTGGGCAGATGACCGCGCAGATATGGACGCTGCGGCAGATGTCGCTTTCCGTCACCGGGCAATTGGCGGCGGGGCAATCGCCCGCCGTCGAAGCAGCCATCGTGAAAGACCTCGGCACGACGCTGGAGCAGGAAATCCCCCGCGCCATTCAGGCCATCGCGCGCGACGACGTAGATTTGGCCGACACCGATCCGTTCAGCGCCACACTTTCCTATTTGCTGCAAAGCTCGGTATCGTTCTCACTGCGCGGCGGCACGCGGGAAATCTTGCGCGGTATCATCGCGCGGGAGTTGGGATTGCGTTAGGGCGCGTAGCTCAATCCTACGCTCAACATGCGCGGCTGGCCGTAGCTGAACGTGCCATCATTGGCTTCGGCGGTTGCGACATTGGCGTTGGCGACATTATCCGCCGCCACATACAGCGACAGCGCATCGCGCAAGCGCCAATCCGCCTTGAGATCGAGCACGAAGGCGGAGCCAAGCCGCAGCGTGTTCTGATCGTCCTCGAAGCGCGCGGATTCCCAGCGCAAATCGGCATTCAGCGTCAGCGGTTCCAGCGGATGCCAGATTGCGCCCGCGGTGATTGTGGCGAGCGGAGCCTGCGCCGGACGCTTGCCGTTTGGCGAAGGAAGTCCCGGTGTTGCCGGTGCGTGTACACGCGCATCGGTGAGCGAAAATGCGGCGCGTAACGCGAAGGCGTCGCTCATATTGTATGTGGCGTCGCCTTCTGCGCCCAGCGCATCGATGTCGCCGATATTCTGGCGCTGTGCGATGGAGCCGGAGAGCGAAGAACTCAGCGTGCGATTGGCGATGGCGTCGTGAAGCTGGTTCCAGAAGCCGGTGAGATTCCATGTGAACGCGCCGGCCTTTCCACCCCAGCCAATTTCCGCGCCATAAAGTTTTTCCGGTTTCAGCGCGGCATTGGCCTGCGTCGTGTTGTTGCCGACGCGGAAGGGGCGGTAAAGCTCGTTTAATGTTGGCGCGCGGAATCCCGCATAAGCAGCGGCGCGCAAATATTGATCCGCGAAATTGTAGCGCGCACCCAGACGCGCGGTCGGCACGACGCCGCTGCGGCCGGGATAATCGTGGAAATTCGAGATCGCATCGGTGGCGCGCACGCGCTCGACAAGATGGTCCTGCGATGTGGCCCAGTAATCGGCGCGAATGCCCACGGTAAGCAGCCAATCACCGGTATCATAAGCGCCTTCGCCATAAAGGCCAGCGATAATCTGCTTGCCGCCCGCGCGGCGGTTCATGGCGAAATCGCTGCCGGTGAAGCGGAACAGTTCGCGCGACTCACCGGAATTGACGCGCAGATCGCCGCCCGCCTCCCAGCGGAAATTTCCCGATGCGCCCAGCAATGCGGCGTTGGTGCCGTAGCCAAGCGCGGGCGTTGCATATTGATCGTTGGCGGGAGTGGTGGCGGCGCGCGGTAATGGAAAAGCGGGCACCGAAACCGAAGTGTTCGACAATCCGCTGTTCAACATCCATGCCTGCACGCGCCAGCCGATGGGTGCCGCCGTGTGCGCAAGCGTGAGGCTTGCATTCACGCCATGCGCTTTTGCTTGCGCGCCCGCCAAACCTGCGCCCTGCGCCTGATCGTAGTAGGATATGCGTGCCGATGCCGAGATATCATTGTCCAGCATCGTCTGCGCGCGCAGCGATGCCGAGCCGCCGTCGAACCACAGATGATTGTCGGCAGCGCCGCGCCGTTCGTGCACGGGAATCCAGCCGTCCGAGCGTTCGCCCGATATGCTGCCGAACAGATTTGCGTCGCCAATTGCAGCGCCGCCCGATGCAGCCGCGCGATAGGTTCCCAAATTGCCTGCAGACGCATCGGCAATTGCGACACCATTCTGATCGTCGCGTTCGCTGAGCAGGATCGTGCCGGTCAGTGCGCCTGCGCCATAGGGCCCCGCGCCCGCGCCGCGCACAATTTCTGCGCTGCCGATATCTTCCGATGGGAGCACCGTCCAGATCACCCAGCCGCCGAAGGGATCGTTTACCGGCACGCCATCGAGCAGCACCAGCGCGCGGCCGGCACCGGACGGCGCAATCGAACGCAGCGACAAGCCTTGCGTCGTCGGGTTGGCGCTGATCGATGTCGTGCGGCGGAAGAGCGAGAGGCCAGGGACTCGTTCCAGCGCAGAATCCAAATGGTCGCCCGTGAGTTGATCCGCGTTCAACGTCATCACCGAGAACGCCGCATTGCCGACGGGTTCAGGCACATGCGCCGCCGTGACCACGACACTTTCGATGTCTGCGGCTTTGGAAACGAATGGCAGCAACACCGCAAAAAAAATAGCGGTGCCGAACATTCTGCGTGCGAGCTTGATCGTAGTCATCCCGACACTAGAAATCGTTCAACACGCGTAAGAACGCAAGCCGTCGAGCCAATGTGGCAGCGAAAGCACATCTGCAGGCCTGCCTTCATCCTTCCGCGGCGCATCGCACAGGGATAGAGTCCGCCATCCTTGGGAGGATATTTCATGAGGAAATTCATTTTGGCCGCGATTGCCGGCGCGGCATTCGCAGGCAGCGCGTTTGCGCATGTTCCCGATTATGTGAGCGCGGCCATCGCCGACAAGGCGCGGCCCGCGGCCGATGTGGCGCGCGATGCGGACCGCAAGCCTGCCGACATGGTGATGTTCGCCGGCATCAAGCCGGGCTCCATCGTGGTGGAATTGATTCCCGGCAAGGGTTATTTCACGCGCATCTTTGCGAAGGCCGTGGGACCGAAAGGGCATGTCTATTCCTTCGTGCCGACAGAGTTCGATGCGGTGTTCAAGAAGAACAACGTTCCGATTCCCACCGGCACCGATCCGAATTATCCCAATGTGACCTATATCCACGCCTCCATTGCCAAGCTGCCGATTCCGCAATTGGCCGATGTGGTGTGGACCTCGCAGAATTATCACGATCTGCATGACAAATTCAGCGGCCCTGTGGACATCGCCACGTTCAACAAGGCTGTGCTGGCGGCGCTGAAACCGGGCGGCACATTCATCGTGCTGGATCATTCCGCGGCGGATGGCTCGGGCTTGCGCGATACCGATACGCTGCACCGGATCGATTCCGCCGCGGTAAAATCGGAAGTGACGGCAGCCGGATTCAAATATGTGGGCAAGAGCGATGTGCTGCGCAATCCGGCCGATCCGCGCGACAAGCTGGTGTTCGATCCTTCGATCCGCGGCAAGACGGATCAGTTCATTTTCAAATTCAGGAAGCCGAAGAAATAACGCCGCGTATCAGACCGGCGCATCGGGATAGGCCAGCTCGTGGCGCGAGCGCCATTCCGGCTTAACGTAGTTCACGATGATGGAGCGGCGGATGCCTTTGAAATTCCGCTTCTCCACGCCGTGCCAGGTATCGGCGGCCGGAATGAAGGCATAGCCATTGTTGAAACCGGCCGGTGCGCGGCCGACATGGCGGCGATCATTGTCGTAAATATCGGTGCCCCAATCTTCCGAGCCCGGCGCATCCGACAGGAATACCGACAGCGTTATCAGCTTGGCGCCGATATCGGTGTGCGGTTCCAGATAGAAGCCGTCCGTATCCTGACAATATTCGATGCGCAGGAAACTGCCGGAGAAATCCGTGCCTGTCTGCTTTTGCAGGAGATAGACGGTGGCCGGATTCTGGAATGCAGCCGCCACTTCATCGCACACGGCGAATTTCTTGCGGTTCTCGACGGAGAAAAATGTGCGCGTCGAATTGTGGCTGTCGCGACGGCCCTGCGTGTCGTCGATCTCGGGCGCTGCAATCGGCAGCGCCACAATGGCTCTGGCGATGTCGGGCGGCAATGCGTCCGTGAGCAGCCAATGGCGATAGGGCACGGAGATTTTGCGCGCCATTTTCCAGGCCAGACCGAACCATTTCGTGGTGCGCTCGCCGGGACGCGAGAGCACAGAGGAATCAAGCGGCTTGTTCACGCTCGGCTCCCATGAAGATTTTGCGGAATTTCTTCCAGCGCATCGAAAGGCGATGCCGCGCGGCTTCGGAATCGCGCACCGCTTCATCGACGCAGTAATTGACCATCACGCAGCGGCGCACGCCCGAAAACGGCAAATGCCCGTGCCAGGAATTGTCCTGCACCTTGAAGCAGAACAGCGTGCCGCCATCGGGCGGCACTTCATCGGCATAATTTTCAATGTCGTCGCCGGAGCGCAGCACGCGCAGCCGCCCGCCGGAGGGCTCCCAGGATTCATTGATGTAAAGCAGCAGGGTTGCGAGCTTGAATTTCGAATCGGTGTGCATGCGTCCGTCGCGCAGGCGGCAGCGGCTGCGGAATGTCGTCAGCGTCGGCCGGCCAGCGAGGTCGAGGTCGAGCTTTTCCTCGACGATTCTGCGCATCGCGGGGCTTTCGAGATCGGCCATCAGTTCGGTAACCGCGGGGCCATAAGGTGCGGCATCGGGCATAAACACGCCGCCCACATCGATATTGGGATAGTCGGCAATGACCCGGCTGGCGTTCTCGGGGTTGAGGAACCCGGGAACGATCAGATGCGGATATGGCTCCGCGCGGGCGGGTGTGCTTCGGAATGTGTTCAGATCAACGGCCATGATACTCGCAGCAAATAGACAAGCGCCATCCGAACGCCGGCGAAGCGTTCGGGGCCCATATACAAGACGACACCGTCTGTACCATACCACACCCGGAGATTGGGCGAAAATCTCAATTGGGCAGACGAGTTAACCGGGCCCAAGGCGCACCTGATGCGCTGTTCGCCGCAGGGTGTAATTTTCGTAATGACGGGCGGGCAAGCCGGGGGGGGGCGGCCCAAGGCGCCGCCCCATGCCGGACCTACTCGGCCGCGGCCTGCGCCCGGTCGATCACGCGCTGGATATCGCGGCGGCGGGCGTCGAACTGTTTTGCGATGTCCTCGTCATTGTCCTGTAGCGCCTGCACATCCGTCTTGGCGTAGTCAATGACGCCCATTTCGGTGTAGCCGTTGCGGATGTGGTCGCCCCACAGCCCGATATCCTTCACGATGGGCACGATGCGGGTGAAGAGGGAGTTGCGGAACTTCTCCATGAAGCCGCTCTCATACATGGCGGTGGCGCATTCCTCGATCGGAAGGCCGAGATTCTGCCACAGCTCCACCGCATCGAAGCGGTCGCGCATGAGATAGCAGGCTTCGAGCAGGAATTCCTCGCGCTCGTTGCGCTCGGCCTGTGTGAGATGCGGATAGAAATCACGCAGCGCAAGCCGGCCGAACGCGACATGGCGCGATTCATCCTGCATCACATAGGCGTTCACCTGCGCACAAAGCTGGTTCTGCGCGCAATCACGGATCTGGCCGAAAGCGGCGAGCGCAAGGCCTTCGATCACAACCTGCATGCCGAGATAGGTCATGTCCCAGCGCGAATCCCGCAAGGTCTGGTCGATCAATTCCTTCAGCGGTTTGGTCATCGGATAGGCGACGCCGAATTTCGACAGCAGGCGTTTGTAGGCTTCGACATGGCGCGCTTCGTCGATGGTCTGCGTGGCGGCGTAGAATTTGGAATCCGCATCCGGCACCTGCGTGACGATTTTGGCCGCGCAGATCAGCGCGCCCTGCTCGCCCTGCATGAATTGCGAAAGTTGCCAAGCCTGGAAATGGCGGCGCACAGTCGCCTTTTCCTTGTTGCTCATTTTCAGGTAGCAGCCGGCCATGTGAATCGGCAGCGACTCTTCGGGCATCTGTTCGGGATTTTCTTCGTCCAGTTCCTGGGACCAGTCGATGCGCGTGGCTGCATCCCACTGCATCTCCTTGCCCTTCGCGTACAGGCCCATCATGCCCACGCGGCCGTCGTCATAATCCCAGTTGAAAACGGCATCGAAATTCTGCGGCACGCTCCATGTGGGGCCTTCCGTGCCCAGCGTATAAAGATCCTTGAACGACATTATATAGCCTCCCGTTTGGCGATGTTGTTTGGGAGGAGCATAACACGGCTCGGAACGTTCTTTCAGGCCCGCGCGTTCGGTTTCATAGACATGGATATAGGATTTTGCTCATGCTGAGATTGGCGCTGTTGTTCCTGATTTTGGGAGTTGTGGCCGCTATATTGGGATTTGGCGGCATTGCGGGGGCTTCCTTCGCAATCGCAAAATTCCTGTTCTTCGTATTCATTCTCATCTTCGTGGTGCTGCTGGTGCTCGGCCTCACCATCATGCGCAGTATATAGGTGCCAGCCGGTCAGGCCGCCTCGTTCTCGCCCGCCTGCTTGATGAAGGCCTCCAGCCGCGTGTGCCAATCATTGGCCGGGCTCACGAAGGAATCGCGAAACCACGGCATGTTCTTCTTGTCGAAAACATTGTTGCGCAAATAATCGAGCGTGGCGCGCACGGGCCATTTCTTCGTGGCCTCGCGCTGGTAGCTGACGAAGATCGGCGCCTGAAACCGCACGCCAATGTCGAGCGGCACCAGGCATTCATCCACCAGCACCGCGTAAGTGGGCAGCAGGGCGATGCCCGCGCCATGGCGCACGGCCTCGGCCAGACAGGCGCTGAGATTGGTGAAAAGCACCGTGTGGCTCGCCGCATCCTCCCGCGACCAACTCGCCCATGAGCCCATGTCGGCCAGATAGACGGCCAGATCCAACAGGCGATGGCGAGCCAGATCGTCCACATTGCGCGGCACGCCATTGGCTTTGAGGTAATCGCGCGAGCTGAAGGGAATGAAATGCATCGTGCCCACGCGGATGGCGATGGGGTCGGCATCGGCGGGTTCATAGTAATGGATGTTCAGATCGAAGATTTCGCGCTTGTCGGCCAAGGTGTCATGGGCGCCGAAGAGTTTCAGCTCGATATTGGGGTAGCGGTTGAAGAACGGGGCAAGAAATCGCGTCATCCAGTAGGACGCCACGCCGTCGCCCATGAAGAGCTTGCAGTCGCCGTCTACGCGGCTGGCTGCATTAGAGGCCTGGTTGGCCGCCCGCACGAGGGCTGTCTGTGCCGCGCTCGCATCATTATAAATGCGCTGGCCTTCGAAAGTGAGTCGGGGGCCGCGCCGGTCGCGGTCGAACAGTCTCACTCCGATTGCGCGTTCCAGCCGAATCAACCTGCGGCTGACGGTCGGCTGGGTCATTTTCAGCCGTGTCGCCGCGCGATTGAAACTGCCGGTACGCACGACCTCGAGGAACACGCGGAAGTCGTCCCAGTCGACCCCGTCGGGAATCGATTGTTCCACAATTTCTGTATAAGGCAATCCGCTCATGATTGTTTCATGCCGTCCCATTCTGATGCACTTTCATTACCGGCAGGCGGGAATTTAAACAGAGAAAATACCCGGTGGCCAGAAGAACATAAAGTACGGGGTCAATGGTATGCAAAATAAAGATAGAGAAATCATGCCTTTGGTGGAAGAGGCCCCAAAGCCTGGGACGTGGACATCACTTCCCGCAGGCGGGATCATCTTTGTTAAGCATCCCAGTGATGCTGAAATGGCAGATCTCTATGCCCTGACGCAGGTGGAAATCTCGCCTTCTGTGGCTCCAATGGAAGTTGTGCTGGCTGTGTATAAACATAACCCGGACAGTTTCCTGGGCATTTACACAGCAGACGACGAATCGCGAAAAAACGCCAAATTCGTGGGTTATTATAGCTTTTTGCACCTGAACAAGGAAGGATTCGATCTGCTCGAGAAGGGCAGCCTCGACGTGCGTCACCCTGATACCAAATACATCGTGCCCGCAGGTGAGCGGCCGGCGGCCATCTATGTTTGGGCGATTGTCGCCCGCAAGGTGAATCGCTTCGTCATGCCCCTGATTGCCAAGGCGCTGGGTGCCCAAAATTATGGCGGCGTGCCGCTTTATGCCACAGCCGGCACCATGGGCGGCATGGGCGCCATGAAGGGCGTCGGTTTCGAAGGGGCCAACGAGAAGGATGCAGGCCTCGGCCAGCTGTTCCGGCTGGACAGCCCTCCCCCCAGCGCAATCCGTGCAGCCTAGGGAACCGGACATGCGCCCCGAACTGAAGGCCGCCGTGGCCTCCACCCCTGATGCGATCGCGCGGGTTTTCGCCCTGCGCTCGGCCGTCTTCATGTCGGAGCAGGAATGCCCCTATGAAGAGGAATTCGACGGCAATGATTTCTGCGCCACCCATATTCTGGGCACGGTGAACGGCGAGCCCGCGGGCGTATTGCGCCTGCGCTTCTTCGCCGATTTCGCCAAGGTGGAGCGGCTGGCGGTGCTGCCGCGCTATCGCCGCACGCTCGTCGCCAAGAAGATCGTGGAAGAAGGCATCGAGATTTGCCGGCGCAAAGGCTATGTCACGCTTTACGGCCATGCGCAGAAACGCCTGACCGGCTTCTGGGAGAAATTTGGCTTCAAACCGATGGGGAAGAACTTCCCCCTCGTCTATTCGGATCATGAATATGTCGAGATGCGCGCCGAGCTTGCGCCGCGCACCGATGCGAT
Organism: Rhizomicrobium sp.; assembly: GCA_035944195.1. Lineage (GTDB taxonomy): Bacteria > Pseudomonadota > Alphaproteobacteria > Micropepsales > Micropepsaceae > Rhizomicrobium. The sequence goes on along the minus strand of DASZBL010000007.1, from coordinate 14,500 downwards.
CAACATCATGAGCGATCCCTATCTGATCGTGCGGCCCGAAGGAAAATGGGATGAGCCCGGCGCGCTCGACAATTCCGCCGTCAGGCCGCCGACCAATCCGCATTGAACTGAACGCATAAAGTTCTCATCAAACTAATGCCAATTGCGCTGCTGCCGTTTTAGCGCGCGGAAATCTGTCTGTCCCATCATACGGGTCCACGGGGCCTGTCCGGTTGCGGCGCCACGGCATCGCAATCGGACCAAACATCCTCTTTAGCAAGAGGATGAAGGATGGTGTCATGCATGTTCTGGTGATGGCTTCCCAAAAGGGGGGGGCCGGCAAAACGACGCTTTCGGGACATCTCGCGGTCGAGGCGGAGAAAGCGGGGCTCGGGCCCGTCTCGCTCATAGACACCGATCCGCAAGGAAGCCTTTCGCAGTGGTGGAATGCGCGAACGGATTCGACGCCGCATTTCGCCAAGGTGGAATTGCTGGAGTTAAACGAAGCGCTCGATCATTTGCGCATTGCCGGATTCAAACTCGCCATCATCGATACGCCGCCCGCCATCACCGCTTCGATCTCGCAAGTGGTGGCGCATGCCGATCTTGTGGTGGTGCCGACGCGACCGAGCCCGCATGATCTGCGCGCGGTGGGCGCGACCGTGGACATCGCCGAGCGCCACGGCAAGCCGCTGATCTTCGTGGTCAACGCAGCGACGTTACGCGCGCGCATCACCGGCGAAGCAGCGGTTGCACTCTCGCAACATGGAACGGTGGCGCCCGTGACGCTGCATCATCGCGTGGATTTCGCAGCCTCCATGGTGGACGGGCGCACGGTGGGCGAAGTGATGCCCAAATCCCAATCGGCCCGCGAAGTGCGCGATCTCTGGCTCTACATTCAGGATCGCCTTGGACGGATCAAAAAAGATCCGAACCTTGTGGCCGAAGCCCGGCCGCAGCATTTCGCGCTCGGCTCGCTGACATCGCTTTCCGACGAACCGGCGATTGCAGAACTGAACGATCTTCCGCCGACGGCAAACGACGAACTTCCGATTCCGCCCATGCCCGATGAAATAAACACGCCCGCCTATAGCGGCGTGGAGCGGCGAGCCGGTATCGACCGGCGCGAAATAGCGCATGGTTTCGGCGCGTTCGGAGAGCGGCGCCACAATCAGTTCGGCCGCCGCGCGACCGACCGCCCCGCACCGTTCGGCAAGGCGGGAGCCTAAATTGAGCAAATTCGCTCCGATGACCGCGGACCTGCTTGCGCGTAAAGGCGATGCAATGCCGTCCACCATATTGCCGGCCAAACAGCCCGTGATGTGGGCCCGGCATGACACGCAGCCGCCGCAGCAAACAGCGCAACCGGCATCGATCTCAAGGCCGGTGGCGGAACAGCGCTTCTTGTATGCGCAAACCAAATCACCCGAGCCGGCGACCGATGTCAGGCAGCCGGCGCCGCACGACCACGACAAACCGCGCAGGCTTTTCGTCGCGCTATCGCATGGCGAACACGAACGCCTGGCCATTGCGGCCGCGAAGAAAGACATGACGCAACACCAAATCGTGCACCACGCCCTGGAGGCCTATTTCGAAAAGCTCGCGCTCGAAACCGGCTGCCGCTGCATCGCCGGCGGCACCTGCACAAACGGCTGCAGTACGGATTGAAATCAAGACAATCCCGAAAGAGCCAAGGGCGATGAATTTCTCCACCGCCCTTACCCATGCGCATGAAAACGCGCGTTAATCGCCCAATCCCACGCTGATGCTGGCGAAGGGGCCCATGAAGCTGCGGTTTTCCTTTTTTGCTGTGTCCCAACCGCCATCCATCGCATTGAAAAAAACATCCGCGCGATAACCGATGCTGACCTTGGCATTGGGCCATTTGACAGAGATGCCCGCCATGCCGCCGATATTCGGGATAGTCACATTGCGCGAACGGGTGAAATGCACGCGCGGATGATTATAGGACGAAATCACCCCATATTTGCTTTTCTGATAAAGGCCCGAGCTTTGATGATGGGTTTTCGATTTCTGTTTGCCGAACAGCAGAGCGGCATTGACGCCCCAATCGAATGTGAGTTGCGACGAATCCGGATTGCCTGCAATGGTTGCCGATGCCTCCCACGAGATGGACGGGCCCACGCCTTTGAAGTTGCGTTCGCTTCCCGCCGTCAGCGAGAATTCGCGGTGATTTGTGGCGAGGCTGTATTTCTGCGGAAAACCGGAGGCAAAGGGCGCATAGCCCGGGAGGGTAAAGCCGTTGTAGAGATGCAGATCCGTGCGCGCTTTGACGGCGATATTGGTTCGCGTTTTGAACTGCGCGAAGCGCACGCCGCCGCTTACGGTCGAAGTGCTTTGGGCGCCTAACAGGCCAAGCCCTACATCTTTCCCCGCCTGGAAATCGAGAACGACATGACTTTCCTGGTGCAGCGATTGCACATCGGCGTAATTCGCATTCGGCGTAACAACCTGACTGTGGCAGCATTTGATCTTGTAGTAGTAATATTGGCCGCCCGGTGAAACATAATGTTGGAGAAGATATTTCTCGACGTCGGTCTTCTGGGGCGGCTGGGATTGCTGATGCGTGCTGCGGTGGCTTTTGGCGCGGCCAAAGCGAATGCCGCCGGAGAAAATCCAGTCAGAGCCATCCGGCTGAAACGAGACCTTTCCGTCTTGACCCAGAGCCCAGGGTAATTCGTCGACAATCGCCGCCGGTGAGTCGATTGGCGGTTTGATGCGGCTGTAGAAAGGTGGGGCGAATGCGTCATCGCCGCCATTGGCGCGCTCAAGCTGCGCGCCAAGTTCGATCCACAATCGCGGCGTGCCGTCGTCGTCATCGGCTGCCAACACTTGGGTTGCACCATAGGCGGTTGCAAGCAGGGCTGCTGCCGAAACGCTGGTCAGAAGCTTCCTGCGGGTGCGCGCGTTCATCGAGTTTCTCATCATATCCCCCTCAGAAGTTTTTCGTAACGCGCACGCCATAGAGGCGCGGATCGGTGAGGAACACGTTTGTCGTGAGCCCCGAATCGTCGCTGTTCAGGAAGTCGCCGGTGATCGCGGTCTTGTCGAAGACATTCTTGAGATAACCGATGACCTGCCAGCCATCGGCGCTCGTCAGGATCAGCGCGATGTTGGCAGTCGAATAACCGCGAATCTTGTCATAGGGCCTGTCATTGAACACGCGCGCGAAGCTCTGCGATTGCCAATAGAAATCGCTATGCAGCGTTGCCGCCCAATTCTGCGAAACGGGCAATGTGTATTCGCCGCTGAGCGAGACGGTGAAATGCGGTGCATTGGGAAGCTGGTGGCCGGAGAGATCCTTGCTGAACCCTTCGCCATTGTTCGGCGCGGTTGCGGGATTAAAGCCAACATAGCTCGGCGGCGGATCCTGATTGGCTTGCCCGTCGATCGCGCCGGGGCAGGTGGGATCGAAGGTGCGGCATGAAGTCAGGTTGGGCCCGGGCGTGTAAGGCAGATATGTCAGCGGGTCGAGGTGGTCGCTATAGGCTACGCCGCAGGCCTCCGCGAGAAATACCGAAGCTTGTCCGGGATTGGGCCCGCTATTGATTTCCGAAAGAAGGGTTCCAACCACATAGGTTGGCAGAATGCAGTTCGAGGCTTGCGTCGGATAAGGCCTGACGACCATCCAATCCGGATGATTGGCGACATCGGCGCGATCTATCAGATCGATTGAGCTTTGGCCGTTCGCGATGCGCGTGCCCTCATAACCACCGGCAAAATTGAACTTCAAGCCGGCGACCGGTTCCCACATCGCCTCGATTTCGGCACCTTTCACGGTTGCGTCGAAATTGTCGTTGATCGCGGTGCGGTCCACGATTCGCGAAATCTGATAGGCCTTGTAATTGTAGAAGAAGACATCGCCATTCAGTGTCAGCGCGCCATCCATCAACGTATTCTTCGTGCCAAGTTCAAAGGCATCGATGAATTCCGGTTTGAACGTCAGAGGATGAATCGGAATGTTGTTGTTTCCGGCGGCATTGCCGAACAGGATGGCGCCGGGCGGATTGGCGCCGCCTGCCTTGTAGCCATGCGCGAAGGAGCCATAGACCAGCGTCTGGTCGGTGAAATCCAGTTTGGGTGTCCAGTTTGCCGTGAAGCGGCCCGTCCATTCATTCCATTGCTGGTCAACGGTTCCACTGCTGGGATAGCCCCAGCCCCAAGTCAGCAACTCACTTGGAATATCGGTGAAGTGTTTGCGGTCGGCTGTCCAACGCAGGCCTCCGGTCAATTTCAGATCGGCAAGCGCCTGATAGTAGACCTCACCGAAGCCTGCATAGGAATTGAGCACATAGGGATTCTGACTGAGGAAGTAATTGTGCCCCCGATCATTCAGGCTGGAGATGGGGTTGGGATCGATGTAGTTGCACTGATTCTGTGACGGCAGACTGCCTGCTTCCTGCGCAATAGTGAGATAGCGATAGTCATACCCATAGACCGAAAGGCATTCGTGATTATCGGTGACGCCCGGAACATATGGAACATCGTTTACGGTGCCGCCAAACGACCCGAGGGTGAAAAGCGTCAACGCATTGATGAAGACGTAGTAATTCTCTTCCGTTTCATAGTGCAGGAAGTTTCCGCCGATGCTGAAGTTCAGCGGGCCAGAAAAATTCGAAGCAAGCCGGAATTCCTGGCTTAACTGCCATGCATGCTCTTCCGAAAGATCGACTCCGACCAGCCGGTCCGCGCAACCGATTTGCGGATCGCAGAAGACACCATTTGCATCAATGATGCTTGCTTGGCGTACATTTCCGCTTGACTGGATGAAAATCCCCGGCGACGTGTTGAAGCGGTTATAGTCCTCGGTGGACCAGAGGAAATCGTGATTGAAGCCGGTTTGCGAGGTGAACGTCAGTTCCGGCGTGACGTTATAATCCGCGTTCAATTCGAGAACGTCGTTTCGCGCCTGATAATTCGGATCGACCGTCGATTCGATTACACGCAGATTTCGCGATTGCGTGGTGCTGGCATAAGGATCGATCGAAGGATTTATTTCGCCTGTGAGCTTTGCCGCTTTCACATAGGGAAGCGAATAACCGTAAGGCACCTCGAAAGAATGCGGCGAATATAATGAGTCTGGCCTGCATGCCTGGCTCAGATAAGTGATTGGATCGAATGCATCGCCAAAGCCAAGATCGCTATTTACGGGCGGCACAGGAACACCGTTCACTGTTGTGGGTGGCGTATCGGTTTCGCAAAGCTGTTTGCTGGTACGAAGACGGTCATCGTTTTCCTGGAAATGCTCCCAGACCACATTGATCTGCAAATCCTGAAAGGGTTTGATGCCAATCGACAGACGGCTCGACCATAAATCGCGGCCATCGATGGGCGAATTGGTGATCTGGTTAAAGCTGTAACCGTCGCGTTTGGTCCATTCGCCCGCCACACGCACATCCAGCCGGTCATCGACGATCGGGATATTGATCATGCCTTCATATCGGCGATTGTGATAATTGCCGATATCGGCCGATGCCATAGCTTCAAACTGATCGCCCGGTTTTGCGGAGATGACGTTGACGACGCCGGCCGTGGCATTACGTCCATAAAGCGTGCCTTGCGGGCCACGCAACACTTCGACCTGATTGACGTCATAGAATTCCTGTTCGAAAAAATGATTGCGGATGAACGGAATATCGTTGAACGCGACGGCTACGGCCGGATCGGTGGACACCGATATGGCTTGCGTACCGATACCGCGAATCTGGATGTTGTAGCCGGTGAAGTTTGTTTTCGAGAATGTGAGATTCGGAACTTCCTTCACGAGATCGGGGCCGCCGGCAATTTGGCGCGACGTCAATTGTTCTTGGCTGAGCGCTGTAATCGCAATCGGAACGGTCTGGATATCACCCTTGATCTTCGACGAGGTAACCACCACGCTTTCGATACCGGCCGCTGTGGCGGATGCCGCCGCCATTCGCATGGAGGGAACGGTTTCGGCGCGCTGCACGGACTCAGCGCGCGGCGCCGAATGGAACACCGCAATCGCGCCGGCCGGTGTGCGGCGGCTGGAGAAACCCGTGCCGTCCAGAATCCGCGACAGCGCGACATCGGCTTTCAGATCGCCTTTTACGCCCTTCGTCTTCGCGCCGCCGATCACCTCATCCGACGCGATCATCGCAATTCCGGATTGCGTGGCATAAGCATTCAGCGCCGCGGCCAGATCGCCGCCTGGAATGTTGAAATTCTCGGCATGCGCGGCCGCGCAAAGCGCGACGGTCGAAACGCCGCCTGCCAGAATGGCCCTGAAATGATGAAGATATTTCATTACTCCCCCCTCTGCGCGGCATCGCCGCCGGTTTTTCGGAAATTTACGGTGCGTGCGAAATCACCACCTCGTCGCCACGGTTTTCGATGTGCAGGCCGAAGACATTGCGAACGGCATCGGTGAAAACCTGCACGCCATTCGTCGGAAACGTGCCGTCGATGGTGAGCCGGCCCACTTCGGAATCCTGAACGACCAGTTTCTGGCGGTTGTATCGGTTGAACTGCGCGGCCGCGTCTGCAAGCGTCGTGCGCTTGAAAACGAGCATGCCGCGGCGCCAGCTCAGTTCGTTCGCCAGTTCGTCTGCCGGTTTGCGCGCCACCGACATGGAGCCCGCCGTGGCCACAACTTCATCGCCCGGTTTCAGCAGCGCGGATTGCGACTGGAGCTTCCTGTCCGCGCGGTCGAACCACGCGCGGCCTTCCAACAGTGCCACTTCCAGATTTTTCGGTCCACGATGAATGACGAATTCGGTCCCGAGATCGGTGACGCGATGTTCGCCCACCATCACGACGAAGGGATGAGCCGCGTCGTGTTTAACCTGGAAATAGGCCTCGCCTTTTTCCAGCCAGACGAGACGCTGGTCGGTCGTCATGCGCGCGCGCAAGACCGTATCGGTGTTGAGTTCGATGCGCGTGCCGTCGCCAAAAGCGATTGTTTTGCGGCCGCCAATTGACGTCGAATACATGCGATCCTGCGGGCGCAGCAGAGTGCCGGTTGCCATCGCACCCAGAACCGCAACTGCCGCGATCGCCGCCGCGATGCCGGTGAACATCGGCCAGAGACGACGGCGCGGCGCAGTCTCGACAGCCAATTCCGGCTGCTTAGGGCCCAGCGCCACCAGCCTTTCGGTGCGGGTCCAGGTCGCTTTTTGCCGCCAATAGGCGATGCGGTGCGCTTCGGATTCGTTCAGCCACGCTTCGAATGCGGCTTCGTCCGCATCCGTCCATTCCCAGAATTGGCGCTGCTGCAGCCAATGCGCCGCACGGCGATCGATTTCGAGCGCGGGTTCGCTCATGTGCGCCCCTCAGTGCGCAGCAGAATGTTGGTCAGCGCGTGCATGCCGTTTGCCAAATGTTCAGAGACTGTGGTTTCGGCGATGTTCATGCGCCGCGCGATTTCGCGGCCCGTAAGTCCTTCGATCCGGCCAAGAATGATGGCTTCGCGCGAACGCGGCGGAAGCTGGTCCAATGCCGCCTGCAACCGGCGCAACTCATCGCGCGCGATCACATTGCGCTCCGGCCCCGGCATATCGATGGCGACGGCCAGCGCATCCAGATCCGCCACTGCTTCGATCGGTACCACATGCTCCTTGCGCACACGGTCGATGATGAGATTGCGCGCGGTCACGAACACAAAGGATTTGGCGGGCCTGGGAATGGATTTGCGCGCAGCTTCGCAAACCCGCACATAGATTTCCTGCCGCAAATCCTCGATGCTGCCGGTGTCTCGCCAATTGCGGCGCAGGTACTGCATCAACATGGCCTCCAAGGGCAGAACCTCGCGCACGAACCACGCCTCCACCTCGGACGCGGTCATCGCCGCATCTCGTCGGAGGTCTGTGTGCTCACGACCCGATTCCGGTGTTTCTGCCATCCCCCTGAAGCGTCCCCGCTCGTTGAGGGTTCAAAGTTACGCCTACTAAGACGAAGCGGCTTCGAAATGTTACGGATAGGGGTGTGGGAAATTTTCAGGTTGCGGCGCACAACGCGCAAAAGGCAAAGGGCGATGGATTTCTCCACCGCCCTTTTTGCAGTTGCGCTGTATGTCCGCGCTAGTCGCCCATGCCAATACTGACGCTCGCGAAGGGGCCGAAGAAGCCACGGTTCTCCGATTTGTGCGTGGCGATCCCGCCGTCGATGGCATTGAGGAAGAAATCCGCGCGATAGCCAAGGCTGAGCTTGGCATTGGAGAATTTCAGCGACATTCCGACAAGGCCGCCGACATTGGGCACAGTAACCGAATGCGAGCGGGTCATGCGGGCGGAATTGGTATAGTGATCGTTGGTATATTTGGGATTTCCGGTAAGTGGCGCAAACTCGCGGAACGCATCGCGATCCGCCGTTGTGTGATGCTGGAGTTTCACTTTTTGGCGGCCGAACAAAACTCCCACATTCGCGCCCCAGTCGAATGTGACCTCCGTATTGTCGCCGTCCGATTGCATGACGGGAACCGAACCCTTCCAGGAAAGCGATGGTCCTACTCCGCTGAAATTTCTCTGGAGTGTCGGTCTTGCCTTGTAGAACTGATAATATTGATTGAAGAAAATGCTGGCATAGACCGGGGGGAAATATTTCAAGCCGCCCCGGTGTGGATCGGGATCGGCTCGCAGATTCATGCTGGTTTTCGATTCGAACTGCGCAAATCGCACGCCCAATGCAATCTGGCTGGAGCCCAGACCCAGACCGACATCCTTCCCGGCTTCAAAATCCAGAACGGTATGTCTCTCATCGGTCTTGACCGTGTAATCGGTGGTCCGATTGAGATAGGTGAATTGATTGGGACCGGAGATATGTTGAATGGTATGCGAATTGATATAAACATCGATCTCTGTCTGTTGATGCTTGTGTTTGTTGCTGTTGGATCGCCCATATTGAATTGACGCCGAAAAAATCCAGTCCGAACCTTCCGGCTGAAATGAAATCGACCCTCCTGCGCCGACACTGTAGCGCGGCGGCGTTTGCAGGCTTCCGACCGACAACAGGCCGTTCTGGACCCCGACCGCGTCAAAAGGCGGCAAATATGGATCCTGCGGGCTGCTGACACGATCCAGATTTCCATTGAGTTCGATCCAGACAGTCGGCCGGTCTGCATCCGTGCCGGCGTTTACGGCCGTGCTATAGACCAGTCCGAGCAGCGTTGTTGCCGAAACCGTCGCCAGCAATTTGTGGCGATACGCTACTTCGGCGCGCGTTTTGTTTATCTTGTTCATCGCTTCCCCCTCAGAAATTCTTCGTGACGCGCACGCCAAAGAGGCGTGGGTCCGTCAGGAACACATTCGTCGTCAGGCCGCTGTCGTCGGTATTCAGGAAATCGCCGGTGATGGCAGTCTTGTCGAACACGTTCTTCAAATATCCCAAAACCTGCCAGCCATTTGCGCTGGTGAGGATGAGGGCGAGATTGACGTTCGAATAACCGCGTATCTTGTCGTAAGGCACATCGTTGAAAACGCGGGCGAAGGATTGCGATTGCCAATAGAAATCGCTGTGCAGCGTGGCGGCCCAATCCTCGGAAACCGGCATCGTGTATTCGCCCGACAGCGAGACTGTGAAATGCGGTGCATTGGGCAATTGGTGACCGCTCAGATCCTTGTCGAAACCCTGACCGTTGTTGGGAACAGGGCCGCGGCCATTGTTTGTGGCATCGGGGCTGATCGGATCGAAGCCGGGATAACCTGCAGCTGGCCCCGTCAGGAGACCGCCGCTGTGATCCACAGTGGGATTCGGCACATAAGGAGCGCCGGTTATCGGATCCACTCCCAGCCCATAGGACCATCCGCATAAAAGTGCGGTTCTTGGTGTTTGATCGACACCTTCCTCGACCGCCACGAGCGCAACATAAGCAGGAACGATGCAATTCGATGCTTCAGTCGGGAACGGTTTGACGACGACCCAGCCCGGATGATTTGCTCTGTCCGTGCGATCCATCAAATCGACGGATTTCGATCCATTTGCAACGCGCGTCGATTCGTAACCGCCCGCAAAGTTGAATTTCAGACCCGGCGCAGGTTCGAAGGTTGCTTCCAGTTCCGCGCCTTTCACGGTTGCGTCGAAATTCAGATTGATGGCCGTGCGGTCGACGAGTTCCGATATTTGATACGCCTTGTAATTGTAGAAGAAGGCCGTGCCGTTCAGCGTGAGGCTGCCATCCAGCAGCGTGTTCTTCGAGCCGATTTCATAGGCATCGATGAATTCCGGCTTGAACGTCAGCGGATGTATCGGATTGGCGACGCCGCCGCCGGCGCGGCTATTCCCCAGCAGGGCACCCGGCGGATTGGCGCCGCCCGCCTTGTATCCGTGCGCGAACGAGCCATAGACCAAGGTCTGGTCCGTGAAATCGAGTTTCGGCGTCCAATTGGCTGCGAACCGGCCGGTCCATTCGTTCCATTTCTGGTCCACCACGCCCAGCGGCGGATAGCCGGCGCCGACGATAAGAACTTCGCTTGGGACGCGAATGAAATGCTTTTCGTCGTCGGTCCAGCGCAATCCGCCCGTCAGTTTCAGTTCGCTGCTTAAATCGTAATAGGCTTCGCCGAATCCGGCATAGGAATTGAGCACATAAGGGTTGTAACTGCGGAAGTAATTGTGTCCCTGACCGTTGATGCGATTGAGCGGATTGGGATCGATATAGCTGCAGGGCAGCGTTGACTGAACGGGCGCCGTCGGATCGGGTTGCTGCAGACCGTTCAGGCATTCGTGATTGTCCGAAACATTCGGTATCCAGGGGCCAAGAAGGTGTCTGCCGTTCTGGCCTATGGGGATCATCCCCACCATGGTGAGTGCGTTGATGAAGACGTAATAATCCTCTTCGGTTTCGTAATGAAGATAGTTGCCGCCAAAACTGAAATTCAAGGGGCCGTGAAAACTCGAGGACATGCGAAATTCCTGGCTCAACTGCCACGCATGTTCCTGCGACAGATCTTCGCCCGTCATCCTGTTCTTGCAGCCGATCTGGGGATCGCAAAAAGTGCCATCCGCCGAAACCGCGCCGGGCCTGACGGCGTTGGTTCCGTCATCGGGCGCACCGTTGAAAATCCCGGGGGACGTGTTGAAGCGGTTGTAGTCCTCAACCGAATAAAGAAAGTCGTTTCCGTAACCCGTCTGCGACGTCAGCGTGAGGTCGGGTGTGAGATTGTAATCGGCATTTAATTCCGCCACGTCGTTTTTGGCTCTGTAGATGGGCGTAACGGTGGATTCGATCACACGCAAATTGCGCGATTGGGTGGTGCTCGCATATGGATCGACGAAGGAGTTGATCTGACGCGCATCGGCCAGCGCAAGAATATACGGCAGCGAATATCCATTCGGCACTTGAAATGCCGTGGGAGAATACAAACCCGTCATCACGCAACCCTGGCTGAGATAGGCCGCCGGATTGTTGATAGCGCTTCCGCTACCGGGCACAACGCCCGGTATGGGCGTACCGTTGATCGATGTGGGGATGGGATCTTTTTCGCAGAGCTGCTTGGAACTGCGCAAACGATCGTCATTCTCCTGAAAATGTTCCCAGACGAGATAGGATTGAAGACCCGCAAAAGGCTTGAACCCGAACGTGACGCGGCTGGACCACAGATCGCGGCCATCGATCGGCTGGCCGTCCAGTTGATTGACGCTGTAACCATCCCGCTTCGTCCATTCCGCAGCGGCACGGATATCGAAGCGATCGTCGACGACAGGGATGTTGATCATGCCTTCAAAGCGCCTGTTGTGATAATTGCCGACATCGGCGGAAACCATCGCTTCGAACTGATCGGTAGGCTTAGCGGAGATCACATTCACCACGCCCGCCGTCGCGTTGCGGCCGTAAAGCGTGCCCTGCGGCCCGCGTAACACTTCGACTTGTGAAACGTCGTAAAATTCCTGCTCGAAGAAATGATTGCGGATAAAGGGCGTGTCGTTGAACGCAACCGCCACCGCAGGATCGGTTGTCACCGAAATCGCCTGCGTGCCGATGCCACGGATCTGGATGTTGTAGCCGGTGAAATTGGTTTTCGAGAACGTAAGGTTCGGAACCTCCTTCACCAAATCAGGACCACCCGCGATCTGTCTCGATGTCAACTGTTCCTGCGAAAGCGCGGTGATTGCGATAGGTACCGTCTGGATATCGCCTTTGATCTTCGAGGACGTCACGACAACGGATTCGATTCCCGCCGCGGTCGCGGCAGCCACACGCACCGGCGTGCTTTGCGCTGCGCGAGCGATGGTTTGGCTGCGGCTCCGCACCGCTTCCGGCACCACTGCGATGGCATTGCCTTCGCGATAGGTGACGAATCCCGTGCCCGCCAGAATGCGCGACAGCGCCACGTCGGCCGTGAGGTTTCCTCTCACACCGGCCGTGCGCCGGCCTTTGAACGCGTTGTCGGCGATCACCAGTTCCACGCCCGTTTGCGCCATATAGGCGCCGAGCGCGGTGGCGAGATCGCCGCTTGGAATATTGAACTGATCGGCGCGCGCAGCACTCGACAGCGCCAGGACGCTTGCGCCCGCGATCAGCGCGGATGTTAGATATCTCAACTTTTTCATCTTCCCCCCGTATGCGGCCGATGCCGCCGTTGATTTGTGCAATCACCCCGCGCGATCTCAGCGCGAGATCACGATTTCATTTCCTTCGTTGTCGACGTTCAGTCCCAGCGCGTGCTGGGTGACGCGCGCAAAAAGATCGATGTCCACCGTGCGGAACGTGCCGTAGATTTTCAGGCCGCCGACCGAAGTATCGGCGAGCACGATTTTCTTCTGATTGTAGCGGTTAAATTCCGCCGCGACATCAGCAAGCGTGCGATGCTTGAACACGAGCACGCCGCGCCGCCAGCTCAGTTCTTCCGCAAGTTCCTCGGCAGGTTCCCGCGCAATGGAAACCGCGCCGCCGTTGGCGGTGGCGACATCGCCGGGCATCAGAAGAGAAGATTTTCCCGCGGCCGCATCGAATCTCACGCGGCCTTCGAGCAGCGCCACTTCGAGATGCGCCGCGTCGCGCCGGATGCGGAATTTCGTCCCCAGATCGGTGATGCGATGGCCATTGGCGAACACGACAAAGGGATGCACCGCATCGTGGCGGACCTGGAAATATGCTTCGCCTCTGTCAAGCCAGATCGTGCGCTCCGCCGACGTCATGCGCGCGCGCAACACGGTGTTGGTGTTGAGTTCTATGACCGAACCGTCTGCAAAGGTGACCGACTCGCGCCCGCCCACATCCGTGGCGTAGATCCGCTCCTGCGGCTGCAGAATATAATGTGCGGCCGCGACACCAAGTGCCGCGATTGCAACAAAGCCCGCGGCCATGCCGATCGAAAGCGGCCACCAGCGCCGCCGCGGCACGGGCGCAACATTTTCAAGCTCCGGCACGCGCAACACCGCCAGACGGTCGGCCGTGCTCCAGATTCCTTCCAGCCGCCAATAGGCCACGGCATGCGCCGGCGATGCATTCAGCCAGGCATCGAATTCCGCCTCGTCCGAAGCGCTCCAGCTTTCATGATCGCGCCGTTCCAGCCATTGCGCGGCGCTGTTTTCGATGTCGGCGGCAGGAGATTGCCGTTCGCCCAAGTGACTCATGGCTTCCTCCCGTTCTCGGCGGCGTCACTGTAAAAAGTGTCAGCGAGTGCGCGCGCGCTTTCCGCGATGCGCCGGCTGACCGTGCGCTCCGTCACGCCCAGCCGTGCTGCGATTTGCTGCCGCGAGAGGCCTTCGATCTTGCGAAGAATGACGATTTCGCGCAGTTCCTGCGGCAGGCCGGCAAGGGCTGCGCGCAGACGGCGCAATGCATCGCGCCCCATCACGATGCGGTCCGGCCCCGCTTCTGCGGACGCGATATTCAGTGCATCCAGATCCGTGACCGTATCGATGGGAATGATCCGCTCACGGCGCACACGATCGACCAGCAGATTGCGCGCGATGGCAAAGACGAAGGGCTTTGCGCTCTCCGGAATTTCCTTCTGCGCGGCTTCGTATATCCGCACATAGACTTCCTGCCTGAGATCGGCGACCTCATTGGCGTCACGCCAGTTCTGACGCAGGAAATGCATCAACATCGTCTCCAGCGGCAACACTTCGCGGATGAACCAGGCCTTCACGTCGGACATGGGAATACCCACGCCCGAAGCGCGCAGATCGTTGCGGCCGGTTTGCGTTGCGTCGTCCATTGCCCGTCCGCGTCCTGCCTTTCGGGGTCAGAGCTCAGGGTCACATCAGATGAGACGAATAGTTTTCAAGGACGGGACAATTTTCCCGTCATGTGCCCCAGCGAATTATAGCGCGGTATGGGGGCAGAGGCTTATCCAAACGCGCTGCAGCAACCTCGCCGCAACGCAGCAATGCAGGAAAAGAAAGGCGGCAGAGTCGCCTCCGCCGCCCGAAATCATCGTTGGGAACTGCTGAGGCGCTAATCCCCTAGATGCGGTGATGGGCCGAGCCTTGCGGTGGCGAGGTAGGTGGCTGTCCCCGATGATGCGTTTGCGGGGTCCATCGATGTGGCCCCAGGCATCAGGAAGAGGAGACAGCCGTGGAACATTATGCAGGGATT
>DASZBL010000006.1:0-56099 GCA_035944195.1 Rhizomicrobium sp. | reverse complement strand
CCTGCATAATACTCCATGGCTGTCTCCTCTTCCTGATGCCTGGGGCCACATCGCTGGACCCCGTCAACGCATCATCGGGGGACAGCCACCTACCTCGCCACCGCAAGGCTCGGCCCATCACCGCATCTGGGCGATTAGCTGCACGCATTCAAACAAGCAAAAGGCGGCAGAAATCCTGCCGCCTTTTTTCCTTCGAAAATTGCCATACGCTATTTGATCGCCTTCAGCATCGTGGCCGTATCGGCTGCAGTCTTTTGCGCGGTGGCGAGGTCGCCTGCGGCTATGCCTGAGCGGGCGCTGTCGGCGGCTTTTTCGAGCGAGGCTTTCTTGGCGGCGCTCTTGGTGTCGGGGATCGCGCCTTTGCCGTTGTTCTTGCACGGGTTGATCTCGGCGGCGTCGAAGCCGGTGCCGTTCGGTCCTACCAGGCAATTCAGCGTGTGATGCAGATGCGAATGCACCATGGCCAGATCGCTTGCCTGCGAGGCGAGATCGGCATGCGTGGCCGCGGTCTTGATTTCGGTGGTGGCGCTGGCCATGGCCTGCAGCGGGATCAGCGCAAGGCCAAGGGGTAGGGTGGAAAGCGCCGCAAATTTTATGAGTTTGTGCATAATGCTCACTCCTCTTTCCTGGGGGCGCCAGCCTATCCGGGCGGGCCATGCGTGAACATCGCTACAGGCCCAAAGTTCCATCCAGAAAGTCGAAAACGCTGGCCTTGAACATGGCGTGGGGAATGGCCGAGAAATGATCGCAGCCGGGCAGGGTGATCGCCTGCGCGCCCGGAATGATTGCGGCCAGTTCTTCGGCGCTTCCGGCCAGCGCGTCGCGCGCACCGGCCACGATCAGTGTGGGTACGCGAAGGGTTGAAACCCTCTCGCGGTCGAGCGCTTCCCCGGTGCCGCGCGTAAAAGCGGCGAGCGCGAGGCGGTCTTCGCCCTGTTCATCCGCGAAATGACGGAAGCTGCGCAGCAGCGGTTCGGTGATCGTGCCGGGATCATCCGCCAGCATCGCCGCAGCCATCACATCCGCGCTGCCGCTGCGCTCGAACATGCGCCCGCCGATGCCGCCCAATATCAGGTGGTCTACGCGCTCCGGCTTTGAAAGTGCGGCCGCCAGTGCCAGCCGCGCGCCCATGGAATAACCCATCAGGTCGGCGCGGAGGATTTCCAGATGATCCATCAGCGCGAAAATATCGCCGACAAGCGCGCCGCGCGCATAGGCTTCCGGCTCATGCGGCTTGTCGCTTTCGCCATGTCCGCGCACATCGAAGGCAATACAGCGCACGCCTTTGCGCTCGAAGGCGCCATACCAGCCGAGCCTGCGCCAATTCTCGTTGCGGTTGGAGGCAAAGCCATGCACCAGCACGATTGGTCGTCCGCGCCCGATATCGTCATAGGCAAGCCTGAAGCCGCCGGATTGGAATTCCGCCATGGGTCTTGGTTAGCGCCGGCCTGTTCGGCAAGCAACCCGCTTGGCGTTCCATGGCATCCATCCCATATAAGGGGCCGGGCCCCCAGGGGCTGGCATTTCTGCGAGGGGTTCCATGGTTTCCTTTCTCAATTGGGCCAAGGGGATATTGGTTGGCGCGCTGAACGGCATGGCCAAGATCGCGCTGGCGGTGATCCTCATCGTCATCCTGTTTGCCCTGATCGGGTTGACCCATGGCGACGGCATGCCGGGCAAGATGGTCCTGACGGCCGATCTGCGCTCCAAGCTGGCGGATTCGAGCCCCGATAGCCCGCTGGGGCTGGGCAACCGCAAGCTCGCCATCATGGACCTCGTTCTGGCGCTGGACCGGGCCGGGCGGGACGACCGCGTGAAGGGCCTCTTCATTCGGGTGGGCGATGCGGGCGTCTCCGTGGCCGAGGCCGAGGAGGTGGGTGCTGCCATCCAGCGCTTCCGCAAGACCGGCAAGTTCGTTATCGCCCACGCGCAGGGCTTCGATTCCACGGGCCTCGGCGATTACCTGATGGCCGCCAGCGCCGACCAGATCTGGATGCAGCCGCAGGGCGTGTTCAGCTCCGCGGGTTCGGGCGCCGGAGCGGTGTTCCTGCGCGGGTTCTTCGACAAGATCCAGGCGACCCCACAGATCGCCAAGCGCGCCGATTACAAAAGTGCGGCCGACATGTTCATGGAAAAGGACTACACCGCCGCCGATCGCGAGCAGACGACCGCGCTGCTGCAATCCTGGTATTCCACCGCCGCAGCCGGAGCCGCCGCAGATCGCAAGCTCGGTATCGGCGCGGTGGAAGCGGCCTTCGATGCCAGTCCGCAATTTGCCAGTGACGCGAAGAGCAAAGGCCTGATCGATAAAATCGGCTTCGACGATGAAGCCAAAGAAGCAGCCATCGCGCGCGCGGGCGGCAATGCCAAAACCAAGCCGCTGAACGAATATGCACACGCCACCGAACAATCATCCGATTTCGGCTCGGGCGCGCATGTGGCGCTGGTGGAAGCGTCCGGCGAAATCGTGGACGGCACGGCTGGCAACAACGTTTTCGACGGCAACGCTGTGATCGCGGGCGACGATTACGCGCAAGCCATCCGCCAAGCGACGAAAGACAAGGACATCAAGGCGATCCTCATCCGCGTGGATTCGCCGGGCGGCTCAGTCTCTGCGTCGGATCAAATTCTGGATGCGGTGAAGAAGGCGCAGGCCGCGGGCAAACCGGTTGTCGTCAGCATGGGCAATCTTGCGGCGTCGGGCGGCTATTACATTTCGTGCTCCGCCAACAGAATCGTGGCGGAGCCCGCAACGCTCACCGGCTCCATCGGCGTGCTCACGGGCAAGGTGGCCGTCGGCAAATCGCTGGGATTGATCGGCGTCACAGCGGACGAAATCGGCGTCGGCAAAAATGCGCTGTTCGATTCCGCAATTACACCGTATACGGACGATCAATGGAAGGCACTGAACAATCAGGCCGACGTGATCTATGGCGACTTCATGCACAAGGTCGCCGCGGGCCGCAAACTTCCCTTCGAGAAGGTGCAGGAAATCGCCAAGGGCCGTGTTTGGACGGGTGCCGACGCGCATCAGCGCGGGCTGGTGGACGAACTCGGCAATTTCTGGACGGCGGTGGATGCGGTGAAGAAGCTCGCCAAGATCGCGCCCGACACCCGCGTGATCTTCGAGCATTACCCCCGCCCGCACAGCATCTTCGAAACACTGGGTGCGGCTTTCGACAGCTCGGCTGCCAGCATCCGCGTGCTGCAAGGCGTGTCCATCCTCGCCAATACCCCCGCAATTCACTCGGTGATCGAAGCGGTTTCGATGGCGCCTCGCGGCGGTGTTGCGCTGCAGGCGACCGGATTGCCGCAATAGGCGGGACTATCCAAAACCGCCAGCGGCGATAAACTGGCGACCATGGATACCATCACGGCTTTACCGCAAAAGCAGGTACGGGCGCTGCTGCAGCAGGCGCTCGATCATCTTGGCCGCAACGATCTCGTGCAAAGCGAGGCGGCGCTGAACGTCCTTCTGGCGGAGATGCCCGAAGAGCCCGATGCGCTGCAACTCTTGGGCATCATTCGCCGCCAGCAGGGATTGCCGCTGGAAGCCGAAGCGCTCTACCGCCGCTCGCTGGCGGCAAAGCCGGAGCAGCCCAATGTGCGGCACAATCTCGGCAATCTGCTACGCCTCGAAGGTCGGCTGGACGAGGCCATCGCCGAACAGCACGAAGCCATCCGCTTAAAGCCGAATTATGCGGAAGCCTTTCTCGATCTCGGCCTCGCGCAATCCACCAAGGGCGATTTCGCGGCCGCCGAAAAAAGCTTCCGTGCGTCACTGCGCATGCAGCCCAATTATATTTTCGCCAAGCAAGCGCTCGCCGCCACGCTCAACGATTTGAACCGGCCGAAAGAAGCCGAAACGCTGCTGCTGCAAACGCTCATGCTCGGCTCGCGCGATCAGCGACAGATTGCGGCG
Source organism: Rhizomicrobium sp. (assembly GCA_035944195.1). Classification (GTDB taxonomy): domain Bacteria; phylum Pseudomonadota; class Alphaproteobacteria; order Micropepsales; family Micropepsaceae; genus Rhizomicrobium. The sequence goes on along the minus strand of DASZBL010000006.1, from coordinate 52,177 downwards.
CTGGAACACAATCTCGGCGTCGCGCTGAAACTGCAGCACCGCTATGCGGAAGCGCTGCGCCTGTTCGATACGGCGCAGAGCAAGGTGCCGGACATGCCGGCGGTGGATTACAATCGCGGCAACACGCTGCAGCATCTGGGCCGGCTGGAAGAAGCCGCGTTCTGCTATCGCCGTGCGCTGGGGCGCAATCCGCTCGACATGCGCGCCCATCGCGATCTCAATCATCTGCTCTATCGCCTCGGCAGGGACGATGAATTCCTGAAATCCTACGATGAAGTGATGGCGCTTTATCCCGATCTCGGCGCGCTGCCGCTGGACAAGGCGAATTTCCTTTTTCTGAAGGAAGACTTCGACGGCGCGCGCGAATATTACGAACGCGCCGCGCGCATGCTGAGCGATCATGTGATGCCGCATGACGGGCTCGGCATGATCCTGGCGCGGCAGGGCGATTTCGAAGGCGCCATCCGCGAACATGAAATCGCGCTGAAGCTGGAGCCGCAAAACGCTCATGTATTGCGCAATTACGCCGAAACGCTGATCCGCGCGGGCGACGCAAAAAAAGCGCTTTCGGCGGCAGAGGAGGCGCGCGCCATCGAGCCCGACGATCAAGGCGCGCTGGCGATCTGGAGCATTGCCGCCGATCTGCTGAATGATCCGCGCGGCGAAAGCCTCAACGATTACGAGAATTTCGTGCAAACGTTCGAGCTGGAGCCGCCGCAAGGCTATTCCGATATGGAAAGCTTCAACCGCGATCTGAACGCCTATCTCGACGGGCTGCATCGCGACAAGCGCGAAATGGTCAGCCAGACCTTGCGCGGCGGCACGCAGACGATCGACGATCTGTTCGGTGTAGGCCACGATCTGGCGGAGCGTTTGCGCGTACGCGTCGATGAAGCGGTCGCCGCTTATATTTCCCGCATGAAAGAGGATGCAGAGCATCCGCTGCTGAAACGCCGCCGCGGCGATTTCCGTTACGCGGGATCGTGGTCCTCGCGGCTGCACGATTGCGGCTTTCACACCAATCATTTCCATTCGAAGGGTTGGATCAGCTCGGCCTATTATGTGTCGGTGCCGGAGGCCGTTGGTAATGCTGACGCCAAACAAGGCTGGATCAAATTCGGCGAGCCTTATTTCGATGCGGGCCTGAAAACCCCCATCCGCCGCATGGTGCAGCCCAAGCCCGGTACGCTGGTGCTGTTCCCGTCCTATATGTGGCACGGAACGGTGCCATTCCGTTCCGAGGATGCGCGCACCACCATCGCCTTCGATGTGGTGCCGCGATGAATTGCTTCTAGCGGATCAACGCGGTGGCAGGCCCTCAAGACGCGCAGATCAACGCGCTGGCGCAGTCAGCCCAGCAATTCATGCGCGCCGGCCGGCCCGACGATGCCGCGCGCATTTGGGAGCAGGTGCGCGCGCTGGCGCCGAACCATTCTCAAGCGTTGTTCTTTCTGGGCCAGCACGCACTGATGCGCAACCGCAACGCGCCCGTGGCGGTCGATTTTTTCCAGCGCGCAGCGAATGCCGATCCCAAAAGTGCCGTGATCCCGCTCAATCTTTCCTTCGCATACCGCGCATTGGGCGATGCGCAGAACGAGATGGCGGCGTTGACGCGTGCGCTGGCCATCGACGCCTATTTTTATCCCGCATTGCTTTCCAAAGGCATGCTGGAGGAACGGCAGGGAAATCGCAGGCTGGCAGCACAAACCTACAAGAATGTGCTCACCATCGCCCCGCCGGACGATCAATTGCCCGAAGAAATGAAGAAGCCCATCGCGCACGCCCGCGAAGTGATCGCCGCGAATGCTGCCGAGCTGGAATCTTTTTTGAGCGAACGCATCGGGCGCGTGCGTTCGCGCCACGCGCCGGAAGAACTTTGGCGCTTCGATGAATGCCGCGACGTCGCGGCGGGCATAAAGAAAATCTACACGCAGCAGCCCACATTGCTGCATTTTCCGGGTCTGCCTGCCACGCAATATTACGAGCGCAGGCATTTTCCCTGGCTGGAAGAACTGGAAGCCGCAACGCCCGCGATCCGCGAGGAAGTCACGGCGCTCATGGAGGAAGCAAAAGATTTCGCGCCTTATGTACGCCATCCACCCGGCGTGCCGCTGAACCAATGGGCAGATCTGAATTTCTCGCCCAAATGGAGCGCGTATTTTCTATGGCAGAACGATATCCGCAACGACGCGCATTGCCTTGCCTGTCCGCACACCGCAGCAGCGGTTGAAGCGGTACCGCTTTCCGATGTTCCAAGCTTTGCGCCGACCGTGTTCTTTTCGGCGCTGGAATCCAAAACGCGCATACCACCGCACACCGGCGTTACCAATACGCGCCTGACGCTGCATCTACCGCTGATCGTGCCGGAAGGCTGCTGGTTTCGCGTCGGCAACGAGACGCGCGAATGGCGGCAAGGCAAGGCCTGGGTGTTCGACGACACGATCGAGCACGAAGCCTATAATCCAACAGATCAGCTTCGCGTCATCCTGATCTTCGATATCTGGAACCCGCATCTTTCGGCGGCCGAGCGCGATCTCGTGCGCGAACTTCTGGTGGGCCTCAACGCCTATTACGGCGGCGGCGTAGCCACCTTATAGCGCAGCTTCAGTCCGGCGGATAACCATAGGCTTTCACCCAAGGTTCCAGAACCGGCAAAATCGGCGCGAGCTGTTCCTTATAGTTGCGCCATGCGCCGACACTGCTGCTGTTCAAGCCCCGCATCACTTGAAGCGCGCTTGGCGTTGCAATGTGGCGCGATTTTGCGTGTTCGGCGAAATCGTTCATCTCAGGCGCCCAATCCAGACCGATGAAATCGCAGACCTTGCGTAGTTCCGCTTCGAAATTCTCCACCAGCGCTTCGTGGCGCAGCCAGTGCCAGTCGAGCCCCATCTTTTCATGCTCGATGCGGCTCAATTCCATCGTGCCGTCATAGAACGCGGCGGCGCGTTCGAGCGTCAGAAACTCGAACAGGGAAAAATTCATCATGTAGGAGCGGCGGTAGCAGCTCAGCACGACATCGCGTGGATCGCGGATGGCGAACAATATCTTGGCGCGTGGAAAAAGCTTGGCCACAAGCATCAGGCGGATGGAGCAGAGCGGATGTTTGTCGATAAAAACCTTGCCCCTCACGTCCAGCCCAAAACCGCGCACGCAATCCCAGTAATGCTGGCGATGTTTCTGCAAATCCTTCGTCTGGGTCTGTGCCAGCTGGGCGCGTCCGCGCGCATTGGTCATGAATTCGCGGAAGGTCGGTCCCATCAATTCCTTTTCTTCGAGCGCTGCGACTTGCGGATGGCTGGCGAGGATATTCTCAAGCAGCGTGGTGCCGGAGCGGGGAAAGCCGACAAGGAACACATGCTGGGCGGCGCCACCGTGGTCGTCGCCAGGCACGGGCTTGCGATCTCGCTGGGCTTTCCATTGTTCGGCCGGAGCGGTCCGGAAATATTCAATCAACCAGGCGAGATGGGTCGCGGTGTTTTCGCGGCCGGGCGTATCATAATGGGCGAACAATGTCTTCTTGAGGGTATTGGCGGCGGTGTGCGCCGCGAAGGCTTCCCCATAACGCCCCTGTTCATGACGCAGTTCGCCCAGGATGCCGCTCAGCATGGCCTGTTCCATGCGGGGAACGGGCCCGTTGTCCGCGACATGCTCGAGAATGTATTCGGCTTTGGCGAGATCTTTTTGCGCGATGGCGACGTGCGCGCGTGTGGCGATAGCCAGATGGCGATTTGGATCGATGGCCAGAGCCCGGTCGGCCATTTCGCCGGCCCGTGCCCAGTCCCCGCGCCGATAGGCGAGATCAGCCAGATAGGCCATCGCATGGGCGTGCCGGGGCTCCAATTCCACGGCGCGCTCGAAATTGCGTTCGGCCTCCTCGATGGCGCCGATGCCTTCATTGCTCCAGCCGAGATTGAAATGCGCCGGCGCGAAATCGGGCGTCAGCTCGGTTGCCTTTCGAAACGCGGCTACGGCCTCACGGCCATGGCTGAGCTTTGCCAACATGATTCCATAGGCGTTCTGCACCGTGAAATGATCCGGCGCCATCGCCACGGCGCGCTCGATATCGACCAGCGCTTCCTTCAGGCGGCCCTGCTGCTCGAGCCAGTAGGAGCGCAGATTGTAGAGCATCGGGTGCTCCAACCCGTCGACAAGCGCCTTGCGCGACAGATCGATGGCGCGCGGTATGTCGTCGGCCCGCACGGCTTCGTCCACCTGGCGGATGGTTTCCTGGTCGCGTGCGATGTCACGGATGTGTGGCGTGAGCATGGGGTTCCGGCGCCTTTGCAGGCTGAGCCTATTGCACGGGGGGTGGAAAAAAAAGCGGCGGCCTTTTTGGGCCGCCGCCGGAATGCAAACTGCAGGAGGTTTAGTTCTTGATCGTTGCGCCCACGAAGAACACGCGGCCGAGGCCATCGTAAACTTCCGGGTAGGTGTTGCCGTTTCCGAATGGCGGGAAGGCAACGCCGCTCGACAGGATCGGCGGGCCCTTGTCGAAGATATTGTTCACGCCCGCGCGCAAGGAAACACCTTCCCTGACGTTCCAGTTGCCGGCCAGATCGAAGTAGTTGAATGCGTCGATCCTGTTGTCCACGCAGTCAACGCCGTGAATGACCGTACCATCCGGGCAGGTCAAGGCAGGACCGCCACCCAGATGCGGGTTTGTGGAATTGGCGTCATAGGTCACGCTGCTCATATAGCGCCAAGCCAGCGAGAGGTCGAAGTCCCAAGGCGAACTCCACGTCACGCGCAGTTTGTGACGCCATTTCGGAACCGGTGTGCCGCAGGTCAATCCGAACAGGCCCGCGCAGTCATAGGTTGCGGGTGCTGAGAAGAAGATGCTGTCCGGCGGGATCGCTTCGGTCGTCAGATGCTGGGTCCATGTGCCGACGAGATTGAACGCCAATCCGCCATTGTTGCCCATGCCCCAATCCGAAAGTTCGGCCTGGTAACCGGCCTCCAGATCGATTCCCTTGGTCTGGAGAAAGCCCAGATTGTTGGACGGATTCTCAACATAGCCATTTGGTGTCCAGATGAAGCCTGTGACGGGATCGCGGTGGATCAAGCCGCAGGCCGGAAGAATGTCAGCCTTGCAGCTTGCCAGCAGGAACGCCGCGCCGAAGGTGCCGACAGTCTTGTTCACCCTGATGTCGAAATAGTCGATCGTCGCGGTGAACCCTGAGATGAAGGTTGGCGTGAATACGAAGCCGAGAGATTTCGTATCCGAGTCTTCCGGCGTCAGGTTGATATTGCCGGAAGATAGCTGGTTGCACTGGCTCGCCGGGCAGGGCAGAATCGCGCCGTATTTATCCCCCGGTCCGCCTGTTCCGAAATTCACCAGTCCGGTGTTCTGGCAAAACGCGCGCAGCGCTGCGGTATTGGCCGGAGGTGCGTTGGTCTTGCCATTGTTCGCGCAAGGATCCTGGCCGCCGAAGAGAATGACGGCCGGCGATGCGAACAGTTCCGCCGTGTTGGGTGCGCGCACCGCATGCTGGAAGCTTGCGCGGAGACGGAAATCGTCGACCGGTTGCCACTCTGCGCCATATTTGTAGGTGTTGGTCGAACCCACCGTGCTGTAGGACGAGTAGCGATAGCCGGCATTGATCGACAAATCTTCGAAGAAGGGCTGGTCCTGAATGATAGGCACGCGAACTTCGCCGAAGCCTTCCGCCACATTGTAGTGACCGCTAACCGGCGCGCGCTGGCCGCCGAGACCCATCAGGTCGCCGGTTCTGAGTTCGCCGTCCGGCTGATAGTTGATGCCTTCCTCGCGATATTCCGTACCGAACGAAACCGCCACGGGCGATTTTGCGCCCGGGGATTGAATGCCCCAGGCGCCGAGATTTCCGGTGATGGCGGCTGTGATGAGTTCTTCATTGGTCTGGCCGATAGCCTCGCCATTTGCATTGACATAGTCGAGCTGAGCCTGGGTAAGCGGCGAGCTTAAGGCGAATGACCGCGTCGGATCCATGATGGGCGCCTGGAATACCTGGACCGGCACGCAAGCTGGATCGCTGTTGTTGATGACGGAAATGCAAGTCGGCGTCCCACCCTTGTTCACAACCTGCAAGGCGTTCTGGAACTTGTTGTTCGAGAAATAATTGAGCTGGTTGTCCGCATAGATCGACACGCCGTACTGAGCCGACATGTCATAGGACCAGCCGTCGCCGAGATCGCCCCTGGCGCCGATCAGCAAGCGATAATCGGTATGGCGCAGGTCGTCGATACGATTGCCTGCTTCGACCGAACGGCGCCCGATCAGGACAGTGGCTTCTTTTCCGGTATCCGTTGCTTGCACGCCAGTAAAGGCGGGGCCGCCCTGAATGGGCGTTGCACCTGCCGGGCACATGAAGGATTCCTGTGACGCCGTCATCAGAGGATTGTCGCAATTGACGAGGAACGGCGTCTGGAACGCGCCGCCCGGAGCGACCTGCGCAATGGTGTGATCGTCCATGAACATGACCGAACTGTAGATGTCGAGTTGCTTGTTCAGCTCGTAATGTGCGAATCCGCCCGCCGTGTAGCGTGTGTCGGGGCGCTGCAAGTAATTGTAAGGCGCATAGTTGTAGGTGCCAGGGTTCGAGGTTGAGAACGAGTGGTTCGGCTCTGCGAAGAAAGAGTTGCAAACGTGTTTTCCCGTATGTGGGTCAATGGCAAGGCATTCCGGGCCCGGATGTGCTTGACCGGGAATCGTCAAATTGTAGGCGCCGGCGTCGATGCTGGTGAACTTGCCTTCCGGAACCGTACTCGAGCCGCCGCAATAGAAATAGGTGTAGCCGCTGGCCGCTGCGCAGTCCGAGAAATCGCGCGCATTTTCAAGGATAGGCTGGATGTGCTCATAGCCTAGGTACATCGTGACGTTGCCCTTGCCATTGGCAGAATTGGCGCCGATCAGCAGGGTCGCGTCGTCCGTTGCACCGTCGAGAATGTCCTTCTTGGGGAATTTGTATCCCGCGTCCGCCACCGCGTTGTCGCCGTTGACGCCCGGGAAGTTCCCGGTGTTTGTGTTATTGGTGACACTGTACTGGCCGTCGAGTTCAACGCCCTCGAAATCCTTGCGCATGATGAAGTTCACGACGCCGGCCAAGGCATCCGAACCGTAGGTCGCCGATGCGCCGCCCGTCAGGACTTCGACGTGATCGACGAGAGCTGCCGGGATCACGTTCAAATCGGCGACGCCGCCGGTGCCGTGAGATACGGGATCGGGGTCGCCCGGCATCAGACGTTTGCCGTCCACCAGCACGAGGGTGCGCTTGGGACCAAGGTCGCGAAGATTGACGCTCGCCGTACCGGAGGCGGCGTTGGAAGCAGTCTGGCCCTGATCGGCAAACACCGTAGGCAAACTGTTCAGGAGGTTTTCAACATTGGTCGTGCCCTGGAATTTGAATTCCTGCTGACCGACCGCGGTTACAGGGGAACTCGAATAAAGGCCCTGTTGCGGAATGCGTGAGCCCGTGACCACCACGGTTTCGACGTCGTCTGCCGCCATTGCTGGCATAGCGAGGCTGAGTGCCGCGGCTGTGGCTCCTCCGAGGAGAAGGGCTGACCGCAGATTGCTTACGTTCAGTTTTGATTGGAACACGTTGAACCCCCTTGGTTCTGCCGTAACGGCGACTGTCACCAACGGACGTTTGGCCTGCCGGGTGGCAGCAAACACCGCGCGACGCTAGCCCGTCGGCGCGGAATGCCCGTTTGAACCGAGGCTAAAAGAGTTCATGCACGCTGGTCAAAACGGAATTACCAAAACGCAACGGTTCCCAAGATCCGTGTGGCTTTTGTGCATCAATTTTGTGACCGCTAGTCATGATCTTGCGGGAGGCCATGAAGGTCTGAAACAATTCCGTCGGGTACTGGCGCACCATTCACCGAGGCCGTCGCGAGTCGGGATGCACGATTCGTGATTAGCTCAATCGTCGCGCTGCTGTATTTGCCTTCTTCCGGGTACGAATGATGACAACGGGCCTTTTCACTCACGCAGCCTGTCTCGCGCATGAGACGCCACCGGGCCATCCCGAAAGCAGCGACCGTTTGCGTGCGATTCTGCATGCACTGGAAGGGGTTAGCGGTCTTTTGCGCGAAGAAGCGCCCGCCGCCGAACGCGCCCAGCTCTTGCGCGCCCATGACGGCGCCTTGATCGACAAGGTGCTGGTGACCTTGGCCGAGGAGGCCGAACGCGAGCATTTCGTCCGCGTCGATGCCGACACCGCCATGTCCGCCGGATCGGCCGAGGCGGCCTTGCGGGCGGCGGGGGCTGCGATTGCCGCCGTAGATCGCGTGATGGCGGGGGGCATCAAGAACGCCTTCTGCGCGGTGCGACCGCCCGGCCACCATGCCGAGCGCGCCCGCGCCATGGGTTTCTGCCTGTTCAACAATGTCGCAATTGCTGGGCTACACGCGCGTGAAAGCCATGGGCTAAAGCGCATCGCCGTGATCGATTTCGACGTGCATCACGGAAACGGCACGCAGGATATTTTCTGGAACGATCCCGATCTCTTTTATGCCTCCACCCACCAATGGCCGCTTTATCCCGGTACGGGACGTCCCGCCGAGACGGGCATCGCGAACAATATCCTGAACGCGCCGCTTGCCGCCGGCTCCGGCAGCGAGGCCTTCCGCGCGACATTCACCAATGCGGTTCTGCCCGCGCTCGATTCGTTTGCGCCGGACTTCATCTTCATCTCGGCCGGCTTCGATGCTCACCGCGCCGATCCGCTGGCTGAACTTCTGCTCACGGAAGAGGATTTCGCCTGGGCCACGCGCGAAATCTGCGCGATTGCGGCGCGGCGCTGCCGGGGCCGCGTTGTTTCGACTCTGGAAGGCGGTTATGACCTCAACGCTCTTGCGCGCTCGGCAGTCGCGCATGTTCAGGCGCTGATGGAGGCGTGAATGGCCGCAAAAGAAAAGCCAATTGCTGTGCCCGTGGACCAGCTCAGCTTCGAGGTGGCGCTGAAGGAGCTGGAAGATATTGTCGGGCGTCTGGAGCAGGGCGAAGTCGATCTCGAAGATTCCATCGCGCTCTATGAACGCGGGCAGGCGCTGAAGGCGCATTGCGAGGCGAAGCTGAAAGCCGCCGAAGGCCGTCTCGAAAAAATCGTCGGCGGCGGCAAGGGTGTTGAACCCGCCGATCCCGGCTGAACGATGTACCAAGCGCGCAATTCGCAAACCATGTTCGAACCCGCACTCGCCGAAGCGGCACAGTTTGTCGAGAGCGCGCTCGACACGCTGCTGCCACAGCCCAACGGTCCCGAGGCGCCCGTGCTCGAAGCGATGCGCTATGCAGCGTTGGGCGGCGGCAAACGCATGCGCGCCTTTCTGGTTTTGCAGACGGGCCGCTTGTTCGGCGTGGATAGCCGTGCGCTGGGCCGGGTCGCCGCCGCGGTGGAATGCGTGCACGCCTATTCTCTCGTGCATGACGATTTGCCCGCGATGGATGATGACGATCTTCGCCGCGGCAAGCCCACCGTTCACAAGAAATTCGATGAAGCCACTGCGATCCTCGCAGGCGATGCGCTGCTCACACTCTCATTCGGCCTCATCTCCTCGCCCGAAGCGCATGGCGATCCCTTCGTGCGCTGCGAACTGGTCACGCGTCTGGCGCAGGCGGCCGGTCACGCCGGTATGGTCGGTGGTCAAATGATGGACATGGTGTTTGAAGGCCAGACGCCGCCGCTTCCCGAGATCACGCGGCTTCAGCGCATGAAGACGGCAGCGCTCATCATGTTCTCCTGCGAGGCGGGTGCGATCCTCGGCAAGGCCTCTGCGCCGCTGCGCACGGCACTCGCCACTTACGGTCAGGAACTGGGCCTCGCATTCCAGATTGTGGACGATCTTCTGGACGCAGAAGGCGACCCCGCGCTGATGGGCAAGGCCGCGCAAAAAGACGCAGGCCGCGGCAAGCCCAATGTCGTCTCCGTAATGGGGCCGGAACGGGCCCGTTCGCAGGCCGAAGCGATGGCCCAGCAGGCGGTGCGTCACCTTGATTTGTTTGACGAAAAGGCTGACCTTCTACGCGCCGCGGCGGATTTTGTTGTGGCCCGGCGGGCGTAATTCCGCCGATGGATAGAAACATGGGTCTGCCGACCAAAACGCCCCTTCTGGACCGTATCAACGAGCCTTCGGCCATGCGCGGACTCGCGCGCAAGGATCTGAAGAAGCTTGCCGAGGAATTGCGTCAGGAAACCATCGATGTGGTGTCGGTCACGGGCGGACATCTGGGTGCCGGATTGGGCGTGGTCGAACTTACCGTCGCGCTGCACTACGTCTTCAACACGCCGGACGACAAGCTGATCTGGGATGTCGGCCATCAGGCCTATCCCCACAAGATTCTCACGGGGCGGCGCGAGCGCATGCGCACATTGCGTCAGGGCGGCGGGCTTTCCGGTTTCACGCGCCGCGCCGAAAGCGAATATGACCCGTTCGGCGCAGCACATTCCTCCACCTCGATTTCCGCAGGGCTAGGTTTTGCGGTGGCGCGCGATCTGAAAGGCGCGAAGAACAATGTCGTGAGCGTCATCGGCGACGGCGCGATGAGCGCGGGCATGGCCTATGAAGCCATGAACAATGCGGGCGCGATGGATGCGCGCCTGATCGTCGTGCTCAACGACAATGATATGTCGATTGCGCCACCGGTCGGCGCGATGAGCGCGTATCTCGCGCGCGTCGTATCAAGCCGTTCCTATCGCGGCTTCCGCAAAGTCGCCAAGCAGCTTGCGCATCTGCTGCCGCATGGCGTGGAAATCACCGCCAAGCGCGTCGAGGAATATGCCCGCGGCATCGCTACCGGCGGCACGTTGTTCGAGGAATTGGGTTTTTATTATGTGGGCCCCATCGATGGCCACAATCTGGATCATCTGATTCCGGTTCTGGAAAATGTGCGCGACGCACAGAACGGCCCGATCCTCGTTCATGTCGTGACGAAGAAAGGCAAGGGCTATCCGCCCGCCGAAGCCAGCGCCGACAAATATCACGGCGTCGCGAAATTCAATGTGCTGACAGGCGAGCAGAAGAAATCCTCGGCCACCGCGCCCAGCTACACGAAAGTGTTTGCCGAAGCGCTGATCGCCGAGGCCGAGAAAGACGATCGCATCGTTGCAATCACCGCGGCGATGCCGTCCGGCACCGGCCTCGATCTTTTTGCGCAGAAATTTCCCACGCGCACATTTGATGTCGGCATTGCCGAGCAGCATGGCGTGACGTTTGCCGCAGGCCTCGCCGCCGATGGTTTGAAACCCTTCGCCGCGATCTATTCGACATTTCTCCAGCGCGCCTACGATCAAGTGGTGCATGACGTAGCGATACAATCGCTGCCGGTGCGCTTTGCGCTGGATCGCGCGGGCCTTGTTGGCGCTGACGGCCCCACCCATGCGGGCTCGTTCGACATCACCTATCTCGCAACGCTGCCGGGTTTCGTGGTGATGGCGGCATCCGACGAAATCGAATTGATGAACATGGTGGCGACCGCCGCTGCAATCGACGACCGCCCTTCCGCTTTCCGCTATCCGCGCGGCGAAGGTTTGGGTCTTGCACGTCCCGCATCGGGCACGCCGCTGGAAATCGGCAAAGGCCGCATCATCCGTGAAGGTTCGTCCATCGCGATCCTCAATCTCGGCGCACGTTTGCCGGAATGCCTGATCGCGGCGGAGAAATTATCCGCCTACGGATTATCGGCCACCATCGCCGATGCGCGTTTCGCAAAGCCGCTGGATCGCGATCTCATCCGCCGCCTGGCGCGCGAGCATGAAGTACTGATAACAATCGAGGAAGGCTCCATCGGCGGTTTCGCCGCCCATGTAATGCAATTCCTCGCGCTGGAAGGCGCGCTCGACAAAGGCTTGAAGCTGCGCCCCATGACGTTGCCCGACCGTTTCCTCGAACAGGACACGCCGGAGCGCATGTATGAAACCGCGGGCCTCGATGCGAAGGCCATTGTCGCCATGGCGCTGAATGCGCTGGGGCGCGAGAAAGAAGCGCTTGCCGCGGGCCGCCTCGCATGAGCGAGCCCGGTGCGGGCGAGCGCGCGGATGTCTTTCTCGTCAACAATGGATTTGCGGCCAGCCGCAGCGAAGCGCAGGCCGCAATCCGCATGGGCCGCGTCAGTGCAAACGGGCGCAAAATAGAAAAACCGTCATATCTTTTGAGGTCAGGCGTGAAGATAGAATACGAAAAACCCCATCCTTACGTATCGCGCGGTGGCGTGAAGCTTGCCGCCGCACTTGAGCAATTTTCGCTGTCGCCTGAAGGACGCGTGTGCATCGATATCGGCGCATCGACCGGCGGCTTCAGCGAAGTGCTGCTCGAGGGCGGGGCCACGCGCGTCTATGCCATCGATGTCGGCCATAACCAGCTTCATTCCAAGATTGCGCGCGATTCCCGCGTCACGCGCCGCGACGGCGTCAATGGCCGCGATCTCAACGCCACCCACGTTCCCGAAGCTTTGAACGCGATCGTGGCCGATGTCAGCTTCATCGGATTGAAACTGGCGCTGCCGCCCGCGCTCGCCATGGCCGCGCCCGGCGCGTGGCTGGTGGCGCTGGTCAAACCGCAATTCGAAGTCGGCCGCTTCGCCATCGGCAAGGGCGGGGTGGTGCGCGACGGCGAGGCGCAGCAGGCAGCACTCGACGACATCGCCAAATGGTTATCATCCGTGGACGGATGGACCGTGCTCGGCACGATGGACAGTCCCATCCGCGGCGGCGAGGGCAATCGCGAATTCCTGCTGGCCGCGCAGAAGGCATGAAGCTTTGCGTGCATTTCGGAACCTGCGGCGGTTGCGCCCTGCAGGACATTGCGCCGGATGAATATCGCACGCTGAAGCGCGACATCGTCGTGGATGTGTTGGCGCGGCATGGCTTCGCCGATGCTGTCGTTGAAGAAATTGTTTCCGTTCCGCCGCGCACGCGCCGCCGCGCCACGTTCAAGGTTCAGAAACAGAACGGCGCGGTGCAGATCGGCTTTCACGCCGCCAAATCGCACACGATTGTGGACATACAGGAATGCCAGGTGTTGACGCCTGCGCTGTTCGCCGCGGTGCCGCGCCTGCGCGAGATGATGGCGGCGCTGATGCGCGAAGGCGACACTTGCGAATTGCACGTCACCGATACGGATACCGGCCTCGACATCGCCATAGGCTGGAACCGGCCGAACAGCGCGAAGCTGATCGGCGAAATCGCGCGCTGGGCCACGAAATTCAAATTCGCGCGCATCACCTCCGGCAATGACATCCTCGTTGAACTCGCAACCCCGCGCATTCAATTCGGCAAGGCCAGCGTCGATCTTCCGCCTGAGGCATTCCTGCAGCCCACGCGCGAAGGCGAAGCGGTGTTGCAGAAGCATGTGATCGCGGCCATCGGCAAAGCCAAACACATCGCCGATCTTTTCTCGGGTTGCGGCACATTTGCGCTGCCGCTGGCCGAGCGCGCCCGCGTGCATGCCGTCGAACTCGAACGCCCCATGCTGGACGCGCTGGCAAAGGCCGCGCGCAACACCTCCGGCCTCAAGCCTCTCACCACCGAAGCCCGCGATCTTTTCAAACGCCCGCTCACCGCGCCGGAACTGAGCAAATTCGATTGCGTCGTGCTCGATCCGCCGCGCGCGGGCGCCGTAGCACAGGCGAAGGAACTCGTGCAATCCAAAATCGCCCGCATCGCCTATGTTTCATGCAATGCAGCGAGCTTCGCGCGCGACGCGAGCATCCTCGCGGAGGGCGGCTTCCGCATGGGCCCGGTCACACCGGTGGATCAGTTTCTCTGGTCGTCGCATATTGAACTGGTCGCCGCTTTCGCGCGAAGCTGAGGCGTGTGAGGGACATATGAAGCGCATCCTGATTTTCATCGCGGCGTTTCTGTTCGCGGTTGTGCCCGCGAGCGCGGCCACCTTCGCGGATTGGGGCGCCATCGTGGTGGCGGGCGACTGGCACGCCCATGACGGCTCGCCGTCCGAAATTTTCGACAATGCGCGACACGATGTTTCCGCCGATTTGCTGCGCATGGGTTTCAAGCCGGCGAACATCCTGCAATTTTCCGTGCGCCCGGAGCGTTACCGCGAACGCGTGCTGCAATCCGACACGCAGACAATCGCCAATTCGCTGTGGGATTTGTCGAACCGCACCAGCGCGGGCTGCCTGCTTTATCTCACTTCGCATGGCGCGCCGTCGGGCATGGTGCTGGCCGACACGATTCTCGAACCTGCAAAGCTCGCGCAATTGGTGGACAATGCCTGCGGCGACCGGCCCACAGTGGTGATCATTTCGGCGTGCTTCTCCGGCGTGTTCGTGCCGGTGCTGCAAGGCCCCAACCGCATGATCCTCACCGCGGCGCGCCCGGACCGCACATCCTTCGGCTGCGGCGCGGATGTACGCGAGCCCTATTTCGACGATTGCTTCACCCACCAGATCCCGCTCACGCACGATCTGCCAAACGCGGCCGCACTCACCCGCGCCTGCGTCGCTGCAACGGAGAAGAAGGAAGGTGTGGCCCCGCCATCCGAGCCGCAACTTTCGATTGGTGCGAATATTGTGCGGGCATTGCCGGGTTGGTGATTACCGCAGCCAGTTCTCGATCTTGAGCGATTTCACGCGTGAAAATTCGCGCTCGTTGCCCGTGACAAGCGTCCATCCAAGCGCGAGCGCGTGCGATGCTATCAGCATGTCATGCTGGCTGATGGGCGTTCCCGCCGCTTCGAGCGCGGTGCGCAATATGCCATAGTGTCGGTCTGCAGGCGTTTCGAGCGGCAGAACATCCAGATCACCGAGTATTTTTTCAAGCTGCTCCGTAAGCCGCGGGGACTTTCTGCGCTCCGCACCAAACCGAAGCTCCGCGGCCACAATAATACTTGTCGCAACGGGCGCATCGCCGGTTTGCGTCAATCTCCTTGCCGCGTTGCCGTGCGGGTTGCGGATGAGATCGGACACGATGTTGGTATCCAGAAGATAGGCCATCAGAAATCGACAGGCTCGGCAGGAAGGCGAGGGATTTCCGGGAAGTCTTCTTCCAGCGGTTTGAGAGATTCCAGAAGCGCAACAAGCGATTTCTTTTTTGATACTGCCGGTTCGATGACCAGCTTGTTGCCTTCCTTGTGCATGATCGCATCTTCGCCCGGCAGCTCGAACTCGCGCGGGATACGCACGGCCTGATTGCGGCCGTTGCGAAAGAGTTTGACGTGGCGCTCAATGGTCATGGCATATGCCGTAGCATATGCCAGCCGGAAAGGCAAGAAATCAGCCCATCTGGGCGCGATGGCGGAGCGCATGGTCGGCGAGCACGCAGGCCATCATCGCTTCGCCGACCGGCACCGCGCGGATGCCGACGCAGGGGTCGTGACGGCCTTTGGTCTGGATTTCAGTTTCGTTGCCTTCGATGTCGATGGTTTTGCGCGGGGATAGAATCGAAGACGTGGGCTTCACCGCGAAGCGCGCGACGATGTTCTGGCCGGTGGAAATACCGCCCAGAATCCCGCCTGCATGGTTGGAGAGGAATTTCGGTTTGCCCTTCGCGCCCTTGCGCATCTCGTCGGCATTTTCTTCGCCGGAAAGTGCGGCCGCCGCAAAGCCGTCGCCGATCTCCACGCCTTTCACCGCATTGATGCTCATCATGGCGCTCGCCAGATCGGCATCGAGCTTGCCATAGACGGGCGCGCCGAGGCCCGCGGGAATTCCTTCCGCCACCACTTCGATCACAGCACCAATGGACGAGCCCTTCTTGCGCACGGCTTCCAGATATTCCGTCCACGGAGCAACCGCGTTGGCATCCGGGCAGAAGAACGGATTCTGCGAAATCTGATCCCAGTCCCAGCGCTTGCGCTCGATGGTGAACGAACCCATCTGCACCAGCGCGCCGCGGATGACGATCTTCTTGTAAATCTGGTTCAGGATTTTGCGCGCAATCGCGCCCGCGGCCACGCGGCTCGCCGTCTCGCGCGCGCTCTGCCGCCCGCCGCCGCGATAGTCGCGCACGCCGTATTTGGCCCAATAGGTGTAATCCGCATGGCCCGGACGGAATTTGTCGCGGATGTCGGAATAATCCTTCAACTTCGCATCCACATTCTCGATCAGCAGCGCAATCGGCGTACCGGTCGTGACTTGCGCGGGCATGCGCTCATCCTGAAACACGCCGGAGAGAATCCGCACGCGGTCCGGTTCCTTGCGTTGCGTGACGAAACTGGATTGGCCGGGGCGGCGGCGATCCAGATCGGCCTGAATGTCTGCTTCGGTGAGCGCAATCCCCGGCGGGCAGCCATCGACCACGCAGCCCAGCGCGGGCCCATGGCTTTCGCCGAAGGTGGTCACGCGGAAAATCTGGCCGAAGCTGTTGTCGCTCATTCGTGATTGTTCTTTGCAACCGTGATGTCGGGCGCGTCTTCCGCCTTCATGCCCACGATGTGATAGCCCGCATCGACATGCATGGTCTCGCCGGTGACGGCGGTGCCGAGTTCGGACAAAAGGAACAACGCGGCATTGCCCACTTCGCCCGTGGTGATGAGGCGGCGCAGTGGGGCGTTGTATTCGCACCATTTCAGCATGTAGCGGAAATCGCCGATGCCGGCGGCGGCCAGCGTGCGGATCGGGCCCGCCGAAATCGCATTCACGCGAATCTGCTTCTTGCCGAGATCTTCGGCCATGTAGCGCACGCTGGCTTCGAGAGCGGCCTTGGCCACGCCCATCACATTGTAATGCGGCATGACTTTCTCGGCGCCAAGGTAAGTGAGCGTCGCCATGCTGCCGCCATTGATCATCATCTTCTCGGCACGATTGGCGACCGCGGTGAACGAATAGCAGGAGATGTTCATCGTCATGGCGAAGTTTTCGGGTGTGGTGTCCACGTAGCGGCCCTTGAGCTGCTCCTTGTCCGAAAACGCGATGGCATGCACCAGGAAATCGAGGCTGTCCCACTTCGTGCGCAGTTCGGCGAACGCGGCATCGATAGAGCCCTGCTCGGACACATCGCAGTCGATCAGCGCCGCCGGGTTCAGCGGCGCCACCAGCGGCGTCACACGTTTCTTGAACGCCTCGCCCTGATAGGTGAAGGCCAGTTCCGCGCCCGCCTTGTGCAGGGCCTCGGCCACGCCCCAGGCGATGGAGCGTTCATTGGCGACCCCCATGATGAGGCCGCGCTTGCCCTTCATGAGCCCGGTGGTGCTCAAGGGGTATCCTCCGAATAGAAGCCGGGCAGCTATGCACCGCCGCGAGCCCGCGCGCAAGAATCGGAAAGCTCATGACGGAAGTGTCAGGAAGTCACTTCAGCTTCGCCCGCGGGTCGTAGGTGGTTTTCCAACCTTCCGCGAATTTTTTCAGGTCCGCATCGGGCTTGTCGGGCAGGGTGACGATGAGTTTCACATAGAGGTCGCCGGCCGGTTCGCCGCCGCTGGCTGAGCCGCGGCCGGGGATGCCTTTGCCCTTCAGCCGCAGCACGGCACCAGAATTGGAATTGGCGGGCACCTTCAGCGCCACCGGGCCGGTCAAAGTTGGTACGGTAACGGACCCTCCCAGCACCGCCTCCTGCAGCGTGATCGGCAAATCCATTTTCAGATTGTCGCCCTCGCGGGTGAGCCAAGGGTGCGCCGCCACCGAAACCTGCAGCATCACATCGCCCGGCGGGCCTCCATTACGCCCCGGTCCGCCCTGTCCCTTGAGGCGAATCTGCTGGCCGTCCTTCAGCCCGACGGGAATGCGCACATCGATCTCGCGGCCATCGGGCAGCATCACGCGGCGCGTGCCGCCGCGCGCGGCTTCTTCGAAACTCACGGTGATCTCAAAGGCGAAATCATCGCCCTTGCGGGCTTGCGCGCGCCTGCGCCCGCCACCGCCGAACAGATCGGAGAAAATATCCTCGGCGCGGAAGCCTTCCGCCGTCTCGCCGGGCTGATCGTTCCAGGTGAAATGGAAATCGCGCGGGCCGCGCGCGCCGCCGGCAAAGGGATGGCCTTCGAAGCCCTGCGCGCCGGGATCGAAACCGCGCGGATTGCCGCTCGCATCGATCTCACCGCGGTCGAATTTCGCGCGCTTCTCCTTGTCGCCGATAATGTCGTAGGCGCCGCTGATTTCCTGAAACTTCTTCTTGGCGGTTGGATCGCCGCCATGCGTATCGGGATGATGCTTCTTGGCGAGCGAGCGGAAGGCCTTTTTGATTTCGGCCTCGCTGGCGGTTTTGCTTACGCCCAGAACGTCATAAGGATCTCGCATCGTCTCTCCGTCCGCGAGTCGCGGTCTGCCGACAATATAGGGATCGAATTCAAACCGCGCTAAGGGCTGGGTGGCGCCGCAGGCCAGTTCTTCAACGCCGAAAGCCGCGCCACGGCTTCCTTCACGCCATGCGCGGCCGCTGCGGCGTAAAGCAATTCCGCCTTGTGAAGGTCCTTCGGCACGGCCTTTCCCTCTTCATAGAGCTGGCCGAGGTGATATTGCGCGATCGGGTGGTTGGCCGCGACCGCGCGTTCCAGCCAGGGCAGGGCGGCGGCGGGATCGGGATCGCCCGCTTCGCCATCCAGATACATGTCGGCCAGATCGGATTGCGCCGTGGGCAGGCCTTTGTTCGCGGCCTCCTTGTAATCGTCCAGAGCGGCTTGCGGGTCTTTGTCGGTGCCGAGACCCTTTCGCTCCATCAGCGCCACATTGCGCAAGGCGGCGATGTCGCCATTGTCGGCAAGATTGCGGAAGATGTGGAACGCCTTCTCGTAATCGCCCGCATCGAAAGCCGCAGCCCCCTCATCGAAGGTTTTCTGGTCGGGTGGCACCACATCGTCCGCGCAGGCCGACAGACCTGCGATCAAGACGCAGAGGCAGAAGATTCGGGAGACACTCGAAGCGCGCATGGCGCGTTAAACTAGCAGAACGCTTTGCGGCGCAAAACGAAGGTGCTATGCGGCAGATATGAGCCAGATCGGCGGACCTGTGGATGATGGCGGCATCGCGGATGGGCGCGAGCCCATGGCGCTGTTCGCCCAATGGATGGACGAGGCCGCCAAGACCGAACCCAATGAAGCCAACGCCATGTCGGTGGCAAGCGTGGATGGCGAGGGCAGGCCGAACATCCGCATGGTGCTGCTGAAGAGTGCAGATGCGCGCGGCTTTGTGTTCTACACCAATCTCGAAAGCGCCAAGGGCCGCGAATTGCTGGGCCAGCCGCATGCCGCTTTGTGTTTCCACTGGAAGACGGTGCGCAAACAGGTGCGCGTGCGCGGGCCCGTGGCGCGCGTCAGCGATGAAGAAGCCGATGCCTATTTCGCCTCGCGCCCGAAGGACAGCCAGATCGGCGCATGGGCCAGCGCGCAATCGCGCCCGATGGAGGGCCGCTTCGCCTTCGAGCGCGAGATCGCCAAATACGCTGCCAAATATGCGCTGACGAAAGTGCCGCGGCCGCCCTACTGGTCCGGTTTTCGCGTGACGCCGCTGGAAATCGAATTCTGGCGCGACCGCCCGTTCCGCCTGCACGACCGGCTCGTCTACGCCCGCGACGCAGACGGCAAACCATGGCGCACAGAAAGGCTGTTCCCGTGACCGGCGTACACCTTCACACCCACGGCCATGTTCACACCGGCGTTTCCGCGAACGGCACACTGATGCAGCGCGCAGCGCTGGCCGCGGTTGCGGTGGCGACATTGCTGATCGTGTTGAAACTCGTCGCCTATATCATCACCGATTCCATCGCGATGATGGCCTCGCTTGCGGATTCTGCGCTCGATCTTTTCGCGTCCACGGTCAATCTGCTCGCCATCCGCCACGCGCTAACGCCCGCCGATGCCGAGCATCGCTTCGGCCATGGCAAGGCCGAACCGCTCGCAGGATTGATGCAGGGCGCATTCATCGCGGGCTCGGTGGCGTTTCTGTCGATTGAATCGCTCAGCCGTCTCGTAGCACCGCACACCATCGAGCATGGCGGCATCGCACTCGGCGTGATGGGCGTTTCCATCGCGGTGACGATTGCGCTCATCGCCTTCCAGCAATTCGCCGTGATTCGCACGGGCTCCATCGCGGTGAGCGCCGACCGGATGCACTATGTGGGCGATTTGCTCACCAATCTGGGCGTAATGCTGAGCGTGGTGCTGTCAACGCAATTCGGTATCCTTATCGCCGATCCCATCATCGGATTGGGCGTGGCGGCGGTGCTGACGCTCAGCGCCTGGCATGTCTTTCGCCAGAGCTACGACCAGCTCATGGATCACGAATTGCCGGAAAGCGAACGCGAGAAGATCAAAGCCATCGTCATGCGTCATGCCGATGTGTTGAACCTGCATGATCTGCGCACGCGCATGGCGGGCATCTCGACCTTCATCCAGCTGCATATCGAGATGGACCCGGCGATCAGCCTGACGCGCGCCCATGAAGTGAGCGATGCGGTGGAGCACGATATCTGCCACGCATTCCCCAACGCCGAAGTCATGATTCATCAGGACCCGGCCGGGGTCGAGGCGCCCCCGCCTCTGGCTCAATCGTAGAATCCGGCATGGATTCCGGCCAGCGCGGCGGCACATTCACTTCGCCCCATGGCTCGTCATGCACCTGCGAAGTTTCGCGCCGTTGCGCCAGACGCGCGCGATAGGCTTGCGCCGCTTTTTCCGCTGCCTTCGAACTCAAATCCGTCGCGCGCCTGCCCCATGTGCGCAGAACGAAGAGTTCCCTGCGATATGAACCGCGGAACAATTCGTTTGCGCCCGTGATGCCGCGCATCGCCAATATGTGCGCGCGGCGCGCGCCGATAAACCAGATGGGCGAAACCAGCAGCGACAACGCGATCACCGCAATCGCCAGCTTGTGTCCTTCGTCGGACAACACGCCCGATGCCGCCGCCGCTGCCGCCAGCACGAAGGAGAATTCTCCAATCGGCGTGAGGAACAACGCCGTGCGGAACGCGACATCGCCGGGCTGCTGAAACAATCGCAGGATGACGATATTCACCACCGTCTTTCCCGCCGCCACCACCGCCAGCGCGATCAGGATCAGCCAGAATTCGCTCATCACATAATGCAGATCGAGCAGCAGCCCCACCGACAGAAAGAATGTGAACAGCAAGATGCTCTGCACCGGCGGCGCGCTGCGAACGGCCGCGGGGCGCAGCGTGGAATGTCCCACGGCGAGCCCGCACAAAAACGCGCCCAGCGCCGGCGACAATCCGATCAATCCCGAAAACGCCGCCGCCACAAAGCACAATCCCAAAACCGTCAGCGTGCCGATATCGGGATCCTTCAGGAAGAAATCGGCAAACGGAAAACGAAAACTCTTCACCCGCGACAAAAGCGCAATGAACCCCACCAGCAGCGCCACCGCGATCAGCAATTTCAGCGTGATGAAGATGGTGGTGTGCTCGCCCGCATGCGGCCCCATCGCGTCGGTGAACAGCAGCAGCGGCACCACCGCGAAATCCTGCGCGATCAGCACCGCCACGGCGAGCCTTCCCGCCTCGGTATTTTTCTCGTCGGAGTCCTCGATCATTTTCATGGCGATGGCGGTGGAGGAAATCGCCAGCATGAAGCCGATCACCAGCACCGCCGATGTGGGCGCCGAAGTGAATTGCGCGGCGAACAGCGCAAACGCGCCCGCCACCACGATCTGCACCAGCGTGATGCCCACCGCCAGCGGCAGCAGCGCACGGAACGCCTGAAGCTTCAGCTCCATGCCGATGATGAACAGCAGCATCAGCACGCCGAGTTCGGCCAGCGTCTCGATGGCGTCGGAGCGCTCGATGAGTCCGAAGCCGGTCGGCCCCAGCACCACGCCTGCCAGAATGAACCCCGCCGCCGCGGGCAAGCGCAGCCGGTTCATCGCCAGCCCGCACAGCACCGCGGCGCTGAGCACCACGGCCAAGGCGGTCAAATTCTGCGGCAGGGCCATTGCATTCCCAAAGCAGCGAAACTTGCTACACTTCACATCATGACAGCCCCCAAACCGCAAGGCGCGACCGAAGAGCAGCGCACACTTATCCTTACCGGCGCCAGCCGCGGGATCGGGCATGCCACGGTGAAGCGCTTTTCCAGCGCCGGCTGGCGCGTGATCACCTGCTCGCGCCACGCCTTTCCGGAGAATTGCCCGTGGGCGGCGGGGCCGGAGGATCACATCCAGGTCGATCTCTCCGACCCGGACGACACGATGCGCGCGGTGGCCGAAATGCGCGAGCGCCTGACGGACGGCAAGCTCCACGCGCTGGTGAACAATGCGGGGATTTCTCCCAAAGGCCCGAAAGGCGAGCGGCTGACGACGCTCACCAGCAGCATGGATCTGTGGCGGCAAGTCTTCGAGGTGAATCTGTTCGCCACGGTATGGCTCGCGCGCGGCTTGATGGAAGAACTCGCCCGCGCCCACGGCGCCATCGTCAACGTCACCTCGATAGCGGGAAGCCGCGTGCACCCGTTTGCGGGCGCCGCCTATTCAACCTCCAAAGCCGCATTGAACGCGCTGACCAGAGAAATGGCCGCCGACTTCGGCCCGCTGGGCGTGCGCGTCAACGCGATTGCGCCGGGCGAAATCGACACCGCGATTCTATCGCCCGGCACCGAGAAGATCGTGGAAACGATACCGCTGCGCCGCCTCGGCCTGCCGGAAGAAGTCGCCAAGGCGATATATTATCTGTGCACGGATCAATCGAGCTATGTGACGGGGGCGGAGCTGCATATTAATGGCGGGCAGCATGTTTAAGAATCTCTACCTTCCTCGGGAGGAAGGTAGAGATTTGCGAAACGCAAATTTCGGGGGAGCTTGAGACCTCATAAATCAGCCGTCATCAATCATGGTTTGAAGATTCCATTGCGGTAAGAGACAGTGAATTTTTTGCTCTGTTTTCCAGTATGCGTTGCAACACTTGTTCGACTTCTTGAGTCTGGCCTTCGGCAATGCGGAACACTGAAAGAAGATCATCCATTATCGCCACGCCGCGTCTGCGCGCTCGATTGTAGGCGGTGGTCATACGAGGTGAGTTGGCTATTGCTTCCCTGAAATCTGATAGATGTTCGCAAGCTTTTACAATTGAGCTTCGGAACCCCTGGAGGTTACCTAAAGCTGCTTTTACGTTTCCAATTGGTTCATTTAGATCCGTGCCAGAAAGCATCGCGATTTTTCCAAACAATTCCATCGCAAGCGAGTGCTCCTTGTGAAATTCAGGGAGATCTACCGACAATCGCATAACATACAGCTCGAGGTCGTCTGCTGCTCCATCTGCTACGCGTTTCAATGCTCTTCTATCAGGTTGAGAACCGGTGACTTGCAAGGCATTCAATTCGTCAGTTCGTACGTGAATCTTGTCCCCCAATGCCACTATGCCTTCTGTTATATGTTCGACGACGCTCGTTACATTTTCCATAGCATCAGATGCACGTTCCGATAGCTCAAAAATTCCATCTTCGAAGTCATCGTTTGTTAAAGCTGCGAAGTTGGCAAGTGGATTCACTTCAGATGAATTCGGTACATCGATGATCCTATTTTTAGTTACGGCCAGCGGCGCTTTTAAACAATCCTGCACTACTTTGCTCAGGTGAATTCTAAGCTTAGTACGAAAATCATCCGCTGAATCAAATTGGTGGTACAATCCGCCATATTCTGACGACAGCTTGTTCTTGAAGGCTTTGACTTTAGCAAGCTGGTCTGGATCGATTTGGCTAGGAGGTAAATTGGCATCTTTAAAATAGAACATGATTTGTACACTGCCTCTGGAACTTTTAAATCGAGCGAACGCCCTCTCAAATTCCTCTTCCGTTCCAGAGTCGGCGCGATTGGTTGCTAGCCCAAACCGGCACCACATCATTCCGATAAATATATCGTAGTCATCTCCGACCTGTTTGTTGATGACATCTTGTGGATCGTCTCCAAATCCAGGCCGCGTGTGAGTTTCCCACTTTATGAGCTCTAAACGAACGCCATGGCTATCTCCTGAAATTATATTGAACTCCGTGATTACGCCCTCAAGTAGTTTTCGCTCTTCCAAAAGGTCGCTTGGTGACGCAACGAATACCCTCAAAAATGTCATAGATTTTGGCATGTCGGTTCACCAGCCCTTTCGGTGGTTTTGGAGCGCCCTTTTGTTTAAGTGAGGCTACAAAACGTGGAATGTTTTCTGTTCAAATGGTACTACGTATTTGGGTGGAGTGAAATGATATCACGCAACGCCATTCTTGCGCACAATGTCATAGTGGTTTTCATTGGCGCTTGTCGGAAATCTAGTTGGCGATAAACTTAAGAAATACTTTGAATGGTCATTGCAGAAAACAAAAAAATGATAAGACAGGCATTTCTGCGGCGCACGGCTTCGTAAGTTCGCGGTTGTATTGTAGCCTTTGCAATTCTCGCCCCTACACCCTCTCCACATCCGTCAGCGCAAAATCATTCCCGGTGCAGAGCAGGGCGATGCCCTCGCTTTTGGCGAGCGCGTAGGCGAAGCAGTCTCCGAAATTCAGGCCCGCTTTGTGGCGGCCTTTGCCGAACCGGATCGACGCCTCGCGCGCGATTTCAAGCTGGCGCGCGTCGAAGGGATGCGCGGCGATGTTGTATTGCTCGAACATTCTTTCGATGTCCGGCCATGTCGCAAGCGCCTGCTTGCCCCCCATGACGAGTTGCAACTCCAGGATATTGGCCGTTGACATCAGTGCGCCGTTCGCCGCTTCGAGCACCGTGCGCAATCGCATCTCATCCGGCTCGCCTTTGATCATCGCGACAATGGCGGACGTATCGACGGCAATCACTTCGGCAAACCGTTTTCGTCATACATATCCGCCATGACTTCTTCCCAGGACGGCGCATCCGGCGGAATCTTGGCGCGGATGCGCGCCAGAATTTCATCCACGCGCCGCTCGCGTGCCTCGTTGTCGATTGCGGATTTATGCGTGGCGACGCGCAAGGATTCGTCCAGCGCGGCCGATACCGCGTCGGTGATGGTTTTGCCCGTCAGGCGGGCGAGCTTGCGGGCCTTTTCGGCGACCGCTGCGTCCTTGATATTGAGCGCGCCCACGGGGGGCCTCCATGTGGAAGAAGGAAGATAATTTTCTTCCTTCTTCCTGTTCGTGGCAAGACTTGATTTTGTTCTTATTATGTTCTATTTAGTTCGGCAAGTGTTGGGGAGGCGAAAATGAGTTTGGCGGGTTCCTGTTCCTGCGGCGCGGTGAAGTATCGGCTCGAGAGTGCGCCGATGTTTGTGCATTGCTGTCATTGCAAGGATTGCCAGCGGCAGACGGGCAGCGCCTTCGTCCTCAATGCGCTGATCGAGGCGGACCGGGTGGTTGTTTCCGGCGAGACGGTTGGCGTCTCCATGCCGACGGAGAGCGGGCGGGCGCATATCATCTATCGCTGTCCCAAATGCCAGACCGCGCTGTGGAGCAATTATGGCGGGCGCGAGGAAATCCGCTTCGTGCGCGTCGGCACGCTGGATGAGCCCGCAGCACTGCCGCCGGATGTGCACATCTACACGCGCTCGAAATTGCCCTGGGTGACGCTGCCCGCGGGCGCGCCGGCGTTCGAGGCCTATTACGATTCCAAAACGCTATGGCCCGTGGAGAGTTTGGCGCGGAGGAAGGCGGTGTTTGGCTAAATCAAACCCCACTTGTCATGGCCCGCCGAGTGCGGGCCACCCAGGTGGTGCGAGGCGCGTTGCTTAAGGATTATCTCAGTTTCGTTCTTTGAAATTTCAAAGGACGTCAACTGGGTGGCCCGCATTCTCGGGCCATGACAGTGAGGGGTGAGGGGAGAGTTGAGTTATCCCCGTCCGCCCTTCTGCTGCTTGCCGCTTTGTGCCAGCACATCGTCAATCGCGGTCGAGCCTTCGTCGCTGTGAATCCAGTTTTCCGCCGCCTGCTGGGTGGCGAACTGGGCGGCCACGCGGTGCGGCTTCACGCGGTCGGGCACCGGCACCAGCACCTCGAAGGTTCCGGCGAAGCGGGTGTCCTTGGTTTCGGCCACGATCGCGCGCGGGCCTTTCATCGATTTCTTCATGGCAGTTCCCTTGAATGTCGCGTCGCGCGCTGCATATCAGCTTCGGGCCGGGCGCGCTTGCGGCACTTATCCACGCTCGCGCGCGCGGCCTTATAATGCGCCCATGAGCCAGATGCATCCCCCGGAAAGGATCACCCCCCACCCCCCTCTCATTTTCCGAGGTTCGAATAAAATTCAGGGATTGCGCCGTTTTCGCCCTTGCCCCAGCGTGTCGCGCCATTGCTTGGCGGGGATTTCCTCGGCCGCGCGCTCGGCAAGCTGCCCCAGATGGAACGGCCCGAACTGGATGCGGATCAGGCGGGCCACCTTCAGCCCCAGATGCTCCATCAGCCGCTTCACCTCGCGGTTCTTGCCCTCCTTCAGGCTCACCGCGGCCCAGGAATACATGCCCTTGCTGCGCTCCAGATCGGCCAGCACGGGGCCGTATTTCACGCCGTCGATCGTGATGCCGGTGGCGAGTTTTTCCAGATCGGCCTGGCTCACCTTGCCGAACAAGCGCACGCGGTATTTGCGCACCCAGCCCGCAATGGGCAGTTCCATCCGCCGCGCCAGCGCGCCGTCATTGGTGAGCAGCAGCAGGCCTTCGGAATTCACATCCAGCCGCCCGATGGAG
Source organism: Rhizomicrobium sp. (assembly GCA_035944195.1). Taxonomy (GTDB): domain Bacteria; phylum Pseudomonadota; class Alphaproteobacteria; order Micropepsales; family Micropepsaceae; genus Rhizomicrobium. The sequence goes on along the minus strand of DASZBL010000006.1, from coordinate 25,667 downwards.
ATCACGCGCGGCATGGTCTTGGGCAGCGATGCGAAGACGGTCGGGCGGTCCTTCTCGTCGCGATGCGTGGTCACGAGGCCCGCGGGCTTGTGATAGCGCCATAGCCGCGTGGCCTCCGGCTCGCCCAGCGGCTTGCCGTCCACCGACACCACCTGATGCTCCCCCACGCGGATGGCGGGCGTGGTGATTTTCTCGCCGTCGAGCGACACGCGGCCCTCGGCGATCAGTTTTTCGGCGTCGCGCCGCGAGCAGATGCCGGCGCGAGCGATCACTTTGGCGATGCGGTCGCCTGGTTGTTCTTCGCTCATGGATTGCTCTTAAGGGGTTGTAGCGCTATCGGCTAGGGCCATGAGCGATGATGAATTCATGGCGCTGGCACTGGCGGAAGCCGCGAGTGCGGCGGCGCGCGGCGAAGTGCCGGTTGGTGCGGTGCTGGTCAGTGGCAGCGCGGTCGTCGCCCGCGACGGCAACCGCATCGTGGAGCGGCGCGATCCCACCGCCCATGCCGAGATGCTGGTGATGCGTGAGGCCGCCGCCAAACTCGGTAATGAGCGGCTGATCGACGCAACGCTTTATGTGACGCTGGAACCGTGCGCGATGTGCACCGGCGCGATGAGCCTGGCGCGCATTGCACGGCTGGTGTTCGCCGCCGAAGATCCCAAGGGCGGTGCGGTGCTGCATGGCCCGCAATTCTTCGCGCAGCCCACCTGCCATCACCGTCCGCAAATCGCGCGCGCAGGCGATGCGGCAGCAGCCGGCGCGCTGTTGCGGGATTTTTTCCGTGTACGGAGGAGTTAATCCTCCAGCGTCGTCTCTTCGATGGCAGTGCTGTTGCCGGGCAGGCGAATGAGAAGCCCGTCATGCCCGATCTCGACGCCGTCAGGCCTGATAGCGCTCACGCCATTCAGGAACAGATTGCGCGCTATGGCATTGGGCAGCGGCGGCAGCATGTGTGTGAACACAAGCCGTTTCACGCCCGCTTCATTGGCGATGCGCGCCGCGCCCACCGGGCTTGAATGATAGCCCGGAATATCATGCATGATCTTCGCCGCGCGCCATCTGCCCGCTTTGTTCAAGGCATCGCCAAGCGCGGCCACCATTTCGGGCTGCAAGCCTTCATGCACCAGAATGTCGGCGCCTTTCGCCGCGCGTGCCAGATCCTCGTCGGGAATTGTGTCGCCGCTGATGACGACGCTGCGCCCCTTGTAATCGAAGCGATAGCCGTAAGCCGGATTCGCGGGCTCATGTTTCACGCGGATCGCGATGATCTTCAGGCCGTGATCGTCCAGCACCAATGCGGTCGTGGCGTTCGGCGCAATCGGCACCGGCATCGCGATCATCGCCGCGGCATCGGGCGGCAGGAAATTGGCGCCGTGATGTTTCGTGCGATATCCCGAATCCAGCGCGTAAGCCTGTTCGAAACCGGCCACCACCTGATCCACGCCCGGCGGCCCATAGACGGGCAGATTTCGCCGCCGTCCGCCAACCCATGTCTGCAGCCGCAATTCACCGAGCTCGGGAATGTGATCGGAATGAAAATGTGTGAGCAACACACCGCGCACCTTATCCATCGGCAGCCACCACAACAGCATGTTCGCAACGCTGGCGCGCCCCACATCGATCACATAAAGCCGGTCGCCCGCGGCGACGATCGCGCACGGCCCTGCGCGGCTTCGGTCGGGAAGCGGCGTTCCCGTGCCGCATAGAAGCACCGAAAGCTCACCCGGTTTCGCCAGCACTGGCGTCGGATGTGAAACGATATTCGTCGCCACGCGCCGGAACAGCCACATCTCGACTAACGGCGTGCGCATCAGCATGCTGATCGCCACCGCAAGCACGACGACCGCGCCAACGATAATCACAAGAACTTTGCGCATCGTTCAACCTCTCGGTTGCAAACCGTTTTGATTGAGGCGCCACAGCAAAGCGTCCAGACGATCCTGCCCGAAGAACGGTTCGCCATTGAACACCATCGTCGGCACGCCCCAATGTCCCGCCGCCAGATGTGCGGTCTGATTGGCCTCGATGATCGCATCGTATTTTGCAGGATCGGCTTCGATCTTCGCATCCAGCTCTGCGAGATTGACACGTGCGCGTTCCGCCGCGCGCGCCAGATGATCGCCCTCATGCCAATTGTCCACCTGGCCCGACCAGATGACATGCGCGACCTCATCGATGAACGGCAATCCGCGCCCGGTTTCCGCCGCCGCACAACCGAGCCGCACGAGACGGTGGATGTAAGGCTGATCGGGCGACGCAAGCAGCGTGCCGGGATCGATCTTCACCGGATCGGGCCGCGGCCAGCGATAGGGCAGGCCGAGCATTTGCGACAGCCGATAGGTGTCGCGCATCAGATAGGGCACCCACAGCGGATTGAGCTTCTCGAAAAATCCCGAGCGCACCGCCAGCGGATAAACTGGGCGCACATCGATATTCAGATCGTAATCATGCGCCATTTCCACCAGCCGCGGCGTGGCCAGATAGGAATAGGGGCTGCGGAACGACCAATAGAGTTCGATTGAAAGTGTCATGGGTGGGATTTTCTGATAGATCGGCACGCATATTGAGAATATTGCGCGCGCCGTGTCAAAACCCGCGCGAGAGGAAGGACGCCATGAACCATTACACGATCTACGGCGCGCTCGGCTCGCCCTATTCGATGAAGATGCGCGCGGTTTTGCGCTATCGCCGCCTGCCGCATATCTGGCGGCAGATGGAGATGGGCGATGATGCAATCTTCAAGCATGTTAAGGCTCCGGTCATTCCGGTTATTCAGTACCCGGACGGTTCGTGGAAAAACGATTCCACGCCGCTGATCTTCGATCTGGAAGCGCGCCATGCCGAACGCTCCATCGTGCCGGACAGCGCGGGCAACGCATTCCTCGCCACTCTGCTGGAAGATATGGCGGATGAATGGGGCACCAAGGCGATGTTCCATTACCGCTGGTATCGCGAGCGCGATCAGAAGCAGATGTCCGAATGGCTGGTGTTCGACCGGCTGAAAGGTCATGGCCGCCAATCCATTCTTGACATGGCCGCGATGTTCCGCGCGCGTCAGGTGGGGCGTATGGCGCTTGTGGGATGCACGCCGGAGAACGCGCCGCTGATTGAGGAAACTGCGCGGCGCATTCTCGCGCTGTTCGAAGCGCATGTGACGGAAGAGGTTTATCTCTTCGGTTCGCGCCCTTCGCTCGCCGATTTCGGCTGGTTCGGGCAACTCTCCCAGCTTGGCACCGATCCCACGCCGCAGGAAATGATGCGCGCGGAATTTCCCTTCACCTATCGCTGGCTTCTGAATATTGACGACGCATCCGGCAATGAAGGCGCATGGCGCGCGGCCGATGCACCGCAGCCTGCCGCCGTGAAGGGCCTGTTGAAGCTCGCGGGCGAAATCTATTTCCCGTTCCTCATCGCCAATGCCGAAGCGGTGGCGAAGGGCGCGGAAACATTCCACGTAACTTTGTTGGGGAAACCCTATTCGCAAGGCGCCTTCAAATATCAGGCGAAATGCCTCGCCGAATTGCGTGCGGCTTACGCGAAGCTCGATGCTGCCGCTAGGGCAGGCATTGATCCATTGCTGGACGAAACCGGATGTCTTGCTCCGCTGAAAAGTTGATAGGGCTCTGCAAACAACGCGGCTTGATCTTTATCGCGCGAGTCTGACAAGCTGCCATTCGGGGAGCCGTCAGAAACATCGCGGGAGGATGACATGGCTTTGATTGTCTATGGTGCCGGCATTTCGCCGTTCGTGCGCAAGGTTCGTTTGGCGCTGATTGAAAAGGGATTGGAATACAGTCTCGAACAGGTCAATCCGTTTACGGCGCCGCCGGAATTTGTCGAAATGAGCCCGCTGAAGCGCATTCCAGCGTTCCGCGATACGAGTTTGCCGGAACCGAACTTTCTTTCGGATTCCTCGGTGATCTGCGATTACCTCGAGCACAAATATACCACACCGGCGCTTTATCCGAGCGATCCCTATCAACGCGCGCGTGCGCTGTGGTTCGAGGAATATGCGGATTCGGTTTTCGCCAGCAATATCGGCGCCGGATTGTTCTTCGAACGTATCGTCAAGAAATTGCTGCGCCAGCAGACCGACGAAAGCGTTTGCGCGGTGACGCTCACCGAAAAGCTGCCCCCGATGTTCGATTATCTGGAGAAGCAGATCGGCAGCAATGAATTCCTCGTCGGCAACAAATTCTCCATCGCCGATATTTCGGTGGCGACGATGCTGGTCAATTTCGATCATGCGGGCGAGAATGTCGATGCCGCGCGCTGGCCGAAACTAGCGGCCTATGCCAAGCGCCTGCACGACCGGCCTTCCTTCAGCAAATTGATCGCGGAAGAGCGCCCCTTCGTGCAGCAATTGCGCGCGGCCTGACCGCAATCTGATGGAACAACCCGCGCGCAGGCGCCGCGTCAGCGCATTCCAGTTGTTCGCCTATGTGCTGCCAACGGTTCCGTTGGCAGCACTGGGCCTTCCGCTGGTGGTGCATCTGCCGCCATTCTATGCCTCGAAGGAAATCGGCCTCAGCATCGGCATGGTGGGGCTGGTGTTCAGCCTCGCGCGCATGTGGGATGTCGTGCTCGATCCCACGATGGGCTATTGGAGCGACCGCTGGCGCACGCGCTTCGGCCGCCGCAAGCCGCTCATCGTGCTGGGCACGCCGATCCTGCTGCTGGGCATCTGGATGACGTTCATTCCCGGCGGGCCGATCTCGCCGCTGCATGCGAGCATCTGGCTGTTCATTCTATATGTCGGCTGGTCGATGACGACGATCCCGCAGCTTTCATGGGGCGCGGAACTCTCCACCGATTACCACGAACGCAGCCGCATTTTCGGCTGGGTGCAAATCGCTTCGATCATCGGCCTTGTCGCGGTGCTCACCATTCCCGCCGTGATGGAACACAATGGCGCAACGCTCGCCGCGCGCCTCTTCGCGATGGCGATGTTTGCGATCGTCATTCTGGTGCCGAGCGTGGCGCTGGCGGTGTTCGCCGTGCCGGAACCGGAGGTGAAACTGAAAACCCATACCGGTTTCATTCCCACATTGCGCTTTCTCTGGAAGGATCGCGCGCTGCGCCGCGTGATCCTCGTCGATTTGATCGCCTCGACCAGCGCGGGCGCGGTCGGCGCGATGTTCTTCTTCTTTGCGGATTATGTGCTGGGGCTCGGCAAATGGTCGGGCTCGATGCTGTTGGTGTATTTTCTCAGCGGCTGCTTCTGCGTGCCGGCATGGATGGCGCTGTCGCGGCGCATCGGCAAGCACCGCACGCTGATTATCTCATCGCTCTATACAGTGGTGCTGGCGACGACGCAGCTTCTCATCCCGCGCGGCAATGTCGGCGCGGCGCTGGTGGTGTACGCGCTGAACGGCGTCAGCTATGGCGCGGCATCGTTTCTGCTGCGCTCGATGATGGCCGATGTCGCCGATGCCGATGCGGCGGAGAACAATACCGAGCGCGCCGGCCTGATGTATTCCTTCCTCGCGCTCACCAACAAATTCGGGCTCGGCTGGTCGGTGGGCATCGCCTACGCGATCCTCGCCTGGATCGGATTCAGCGCGACCGCCGCCAATACGCCGGGCGCCATCGAAGGATTGCGTTTCGTCTATGTCGGCATTTCGGTCGTGTTCGGGCTTGCCAATGCCGCCATCATGCTCAGCTACCCGCTGGATGAAGCGCGCCAGAAGCGACTGCGCGACGAGATCGAGCAGCGCCGCACGGCGCATCGCGCGGCGGACGATATGCTGCCGCCGGGATTGCTGCCTGGCGGGGCGGCACTCGCGTCGGACTCCGAAGCCATCACCGATATTGAAGGAACCGTGCCATGATCGACCTCTACACATCTTCCACGCCGAATGGCTGGAAGGCTTCCGTCGCGCTGGAAGAAATGGCGCTGGCTTACGAGGTGCATCCGATTTCGCTGTCGAAGGGCGATCAGAAACAGGATTGGTTCCTGAAGATCAATCCGAACGGGCGCATTCCGGCCATCGTGGATCGCGACGAGGACAATTTCGCCGTGTTCGAATCCGGCGCGATCCTGATTTATCTCGCGGAGAAATGCGGCAAGCTGATGCCGAAAGATGTGAAAGGCCGCAGCCTTGTCATTCAATGGCTGATGTTCCAGATGGGCGGCATCGGCCCGATGATGGGGCAGGCCAATGTGTTTTATCGCTATTGGCCGGAAAAAATTCAGCCGGCCATCGACCGCTATCAGAATGAATCCCGCCGGTTGTTCGAAGTGCTGAACGGGCGTCTCGCCGATCACGAGTATCTCGCGGGTGATTATTCCATCGCCGACATCGCAAACTGGTGCTGGGTGCGCACCCATCCCTGGTCCGGTATTTCGATGGAGGAGCTCGACCATCTGCAACGCTGGCTCGACGCCATCGCCGCGCGCCTCGCGGTGCAGATCGGAGTCAAGGTGCCGGTCGACATGGCCGCGATGCGCAAGGGCGACGGCGAGGGTGCGAAGCAAGTCGTCGATAGCGCGCGGTCGATTCTGCAGCGCTAGGCTTTTTTCGCCTTCTTTTTCTCGCGATTGCGCGCGGCGAATTGGTTCAGCCCCTCCACCAATCCGGAGAACGCGACCGCGAAGTAGAGATAGCCGCGCGGGATGTGGAAATGGGCCGCGTCCGCGATCAGCGCCGTGCCGATCAGCAGGAGGAAACTCAGCGCCAGCATCTTCACCGTGGGATGGCGGTGCACGAAATCCGATACGGGCCCCGACGCCAGCAGCATCACGAACATCGCTATCACCACGGCGGCGATCATGATCGAAAGATGTTCCGCCATCCCCACCGCCGTCACCACGGAATCGATAGAGAATACGAGATCGAACATTGCAATCTGCACGATTACACCGACGAAGCTCGCGCCCGCGCCGTGGCCCGGTTCCTCTTCGCCTTCCACCAGCCCGTGGATCTCGCGCGTGCCCTTGGTGAGCAGGAACAATCCGCCCGCGGCGAAGATCAGGTCGCGCCACGAAAGATCGATGCCGAACAGCGTCACCACCGGCTGCTGCAACGAAATGATCCAGGCGAGGCTTGCCAGCAGCGCGATGCGCATGCCCAGCGCCAGTGCCAGCCCCGTGCGCCGGGCAGCCGGCCTGCGTGCCTGCGGCAACCTTCCTGCCGCAATCGACAGGAAGATGATGTTGTCGATGCCGAGCACGATTTCCAGCGCCGTCAGCGTGGCAAGGCTGGCCCAGGCATGCGGATCGGTGAGCAGGTTCAGCATCGGCGAATCTCTCGCGAGTTTGAGAAGTCTAGCGTCAGGCGGCGTGTATCAGAACCAGCCCCGCGCCAGTTCCGCAAACCAGATGAGCACGGTTTCGCGCGTCACCAGAAGCCCAATCCCTGCGCCGACAAACACATCGCTCAGGAAATGCGCCGTCAGCGCCGCGCGCGTCAGGCCCAGATACAGCGCAATCGCGAACCACAGCGGTGCCAGCATCGGCGCCACGCCGCACGCAATCACCGCCACGCAGAAAATCGTCAGCGCATGGCCGGACGGAAAGGAATCATATTGCAGATCGAAACGCCACGGCATGAAGCCGTACAGCCCAAGTTCCATCTCGTCGCGCGGGCGGCGGCGGCCGAGAAATATCTTCAGCGTGTGCAGAATGACGCTGCCGATGGCGAGGCTCGCCAGAAACGCCAGCGACACGCGCGACAGCATGTGGAATGCTGTGCCCGCGCCGAAGAACAATCGCCCCGTTTCCGCTGCCAGCCATGCCGCGCCGGCGATCACCAGCCAGTGCCCGCCCTTGGCCCAATCCGTCGTCTTGTGGATGCGCTGGTTCCAGCGCCGGTTGACGACATCGTGGAACCAGTGCGCCGCCCGCCGGTCGATGGGCAAGCATGCGACACCCGCAACCAGCAGCAAAAGACCGGCCCACAGCAGCATAAAGGCTGCTTGCCGTGCGCCGCCGCCGCTGTCAACGAGGGCTAGTGATGCGCCCCCGCGCGGGCTAGAGTCCGCCCATCGCTATCGCAACTGGGGCTGAGCCCCGATCTCGGAGGAAATCTCATGGATTTCGACTATTCGCCCCGGCAACGGGAATGGATGAAGCGCGTCGGCAATTTCATGGAAAGCCACGTCTATCCGGCCGAAGAAACCTACACCGCGCAGATGAGCGAGGCTCGCGAGAAGGGCAATCCCTGGATCGTCGTGCCGGTGGTGGAAGAGCTGAAGGCCAAGGCGAAGAAGCAGGGCCTGTGGAATCTTTTCCTCAATGAAAGCGAGCATGGCGCGGGGCTTACCAATCTCGAATATGCCCCACTTTCCGAAATGATGGGCCATGTGGGCTTCGCATCGGAAGTGTTCAATTGTTCGGCGCCCGATACGGGCAACATGGAAGTGCTGGAGCGTTACGGCACACCGGCCCAGCAGGAAAAATGGCTGAAGCCGCTGCTGGCAGGCGAAATCCGCTCGGCCTTCATCATGACCGAGCCGGCGGTGGCGTCGTCGGACGCCACCAACATCTCGACCAAGATCGAGCGCAAGGGCGATCATTACGTCATCAACGGCCGCAAATGGTGGTCGTCGGGTGTGGGCGATCCGCGCTGCAAGATCATGATCGTGATGGGCAAGACCGATTTCGAGACGGACAAATATCGCCAGCAATCGCAGGTGCTCGTGCCCATGGACGCGCCGGGCGTCAAGATCAAGCGCATGCTGCCGGTGTTCGGTTTCGACGATGCCCCGCATGGGCACGGCGAAGTCCTGTTCGAGGATGTGAAGGTGCCCGCGGAGAATATTCTGCTGGGCGAGGGCCGCGGTTTCGAAATCGCGCAAGGCCGCCTCGGGCCCGGCCGCATCCATCATTGCATGCGCACCATCGGCGTTGCCGAGCGCGCATTGAAGCTGATGGTCACGCGCCTGCTTACCCGCGAAGCCTTCGGCAAGAAGATCGCGCAGCATTCGGTGTGGGAGCAGCGCGTGGCTGAAGCCCGCATCAATATCGACATGTGCCGGCTGCTCTGTCTCAAGGCCGCGGACATGATGGACAAGGTGGGCAACAAGGTTGCGCGCACCGAAGTCGCGATGATCAAGGTGGCCGCACCGCGCATGGCACTGCAGGTGATCGACGACGCGATCCAGGCATGGGGCGGCGCGGGCGTCACAACCGATTCCGGCCTTGCGCGGATGTATGCGGGCATGCGCACGCTGCGCCTCGCCGACGGTCCGGACGAAGTGCACAATCGCACCATCGCGCGGCTGGAATACGGCAAATACATGAACCTGCCGAGCCGCGTCGCAGCGGAATAACAATGCGGGAGGATGGCGGGCAGCTGTCCTCCCTCACTTTCACGATCAAACCGGGGAACTTCATGCCGCTCAAATTGTACCAGTCCGATCTGTCTCCTTTTGCCACGCGCGTGCGCATTCTGGCCCATGCCAAAGGCGTGAAACTCGAAAACACGCCGCCGCCGGGTGGCAGCCTGAAGTCCGCGGAATTTCTCGCCATCAATCCGTTGGGGAAAATCCCGTGTCTGGATCATGACGGCGAGGCGCTGCCGGAATCCGAAGTGATCTGCGAATATCTGGAAGACGCGTTCCCGACGCCGACATTGCGTCCCGTCGATCCGATGGCGCGCGCCAAAGTGCGATTGATCTCGCGTATGAGCGATCTTTATATCGCGCCGCCTCTGGTGCGGCTATTCGGCCAGCTCAATCCGAAAACACGCGATACGGCAATCGTCGAGCAGGCGCTGAAGGATCTGGACTCCGGCTGCAACCATGTCGCGCATGTGCTGGAAGGGCCCGATTATGCGGCAGGCGGCAGGCTCAGCCTTGCCGATTGCACGCTGGCGCCGCTGCTCGCGTTCATCGAAGCGCTGATCGTTCCCACATTCGCAAAGCCGAACCTGCTGAACGCGAAGCTCAAGGCCTATTTCGATGGCGTGCAGAAAGATGCGCATATCGCGCGCGGTATTGCCGAAATGAGAGCGGCACTGGAAGCGCGCATGAAGCAGCAGGCGGCGAGCTAGGCGGCGGCGCGGGCTAGCGGCTTCAGCGGAAATACGACGCTGACGGACGTGCCTTCGCCTTCCGCGCTTTCGATATGCGTGGTGCCGCCATGTTTGGCGACGAGCGCATGCACCAGCGCAAGGCCCAGTCCCGTGCCGTTTTTGGTGAGCACGGGATCGGTGCTGATCTGCGCGAAAGGCTGGCCCAGCCGCGGCAATTCGCTGGCCGGAATCCCGATGCCGTTGTCGCGCACGCAAATCCGCATGCAATCCTCCACCGACGCGGCCGAGATCGTCACACGCCCGCCCTTCGGCGTGAACTTCACCGCATTGGAAAGCAGATTCAGCAGGATCTGCTTGATGGCGCGATGATCGGCGATGATGATCGTATCGGTATCCGGCATCTCCGCCGTCAATCCGACATTGCCCTTCTGCGCACGATCGGAAACAAGCCGCAAGCAATCATCAATGGTGTCGCGCAGATTCACCTGCTCGTAGTGCAGGTCAAACTTCCCGGCTTCGATCTTCGCCATGTCCAGAACGTCGGAAATGAGGTCCAGCAGAAGCTGCCCGGAATCGTAGATCAGTGACGCATATTCTTCGTAGCGCGGCCCTCCCAGCGGCCCGAACAGCTTCTGCCGCATCACATCGGCAAAGCCGATGATGGCATTCAGTGGTGTGCGCAATTCGTGGCTCATATTGGCCAGAAAGCTCGATTTGGCGCGGTTGGCCGCTTCGGCACGCTCCTGTGCCGCCCTCATGATCAGTTCCTGCGCCTTGCGCTCGCTCACATCGCGCGAAACGGTGATGCAATTTTTCAATTCGCCATTGTCGTCGTAAAAGCCGCGCGTCTTGGATTCGATCCAGACATAATGTCCGTCGCCATGACGGATGCGATAGGTCGAGATGATGGTTTGGTCCGGGTTCGGCCGCCAATTCAGCTTGTGGGCTTCCGCGAGATCTTCGGGATGCACGATGTCGAATATTTTGCCGTATCCGATATCCGTGATCTTGCGCTTTAAGAGATGATGCAGCGCGTTGGATGCGAAAAGCATCCTTCCACCGGGTTCATAGAGCAGAATGACATCGGAGGCCTCATTGGTCATGAGGCGATACATCGCCTGCGCCTCTTCGCGCTCGGTTTCCGCAACAACCTGCTTGGTGATGTCGTGACAGACGCCGATGACGGCGACCACGCGCCCATCGGGCCCGATCTCCAGCTCGCCATGCGTTTCCACGATCTGTGCAGCGGCCTCGGGATATTTCGCGCGCGTGACATAATTGAATGTCGTGCGTTCGCGGATGGCGCGCGTAATTACCGCCGTGAACATTTCCACGTCTTCCGGCACGATCTGTTCATGGAGCCACGGGTTGTCCGGCTTTTGTACCGCCGGGTCGACCCCCAGCAGCCGGTACATGCCGGGCGACCATGTCAGATGATTGTCGCTCAGCCGCAATCGCCAATAGCCGATGCGCGCCGCGCGCTCGGCCAAATCGAATTGCGCCCGCTCGCCCTGCGATTCTGCTTTTTCGTCATTTTCGAACGTGCGCGCGGGATTGGATGGCGAATCGAACTTCATTCAACTCCTCCAGCCCGAGGCGGAATTGCGGCTGTGAGGAAAACTTACACTGTGCTTCTTAAGCAAGGCTTGCAGATTAACGCGAATACTGCCGCGAGCACGCGCCCTTAACCGGTATTTAACTACACTGCCATGGCGGTCAATCCGCAGCACCGGCGCGCTTGGCGTAATACCAGGCAGCACCCGCCAGCGCCTTCACCGTTTCGGGATTGGCCGAGGCGTTGGTGTTCGCCGCAGTGCCGTCACGCACGCGCCCGATAATGCCCTGCAGAATGCCCGCCAGCCGGAAGAAATTATAGGCCGCGTAATAATCCATGTTCGGCGTTTCGTCGCGGCCGGTGCGACGGCAATACATCGCCACATATTCGCTCATTTCGGGAATGCCCAGCGCCTTCAGATCCTGGCCCAGCAAGGTTTGCGTGCCCGCCGAACCGCCGCCCTGCGGCATCTGCCATTGCATCAGGTGATAGGTGAAATCGGCCAGCGGATCGCCGATGGTGGAAAGCTCCCAATCCAGCACCGCCAGCACCTTTGGCTCGGTGGGATGCAGGATCATGTTGTCCAGCCGGAAATCGCCATGCACGATCGAGGAGCGCTCGCCCGGCGGCAGATGCGCCGGCAGCCAATCGATCAGCTTGTTCATTTCCGCGACGGTTTCGGTTTCGGACAATTGATATTGCTTGGTCCAGCGCGAAATCTGCCGCGCGATGTAATTGCCCGGCTTGCCGTAGTCGGCGAGGCCGATCTTTTCGTAATCGATCTGATGCAGCCGCGCGAGCGTCTCGTTCATCGCGTCATAGATTTCGCCGCGCTGCTTGGGCGCCTGGTCGGGCAGCAGCGGTCCCCAATAGATGCGCCCCTCCACGCAATCCATCACATAGAACATCGTGCCGATCACGCTCTCGTCCTCGCACAGCAGATAAGGTTTCGCTACAGGAAACCCGGTCGGATAAAGCGCCGAAATCACCTTGAATTCACGGTCCACCGCATGGGCCGACGGCAACAATTTCCCCGGCGGCTTGCGGCGCAGAACATATTTGCGATTGGGCGTAATCAGTTGGTAGGTGGGATTGGATTGGCCGCCCTTGAACTGGCGCACTTCCAGCGGTGTGCGGAATCCCTCGATGCGTTCGGCGAGATAGGATTCCAGCTTCTTCACATCGAAGCGATGCTGCTCGATCACATCCTTCGTGCCGGAAAACGCTTCCTGACGATCTTCGGTTTCGGCCGAACTCATAAGCTCACTCCCGCTATATTTTGACGCATTTTGTATGGCTGCGGGCGGCAGGTCTAGGCCTTGCGCTGAAGTGCGCGCCAACCGATATCGCGCCTGCAAAACCCGCCCGGCCAGTCGATTTTATCGACAGCTTTGTAAGCACGCGCCTGCGCCTCGGCTACATCCGCGCCCAAAGCCGTGACATTCAGCACACGTCCGCCGGTTGCGACCAGCTTTTCTCCGCGTCTTTCCGTAGCGGCATGGAAAATCTGCACGCCTTCCACTTTCGCCGCTTCCTCCAGCCCACGGATTTCCGAGCCCTTGCTGTATTCGCCGGGATAGCCTTTCGCCGCCATCACCACCGTCAATGCCGCCTCATCGCGCCAGCGCAGATCGAGATGATGAAGCTGCTTGTCGCGCGCGGCCAGGAGCGCCGTCGCCAGATCGGATTTCAGCCGCATCATCAGCACCTGGCACTCGGGATCGCCGAAGCGGCAATTATATTCGATGAGTTTCGGTCCATCTTTCGTGATCATCAGGCCGGCATACAACACGCCTATATAAGGGACCCCATGCGCAGCCATCGCGGCAATCGTGGGCTTGACGATGCGCGTCATCGCTTCATCGGCAATCGCCTGAGTCAGAACCGGCGCGGGCGAGTACGCGCCCATGCCGCCGGTGTTCGGTCCTTTGTCGCCATCGAAAACGCGCTTGTGATCCTGCGCGCCCGCAAGCGGCAGCGCATGTTCGCCGTCGGTGAGCACGAAGAAACTCGCTTCCTCGCCTTCGAGAAATTCCTCGACGACGATTTCCGCGCCCGCTTCGCCGAATGCGCCGTCGAACATGAATTCGATGGCGCGGTCGCAATCCTGGCGCGTCTCCGGAATGATCACGCCTTTGCCGGCCGCCAGCCCGTCGGCCTTGATGACCACTGGCAAGCCCAGCGTCTCCGCGAATTTCTTCGCAGCACCGGGATCGCGAAAACGCTTATAGGCAGCGGTGGGAATATCGTGTTCGGCGCAGAGATCTTTCACGTAGCCTTTGGAGCCTTCCAGCACCGCTGCGGCCCCGCTCGGCCCCAGCGCCTTGATGCCCGCCGCCTCCAGCCGGTCCCAAAGGCCGGCGACCAGCGGTCCTTCGGGTCCGATCACGACAAAGCCGATCTTCTTTTCCTTGGCGAAAGCCACCAGCCGGTCGAACTCCGTCGCCGCAATGGGCACGCATTCGGCCACCGCCGCGATGCCCGCGTTGCCGGGCGCGCAATAGAGTTTCGAGACCATAGGGCTGGCCGCCAGCGCCCAAGCCAGCGCATGTTCCCGGCCTCCCGAACCGATAAGAAGAACGTCCATCTAGCCTCGCCCAGATTTCGCCGCGCGACCCTGCTTAAGAGGGGAGGCGAATTCAAGATGCTGTATCATCGAATCATGTCCCAAGCGCCACTCCCCAACCTCCCCGAATTCAGCGTCAGCGAAATTGCTGGCCTGCTGAAGCGCACTGTCGAGGATGCGTTTCCCTTCGTCCGTGTGCGCGGCGAGATCAGCGGGCTGAAATTCGCCAGTTCCGGCCATATTTATTTCGATCTGAAGGACGACAAGGCGGTTCTCAACGCCATCATCTGGAAGCAGACCGCGCGCGCGCTGCGCCTGAAGCCAGAAGCAGGGCTGGAAGTCGTCTGCACCGGGCGCATCACCACCTATCCCGGCTCCTCGCGCTATCAGATCGTTGTCGAGCAGATCGAGCTTGCGGGGCTCGGCGCGCTGATGGCGATGCTGGAGGAGCGCAAGAAGAAGCTCGCCGCCGAAGGCCTCTTCGCTGCCGAGCGCAAGAAGGCGTTGCCGTTTCTGCCGAATGTGATTGGCGTCATCACGTCGCCCACCGGCGCCGTCATCCGCGACATCATGCACCGGCTGAACGAGCGCTTCCCGCGCCGCGTGCTGCTCTGGCCCGTGGCGGTGCAGGGCGAACGCGCGGCCGGAGAAATCGCGGCCGCCATTGCCGGCTTCAATGCTCTGGCGCCGGGCGGCGCAATCCCGCGGCCCGATTTGCTGATCGTCGCGCGCGGCGGCGGCTCCATCGAAGATTTGATGGCTTTCAACGAGGAAATCGTGGTGCGCGCGGCAGCGGCGAGCACGATCCCGCTGATATCCGCTGTCGGACACGAAACCGACACCACGCTGATCGATTTCGCGTCTGACCGCCGTGCGCCCACACCGACCGCCGCCGCAGAAATCGCGGTGCCGGTACGCACGGAATTGCTGGCGCAAACGCTCGATCTCGAACGCCGCCAATTGCGCAGTTTTACGCGCGCAATGGGGGACCGCCGCAAATTGCTCCAAAGTTTAGCGCGTGCCCTGCCACGTGCGGATCAGTTGTTCGCACAACCGCGCCAGCGTTTCGATGTTGCCTCCGAACGCCTTGGCCATGCCTTACGCCGCAATCTGCAGGAACATCGCCGGGCTTTCACCGAAGCGGCAACCTTGCTGCGCCCAAAGCCGTTGCGCGACCGAATGCGCGCGGAAACGGATCGCACGAAACTCCTCAACCATCGGTTGGAGCGTTGCCATCGCGCCAGTCTTGAAACCGCGCGCAAGAAACTTGAATCCCTGTCGCGCGTGCTGGAAAGCATTTCCTATCGCGCGGTTCTGGAGCGCGGCTATGCGCTGGTGCGCGGCGCCGATGGAACCATTCGCCGCCGTGCTGCTTCCATTGCCAGCGGTGAACGGCTCGCGCTCGTGTTCGCCGATGGTACGCAACAGGTGGTTGCCGATGGCGGTCCGCCGCGCCCGGAAAGGCCGTTGCAAAGGCCGCGAAAGCCGGGCGGACAGGGCGATTTGTTTTGAACGGGCCGCGAATATAAGGTGACGCCATGAACAAGATGGAACGCGATTTCCGGCCCGAGGGGCTCGCCGATCTCGAATATCTCGATGGCGAATACCGCATCGTGAAGCCGGGCGCGTTCGTGATCTGCGCCGTGACGGGCATCCACATTCCGCTGGAGGCGCTGCGCTATTGGAGCGTCGATCTGCAGGAAGCCTATGCGACGCCCGCCGCGTCCTTGCGCCGGTTTCAGGAAACGGGCGGCACGCCGAAATGATTTTGCGCCGTAGGTTTCTCGCGAATGCTGCCGCATTCGTCGTGTTGCCGTCTTGTGTCCGTGCGTCGAGCGAGCGCGTGACATTCAGCGCTTCGCTGGAGCAGGGCAGTCTCGTCATCGGCAAAACCGAGCCCGATGCGCGCGTCACGGTGGACGGCACGAATGTGCTCGTCTCGTCGCAAGGCCAGTTCGCATTCGGTTTCGCATTTGATCAAAAGCAGCCCGCGGCGATTGCGCTGCGTTATGCCGACGGCATGCACGAAACCCGAATGGTCGCGCCGGTCGCGCGGCAATATGAAATCCAGAGCATCACCGGCATACCGGAAAAATATGTCTCCCCGCCGCCCGAAGTGGAGGAGCGCATCAAGCGCGAAGGCCATATGATTTCCGTGGCGCGCACACGCAACACGGACGGAACATATTTTGCCGATGGTCTCGATTGGCCGGTGCCCGGCATCATCAGCAGCGTTTTCGGAAGTCAGCGCATCCTGAACGGCGTGCCGAAAGCGCCGCATATGGGCGTGGACATCGCGGCCCCCGAAGGCACACCGATCCGCGCGCCCACTGGCGGCGTGATTTCGCTCGCGGAGCCTGAATTCTATCTTGACGGCGGCATCACGCTGCTCGATCACGGTCACGGCGTTTCCACCTGCTATGTGCATCAGAGCAAATTGCTGGTGAAAGCGGGCGACCGTGTGAAACGCGGCGATATCATCGGCCTTGTCGGCATGACGGGGCGCGCCACCGGCCCGCATCTGCATTGGGGCCTGAATTTATTTCAGCTCAAGCTCGATCCGTCGCGCTCGACGCCGACACCAGCACCCGCCAAAGCCTGAGCTTCCCGCCCGCGCCGCGTGCGCGGCTTGTCGCCCGCCTTCGGCCAGCGGCGATGAATCCAGAGCCATTGCGAGGGGCGATAACGCACGCAATCCTCGATGGCCTGATTGATCTTAACTGTCAGCGCCAGCACGTCGCGGTCATGATTGCCGGTGGGCGTGAATTCGATTGGCTCATGCACCGTCATGCGAAAACGCGCGCCGCCCAGCCGCTCGTTCGAAGCCGGCAGCAAAATCGCGCCGAGCTTTAACGCAAGTGCTGCGGGCGCCGGCGTCGTCATCGCGTCGCGCCCGAAGAACGACACGGCCAGGCCTTCATTCGTCTTCTGATCGACCAGCAGATAAATGCATTTGCCGCCGCGCAGCAGCGTGAAGATGCGCCGCGTACCTTGCGCGCCCTTGGCGATCTGTTCTTTCGGCCCGTTTATCATACGCTGGCGCACCATCCAGCGATCGACATAGGGATTGTTGAGCGGGCGATAAACCTCGCCGCCTTCAAGGCCGTATTGGGCCGCCGCAAACGGCATCATTTCCCAATTGGCGAAATGACCTGAGATGAAAAGAATGCCTTTGCCGCTTGCCAGCACGCGATCCACGATTTCAATGTTGGCGATCTGAAGGCGCGGATTGCGTCCCGTCATTCTGAATTTGTCGAGATGGGCGTATTCCGCGGTCGTGCGGCCAAGATTGTCGCACATTTCCCGGATGATCGCTTCAATCTCGATTGCGGTTTTTTCCGGAAAAGCGGCGCGCAGATTGTTCCGCGCACGCGTCATCGTTCCGGTGCGATAGAAAATCTCGCGGCCCATGAAGCCGCCGAGCGCGGACGCAGCATCCACGCCCAGCACGCGAAAGAATCCCATGAACGCGAAGAACAGCGCAGCCTCTGCGCCGTAGCGCAGCTTCTGGGATAAATTCATCGGCGGAATGGGCGCGAGTTCCATCATGGGGCCGGTATCGCGCGCGGGCTCATGCTGTCAAGCAGGCGCGCCAAAGCGGCTGTATCTTCGAAAGTGGCGCGCACGGGAAGAAAGGCTATTCCCGCCCGTTCCGCGGCGGTGAGCCGCACGTGATCTTTTTCGGTGGTCACCAGCATCGCTCTGGCGTTGGCCGCCTTGCGCTTCAGGCGCGCGACCTCAGCGGCGGTGTAGGCATGGTGATCGGCAAAGCTGCATGTTTCTACAATTTCCGCGCCCAAGGCGTGCAGCGTTTCGAAGAATTTTTCGGGCCGCCCGATTCCGGCGAACGCCACTACGCGCGCAACTCTGAGTTCGGCGCCATCGGCGGGAACGAGCCGCGCGCGCAAAACCGGCTTGGCAAATCCATTCAGAGACGGCGCGCCTTCACCGACCAGTACAACGGCGTCGGCACGCGAAAGACCCTGACTCGCGGATTCGCGCAAAGGACCTGCAGGCAAAATCCGGCCATTTCCGAATGCGGCTTTCGCATCGACGATGACGAGCGACAAATCCTTCGCCACGGAAAAATTCTGATGTCCGTCATCCATGATGATGACATCCGCGCCTTCCGCATCCGCCAATCGCGCACCCGCCGCGCGATCCCGCGAGACGATCACGGGCGCCGAGCCGGCGAGCAGTAGGGGTTCATCGCCGACATCGGCGGCGCAATCGTTTTTGGGATCGACAAAAGCGGCACCGTGCCTGCGCCCGCCAAATCCTCGCGAAAGAAATATCACGCGCAAATTACGCTCGATGAGCGCGCGCGCGATGGCGATTGCAACCGGTGTCTTGCCACTGCCGCCGGCCGTGAGATTGCCGACGCAAATGACTTTCGCCTTGGAGCGATAAGGCACCGTGTGCGCAGCTTTCCACGCAACGCTGGCGCCGTAGGCCCAGCCGAGAGGCGTCAATGCTGCCACCGCCAGCTGCGATGCGAAATCGTTACGGGTCCAGAATTCAGGCGCGCGCATGGGATGCCAAGAGAGTTTCGACGGCGATGCGCGTTTTTTCCATCGCACCGCCCAGCGTGGCCGCCGCGCGTGCTGCCGCATCACCCATCGCGCGGGCTTCGGTTGGATTGGAAATGAGACGCCCCGCCAGCGCCACGATCTCCCCGCAGGATGAAACGCGTCCAGCGCCCTGTGCGGCGAAGATCGTGTTGTAGCTGATGGTGAAATTCTCCGTGTGCGGGCCCGCCAGCACTGCGCAATGAAGTCGCGCAGGCTCCAGTGGATTTTGCCCGCCATGCGGAATCAAACTGCCGCCGATAAAGGCAAAAGATGCAAGGCGAAACAGAAGCCCTAATTCGCCCATCGTGTCGGCGACATAGATCGCGGTATCCGATGACGGCAACCTGCCTTCTGCGCGCCGCACAACGGGCCGCGTGCCGCACAGCATGGCGATGTCGGGACCGCGTGCGGGATGGCGCGGCGCGATGATCGTCAGCAGATCGCCAAATTGCCGCCGCAGCGTGTCATGCGCAGGCAGGATGGTTTCGTCTTCGCCGGGATGCGTGCTGGCCGCGAGCAGCACGGCGCGCGCGCCAATAGCGCCGCGCAACGCCAGCAATTTTTCTTCATTCGCGGGAAGCGGTGGCGCGTCGGCTTTCAGGCTGCCGCTGACATCGGCGTTCTTTGCGCCGAGCAGGCGCAAACGTTCGGCAGTTTCCTGATCCTGCGCCAGGCAAACTTCGAAACAGGAAAGTAGTGCGGCCGCACTTTGCTGCGCGTAGGACCAGTTGACGAAGGAGCGTTCCGACATGCGCCCGTTGATCAGCGCCAATCGCGTGCCGCGCGCGCGCGCCTCCGCGATCATGTTGGGCCAGAGTTCGGAATCGACGAATAGCGCCACGTCCGGCCGCCAATGATCCAGAAATCGCGCAATCGATGCCGGCGTGTCGATGGGCGTGAATTGATGGATCGCATTTTGCGGCAGGCGCTCTACCATCAGCGCCGCCGATGTTGTGGTGCCGCTGGTCACAAGCACGTGACGGCCGGGCGTTTTCAGCAGCGCCTCGATCAGCGGTAGTGCTGCAAGGCATTCTCCCACACTCGCACCATGAACCCAGATCAATGGGCTTTCCGGGCGCGGCACGCTTGCATGGCCGAGCCGTTCGCGCAGGCGCGCTGGATCTTCTTTTCCGCGCTGCGCGCGCCGGCGCAACAAAAATGGCACAAGCGGCGACACCGCAATCGTGGCGTAGCGATAGGCGGCAAGGCCAAACGGCTTTCCTGCCATCGCTCAGCCTTCGTCGAGATTGTGCTGATAGAGCCGCGCGTAAAGCCCGTTCTTCGCCAGCAATTCGCCGTGCGTGCCGGATTCCACAATGCGTCCGCGGTCCATCACATGGATGCAATCCGCGTCGAGCACCGTGCTGAGACGATGCGCGATCACGATGGTGGTGCGCCCCTTCATCAATCGCGTGAGTGCTTCCTGCACCTGCCGTTCGCTCTCGGTGTCGAGCGAGGAGGTTGCTTCATCGAGCAGCAGGATCGGCGCGTTGCGCAACATCGCGCGCGCAATCGCGATGCGCTGGCGCTGGCCGCCGGAAAGTTTCAAGCCGCCTTCGCCGACGCGCGCATCATAGCCTTCCGGCAATTCGCTGATGAAACCGTGCGCGGCGGCGTCGGTCGCGGCGGCGATGATCTCCGCGCGCGTGGCATCGCTGCGGCCCAGCGCAATGTTCTCGGCAATCGTTTCGTCGAACAGGATCGCTTCCTGAGTCACCAGCGCGATATGGTTGCGCAGCGATGTAAGCGTCACGTCACGGATGTCCTGACCGTCGATCGCAATGCCGCCGGAATCGATATCGTAAAAACGCAGCAGCAGATTGAAGATGGTGGATTTGCCCGCGCCCGAAGGCCCCACCAGCGCGATCTTTTTGCCAGGCGCGATGTCGAGCGAGATGTTGTCCACCGCCGCCGCGTCGCCATCATAGGAAAACGCGACATTCCTGAACGTCACTGCGCCGCCATTGGGCGCAATCGCAAGCGGTTTGGCGCCGGGCCGGTCCACGATCTGCGGCTTGTTGTCGATCACCGCGAAGATGCGGTTCGCCGCCGACAGGCCTTCGGTGGAGATCGTCAGAAGCTGGCTCAGATTGCGCACCGGCTGCTGCGCCAGAAGCATCGCGGCGATGAAGGAAGCGAACTGGTTGATGGCGAGGTGGCCATGAATGCCCTGCCAGCCCGCGAATGCGACGGTGATAGCAGCAGCGATGCCGCCGATCAAATCGGTGGACGGCACGGCTGCGGCGCGCGCACGCACCGCTTTCAGCAAATATTTGAGGCGCCCGGAAATGCGCGTCTCGGCGATTTTGGAGACATGATCTTCGAGATTATACGCCTTGATGATGCGCCGCCCGATGAGCGCTTCGGTGAGCGCCTTGGAAAGCGTGCCGGTTTCCTCCATTCCCCGCGTCGAGGATTTGCGCAAGGAACGGCCCAGCGTTTCCGTCACCCAGGCGACCGGCGGCAACAGCACCAGCGAAATCAGGGTGAGCTGCCAATCCTGCACCAGCATCACCACGACCAGCGCGATCAGCGTCACCACTTCCTTGCCGAGGCCCGCGACGCCGCGTGTGATCGAATTGCGCAGCAATGTCGCGTCGTAAAGAAATTTCGAAACCATTTCGCCGGAATGCACCGCGTTCAGCGACATCAGGTCGAGCCGGATCTGGCTCCTGAACATGTCGCGCTGCACGGCGGCGACGATGCGTTCGGCCACCGTGTTGATGATCGACTGCTCGCCGAAGCCGGTGATCGCGCGCACGATGATGATGCCCATGATCTCCAGCGGAATCACGATGAGCATGCCTTCATGTTTTTCGAGAAAAAGTTTTTTGATGGCGGGATTGATGATTCCGGCAAGCGCGCCTTGCATCGCGGCGGTAACGATCATGCAGGCGATGCCCAAGAGCAGCAGCGGCCATTGACGGCTCATATAATCGCGCAGCAGCCGGCCGATGATCGCCATGTCGCCGAGCGGGCGGCCGCGCGGGTTCGCACGGCGCGTTGCGTCGGCAGGTTTGGCGAAGCTCTCGGAGCGGATCGTCATGGCGCGCTCATCTAGCATGGGAGCGCGCGCGGCGCGAATGGTTAAGTCCTGTCCGGCTCCATAAGCCGGTGGAGATGGACGACAAAATAGCGCATCTGCGCGTTGTCCACGCTCGCCTGGGCCGCGGCCTTCCAGGCATCGTAGGCCGCTTTGTAATTGGGATAGATGCCCACGATATGCAGCTTCGAAAGGTCCTTGAATTCGGTGCTGCCGGGTGAGGCTGTTTCGCCGCCGAAGACAAGATGCAGAAGCTGTTTGGGTTCGCTCATGGCAGCCTCACTTGACGCAGCTTTTCGATCAATCGCGCATGCAGCGCCGGTCCCGCCGCGACGACGGAAGGCTGATGCGGCACGGTGCCATTGTAGCGCAAGGCGCGGCCCAGATGGTCGCTCACGCTGCCGCCCGCTTCGCGCAGGATGATGTCGGCGGCGGCGAGATCCCAATCATGCTTGGTGGATAGCGCCAGCATGGCGTCGAATTCGCCGCCCGCCACCAGCGCCATGCGATAGGCGATGGAGCTGCGCGTTTCGATATTCATTTCGGGCCATGGCGTGTTGGGGGGATTGTTCCAGGCCGGATGCTGCAACAGTGATTTCGACGATAGCATCTTGCAGCCTTCGATCGTTTCCTGCGCGCTTACATGAATGGGTGCGCCGTTCAGCGTCGCGCCTACGCCTTGCGCGGCAGAGAAGCAATCTTCCGTGATCGGATTGAACACCACGCCTGTAATCGGCGTACCATCGCGCACCACCGCAATAGCGATGGTGAATTGCGGTTTGCCTTTCATGAAACCTACGGTGCCGTCGATGGGATCGACAACGAACGTGTATTCCGCCTTCAGCCGCGCGGGGTCGTCTTTGCTTTCTTCCGAAAGCCAGCCGTAATCGGGACGCGCGCGCGTGAGCGTTTCGCAAAGAAAACGGTCTATTTCCAGATCGGCTTCGGTGACGGGCTGGCCTTTGCCCTTGTCCCATTGCTTGTAGCGGCCGCCGAAATATTTGCGCGCAATCGCACCGGCGTCGCGTGCCGCTTGTTCGATGAGCGCTAAATCACGCTCCGGCAAGGGTCATGCCTTCGACGCGCAATGTCGGTGCGTTGGTGCCATAGCGGAAAAGGAGATCGTTTGCGGGCGTCAAATTGCGGAACATCTCTTTCAGATTGCTCGCGATCGTCACGCCCGAAACGGGATAAGAGATTTTTCCATTCTCGATCCAGAAGCCGGAAGCCCCGCGGCTGTAATCGCCCGTCACACCGTTCACGCCCATGCCCATCAATTCGGTGACGTAAAAGCCTTCGGCGATATCGGCCATCAGCGCTTCAGGCGATGCGCTGCCGGGCTCCATGTAAAGATTGGTGGAGGAAGGCGAGGGCGGTCCGCCTGTTCCGCGCGCCGCGTGGCCGGTGGTCGTCAGCCCAAGCTGCTTGGCGCTGGCGCAATCGAGCAGCCAGGTCTTCAGCACGCCGTTCTCGATCAGCGCCATGCGTTTGTTGGCGACGCCTTCGCCGTCGAAAGGTTTGGAGCGCAGCCCGCGCAAGCGATGTGGGTCGTCGATGATGTTGATGCCCCGCGCGAATACCGCTTCGCCCATCCGATCTTTCAGGAAGCTCACGCCGCGCGCGATGGAAGCGCCGGAAATCGCGCCTGAAAAATGTCCCACCAATCCTGCACTCACGCGCGGGTCATAGATCACCGGCACCGGCGCGGACTTCACCTTGCGCGGATTTAATCTGGCGATGGTACGTTCGCCCGCGCGCCGCCCCACCGCTTCGGGACTTTCCAGATCGCCTGCGTGACGCGCGCTCGCCTGGTCATAGTCGCGCTCCATACCGCTGCCTTCGCCGCCCAGCACGGCCACGCCGATGCTGTGGCTGGTGGCGGCATAGCGGCCGAAGAAGCCGTTGCTGGTGGCGAGCGCGATAGCCGAGCGGCCATAGCTCGCTCCGCCGCCTTCCGAATTGGTGATGCCGGGCACGGCCAACGCCGCACCTTCCACCGCGCGGGCCCACTCGATCAGCGTTTCGGCCGATGGCTCCCGCGGATCTTCGGTGTCGAGCGCCGGAAATGTCCGCGCCAGAAGGTCGGGGGGCGCCAGCCCCGCATATTTGTCCTCGGGCGCCAGCCGCGCCATCGCCACGGCGCGCTCGGGCAGTTCGGCCAGTCCCCGTTCGGAATGATCTGTCGAGGAAACGAACGCCACCCGCTCGCCCACGAACACCCGCAGGCCCAGATCGGCGGATTCCGCCCGTTCCACATCCTCCAGCTTGCCCAGCCGGTAGGACACGCTGGCCGACGTGCTTTCCACGATCAGCGCATCGGCCGCGTCTGCGCCCGCCGCGCGTGCGGACGCGATCAGCCGGTCGAGTATCTGCTGTGGATCAGGTTTTCTGGGCACGCCTCAGGAAGCCACAGCCTCCGGCACAAAGGCAAGCCAAAGCACCGCCACAATCCCGATGATGTAGGAAATCCACGTCAGGATCATGCCGATGAACCGGAAGGTGGAAGGCCCGGTGCTCTTGGTGAGCCCGATGCTGTGGATGATGCGCCCCAGCGTCAGCGGGATGCCGATGGCATGCGCCAGCCAGGCCGTGCCGCCCAGCGGCATCAACGCCCACATCAGGATCAGCGCCACGGGCACATATTCGGTGTTGTTGGCATGGGCGCGCAGGGGCCCCGCCATTTCCGGCTTGCCGCCGTCGCCGATGATGGTCTGGGTCTTCACCCGGGCCCGCACCACGAAAAGCGCCAAAATGAGCATGATCAGCGCGTTGACCGCGACATAGAACCCGAACACGTGAAACGGTTCGGTGAAGGAATTCAGCATCGTTTCTCTCCCCAACGCATGCGGGGCGCATGTGAAGGCCGATTCCCCGCCGGGTCAAGCGGGTTCAGTGGGCGGCCGCTGCCGTCACGTAGAGCCGACGCTCCTGATATGAAATGAACACATGAAGGTGGCTCAACACATCCATGCCTAGGATCAGGGGTGGCATTTCACCGGCTGGGGTCTTGTCGGGCACAACGGTGATATTCGGGTTAGTGACGACTACGCCGTCGAGTGACAATGTCTTGAATGGGTACGAATAAGACCCGCTCGTGGCGGGATCTTTCGGTGACGCGTCTTTGGAGAAAACATTTTCCGCTCTGTCATAGGTGAGCAGTGAGGCGGATCTGCCTGTATCGACCATCGCATTAACGGGTTGTCCGTCCAGCATTACCGGAACGATGATGTGCAGCCAGGAGTCTAGTCGCATCGGAACTGATGCGGCTGTAGCTCGAGTCCAGTAGATCACTTGGCCAGGACAATGGTCATGCGAGAAAAGATTCACCGTCTTTCCCATCGGATCGATTTCCAATTCGTAGTTCGAAAGCACGGCGGGCCCGAGTGTTCCGGCATTATCGTTTCCCGAATAACCTGGCGGTATTTCAACAAAGGGAATATGTCCAGCCGAAAGGTTGCCAAGCTGGAACGAATGTATGATCGCGGTATTTAGCAGGCGCACACCGCTTGCGCCTAGGTGCAGGTTTAACCCCGGGTTTATTGCGACACGGCTTAAGTGCATGTCGTCAATGGTTTTGGTAGTCAGCAGATTGTAAATACCGCCGGTGTCGATCAACAGATATGCTTCGTGTCCCTCGATCATGGCTGGAACAGTTATGCCGCCATCGCTATCTATCTTCGCATTTAGCGCAGCGATTTCTACGAGTTTGCATTCGTCTGCATGGGCGCTCGCGATAGAAAAGTAGCAGACAGCCAAAAGAAAGCTGCCTGCTAGCGCGCGAATGTTGCGCATTTTCGCTCCCCCCAATACAATCTAGTCAGTCGTCCGTGAAGAACTCACTTTTCAGGCGATTGTGATCTGAAGTTCGACCCTCATGGCACTGAGGATTTGGAACAACAAAAATCTGAGCCAGCGGATGAGGAGCCGGAAGTTATATCCGGCGGCGGCGAGGACG
>DASZBL010000005.1:0-63316 GCA_035944195.1 Rhizomicrobium sp. | reverse complement strand
GTTGCGCCGTCCAAGCCCGGTCCCATCCGCCGAACGCCCTGTCACCGAAACCACAAGGCCGTTCGCAGGCGTTTCGCTCAGCGACAGTGCGAAATCATTGGTGGGGCCTGCATGCACCATGGGCAATTCCAGATGCTCGATCTTGCCGTCGGTGCCGAAACTGGCCGTGCCTTTCGCGGAGAAACCCGCGCCGGTGATCGTCACATCTTCCGAACTGATCCCGCCATTGTCGTCGAATTGCGCATTCATCACCGCATTGGCCGCAACGCCTGCCGCTTTCTTGTAATTGATGAGATCGAGCGTCACGGTGGCAGGCGTCAGATCCATCGTCACCTGCGCGGTCTTCAGCGTGCCGCGATGGCCCTGCAGCGTGGCGGTGACATTCATCGGGCCTGCGAGAAAATCGCCGGCGCGGAAATTGAGTGCGTTGCGCGTGTTGTCGTCCACTATGCCCCGAGCCGTCACGAGGGTCGTGATATTGCTCTTGGTCTTGAAGGCCTCGGTCCAGTCCACCGCGAGTTTGGCCGTGCCGAAATTCACCGTGCCGTTCGCATGCAAACTGGCGTTGTCGACGGAGAAATCGAGCGCGCCGCCGCTGATCTTGGCGCGGTCGCCCAGCGCCAGCGTCAGATCACGCAAGCCCCCCTTCACGGAAATGCCGAGATTATCGACGGTCAGCGATTTCAGCATCGGCACATGGAAGGAAAGATCGACCGCCGCTGTTCCCTTCGTGCCGTCGGTCTTCACATGGAAGCGCGTGGGATAATTCAGCGGCTTCATGTCAATCAGCCGCAGCATTTCGGGAACGCCGCCTTCGACATGCGCGGTGAAATCGCCCGCAGTACCCGTGAGGTGCAGACTGGGGATGACGGCATGGCCTTTGACGATGTTCAGGCCGCCCACTTTTCCCGAACTGATATCGCCGGTGAATGTGTCGCCCGTCAGCGCGCCGGATGCCTCGGCCCGCGTGATCGGCGTCAGCCCCTTGATGTAACTCACCGTGGCGCCGGAGAGCGCGAGCCTCACATCGAGCGCGTCTTCCGGCAGTGCGGGCTGATCGAGCGCGCCCGCCGGAATGCGCGCCTTGATGAGGATCGGCCCCACGCGCCCCGCAGAAACATTCGCGTCGATCCACTCGCGCGCGCCTTCGCCGATATGCAGCGGCCAGTAATGCAGCGCCTCGCGCACATCCATCGCGCCGACCTTGCCGTCGAGATCGATGGCGGGCGCCTGATCGGGCACGAATTTCACATCGCCCGTCAGTTCGGCGGAAACCGGCCCACCCGAAACGAGGAACTGATTGATGGCCAAACGCCGGTCGGCAGCGGTAAACGTGCCGCGCATCGAAACGCGCGTCAGCGTCACGGCATTGTTCGTCACGCCACGCATGTTGACGGCAATCTTGTCCACGGTGAGATCGAGATCGGCCTTCTGGAATACGCCGTCGGGCGTGAATGTCAGATTGCCGAAGCCGGCCAGATGCGCGCGGGCCTCGTTTCCTTCCAGCGCGCCATCGTCGATCAGCATGCGTCCCGTCGCGCCGTCATAGCGGGCGAGCAGCTTCAGCGCCTTCACATGCATCGGCGGGCCGAAGCCCGTGATCGTACCGGTGGCGCTCAATCCGAAATCGGCGAAGCGCACGCGCGTGCCGTGATCCAGAACGAAGGATCCCGTGAGATCGGTTGCGAGCGCATAAGGCTGTAGGAATGCAAAGGCCTTCGCGTTGGCGCCGAGCGCTGCCACATCCAGGCCGGTGATGCTCACATCGCCGGTGACGTTCTGCCCATTCTGCGGCAGCTTCACACTGCCCAGCACATGAGCGCGGTGGCCCGAAATCTCGATCTGCGCATCGACGGTGGCTTCGACTTGTCCCGCCTTTTTTTCCGCGCCGGTGGAAACTTCCAGCCCCGCATCGGGCGCCACCACGAACAGGCCCGTGCCTTCGTCGTAGAATGCCAGCCGCGCCTTGCGCACGGCAAAACTCTCCAGTGACGATGCGCCTTCCGTTGATTTCGAAATCGCTTTGCGGATTTGTTCCAGAACGTCGCTCTGGCCTTCCTGACGCTCCATGCCGAGGCGCAGCTTGCCGTCCTTGGTGCGTACCAGCGTGAGTTGCACGCCCACCAGCGCGATGCGCTTGACTTCGATCTGTCCGTTCAGAAACGGCGCCGCCGCCAGACCGATCTCGGCCTTGGGGGCTTGAGCAATGATGCGCTGGTCCGCGTCAAAGACCCGCGCGCCCAGAATGACGAGATTGACCCTGCCCTCGTCGCGGGACCATTCCAGCGCCGCCTCATCATAGCTCACGGACAATCCCGGCAAGGCGTCGGAAATGGCGTCGGCCAGCCTGCCGCTGAAGGGGCCCAGCGAAACCGGCCCCATCAGCAGGCGGATCACCGCCCCGACCACGAAAAAGACCAGTGCCGCCGCCAAAGCGGCCGTAATCCAGCCGCCCATTCGCCAATGATGGGGGTGGGGCTTGACCCGGTCCCAATGGCGTCTGGCCACCTTCAGCCCGGCCAGAGCGTGGGCATGCAGCTTTTCCAGGGTGTTCTCGGGTCTGTCCGTCACGCTAACCTTTTGGGCCCATGGCCTATCTGGCTTCCTGCCCCTGACACAACCCTGCCGCCCTTTCGCCTAACGTCAATCACTGGTAAACGCCAGTCCGGCGGGGGTTGACCATCATCGGAGTCCGACATGGCTAACGAGCTTGCCCCGGGGGACCGGGCACCCGCGTTCAGAC
This sequence comes from Rhizomicrobium sp., assembly GCA_035944195.1. GTDB lineage: Bacteria > Pseudomonadota > Alphaproteobacteria > Micropepsales > Micropepsaceae > Rhizomicrobium. Next base: position 60,573 of record DASZBL010000005.1, on the reverse strand, counting down.
TGGCGACCGACGGCAGCGGCGAGGTTTCCTCTGCTTCTCTCAAGGGTAAACCCTATGTCCTCTATTTCTATCCGAAGGACGACACTTCGGGTTGTACCAAAGAGGCAATCGACTTCTCTGGAAGTAAACGCAAATTTGACGCGCTCGGCGTCACTATAATCGGGGTTTCGAAGGACAGCGCGGCCTCTCACGACAAGTTCAAGTCGAAACACAAGCTGAAGATAATTCTGGGTTCCGACCCTGAGATCAAAACCGCGCAGGATTATGGCGTCTGGGTGGAAAAGAGCATGTACGGACGAAAGTACATGGGGATGGACCGCTCGACCTTTCTGGTCGATGAGAAGGGTGTGCTTCGCCAGGTGTGGCGAAAGGTCAAGGTGCCCGGACATGTGGAGGCCGTGCTTGCCGCGGCAAAAACCCTTTGAATCCGCGGCCTCGCCCGTTTAAGCCCAGGTTAACCGCGGGTTCTTTTTTCTGGGGCAAAAGCTTGATCGCACGCCCTGAAACGGGTGAAATGCCAAAATCTGGGGTTGGCGCAAAAGACGCCGAAAAGGGAAGTTCCGTAATGGCCGATACGCTCGTCGAGCGTGCGTGGGCGTGGCTTCATGCGACGTTCCCGGAACGTCAAGTCTATATCCGAAGCGACGGCCGGGTGCAGTTCTTCACCTTCGGCCCGACGCTGCAGGCGACCCTTGCCGGGCTCGTGCTGATTTTTCTCGGCTGGGTGGCATTTGCCTCCGTCAACGTGATTTTCAAGGACCGCATCATCGCGGCGAAGGATCACCGCTACCAGCAAATGCAATCCACCTATGAGAACCGCGTCGCCGATCTGCAGCTTTCGTATGACGAACTGAATGGCGCGCTGGTTTCCGCCGAAGACCATTTCAAATCGGCCGCCGATGAACTTCAGGCGAAGCAGCAAACCGTCGCCAAATTGCTCACTCAGAAACAGGTGGTGGATTCCACGCTGGCGAGCCTGAAAGACGGCACGCATGTCGTGGGTCCGCATGCCGGCGAAGATTCCGATGTGCCGATGGTCGCGCATGCGTCCGGCATGGCCAGCGATTCCATCGGGGGCGACGCGCCAGCGCGCGGCGGACCTGGCGACGAAGACAATTTCAGCGGCGGCGGCTCGCAATTGAGCGTCATGCCGCAGCCGATGCGTCCCCAGCCGCGCACCGCCAAACCCACGCGCGCCAGCTTCCTCGACTCCACGGTGGGACGCCTCGCCAGCGCGTTGTTCCCGGAAAAGAAGAGGATCGTGCCGGTCCTCTCCTCGAAAGTCGCAAACCTTCCCGCATTCCGCGCCTTGGCCCTCCAGACTACCCGCGTGCGCGACATGAGCGGTGAAGAGACGGCGCTGCTGGAAGGCGTGGATCATCAGGTCTATTCGCGCATCGGCACGGTTCAGGCCGTGCTCAAGCGCGTGGGCATCAATCCCGACCAGATGGAACAGCAAGTCTCCTCCGACGAAGGTGGCGTGGGCGGACCGCTCGTTCCCATCAGCGAAATGCATATAGACGGCATCAGCGATCCGGCTTTCGTCGCCGCCTATTCGGGCGCCAGCGCCCATGCGCGCGAACTCGATGCGCTGTTCGCAGGCTTGCGCCATGTTCCGCTGACGACGCCGGTACGCGGCAGCCAGTTCGAGCTGACCAGCGATTTTGGTCCCCGCATCGATCCCTTTACGCGGCGGCTGTCCTTCCACTCAGGTCTGGATTTCGGCGGACCCTGGGGTTCGACGGTTGTAGCCACCGCTCCCGGCACCGTCGTCTGGGCGGGGAACAAGGGTGGTTACGGAAATATGGTAGAAATTGACCATGGTTTGGGAATCCGCACACGCTACGGTCATCTTTCATCGATACTGGTGCGCGTTGGCGCTAAGGTCGCCAAGGGCTCGCCCGTCGGAAAACTCGGATCGACAGGGCGCAGCACCGGGCCCCATGTCCATTACGAGGTGTGGCTCGCCGACGTCGTGAGAGATCCGAGCAGATTTATCGAGGCTGGCCGCCATGTTCTCCAGTAAGAGTAAAGACCCGCAGCAATCCGCCCCCGCCATGCCTGCAGCGCCGCAGCAGGCCAAGCGCACCGGGCGGTCCTCGGCACCCTCCATCATCAGCTCCGACCTCGTGGTCACCGGCACGCTGACCTCCACTGGCGACATCCAGATCGATGGCCGCGTGGAAGGCGATGTGCGCAGCGCCGGTCTCGTCATCGGCGACAAGGCGATCATCCACGGCGAAGTTTACGCCGAAGAAGTGACCGTGCGCGGCCACATTCACGGCGGCATCCGCGCCAAGAAGGTGCTGCTCTGCTCCACCTGCCATGTCGAAGGCAATATCCTGCACGAAGCGTTCGCGGTGGAAACCGGCGCCTTCTTCGAAGGCAATTGCCGCCACTCCGACAACCCGCTAGCCGAAGAAGTCCGCAAGCCCGCGGCAACGGAATTCAAATCGGTAGCGCCTGCCGCGGCACCTGCCGCACCGGTAGCCGCACCCGCTGCACCAGCCGCCCCCGCCATGACAACGCGCCCCGTCGATGCGCCGCGTCCCGCACCGGCCGCCGCAGCAAACTTCGCACCGCTGAAAACGGGCGCGTAATAAGCAAAGCTGTCATGGCCCGCGAATGCGGGCCGTGACAATCAGCGCTTAATCCAAATCCTTGATCTCTTCTTTTGGCTTACCGCCGATGGCTTGCGCGAGTGCGGCCGCCATAAAGGGATCGAGATCGCCGTCTAAAACATCCTGCGGCGCGCGGCTCTCAACGCCCGTGCGTAAATCCTTCACGAGCTGATACGGCTGCATCACATAAGACCGTATCTGATGCCCCCAGCCGATATCGCGTTTTTCGCCGATGTGCGCGGCGGTTTCCGCCTGCTTCTTTTCCAGTTCGATCTCGTAAAGTTTCGCGCGCAGCATGTTCCAGCAGACTTCGCGGTTCTGATGCTGCGAGCGTTCGCTCTGACATTGCACGGCGATGCCGGTGGGAAGATGCGTGATGCGCACCGCACTTTCCGTCTTGTTGACGTGCTGGCCCCCCGCGCCGCTCGCGCGATAGACATCGATGCGAACGTCCTTGTCTTCAATCTGAATATCGATGGTCTGATCGATCACCGGAAACACCGTGACGCTGGCAAAGCTCGTATGGCGCCGCGCATTGGCATCGAACGGCGAAATCCGCACGAGGCGGTGCACGCCCGCTTCCGATTTCAGCCAGCCATAGGCGTTGTGGCCCTTCACCAGAATGGTCGCGGATTTGATCCCCGCGCCCTCGCCTTCGCTTTCTTCCAGATATTCGAGCTTGTAGCCGTGCCGCTCCGCCCAGCGCGTATACATGCGCAGCAGAATCTCCGCCCAATCCTGACTCTCCGTGCCGCCCGCTCCGGCATGGACTTCGAGATAGGTGTCGAAACCGTCCGCCTCGCCCGACAGCATGGATTGCAGCCGCAAATCTTCCGCGCGCTTGTGCAGAACGAGGAGGGATTTCTCCGCATCGGAGACCATGGCCGCATCGTCTTCGGCTTCGGCCATTTCCAGCAGGCCCAGCGCATCGCCGAGTTCGTTCTCGACCCCGCGCACGGAGGCGATGGCCTGCTCCAGCCGCTGACGCTCGCGCATCAGCGCCTGCGCTTCCAGCGGACGGTTCCAGATGGCGGGGTCTTCGGCCTTGGCGTTCAGTTCGTCGAGGCGGCGAAGGGATTTGTCCCAGTCAAAGATGCCTCCTCAGCAGGGCGATGGCCTGCTTGATCTCATCGACGGTGCGTTCGGTTTCGGCGCGCATGGGATTTTCCTTCGGCGCGACCGATATGGGCAAGCGAACGCATCTTGTAAAGGGCCCTACGGCCGGGGCGCCTGGCCCAGCGAGAACAGGTCCTGCTCGCCCAGTTCGGCGCTGCGGCGGCGTTCCAGTTCCTGCGCGTAACGGCGCAGCGCGAAGGCTTCCGTCATGTAGCCCACCACGCGCGGATCGGCGCGCGCGGCCAGCACCGGCAGGGATTCGATCTGGCTCTCGTCGAAGCGGGTGAGTGCAGCGCGCACATTCTCGCCCGGCAGAAGATAGACGCCGCGCTGATCCACCAGATCGGCCGCCAGCCCCGCATCGATCGCGTCGTCATATTGGGGATCGTGCACCAGCGCCATGTCGAGCGAACCGGCGTAATGGCCTTCCGGATCGAGGGCGAAGACGCGCTTGACGCTACCGGCCGGATATTTGGTTCTGAGCGCGCGCAGTGTCATGTCGCTCGCCACCAGCTTGGGATCGGAGCGCATCATCTTGCCGACGGTCAGATCCGCGATCCAGCCGATGTCATGCGCGCCGCGAATGCCGAGCCCGCGCACATGGAAGCGCCATGTCGCGAAGGAATAGCCGAAGGTGAGCCGCACGATGGTGGCCGACATGATCACCGCGATCAGCACGCCCACCGTCACCGGAAAATCGCCGGTGCCCTCCAGCACCAGAAACACCATCGTGATCGGCGCGCCGACAATGGCTGCTGCCACAGCACCCATGCCCACCAGCAGGAACGCATCGTATTGTACGCCCAGATTGGGCACGAAATAGGCGGCGGCCTGCGCGAACACCGCGCCGAACAGACATCCCAGAAACAGCGACGAACTGAACAAGCCGCCGCGAAATCCCGTGCCCACCGAAATCGCGGACGCAATCACTTTCGCAAGCAGCAGCGCCAGCAGCGGCACGAAGGCCCAGGTGAACTGGAAATGATACTGGATCGCGCCATGCCCGCTTCCCAGCACTTGCGGGAAATAGATCGCGATCATCGAAAGTACCAGTCCACCGATGGCGGGGCGCATCCACTCGGGCACCGGCACTTTTTTGATGCCGAGTTCGGACCATGTCACCGCCTTCATGGTGAGGACGCCGATGCCCGCCGAAAACACGCCCATTAATCCGAAAAGAAAATAGCTGCGCCCATCCAGCGGCATCGCATGGGTGATGACGAAGAGCGGTTGCAGGCCGCCCATCGCGCGCTCCACCAGCGTCGCCGCAATGGCTGCAATCGCCACGGGCGCCAGCGCGCGCGGTGTGTAACTGCCGAGCACCAGTTCGAAACCGTAGAACGCACCCGCAAGCGGCGCGTTGAAAGCAGCGGCAATCGCCGCGGCCGCACCAGCCGTGACGAACACGCGCATATCGGCGCGGCGCAAATGGAAATATTGCCCGACCCAGGAAAACAATCCCGCGCCGAATTGCGTGTAGCCCGCCTCCATGCCGAGAGACGCGCCCGCTGCGTTGGAAATCATAGTGGTGAGCGCCAGACGCGTACTGTCGAACAGCGACATGCGCCCGCCGTAAAGCGCGTTGGCCTCGATAGGGTCCACGATCTCGCCATGGCGATAGCGGCGCAGCCAGAGTGAGATCAGTCCCAGCAACAGCCCGCCCAGCGCGGGCACGATCATGATGCGCACACGATCCACGCCGATGCCCGAGGAAAGCAGCGTGTTCTTGTGCAGCAGGAAATCGGCCTTGTGCAGCATCTCCACGATGCGCCGCATGAGATCCACCAGCGCGCCCACCCCGCCGCCGACAAAGGCGCTCAAGACGATCTGCGCCGGTTCACTGGAGCGCAGTTCGCGCTGGAATGTGGTGACCGCAAGCTTCATGCGCCTGAGCACGTCGGGCCGTGCCGCTACGCGTGGAAGGGGTTGTTCGCCCGTCGTCATCAGGCCGCTCGCAGGGACTCGCTTACACGCCGAGTTTATGCGCCAAAAATTGCCGCGAAACTAAGGCGATGCGCTTTTTAGTAGAGCCCGCCCGTGCCCTGGCTCACATCGCTGGGAGGGCCATTGTTCTGCTGCTGCAGCGGATTGGCGTTGTCATTCGCCTGCGCCTCGCCCGGTTCGGTGCCCGGCTTGAAGGCTTCCATGATGGCGCCGGGCGTGCCGGGCGGCACGGGCGCGCCGGAATGCGAATCCACGCTGACGAGATCGATGCCCGCCGGAATACGGAACGGCGTCGGCGGCACATCGGCGAGCGCTGCCTTCATGAAATCGCGGAAGATGGGCGCGGCCGCAGTCGCACCCTGTTCATGTTTGCCCAACGTGCGCGGATTGTCGAAGCCCACGAACACGCCGCAAGTCAGATCGGGCGAGAAGCCGATGAACCACGTATCTTTCGAATCGTTGGAGGTGCCCGTCTTGCCGGCGAGCGGCTTGCCCACCGCCTTGACCGCCACGCCCGTACCACGCTGTACCACGCCTTCCAGCAGCGACACGATCTGATAGGCCGTGCGCGGATCGAGGATTTGCTCGCGCGTATCGGGCAGCAGCGGCTCGGCCTGACCATGCCAGTTGGGATCGTTGCAGCCCTCGCATTGGCGCGGATCGTGGCGATAGATGGTCTTGCCGTTGCGATCCTGCACACTGTCGATCAGCGTCGCCTGAATTTTCTTTCCACCATTGACGAATTCCGAATAGCCGGTGGTCATGCGGATGAGCGTGGTTTCGTAGGCGCCAATCGCGTTCGACAGATAGCGCGGCAGATGATCGTAAACGCCGAAGCGTTCGGCATTGGCCGCGACCTTGTTCATGCCGATGGCGTTGGCGAGACGGATGGTGAGCAGATTGCGCGACAGCTCGATGCCGCGCCGAAGCGTGATGAGGCCGAGGAATTTGTTGCCGTAATTCTTCGGCGTCCACATCGGCAGGCCGGGACCTTGCGGCAGCGACACCGGCGCATCGAGCATTTTGCTGACCGGCGTGAAGCCATTGTCCAACGCCGCTGCATAAACGAACGGCTTGAATGACGATCCCGGCTGGCGCATCGCCTGCATGGCGCGGTCGAACTGGCTGGAGGCGTAAGAGAATCCGCCGGAAAGCGCGAGCACGCGGCCCGTATGGGGATCCATCACGATGATGGCGCCGTTCACTTCGGGCACCTGACGCAAACCGTAATTGCCCGCATTGTCGATGGGCTCGGCGTAGATCACATCGCCGATCTTCAGAACCTGCTCGGGCCTTGTGGGCTCGCTGCCGACATCGGCGTCTTTCTTGATTTCCGGACGCGCCCAGGTGAGTTCGCTGAACGGAATGGTGCCGGTGCGGCCATCGTCGAGCCCAATCGTCACCGATCTGTCGGGGCCATAATCGAGCACCACCGCCACGCGCCAGGTTTCGATGCCCGATTGATTGCCGGCGGCGGCCAGAATGCTTTTCCAGTCGCCGTGAATATTGATGTTGCTGACGGCCCCGCGCCAGCCATGGCGCCGGTCGTAACGCACCAAGCCGGTGCGCAGCGCATTCACCGCGAAGTTCTGCAGCCGTGCATCCAGCGTGGCGCGCACTTGCAAGCCGCCATCGTAAAGCGCCTTGCCGCCATATTTGGCGTAGAGGACGCGGCGCACTTCCTCGACATAATAATCGGCGTCAACCGCCTGAATGCCCATCGGACGCATTTGCGTGTTCAGCGGCTCGGCCTTTGCCGCAGCGGCGTCGCGATAGGAGATGTAGCCATTGTCCGCCATCTGATCGATGACCCAGTTGCGCCGTTCGATGGCCGCCCTGGGATGAAAGCGCGGATCGTAATTGCTGGGCGCCTTGGGCAGCGTGGCGAGGAACGCGGTTTCGGCGATGTCGAGATCGTCGAGCGACTTGCCGAAATAATTCAGGGCTGCTGCTTCCACGCCATAGGAATTCTGGCCCAGGAAGATTTCGTTCAGATACAACTCGAGAATCTTTTCCTTCGGATAAGCCCCGTCGATGCGCACCGCCAGAATCGCCTCGCGGATTTTGCGTGAGAATTTCACTTCGCTGTTCAGCAGGAAATTCTTCGCCACCTGTTGCGTGATGGTCGATGCGCCTTCCAGCCTTTTGTGTTCAAGCACATTGAACACATCCTTGATCGCCGCGCGGATGATGCCGCCAGGATCGATACCGGGATGGGTGAAGAAGTTTTTGTCTTCCGCCGAAGTGAACGCCTCGATCACCCGCTTGGGCACAAACGCGATGGGCACGAAGATGCGCCGCTCGCGGGCATATTCACCCAGCAGCGAACCGTTGGAGGCATAGACGCGCGTGGTGATGGGCGGCTCGTAATCGCGCAGCGCTTCCACGCTGGGCAGATCGCTCGCCAGCAGCAAAATGTAGCCGCCCAGCGCCAGGACCGCGAGGCCGACCAGCACGCCGAAGCCTATTCCGAAATAGAGAACTATCCGTCGCCACATACGCCTACTGCCATCCGATAATTATGACGCCATTGCGACGGCGCGTCACTCCGGGGTGTTTTTCGCCGCGACCGGCACAGGCGGCGCTGGAGCGAATTGCCGGTCCACCGCGTCTGCAATAGCGCCCGCCACGCCGTTTCGCCAGCCATCCGTTGCCATCTGGGCTGCGTCATGGGCGTTGGAGAGGTAGCCAAGCTCGATCAGGACGGCAGGCACATCCGGGGCTTTGAGCACCACAAAGGCCGCCGAACGGTGCGGTTCGCGCGGCAAAATGTCCGTCGTGCGGGAGAGCCGGCTCACCACGGTTTCGGCGAAACGTGACGAGTGGTTCATGGTATCGCGCTGCGCCAGATCGATGAGGATGGAGGCCACCGGGCTGTTGCCGCCCGAAAGATCCACGCCCGCGATGATGTCGGACTGGTTTTCTTTTCTCGCAAGGGCGGCGGCTTCCTTGTCCGAGCCGGATTCCGACAGCGTGTAAACCGACATGCCCTCCACGCTCGCATCCGGATTGGAATCGGCGTGCAGCGAGATGAAAAGATCGGCGTCATAGCCGCGCCCGATATTCATCCGCTCGCGCAAGGGGATATAGACGTCCTTGTTGCGCGTAAGATGGACGGTATAGCCGCGCCGTTGCAACTCGCGGCCGAGCCGGATCGCTTCGTCCAGCACCAGATCTTTTTCCATCGAGCCGTCCACGCCCATCGTGCCGGAATCGATTCCGCCATGGCCTGCATCGATGACAATGATCTTCTTGTTGGAAACAGGCGCGACTGGCGTTGGCGCGGTTACTACGGGCGGCGCAATTGAGGCCACCGTTTCAGCCGCATTTTCCTTGGCCCGCAGATCGGCAGGCCAGCCCGCGCTGCGCTCGAAAACGCTCTGTGTTGTGGGCATCAGATCGAGAACCATGCGGTAGCCATGCCCGTCCGACGGCGGCAGGATCATCGGCTCCGACGCGCTCACCGGCCCGTTCAGATCGATCACGATGCGCGAATTGCCGGGGCGGAAAGGTCCGTAGCGATAGGATTTGACCACGCCCTTGCCCGTGGGCTTGCCCGCATTCTGCAGCCGCCACAGCATTTCGGGCATGTCCACGACCACGCGGTTGGGATTGGCGAGCGTGAACACGCGCGCAGTTACGGGATCGGAAACCTCCACCACAAATCGCGTGCGGTCCGGGTGCTCGCCCACGCGGGCATCGATCACCACCGGCAATATCTTGGCAGGCGCTGCGGGCGCATTGGCGGCCGGTACGGAGGTGTCGCGGATCAATTGGGTGATGCTGGTGGGCGCAGGTTTGGGCACAGCCACGGGCTGCGCCAGCGCCGCTCCGGCCACCGCCGCCAGCAAAATCCCGCCTGCAAGCTCGCGAATCGTCACCTGTTAACCAATCCTTGCGCCGCGCCCAAGCTGCCCTGAAACGGTTTACGTGTCGTTAGCATATGCCGATTTTGCACAATTCCTTGGGCTTGCCCTTGCCGTAGCGCCATTCGCTACCTAAAAGAGAGTCATTCTGCTTCGCCGCACGGTTTCGGCGACATCCCCCGGCCAAACGGGCCGGGACGTCCCCCTAGGCACATTCGCCCTTCCGGGACCCGAACCTAGCGAAACGGCAGTTTCCGGCCGGGCCTTCGCCCGCCCGCTCATGTGATTTCAAGATGAACCGACCCGCCAGAGCCTTTTCGACCGATCCCGCGGCCCAGCCGCAGGCGGCGCAGCTCCGGCTCCCAACAACGCGAACCAGCCGATTCCATCAGCCCTGCGCCCACGCGCATCGGGCTTACGGCCGTTCGCACGGAGAAAATAATGCCCAAGCGCATGCTTATCGATTCAAGCCACCCGGAAGAGACCCGGGTTGTCGTACTGGACGGCCAGAAGGTCGAGGAATTTGATTTCGAGGCCGCCACCAAGCGGCCGCTCAAAGGAAATATCTATCTCGCGAAAGTCACGCGCGTGGAGCCGTCGCTCCAGGCCGCGTTCGTGGAATATGGCGGCAACCGGCAGGGCTTTTTAGCCTTCTCGGAAATCCATCCCGACTATTATCAAATTCCTGTCGCCGACCGCATGGCGCTGCTCGCCGAGCAGGAAGAAGAAGCCCGCCGCCACGCCGAAGAAGAATTCGAAAGCGTGGAAACCGGCACCGCCGTCGGCCAGATCAGCGACGACGAGGAAGAATCCGAGTCGGATAACGCCAGCGCAGAACATCACCATGATGAAGCGCACCACGACGAACATCACCATGATGATGAATCCCATCATGATGAACATCACGCTGAAGAGCACCATCACGACGATCATGATGATCATCACCATGATGAATCGCATCATGACGAGCAGCCGCACGAGGAACATGCCGAACAGGATTCCGGCGTCGAATCCTTGGAGCCGCGAGCGGAAAATGGCGAGCAGGCCGCTGCCGACACTTCATCCGCGCAGGAACCTTCTTCCGATCAAACCTCGCAACCTCTACGCAGCCAACGCCCCTCGCAGCGCTGGACGCGCCGCCGTCATTACAAGATTCAAGAGGTCATCAAGCGCCGTCAGGTGATCCTGGTTCAAGTCGTCAAGGAAGAGCGCGGCAACAAGGGCGCGGCCCTCACCACCTATCTCTCACTCGCTGGCCGCTATTGCGTTCTGATGCCGAACACACCGCGCGGCGGCGGCATTTCGCGCAAGATCACCAATGCGAATGATCGCAAGCGTTTGAAATCGGCAGCAGCGGCGCTGGAGTTGCCCGAGGGCATGGGCCTCATCATCCGCACCGCGGGTGAAAACCGCACCAAGGTCGAGATCAAGCGCGACTATGAATATCTGCTGCGCATGTGGGACACGATCCGCGAATTGACGCTGAAATCGAATGCCCCGGCCTGCGTCTATGAAGAAGGCGATCTCATCAAGCGCGCCATCCGCGATCTCTACAACAAAGATGTTACGGAGATTATAGTCGAAGGCGACGAAGGCTACCGCAACGCCAAGGACTTCATGCGCATGCTGATGCCCAGCCATGCGAAGAATGTGAAGCAATACAAGGAGCCCATCCCGCTTTTCCAGCGCCAGCATATCGAGGCGCAACTCGATGCGATGTTCTCGCCCACCGTCACGCTGAAATCAGGCGGCTACATCGTCATCAACCAGACCGAAGCGCTTGTTTCGATAGACGTGAACTCCGGCCGCGCCACGCGCGAGCACAATATCGAAGACACAGCCTACAAAACCAATCTCGAAGCCGCCGAGGAAATCGGCCGCCAATTGCGATTGCGCGATCTGGCTGGCCTCATCGTCATCGACTTCATCGACATGGAAGACCAGCGCAACGACCGCAATGTCGAAAAGCGCATCCGCGATTGCGTGAAGAACGACCGCGCCAGAATCCAGATCGGCAAGATCAGCCAGTTCGGCTTGCTGGAAATGTCGCGCCAGCGTTTGCGCGCGGGCGTGGTTGCAGGCTCGACCGTCCCCTGCCCGCATTGCGCCGGACAAGGCATCGTGCGTTCGGTGGAATCCACCGCATTGCGCGTGCTGCGCGCGCTGGATGAAGAAGGCCAGCGCCAGCGCGCCGCTGCCGTCGCGGTGCGCGTGACGCCGGATGTGGCGATCTACACGCTGAATCAGAAACGCCGCGAACTCGCCCGCATCGAAGCGGACAATGCGATGCTGATCGTGTTCGAGCCGAAATCCGATCTTCCCATCGGCCATTTCGACATCGAACGCACAGCCCAGCGCAGCCCCGATGAGCGGCCGAGAATTCCGGTGCAGATGGAAACCGCTATCTTGCCCGAACCGTCCGAACCTGAACCGGACATCGTCGAGGAAGAAGAACGCGACGAAGAAGAAGTGCAGGACGTGCAATCCCATTCGCCGCAGCCCCAGAACGGCGAACAGTCGCAAGGCGAGAATGGCGGACGCCGCCGCAGACGCAGACGCCGCCGCGGCGGACGCGACCGCGGCCCGATGAATGGCAACCTCAACGGCAACGGCAACGGCAATGGCGTGATGCAGGAAGCGATTCCCGTCACGCAGTCGCAAAGCGATTTCCACGGCGAAACACCGGCAGCGCCGATGGACGGCATTGCCCCGCAATCGCTTCAGGCGCAGCAGCAGCCGCAAGGCGCAGGCTTCAACAATGCCAATGCCGTGCCCGGCACTGGCGAAGGCCCCCGCCGTAAACGCCGCCGCAGACGTGGACGCCGCGGGCGGCGCGATGGCGAGCCCGTCACTCAGAATGAATTCTCTGGCGAAGGCGTTCCCGTCGATGCCTCCGTGCATGACGAAGATATCGGCGATGCGATGGACGAAGTGGTGAGTGTAGAAGTGGCCGATGTTCTGGCGCCCGCCATTGCGGTGGTGCCCAACGCGCCGTCCACGCCGAGCTGGTCGCTCACCGCAGAGCAACCCGCGCTCCATCGCGAGCCGATTGCGGAAGCCCCGCCCGTACTTGCCGAACCGGCACCCGCTCATTTGGACGAACCGGTTCGCACCGAACCGCTGCGTCCCGCCGAGCCCGAGCAGCCCGCGCGCAAAGGCTGGTGGCAGCGTCCGTTCCGCCGCGACTAGGAGAACGCCGTGAGCGATACCGTCGATGCCCTGATCCTCGATCTTCTGGAGTGGGTATCGGCGGGCGAGCGCAGCTATTCCGAGACCATGGAAGCCTGGCGCACATCCTGCCCCCGGCTTCCGGTCTGGGAAGATGCGAATGACCGCGGGTTTGTCACGCGTGCCCAAGTCAACGGAAATCCAATCGTCAGGCTCACGCCTTCGGGCCGCGCGCTGCTGGATGAATATCAGTTAAGAAAACGCCGGGCATGAAAACGCCGAATTTTGCTGCTTGGTTAGCGCAGTGCGGTCCATCCGTTGACGCAGGCAAGCCGTCCCCATACCGTCCCGGCCGGGAAATGCGGGGGTAAGAAGGAGAGTCCGGCCTTGGCCTTTCGCAAGATTTTCAAGCGCGCGCGTGCAATCTTTTTCCTCGCGCCTTTCGCAGCGTTTCTCGGTTTCACCATCGTGCCCGCCAGCGCGCAACCGCTCAGTCTCATCCGCGATACGGAGATCGAGCGCGTGCTCAAAGGCTATGAGGATCCCATCCTCAAGGTCGCGGGTCTGGATCCCGCCGCGGTGAAAATCTACATCGTCAACGATCCCTCGATTAACGCCTTCGTCGCCGAAGGCCAGAACATCTTCATCAACACCGGCCTCATTCTGGAATTGAAAACGCCCAATCAGGTGATCGGCGTGATGGCGCATGAAACCGGCCACATGGCGGGCGGCCATCTCATTCGCGACACTTCGGCGATTTCGAAAGCCAGCATTCCCATGCTGATCGGCATGGCAGTGGGAATTGCCGCGATGGCGCTCGGCGGCGGCGATGCGGGTATGGCCGCGATCATGATGGGCCAGCAGGCGGCGCAAGCGCAGTTCCTCGCCTTCAGCCGCGTGCAGGAAGCAACCGCGGACCAGATGGGACAGCGGTTCCTGCGCGCCACCCATCAATCGGGCGCCGGCATGCTGGAAGTGTTTCAGAAATTCGCCGACGAAGAAGCGATGTCGGCCGCGTTCAAGCAACCTTTCGTTTCCGATCATCCCGCGTCGCGCGAACGCATCGACCTGCTACAGCAGCTTGTGGATGCGTCGCCCTACAAGGATGTGAAAGACAGCCCGGAATCGGTGCATGAATTCCACATGATCCAGGCCAAGCTCGCAGGCTATCTCTCCGATCCCGATGCGGTGCTGACGCATTATCCCGTCACCGATCAAAGCCAGGAAGCGCGCTATGCCCGTGTGATGGCCTATTTCCGCAAGCCCGATCTCGACAAGGCGCTGGTCGAGGCGAACAGTCTCGTGAAAGAAGAGCCGAAAAATCCGTATTTCTGGGAAGTGCTGGGCCAGATTTACGTGGAGATGAGCCAGCCGCAAAAAGGCATCGGGCCGTATCAGAAATCCGTCGATCTTTTGCCCGATGCGCCGCTGTTGCGCGTGAGCCTGGCGGCCGCGCAATTGGCGACCGAAAAACCGGCGCTGGCGAAACCGGCGCTGGAAAATCTCACCGTCTCGCTGCAGCAGGAAAACGACAACACGTTCGCCTGGTATGAATCGGCGCAGGCCTACAGCCTGCTCGGCAACACCGCGATGGCCGATCTTTCCACGGCGGAACGCTATTACTCCGCGGGCGCGATGCCCATCGCCGCACAATTCGCCAAGCGCGCCGAAACGCAATTGACGAAGGGCTCGCCCGATTGGGAGCGCGCCAACGATATTCTCATCGCCGTGCCGCAAGCGGTAAAGGCGCAACAGCAGTGAACGGAGTCTCATGAAAATCGATTGGCGGACAGTTGCGCTGAGCAGCATCATCGGCGCGGTTCTGGCGCTCGTGGTGATCGCCGAATTCGGCTGGGCCGGAATGCTGGCGCCCGATCGCGCGTCCACGGAAAAGACGATGCACGATTATCTGATCGCCCATCCCGAAATCCTCGTGGACATGACCAATCGCCTGCAATCGCAGCAGGAAGACATGACGCGGATGGCGCGCCAGAAGGCGGTGGACAAATTGGGCCTGAAGACTTTCTTCGATCCGAAAGTCGCATTCGTCACCGGCCCGGCCAACGCCAAGATCACGCTGGTGGAATTCTTCGACTACAATTGCCCCTATTGCCGCGCCTCCATTCCTGCGGTGAAGAAATTCTACGAGAAGAACAAGAACGTCCGCTTCGCCTTCATCGAATTTCCGATCAAGGGACAGGAATCGATTGTCGCCGCACACGCCGCGATGGCGGCGCGCAAGCAGGCCGACAAATATGTGGCGTTCCACTTCGCGCTGATGGAGGAAAAAGGCTTCGTCGATGAAGCAACCGTGCTGGCGGTGGCGAAGAAAACCGGCCTCGACATCGCAAAGCTTCAGGCCGACATGAAAGACCCCGCCATCGACGCCTCCATCGAAGCCGCCCACAAACTGGCGGAAGCCGCAAACATCGACGGCACGCCCGCCTTCATCGTCAACGGCAAGATCCGCGAAGGCGCGCTGGACGACAAACTGCTCGCTGAGATGGCGAAGGGTTAAATCAATCCCGCCAGCGGGCTGGAGGGATCGGCGTAGCGCTTCTTGGGCATGCGGCCTGCGAGATAGGCGAGCCTGCCCGCCTCCACTGCGTGGCGCATGGCGGCGGCCATCATCACCGGGTTCTTCGCTTCGGCGATGGCCGTGTTCATCAGCACGGCATCGCAGCCGAGCTCCATCGCGACGGCCGCATCCGATGCCGTGCCCACGCCCGCATCCACGATCACCGGCACTTTGGCTTCTTCCACGATCATGCGGATGTTCACGGGATTCTGCACGCCGAGTCCGGAACCAATCGGCGCCGCCAGCGGCATGATCGCAGCCGCGCCCAATTCTTCCAATCGCTTCGCCATCAAGGGATCGTCGCTGCAATAGACCATCACCTGAAAACCTTCCTTGATGAGCAACTCGGTGGCGCGCAGCGTTTCGATCATGTCGGGATAGAGCGTTTTCCTGTCGCCCAGCACTTCGAGTTTCACCAGATTCCATCCGCCCGCCTCGCGCGCCAGACGCAATGTACGCACCGCATCTTCGCCGGTGAAGCATCCCGCCGTGTTCGGCAGATACGTCACCTTTTTCGGATCGATGAAATCGACAAGCTTGGGTTGGCTCGGATCGGTGAGGTTCACGCGGCGCACCGCCACCGTCACGATCTCCGCACCACTCGCTTCGAGAGCGGCCGCGTTCTCCGCATAGGTTTTATATTTGCCGGTGCCGATGATGAGACGCGATTTGTAAATCTTGCCCGCAATCGTCAGCGGCCGATCCACCGGCGCATTGCCGCCGCCGATGAAATGCACGATCTCCAGTCTGTCGCCGTCACTCACCGTCACCGCGTCGTATTTCGAGCGCGGCACGATCTCCAGATTGCGCTCCACCGCCACCTTGGCGGGGTCCTGCCCCAGTGCCACGAGCAGATCGGCCACGCTGATGGCCCCGTTCAGATGCCGCAACTCTCCGTTGATGGTGACGTCCACGCCCATAAAGCCTGTTCCTGCTAGGAGGTTTCCGTTCAGCCCCCGGCCCAGTATAAAGCCCCGGCGAGGGCGTTAACCGGAGTTCCCGTGGCCAAGAAAGCCAAATCCAATCCGCAAGCGATATATGTCCTGAACGGGCCAAACCTCAACCTGCTCGGGCGGCGTGAGCCGTCCGTCTATGGAAGCATGACCCTGGCCGAGATCGAGAAGGCGGCGGCAGCCCGCGCCAAGGCCCATGGCTTTTCGCTGGTTTTCCGCCAGTCCAACCATGAAGGCGAGCTGGTGGACTGGCTGCAAGAGGCCCGCACGGCCGCTGCCGGCGTTATCTTGAATGGCGCGGGGCTGACGCATACCTCCGTTGCGCTACTGGATGCCTGCCGCATGCTTGACCGCCCCCTGATCGAGGTCCACCTGTCCAATCCCTTCGCGCGGGAGGATTACCGCCGCCACTCCTTCATCAGCGAGGCGGCCACGGGCGTGATTTGCGGGCTGAAGGGGCACGGTTATCTTCTGGCCATCGACGCCCTGGCCGCGATCCTCAAGGACCAAGCATGAGCGACGAAAAAGAATCGGCTGCCATCGACGCCGACGCCATCCGCGCGCTGGCGGATCTTCTCACCGAAACCAGCCTCACCGAAATCGAGATCGAGCGGAACGGCGTGCGCATGCGCGTGGCGCGTCAGGTGACGCAAGTGCATTCCGCACCCGCAGCCGCCGCACCGCCTGCTCCCGCCAACGATGCCAAACGCGAAGCGGCCATCGGCACGATCCCCTCCCCGATGGTGGGCACGGTGTATGTCGCGCCCGAACCCGGCGCGCAGCCCTTCGTGAAAGTGGGCGATGCGGTCAGCGAAGGCGATACACTGCTGATCGTGGAAGCGATGAAGACGATGAACCCGATCCTCGCGCCGCGCGACGGCGTGGTCGCGGAAATCTGCGTGCACGACACCCAGCCGGTCGAATTCGGCCAGGCTCTACTCATCCTCAACTGATATGTTCGAAAAAGTCCTCATCGCCAATCGCGGAGAAATCGCGCTTCGCATCAATCGCGCCTGCAAGGAAATGGGAATCGCAACTGTTGCGATTCATTCCACCGCCGATGCGGACGCGATGCATGTGCGCCTCGCCGATGAAAGTGTGTGCGTGGGCCCGCCGCCCGCGGCGCAAAGCTATCTCAACATGCCGCAGATCATTGCGGCGTGTGAAATCACCGGCGCCGAAGCCATTCATCCGGGCTACGGGTTTCTTTCCGAGAACGCGCGCTTTGCGGAGATCGTGAAGGAACACGGCATCACCTTCATCGGCCCGCTGCCCGAACATATCCGCCTGATGGGCGACAAGATCGCGGCCAAGCAGGCCGTGCGCGAACTCGGCATTCCCACCGTTCCCGGTTCGGACGGCGCGGTCGGCTCCGACGAAGAGGCAACCCGCATCGCGGCGGGCATCGGTTATCCCGTGCTCATCAAGGCGGCGGCAGGCGGCGGCGGGCGAGGCATGAAAGTGGCGCGCCAGCAATCCGAATTGTCGCTGGCACTCACCACGGCGCGCGCCGAAGCGAAATCCGCCTTCGGAGACGATGCGGTTTACATCGAAAAATATCTGGAACGCCCGCGCCACATCGAAGTGCAGGTGCTCGCCGATTCCTTCGGCAAGGTGCTGCATCTTGGCGAGCGCGATTGCTCGCTGCAGCGCCGCCATCAAAAGCTCTGGGAAGAAGCGCTAAGCCCCGCGCTTAACAATGCGCAGCGCGAGGAAATCGGCCGTGTGGTCACGCGCGCACTGGAAAAGCTCGGCTATCTGGGCGCGGGCACCGTCGAGTTTCTTTACGAAGACGGCCACTTCTATTTCATCGAAATGAATACGCGCCTGCAGGTGGAGCACCCCGTCACCGAAGGCATTACCGGCATCGACATCGTGCGCGAGCAGATCCGCATCGCCGATGGCGGCGCGATCGAATTCAACCAAAGCGATGTGGTGTTTTCCGGCCATGCCATCGAATGCCGCATCAATGCGGAAAACCCGTTCAGCTTCCAGCCCTCGCCCGGCCTCGTCACGCAATTCCACACGCCGGGCGGATTGGGCGTGCGCTTCGATTCGGCCATCTACACCGGCTACAAAATCCCGCCCTATTACGACAGCCTCGCCGGCAAGTTGATTGTGCACGGCCGTAACCGCAACGAATGCCTGATGCGTTTGCGCCGCGCGCTCGACGAACTCGTCGTCGGCGGTGTCGAAACAACGATCCCACTATTCCAGCAACTCGTGCGCGAACCCGACATCATCAACGGCGATTACAACATCCACTGGCTGGAACATTATCTGGCCAAGCATGGGGCGTAAGCGGGTTGAATTATCCCCGCGATCGGCGTCCCAATAGGAGTTGTCGCGGAACCTTAGCATGCACGGCGCATTTCGCCTGACGCCCGAGATTCTCCTCAGCGCCTATGCCGAGGGATTATTTCCCATGGCCGAGACGCGCGGCGATCCCACGCTTTACTGGATCTCGCCCGAGAGCCGCGGGATCATTCCACTGGAAGGTTTCCACATCCCAAGGCGCCTCGCGCGCACGGTGAAGAGCGACCGTTTCACCGTGAAAATCGATACCGCTTTCGAGACTGTGATCCGCACCTGCGCCTCACCCGCGCCGGGGCGAAAAGAGAGCTGGATCAACGACGAAATCGTTTCTCTTTACACATCACTTCATCAGCGTGGCCACGCCCACTCGGTCGAATGCTGGCGCGAGGGCCGCCTCGTGGGCGGGCTCTATGGCGTGCGGCTGGGTGCTGCGTTCTTCGGCGAGAGCATGTTCTCGGCGGAGCGCGACGCCAGCAAGGTCGCCCTCGTCCATCTGGTGGCGCGGCTGATCGGCGGCGGCTTCACGCTGCTCGATGCGCAATTCCTCACCGACCACCTGTCGCAATTCGGCGCACGCGCAATTCCACGAGAGGATTATCTGGTGCTGCTGGAAGAAGCGATTTCGCGGCAGGCGGAATTTTACTGGTCCGAGCCCTCGGGCAGCTCGATCTTCTCGTCGATGGCGCCGGCGTTCGGCGACACCGCCTTGACCGCGGCGGTGGAGGCCACCGGCGGGGCTTCCTGGCCCGGCTGGTTCGTCTTGCAGCTGATCACCGAGACATCGTAGAGCGGATGCTGCACCCCGTTCAGCGACGGGCTCGACGCCAGCATCCATCCCGAAAATACATTGCGCGCGGGCTTGTCCGGGCGATGGTCCACGATCTGCACGAAGGCGGTCGTCTCCGGCGTTTCGCTGGGCGGGGTCGAGTAGCAATAGCGCGCGGTAATGGTGAGCGTCGCGAAATGCACCGGCACGCCGATGGGCGCGAAGATGTTCGCCGGATGCCCCGTGATCTTGTCGAGCCCGCGCAGGATCACCATGCGCCTGGTGCCGTCCTTGCTCGGAACTGCATCGTTGACGCTGTACTCTTTGGGCGCGGACATATCGATGGCATCCGCCCATGCGGGCGCCGCGATCAGCAACGAGACCGCGATCAGCGCCGCACGCATCTCACTTGGTTCCCGAAGTGTTGCCATAGATGGCCCGGCCGATCAGGCTCATGATGTCCACCGAACCTTGCGTGTTCTTTATCTCGCCGCCCGGTGGCAACATTTTGTCGCTGCCGCCCGGCGCCAGCGACATGTAGGAATTGCCCAGCAATTGCGCCGAGGTGATCTTCAGCGAGGAATCTTCGGGAACCTGCACATCCTTGCGGATCGAGAGATGCACGATAGCGAGATAATTCTTCGGATCCAGCGTCAGCTCCGACACCGTTCCCACCTTGATGCCGGACATCTTCACGTCCGTGCCGACGCTCAGCCCGTCCACGCGATTGAACCGCGCGGTCAGCTCATAGGTATTGAGGCTGCCCTGGCTCGTATTGATGTAGCCGAAATACAGAAATCCCGCGGCGATCAAAATCACGATCGCGCCGATCAGGGTCTCAACGGTTTTGCTTTGCATGGCTTTAGGGTTTCCAGGCTTCGTAATCGCCGGTGGCGGGCGGACGTTCGCCTCGCGCGGCAAGGCTGCCTTCGGGATGATAGGCGCCTTCGGTCCCAGTCATATTGGGTTTGTGCTCCAATTCCCAAACCTTGATTTTGGGCGAGGCCACAGTGGGCGGTTCCTTGAACGTGTGATGCAGCCAGCCGTGCCAGTCGGGCGGCACGCGGGAGGCCTCCACGGTGCCGTTATAGATCACCCAGCGGCGCTTGCCCGCCTTGTTCTGATAGTAGCGGTTGCCGAATTTGTCGGCCCCCACGGCCTGCCCATAGAGCATGGTCGTCAGCCAGGTTCCCGGCGTGGCGTCGCGCCACCAGATGAAGATCATGCGCAACAGGGACATGGATGCTCAATAACCCGGAATCGCCCGCGAATATAGAAGCGTGCGGCGCTCTGCGCCAAGCGAAGCAGTCAGGCCAATTGGCGCAGCAATTTTAAAATTTATCCACAGTCCGGCGCCGGGCCGCTGTCACGCCAATGAAAAAATTTTCTGCGCGATTCCGGCGCTCCCACTTGACACCCTGATTTACCAACACTTTTGCGAGCAAGTGTTAAGGCACAACATGTAGTGGGTAAGATTTCGTTTACCACTTAGGACTTGCGGCCCTCAATTAACGATGCCAGATTTACTGCCTGTCGCCCATCGCGACACAAAATCTGGCGGACGAACCGATCTCTGGGCGTCCGGGAACTCGCCACACAAGCGCGTTCCCGGCGGCTGGATAATCGTCCCCAAAAGGCAAGCGATGGCGGCGGGACGGGAAAATCTAGCGGCTTTGGGGGCCCAAAATGCGTATTCGGCGGCAATTCACGGTTGAAGGCAAAAACGCTTATGACGGCATCGCATTCCGCGCCGCCTCCAGCGAGATCAAAAATCCCGACGGCTCGGTGGTGTTCCGCCAGACCGATATAGAAGTCCCCGAAAGCTGGAGCCAGGTCGCCTGCGATGTGCTGGCCCAGAAATATTTCCGCAAGGCCGGTGTCCCCGCCGCGCTGAAGCCCGTCGCCGAAGAAGGCATTCCCGAATTTCTCTGGCGCAAGACCGCCGACGAGAAAGCCGAAGGCAAAACCGTCGGCGAACATTCCGCCAAGCAGGTGTTCGACCGCATGGCGGGCACTTGGACCTATTGGGGCTGGAAGGGCGGCTATTTCGACGGCGAGGCCGATGCGCAGGCCTTCTACGATGAAATGTGCCACATGCTGGCGACACAAAAGGCAGCGCCGAATTCCCCGCAATGGTTCAATACCGGCCTGCATTGGGCCTACGGCATCGATGGCCCGAGCCAAGGCCATTATTATGTCGATCACGTCACGCGCCTGCTGACGAAATCCAAATCCTCCTATGAGCACCCGCAGCCCCATGCCTGCTTCATCCAGAGCGTCACCGACGATCTGGTGAACGAAGGCGGCATCATGGATTTGTGGACGCGCGAGGCGCGGCTTTTCAAATACGGCTCCGGCACCGGCACGAATTTCTCCAATCTGCGCGGCGAGAATGAAAAACTTTCCGGCGGCGGCAAATCCTCCGGCCTGATGAGCTTCCTGAAGATCGGCGACCGCGCGGCGGGCGCCATCAAATCGGGCGGCACCACGCGGCGCGCGGCCAAGATGGTCGTGGTCGATATCGATCACCCGGATATCGAACAGTTCATCGACTGGAAGGTGATCGAGGAGCAGAAGGTCGCCGCGATGGTGGCCGGCTCCAAGCTCGCGGAAAAACATCTCAAGCTCGTCATGAAAGCCTGCATCAATTGCGAAGGCGCCAATGACGATTGCTTCGATCCGACCAAGAACCCCGCCCTGCGCCGCGAGATCAAGGCCGCGCGCAAGGCGATGATCCCGGACAATTATATCGAGCGCGTGATCTCGTTCGCCAAGCAGGGCTACAAGGACATCAATTTCAAGGTCTATGACACCGATTGGGATTCGGAAGCCTATCTTTCCGTATCGGGCCAGAATTCCAATAATTCCGTGCGCGTGACGGATGAATTCCTGCAGGCGGTGGAACAGGATTCCGACTGGAACCTCACCTATCGCGGCAGCAAGAAGGCGTCGAAGACCCTGCCCGCGCGCGAAATGTGGGAGAAGGTTTCCTACGCCGCGTGGGCCTGCGCCGATCCCGGCATTCAGTTCCACACCACGATCAATGATTGGCATACCTGCCCGGCCGGCGGCGCGATCCGCGCGTCGAACCCGTGCTCGGAATATATGTTCCTGGACGACACGGCCTGCAATCTCGCTTCGCTGAACCTCATGCAGTTCCGCAAAGAGGTTGATGGGAAGATGCTGTTCGACGTTGCCGCGTTCGAACATGCGGTGCGCCTGTGGACCATCGTGCTGGAAATCTCCGTGCTGATGGCGCAATTCCCGTCCAAGGAAATCGCGCAGCTCTCTTACGACTACCGCACGCTCGGCCTCGGCTTCGCGAACATCGGCGGTCTGCTGATGGCCGAAGGCACGCCTTATGATTCACGCGAAGGCCGCGCCATCGCCGGTGCAATCTCCGCCATCATGACGGGCGTTTCCTACGCCACCTCCGCCGAAATGGCCGGCGAACTTGGGCCGTTCCCGGAATATGCGGCGAACGAAAAAGATATGCTGCGCGTGGTGCGCAATCACCGCCGCGCTGCTCATGGCATGAAGACGGGTTACGAAAAACTCTCTATCCTGCCCGTGCCGCTCGATCACGCAGCCGTTGCGCAAGCCGATCTCGCGGAAGCCGCGAAGAAAGCATGGGACAACGCGCTCTCGCTGGGCGAGGATTTCGGCTATCGCAACGCGCAAGCCACCGTCATCGCGCCCACCGGCACGATCGGCCTCGTCATGGATTGCGACACCACGGGCGTCGAACCCGATTTCGCGCTGGTGAAATTCAAGAAGCTGGCGGGCGGCGGCTATTTCAAGATCATCAACCGCTGCGTGCCCGAAGCGTTGGCCTCGCTCGGCTACGATGCGCAACAGATCGACGACATCGTGGCTTACGCTGTTGGTCACGGCACGCTGGAAGGCGCAAACGCTCTCAGCCACAACGCGCTCAAGGCCAAAGGCTTCGGCGACGAACAGATCGCCACCATCGAGGCCGCATTGGAATCCGCCTTCGACATCCGCTTCGTCTTCAACAAATGGACGCTGGGCGAAAAATTCTGCGTCGAAACGCTGAAACTCGATCCCGCCGCGATGGATGCGGCCGATTTCGACATGCTGAAGGCGCTCGGTTTCGCGAAAGCCGAAATGGAAGCCGCCAATCTGCATGTTTGCGGTGCCATGACGCTGGAAGGCGCACCGCATCTGAAAGACGAGCATCTGCCCGTCTTCGATTGTGCCAATCCTTGCGGGCGCATCGGCAAGCGTTCGCTGTCGGTGGAAAGCCACATCCGCATGATGGCCGCGGTGCAACCGTTTATCTCCGGCGCGATCTCGAAAACCATCAACATGCCCAACGCCGCCACCGTGAAGGAATGCGGCGAGAGCTACATGCTCTCATGGAAACTGGCGCTGAAAGCCAATGCGCTGTATCGCGACGGCTCCAAGCTCAGCCAGCCGCTCGCTTCGCAGGTCTTCGCCTTCGATGACGAAGAAGACGAAATGGATGAACTGCTCGCCGCCCCGCAGGCAGCACGTACCACCGTCATCACCGAACGTGTCATCGAGAAGGTGATCGAACGCGTGCGAGCGCATGAGCGCGAAAAACTGCCCCATCGCCGCAAGAGCTATACGCAGAAAGCGGTCGTGGGCGGGCACAAGGTCTATCTGCACACCGGCGAATATGAAGACGGGCGTCTCGGCGAAATCTTCATCGACATGCACAAGGAGGGCGCTGCCTTCCGCTCGCTGATGAACAATTTCGCCATCGCCATTTCCATCGGCCTGCAATATGGCGTGCCACTGGAAGAATTCGTGGAAGCCTTCACCTTCACCCGCTTCGAGCCGGCGGGTCTGGTGATTGGCAACGATTCCATCAAGAACGCGACCAGCGTTCTGGATTACATCTTCCGCGAGTTGGCGGTGTCCTATCTCGGGCGCAATGATCTCGCCCATGTCACGCCCCATGGCGACGAAGATCTGGGCGGTGGTGTCGCCGAGGGCCAGAACAGAGGTGCAGCAAGCAATGCCATGACGCAGGCGGTGAGCCGCGTGGCATCAGCCGGTTATGTGCGCGGACAGTTCTCCCGCCTTGGCGTCGTGCATGGCGGTGCGGCGGTCAAGATGGAATTCGAACACGCGCACGATCACGACCACGAAGTCGAAGCCTTCGAAGAAGCCAACGAACCGATCAGCATCGCGATGAGCGAAATCAGCGCCAGCGTGATGGAAGCCAGCGGCAATCCCGTCGGCATGGCGATGGCCTCCATCGAAGCCCGCCTGACCACACGCGACACCGCCCGCGAAACCTACGCGCGGCGCGCCATCGAAGCCCAGATGAAGGGCTATCAAGGCGACGCCTGCGGCGCCTGCGGAAACTTCACGCTGGTGCGCAACGGCACCTGCATGAAATGCGACACATGCGGAAGCACGAGCGGGTGCTCGTAACACTTCGACATCGCTGAATTGGAAATGGCCGGGCGCTCCCCGGCCATTTTCGTTTAGGCCGTCCATCCGGCGCGCATAAACTTGCGGGCGTCCCGTTTCGGGACAGAAGGCGCGGCACAGCGGTTGCGACTTGGAAGGCGGATGTTTCAGTCCGGGATCGCGCCATGTTCCGTCTAATCGCCAATGTGCTCGCTTTTGCGCTGCTCTACGGCCTTGCAACGGCCGCACATGCCGCCTCGCCGGACGCCGTCGCCAGTATCAAGGCGGGGCATCATGATTGCCCGCATTGCGATCTGACCGGTGCAGACCTCAGCAATCAATGCGTGAAAAACGGCAATCTGGAAGGCGCGGATTTTGATCGCGCCAAGCTGACGCTGATGTGCATGTCGTTCGCGGATTTTTCGGGCGCGACGTTCCGCGGCACCGATCTGGCGGCGGCGAATCTCGCGCACGCAAAGCTGGACGGCGCGGATTTCACGGGCGCCGATCTCACCATCACCTCTTTCAAGGGCACCGATCTCACCGCCGCCCGCGGCCTCACGCAAAAGCAACTCGACGAAGCCTGCGGCGATGCGCAAACCAAAGCGCCCGCAGGCCTCAAAGTGAAAACCTGTTCCTAGATTCGGCTAGCCTCCGAATTACCTTGAGCCCCCGTTCCGCGGATGTACCGGACGGGGGCTTTTTCTTTTATTCGGCGGCTTGCGGCAAATCCTTCGGCTTCCAGCGCAACACGGGTTTGCGCGCGGCCGCAGTTTCATCGAGACGCCTGCGCGGCGCAAGGCGCGGCGCGCCATCGAAGCGCGTGCGCTCTCCTGCTTTCGCTTCCAGCGCCATGGTGCGCAACACGTGGATGAAGCGGTCCAGCGATTCCTTGGATTCCGATTCCGTCGGCTCGATCAGCATCGCGCCATGCACGACCAGCGGGAAATACATCGTCATCGGATGATAGCCCTCGTCGATCAGCGCCTTGGCGAAATCGAGCGTGGTGACGCCGGTGCCTTCCAGGAATGAATCATCGAACAGCGCCTCATGCATGCAAGGCCCTTCGCCAAACGGCGCGCTCATCACATCCTTAAGCGAAGCAAGAATGTAATTCGCCGACAGTACCGCATCTTCCGAAGCCTGCCGGATTCCATCCGCGCCATGACTGAGCATATAAGTCAGAGCGCGCACAAACATGCCCATCTGCCCATGGAACGCACACATGCGGCCGAAAGGCTGCGCACCCGCCGGAAGCTCCGCGCGATCCTCGATCATGCGAAAACCATTCGCGTCCTGCACCAGCAGCGGCAATGGCGCAAACGGCGCCAGTGCCGCCGACAGCACCACCGGCCCAGCACCGGGCCCGCCGCCGCCATGCGGCGTGGAAAATGTCTTGTGCAGATTGATATGCATCGCATCGATGCCGAGATCGCCCGGGCGCACGCGGCCCGCAATGGCGTTGAAATTCGCGCCGTCGCAATAGAAATAGGCGCCCGCCTTGTGCACCGCGTCGGCCATTTCCTTGATGCGTGGCTCGAACAAGCCGCACGTATTGGGATTGGTGAGCATGATGGCGGCGACATCGGGGCCGAGCTTGGCTTCCAGCGCATCGGCATCCACATGGCCGTCGCGCGTGGCGGGCACTTCGTCCACGGTGAAGCCCGCGAGTGCCGCCGTCGCCGGATTGGTGCCATGCGCGGATTCGGGAACCAGAATGCGCGTGCGCGTCTCGCCGCGCGCCGCAATGGCCGCGCGAATCGTGAGCAG
The DNA here is from genome assembly GCA_035944195.1 of Rhizomicrobium sp. Lineage (GTDB taxonomy): Bacteria > Pseudomonadota > Alphaproteobacteria > Micropepsales > Micropepsaceae > Rhizomicrobium. The sequence continues at coordinate 34,069 of DASZBL010000005.1, read as the reverse complement.
CCCGCACAATTCGCCATGCGCGCCCGCCTTCGGGCTCATTGCAACGGCAGGCATTCCCGTGAGCGTGGTCAGCCAGCGCATCAAATCCGAAATCAGCGTGAGCGCACCCTGCACGGTTGCTTCGGGTTGCAGCGGATGAACATCGCCGAAGCCCGGCAGCCGCGCCATTTTCTCGTTCAGCCGCGGATTGTGTTTCATCGTGCAGGAGCCGAGCGGATAAAGCCCCGCATCGATCGCATAATTCATCCGCGACAGCCGCACATAATGACGAATGACTTCCGGCTCCGAGAGGCCGGGCAATCCCACCGGCCCCTTGCGCCGCAAGCCGCCAAGCTTGGTATCGGACATCTGCACTTGCGGAATATCCACGCCGGTCATGCCCGAGCGGCCGATTTCGAAGATCAGCGCTTCTTCGTGATCGAGCCCGCGGTCGCCGGAAATTGTCGGCAATTCGTTGGATTCAACTGTGCCCGGTGCGGTGGGGCGGCCCTGATTGTTCATCGTCATGACACCGCCTCCGCAAGTGCTGAGACAAAGGCATCGCAATCTTCATCCGTGGTCGTTTCGGTTGCGGCCACAATGAGCAGATTGGCGGCATCTGCTTCATGCGGCATCAGCCGCGAAGCGGGAACGCCCGCAATGATGCCCTTGGTTGTCAGCCTATCGACAATCCCTTTCGCCGCTTTCGGCAATTTCAGCGTGAACTCATTGAAGAAGGAAGGTGTGATCAGCGAAACACCTTTCACCTTCGACAAGCGATCCGCCAAAGCCGAAGCCCGCGCATGATTGGCGCGCGCCAGTCGCGAAAATCCTTCTTCGCCCAATAACGACAAATGAATCGTGAAGGCGAGACAGCACAGTCCCGAATTCGTGCAGATATTGCTGGTCGCCTTTTCGCGGCGGATATGCTGTTCGCGCGTGGAAAGCGTGAGCACATAACCGCGCTTGCCGCCCGCGTCCTGCGTTTCACCAACAAGCCGCCCCGGCATCTGGCGCAGGAATTTCTCGCGCGTTGCGAACAGCCCCACATAGGGTCCGCCGAAATTCAGTCCATTGCCGATCCCCTGGCCTTCTGCCGCCACAATATCGGCGCCCATCGCACCGGGCGGCTCGATCAAGCCGAGAGAAACGATTTCGGTTACAACTGCAATCAGCAGCGCGCCCTTGGCATGCGCCGCCTCCGCAATCGGTCGCAGATCGCGAATAAGGCCGAACACATCGGGGCTTTGCACGACAACACACGCCGTCTTGTCATCGATGAGTGCCGCAATATCTTCCGCATTTCCGGGCGTGACCGGCGTGCGCACCACTTCGCCGGAAAGATTGGCGACGGTTTCCACCGTCTCGGCATAATGCGGATGCAAACCGCCCGACAGGATCGCTTTCGACCGCTTGGTCAGACGCTGCGCCATCAGCACCGCTTCGGCGGTCGCCGTGGAGCCGTCATAGAGCGAGGCATTGGCCACTTCCATGCCGGTCAGCAGCGCCACCTGCGTCTGGAATTCGAACAGATATTGCAGCGTGCCCTGCGCAATTTCCGGCTGATAGGGCGTGTAAGAGGTGAGAAATTCCGAACGCTGGATCAGATGATCCACCGCAGCGGGCACATGATGGCGATACGCGCCTGCCCCGCAGAAAAATGGCGCTGCACCCGCCGCCACATTCTTCGCCGCCATGCGCGAGAGCAGCCGGTCAACCTCAAGCTCGCCTTTGGTATCGGTGAGATCGAACGCACTGCGCCCCACAATTGCCGCCTTCGGTACATCGCGGAACAGGGCATCGATATCGCGCGCGCCGATTTTCGCCAGCATCTCGCTGCGGTCGGTATTGGTGAGCGGCAAATAACGCATGGATCAGAGGCCCTTCACGAATTCCGCATATTGATCGGCGGTCATCAGCTTGGTGAGTTCGTTCTTGTCGGCAATCTTCATCTTGAAGAACCAGCCATCGCCTTCCGGATCGGCATTCACCTTTGCGGGCTCGTCGCTGAGTGCGGAATTCCCCGCCGTCACTTCGCCTCCGATGGGCGCGTAGACTTCGCTGGCCGCCTTCACGCTTTCCACCACCGCGGCCTCGCCGCCCTGCCCGACCTTGCGGCCTGCTTCCGGCAATTCGACATAGACGACATCGCCCAATTGTTCCGCGGCATATTTGGTGATGCCCACGGTTGCGACATCGCCTTCGATACGCACCCATTCATGCTGATCGGTAAATCGTGTCTCACTCATGTTCCCAACTCCGTTTTAGCTGCGCTTGTAGCGATGCGGTGCGAATGGCATGGGCGCCACGCGCGCTGGCATCGCTTTTCCGCGCACCAGCAAATCGATTTCCGTTCCATCTGCGGCGAACGCCGTTTCGACATAGCCCATCGCCACCGGCCCGTTCACGCTGGGCCCGAAACCGCCGCTGGTGATCTTGCCGATGATGCGTCCGGTTTTATCCGCGACCTCTGTGCCTTCGCGCGCGGGCGCTTTGCCATCCGGGCGGATGCCGACGCGCTTGCGCGCCGTTCCGTCGAACAGCGCATCCATGATCTTTTCCGCAGCCGGAAAATTCTTTTCCATCTTGCGCCGCTTGCCGATGGCCCAGACGAGATTGGCTTCGACGGGATTGGTCGTTTCGTCGATATCGTGCCCATAAAGGCAAAGTCCCGCCTCCAGCCGCAGCGAATCCCGCGCGCCGAGTCCGATGGGAAGAACTTCGGGTTGCGACAGCAACGCGCGCGCAACGCGCTCCGCATCGCGGCCTTCGAGCGAGATTTCGAAACCGTCTTCACCCGTATATCCCGAACGGCTGACAATGGCGGGTGCGCCAGCCACATCGGCGCGCACCACTTTCATGAATGTGAGCTTGCCGATGCCCGGCGAAAGCCGCTCAAGAACATTCGCTGCAGCAGGCCCTTGCAGCGCAAGCAAGGCGCGGTCTGGTTTGGGCGCGAGATTCGCCACACCTTTCAGGCGCTCCGCGATATATTCGAAATCGCCTTCCTTCGTTCCCGCATTGACGACGAGATAAAGCGCGTTCTCGCCAATAAGGCGCGAGAACATGAAGTCATCCTTGATCGTGCCCTGATCATTCAGCAGCAACCCATAACGCTGCATCCCTTCCTTCAGGCCGCATGCGTCGGCGGGCGTGAGCTTCTCCAGCGCCAGCGCCGGATCGGCGCCGTCGAGAAACGCCTGCCCCATATGCGAGACATCGAACAGCCCCGCCTTCTCGCGCGTGTGCAGATGTTCCTTGAGAATGCCGGATAGGTATTGCACCGGCATTTCATAGCCCGCGAACGGCACCATCTTTCCGCCCAGCTCCAGATGGAGCGCGTAGAGCGGTGTGCGGCGAAGATTGTCTTGCGATTGCTCGGCCATGATGGTCCGCAAAAAGAGGTTGATGCCGCGCGGCTCCGCATCCCGCGAAAATCCGCGCCCCTCTGTCATGGGACCTGAGAGATTTCCCCCGCCATTTTCCAATTGGAAGTCGGCGGGATTACCCCTTCGGTGAAAGCGGCCGAAGCCGCCTCGCTTTCCAGAATGTCATCTCCTTCGCGGTCCTTTTGCCTGAGAGTTTCCGGGGCGGTTGCTCCTTCGGCCCCCTCCTACGCTAAAGCTTCGGAGGGTGTCTCCCGCGAGGGATCATGTGTTCGCCGCACGGGCGCGCCTCACGGCGGGTCCGGACGTTGGGGGCATCATAGGGGGGCAAGGTTTTGAGTCAATTCGCGCATTTTGAAGCAGCAAAATTGCTCACATCCTTGCAGGGATTTCGATCCCCAGAAGGCCCAGAACCTTGCTCAAGGCCTGTAACGTGAATTCGCAAAGCCCCAGCCGCGCGGCCCGTAAGCCCCCGTCCTTTTCCGAAAGGATGTGATGCTCGGCATAAAAGCGGCTGAATTCCTGGGCCAGCGTGAAGGCATAGTCGCAGAGCAGATTGGGCGCGCGCTTGGCCTCCGCTGCCGCCATCACGTCCGGCAGCGCCAGCAATTGCAGCGCGAGCTTGCGCTCCTCCGCCGATTGCACGACGGGAGCGGCCGATGCATAGCCCTCCTCGCGCGCCTTGCGCAGGATCGATTGGATGCGTACCGCAGCATATTGCAGATAAGGCCCGGTCTTGCCTTCGAAGCGGGTGAACCGCGCTAGATCGAAAATATAATCCGACACGCGATGATTGGAAAGATCGGCGAATTTGATCGCGGCGATCCCCACCATGCGGGAGATTTCCGCGCGTTCGTCTTCGGGATATTCGGTTGCGAGGCCGGCTTCTTCGAGGCGCTTAGAGGCTTCGTCCTTCGCCATCGCGATGAGATCAAAGAGTTTCATCACGCCGCCGGCGCGCGTCTTGAATGGCTTGCCGTCGGGCCCGTTCATCGTACCGAAACCGGCATGTTCGAGTTCGGCCCTGTTGCCCGCGAGCCCCGCTTTGCGCGCAGCACGGAACACCTGTTCGAAATGGCCGTGCTGGCGTTGATCGACTACATACAGAATGAGATCGGGATTCTGGTTCTGCACGCGGTCGATGATGGTGGCGAGATCGGTTGTGCCGTAAAGCACCGCGCCATCGGACTTCAACAATATCAGTGGCGGGATTTCCTTTTTGTCGGTGGGTTCGGCGACGGGCACCACCAGCGCGCCCTCGCTCATCACAGCCAGCCCGCGCGCTTTCAGATCGGCAATCATCGGCGCGATCAGCGGATCGACGCTCGCCTCGCCCTTCCACAAATCGAAGCGCACGCCGAGGCTGCCGAATTCACGCGTCAATCCAGCTTCCGACACATTCACGAAATGCTGCCACAGCGCGCGATAGCCCGCCCGGCCGGCTTGAAGCTCGGCGGTCGCGGCGCGCGCTTCATCCAGCCGCGCCGGATCGGCTTTGCAGGCGGCCGAGGCCACGGGATAAATCTCTTCCAGATCGTCCATCGTTACCGGCGATTCATCCGGGTACGGACCTTTATGGTTTTCGTCGAAATAGACGGGCGCAATGCCGCGATGCTTGATCTCGGATATCAGCTGCCCCATCTGCAGCCCCCAATCGCCCAGATGCACATCGCTGACGACATGCCACGCATTGGCGCGAAACAGCCGCTGCAAGGAATCGCCGATGATGGACGAACGTAGATGGCCCACATGCATAGGCTTGGCGACGTTCGGCCCGCCGAAATCGATCACCACCGTTTTGCCGGAGCCCGTTTCGGGCGCACCGAGCTTGCCGTCTTTCGCCATCGCCTGCGCGCGTTCGGCGAGCACGGCGTCGGTGATGTCGAGATTGATGAAGCCCGGCCCCGCGATTTCAACCTTCGCGAAAATCGGATTGGCTTTGAGCCGTGCCGCGATCTTCTCCGCAATCGTGCGCGGATTGGCCTTCGCCTGCTTGGCGGCGGGCAGCGCGCCATTGCACTGGAATTGCGCGAGATCGGGCCGGTCGGACATCTGCACCAGCCCCAATTCCGGCGACAGTCCCTCAGCGGCGAAAGCGCTCGCCGCAATCGCCGTGAGTTCCGCGGCGAGCGGCTTCATTTGGGATAGCGTCCCACAGTGCGATTATATTCGAGCTGGTCTTTGGTGAGCTGCAAGCCCACGAGCAATGCGTAGTCATAAGCCTTCTTGCTTTTCTCGACGGTGATTTCATTCGAATCCACCGATGCAGTGAATGTCGTCGTCGTTTCTTCGGGTTCGAAGCGGAAATGGGCGCGGAAACGGCGCTTGGCCAGAATGCGAGAACTTTGCGTCGTCGCAACGAAATAGATGACATTATATTCCGCCGCCGATCCGCTCGTGGGGCGGGTCGCCGTAAAGCTGATATCGACGTCGGTAGAAACCGTGTGTTCGTATTTGTGGATCGAGCAATCGGAATCCACTTTCGCGACCTGAACGGTGTAGAGCGGGCGCGTCGTGCCGGCCGCGAACATCGTCAGCGACGAGGTATCCACCAGGGCGCTGGCCAGCGGGCAATTGTTCTCCGTCGTCGTCGAACAGCCGCCGAGCACGGCCGCCGCCGCGGCAAGAGCGAGAAATCTCACAGTATTTCTGAGCATCGATTGACCAATCTAAATAGGATCGACGGGTTCGAAAATGATCGCGGAGGGTGATTACCGGGCGATGATGGCCCGCCCATCCTCTTCCTCCGCTTGACTTTTCCTGTGCCGCGCCCGACTCCTCAAAACAGGCGCCGAAGCGGCGCGGGACTGTAGCCAAGCGGATTGCCCATGGGAAGCGCGCAAGCCCCAAACCGGACCGGCGAGAAGCCGCAGCTGACGCTGCTGCTGGCCGCACCGCGGGGCTTTTGCGCGGGCGTGGACCGGGCCATCCGTATCGTGGAGCTGGCACTCGAGAAATATGGAGCGCCCGTCTATGTGCGCCACGAAATCGTGCATAACCGCTTTGTCGTGGAGCGGCTGGAGCGATTGGGGGCCATCTTTATCGACGAGCTGGACGAAGCCCCCCATGACGCGCGCGTAATCTTCTCCGCGCATGGCGTGCCGAAATCGGTACCCGCTGAAGCCCGCCGCCGCAACCTCATCTATGTCGATGCAACTTGTCCGCTTGTTTCGAAAGTCCATATGGAAGCCGAACGGCATCATCGCGCGGGCCGCGAGATCGTGCTGATCGGCCATGCCGGCCACCCCGAAGTCGAAGGCACCATGGGCCAGCTTCCCGAAGGCGCCATCACGCTGATCGAAACCGTGGCCGATGCCGAACGCTTCGAACCGGCGGATCCCGCGCGCCTCGCCTACATCACGCAAACGACATTGTCGGTGGACGATACGGCCGAGATCGTCGGCGTGTTGGGGCGGCGCTTTCCGGCGATGGCAAGCCCGCACAAGGAAGACATTTGCTACGCAACAACCAACCGGCAGGAAGCGATGAAGGCAATCGCAGATCGCGCGGAGATCGTGTTCGTCATCGGCGCGCCGAATTCCTCCAATTCGATGCGGCTGGTGGAAGTGGCCAAGCGCTGGGGTGCCAAACGCGCAGCGCTCATTCAGCGGGCCGCCGATATCGACTGGTCGCTTGTCGGCAATGCTTCGAGCGTCGGGCTTTCGGCGGGCGCTTCCGCACCGGAAATTCTGGTGGAAGAAGTGATCGCCGCATTCCGCGAGCGCTATTCCCTGCAAGTGGAAGAAGTCGCCGTGACGCGCGAAGACATCGCTTTCAACGTGCCGCGCATGCTGGCATCCTGAGGCGCGCATGGCTGTCTATACCGACGTTTCGTTCGAAGACCTCGAAATCCTGCTCGCCGATTACGACATCGGCAGGCCGCGCAGCTTCAAGGGCATCGCGGAAGGTGTCGAGAATTCCAATTTCTACCTGCAGACCGATCGCGGCGGGTTCATTCTCACGCTTTATGAAAAGCGCGTGCATGCAGATGATCTGCCGTTTTTTCTTGGCCTGATGGAGCATCTGGCCGCGCGCGGCATTGCGTGCCCGTTGCCCGTGCGCAGCCTGAGCGGTCAGCATTGGCAATTGCTGAATGGCAGACCGGCGGCAATTCTCACCTTTCTCGATGGCGTCTCACTGCGCAGACCGGATGCGCCGCATTGTGCAGCCGCAGGCGCGGCACTTGCCGAATTGCACGCAGCAGGCGCGGATTTCGCGATCAAACGCGCCAACGCACTTAGCGTTTCCGGATGGCACAAACTGGCCGATGCAACGCTTGCACATGCCGATGATATTCAGCCCGGTCTTGCCGATCTGATTTCATCAGCATTGCAGCAAGTCGAAAACGCGTGGCCTGCGGATTTGCCCGCGGGCGTCATCCATGCCGATCTGTTCCCGGACAATGTTCTGTTCATGAATGGCGGCGTTTCGGGACTGATCGATTTCTATTTCGCCTGCAACGATGCCTATGCCTATGATCTCGCCGTGATGCTGAATGCGTGGTGCTTTGAGCAGGACGGCGCGTTCAATCTCACCAAGGGACAAAGCCTGATCGGCGCCTATCAGCGGCACCGCAAGCTGGATGCGCGCGAATGCGCGGCACTGCCCTTGCTGGCGCAGGGTGCGGCGCTGCGGTTTCTGCTCACGCGGCTTTACGACTGGCTGAATCAGGACCCCAACGCGCTTGTGCGCCCGAAAGACCCGCGCGAATTCGCCAAGCGGCTGCGCTTTCATCTGAGCACGAAAACGGCCGAGGAATACGGGCTGTGAGCCGTATCGACATCTATACCGACGGCGCCTGCTCGGGAAATCCGGGACCCGGCGGCTGGGCGGCGATTCTCAGGTCCGGCGTCCGTGAGAAGGAAATTTTCGGCGGCGAGATCGCCACGACCAACAATCGCATGGAGATGCTGGCGGTCATCCGCGCGCTGCAGAGCTTGAAGAAAAAATCGGCCGTCACGATCCATACCGATTCCCGCTATCTGCTCGACGGCGCAACGCTGTGGCTGAAGCGCTGGAAGGCCAATGGCTGGAAAACCTCGGATAAAAAGCCGGTGAAGAACGAAGAAATGTGGCGCGCGCTGGACGAAGCCATGAACGGTCACGACATCGAATGGCGCTGGGTGCAAGGCCATTCCGGCCATCCCGAAAACGAACGCGCCGATCAACTCGCGCGCTCGGCGATACCGGCGCGCTAGAGCGTGACGCTGCGCTTGAATAAATAGAATCGAAAACCCACATCCCGTTGGACGAGCAAAGGGTTTGTGGAAGCAATGTCCGGTGAAGTTTTTTCAACTCGCAGAAATAGGCGCAAAATATCGCAAAAAACGCGCACAAAATGCATGGATAGCATGCATGCCTATCCACGCTTAAAACCGCGCTTTGCCTCGTTTTTCCGTCCGCTTATCCCGTGGATAAAGCGGGGGGGAGGGGGTATGAAATTTTTTGAGGGCGCAAAAACGCGATCCGGCTCTCTCAACCGGATCGCGCCGCAACAAAAATCAGAGTTGCTTCATCACGTAGTCGGCGCTGGAGACGTTGAACGCGCCGGGCTCCTCGACATTCAGCGCCTTCACCACGCCGTCATCCACGATCATGGAAAAGCGCTGGCTACGCTTGCCCATGCCGAAGCGCGAGGCATCCATCTCGAGCCCGAGGGCCTTGGTGAAATCGCCATTGCCGTCCGCCAGCATGGCGACCTTGTCGCCCGCGCCCTGGCTCTCGCCCCACGCACCCATGACGAACGCGTCGTTCACGGATACGCAGGCGATGGCATCCACGCCTTTTTTGCGGATGTCGTCGGCATGCTGCACGAAACCGGGCAGGTGCTTGGCCGAACAGGTCGGCGTGAAGGCGCCGGGAAGTGCAAAAACCACAACTTTCTTGCCGCTGAAGAAATCATCGGTCTTCACCGGCTGCGGCGCCCCGCCTTTCATTTGCATGAGTGTCGCCGAAGGAATTTTGTCGCCCACCTTGATTGTCATCTGTCTCTCCTATGGTTCCAGCCGGTGCCGCTTGTAGCCCATGGACGCAATATCGGGAAGATGGCTGGCGCACACCAAACCTCGTGTTAAATTGGGCCATGGGATCGAAAGACAATCCGCGCGCGATCGAGGGCGAAAACTTCCTGGAAGGCAAGCTGCTCATCGCCCTGCCCGGCATGCCCGATCCGCGCTTCGAACGCAGCGTGATCTTCATGTGCGCGCATTCGCTGCAGACGGGCGCCATGGGCCTCATCATCAACAAACGGATCGAGGGGCTCAATTTCCGCGACCTTGTCCAGAAACTGGAAATCCGCACCGCACCGGCGACGCCGGATTTTCCGGTCCTCTATGGCGGGCCGGTCGAAACGGGCCGCGGCTTCGTCCTGCATAGCGCCGATTATGCCAGCACCGAATCCACGCTGCCGGTAACGGGCGATATTTCGCTGACGGCCACGCTCGATATATTGCGCGCGATCGCGGAAGGCCACGGACCGGGCAAATCGATGTTCGCGCTCGGCTATGCCGGCTGGGGTGCGGGCCAGATCGAGGACGAAATCCGTTCCAATGGCTGGATCCATTGCGACGCGGACCCCGCGCTGCTGTTCGATGCGGAACTGGATTCCAAATGGGCGAGCGCGTTGCAGAAACTCGGCATCGATATTTCGGCGCTATCCGCCAATGCCGGGCGCGCGTGACGCCTTGTAATGCAGAGCGATGAAATTAAGCGCTTCGGCCGCAGGCATTGCCGCACCGAACAAAAATCCTTGCGCGAACTCGCAACCGAGTTCCCGAAGCCGCTCGGCATCGCGCGCGGTTTCCGCGCCCTCCACCACCACGACGCGCTTCAATTCATGCGCGAGACTGATGATCGAACCCAGCACCAGCGCGCCTTCCGCATCTTCATGCGCAGCAAGAAAGCTCTTGTCGATCTTCAGCGTGTCAAACGGAATATCTTTCAACTGGCTCAAGGTCGAAAGGCCGGTTCCGAAATCATCGATGGCAATCCCAGCGCCGAGATCGCGAATGCGGCCCAGCGTGGCGCGGATATCTTCGCCCGCGGCAACCGCACTTTCCGTCACTTCGAGTTTCAGCGTGCCCGGCTTGATTTCCGCGCGGGCCAGAAGATCGCCGAGGAATTTCTCAAATTCGGTGTCGCGCAATTGACGCCGCGAGACATTCACATTCACGAAAAGTGCAGGCTCGATGGGAAAATATTGCTGCCAGCGGGAAAGATCGCTGGCCGCGCGCTTCAGCGCGAATTTTCCCAGCGTCACGATCAGGCCGGTCTGTTCGGAATGCGCGATGAAATCCACAGGAGAAACCAACCCTTTGGTGGGGTGATGCCAGCGCATCAGCGCTTCGAAACCCACCACGGTTTCATCCGCCAGCCGCATGATCGGCTGATAGAAAACATCGACCTGATTTTCTTCCAGCGCCCGGCGGAGATCGGCCTCCAGCGCCACGGCATCGCCCGGCGCGAGCGCCTCCAAATCGGGCGTGTAGATGCGCGCGCAACCTCCTCCCGCGCGTTTGGCGTGAAGCAGCGCGAGTTCGGCATTTCTGAGAAGCTCGAACGGATCGCGCGCGTCGCCGCCTGCAACGATGCCCGCGCTTGCCGGCGCAAACACGTTGCGGCCCTGCAGCGGAAACGGCGCGCTGCAGACGTCAATCAGATCCGCGCCGATGGCCGCGGCTCCCGTTCCGCCATCGGCAAAAAGCAACGCGAACGCGTCGCCGCCCACCCGGAATACATGGGCCACATCCGTGAACCGTTTGAGCAGGCGCTGGGCGATGGAGATGAGAATATCGTCGGCGCCAGCATCGCCAAGACTCGCATGGATCGATTTGAAACGATCGATATCGAGCAACGCGAACGCGACAGTGGAAAGTCGTTCGCCAAGCTGGTCGAGTTCCTCCATCAACGCCACGCGGTTGCCGAGGCCGGTCAACGGATCATGCAGCGTGCGGTCGATAACAGCGGCTTCGCTTTCCTTGCGCGCCGTCACATCGGCCATGAGACCGAGACAGCGATGCGCCTCGGTGCCCTCGCCCAGCATCGTCGCGCGCAATTCGAACCAGGGATAACGCCCGCTCTCGCTGCGCACGCGGAACTCGATGCGAAATGCGAGGCCGGGATGGGTGCGATAATCGGCAAGAGCCTGGCTATAGGTGTCGCGATCTTCCGGATGAATGCGCGCTTCCCAGCCCGCATGCGGCATGTTCTGCGCGCCGCTCAATCCAATCAAACCGGCAGCATCCGCCGACAGGCGCACGATGCCGCCGCGGAAATCGAGATCGAATATGCCTTGATGCGAGGCGCCGATCGCCTGCAGTGCAGCCGGACTGTGTCCGAATTCGCGAGGGGGCGGGCCCTCGGGAAGCGGTGGAGCAGCGGGCCGCAAGCCGGGCAGAATGGCGATGCCCTCGCCCGCCGCAACGGCCAATGCGAGCAACACTGCGCCGGCCGCGACGAAGCCGCCGATCATCGCGGGCGCCATCGGGTTTCCACGAAAGCCGCCGAGCGCCGCGATGGCTCCCGCCAGCGTCACCAATGCGAACACCGCCGCGCTGGGCGCGATCACGCGCGCCGCTTGTCTTCCCATGCGCCCCTGATGCACGAGATAGGCCGTCACGCCAGCCGTGCCGAAAACAATGATCGGTTCCAGAAGCAGCGTGGCGCCGGGAAGACCGATAAAAGCGAGCAGCGACAAAGCCACCAGCCCATACAATCCCCATTTGCGCCACTGGACGGCTTGTTGAGGCCATACCGTTTCAAGCGGGGTTACGATATCGGCGAGACGGATTCCTGCCGCCAACGCCAGCCCGGCGAACATGGCGCTGAGGCCGTAAGGTCCGCCCACCGCAGTATCCCAGCCGCTGTCGAACATTCCCGTCGTGGCGATGCGTCCGAGCAATGCGCCCAGCAGTGCAAGTGCGGCCCAGCGCGGTGCAGGATGAGCCGTCATCACGGCGAGACCGGCGGTGATCGCCAACGCTGCCGCAATCAGGCCCGCAACCGCGGCCATAAAGACCGCGAGCTGACGATTGTTGTCCACCAGTGTGGGTTCATTCCAGGCCAGCAGCGATGGCGGCGAATCCGCATTCGACAGGCGGATCGCCAATGCGGCCGTTGTTGCCGGTGGAATGATCACGCGGAAGGCATGACGCCCGAAAGCGCGCGCCTTTTCGACGCTGATGCCGCCATCAGAACTTGCGACCTGTTGCATGAACGGACGTGTGGAGCGCGGGAAGAAATGGAGTGCTGCATCGGCGGGCTGGCCAGCGACCAATATGCGCGTGGCGGGCTTCACAGTGTTATTCGCGACGTTGATCACATACCACAGCGAGCCATCGGATTCCGGCGCCGACGATGCATGGTAAGGCGCAAGCAGCGGCTTCAATTCGATGGCGGGATTGGGATCGGCGAAATTGATCGCAGGCTTGCCGCCCGCCGCCAATGCGATACCGGCGAAGAGCGCGCCTGTCAGCGCCGCAAGGATGACAATCAATCTTGGCAAATTCGCTCCCGACGCGGCTAACGCAATTTGGATTCTTCCGCGAGCAACGCAAACTGGACGTGATCGCGCCAATCGCCATTGATCTGCAGATAGCGCACCGCCACACCCTCCTGACGGAACCCGATCTTCGCCAGCAGATTTTTCGACGGCTCATTGGTCGGCAGACAGGCCGCCTCGATGCGGTGCAGGCCCAGCGTGTTGAAGATGAAGGGCACCAGCGCGCGCACCGCATCGAACATATAGCCCTGTCCGGCAAAGCGCTCGCCGATCCAGTAGCCGAGCGCGCAGCATTGCGTGACGCCGCGGCGCACATTGGAAAGCGTGCAGCCGCCGAGCAGCACATCGTCAATCGCGCGGAATACGAAGAAGGCATAGGCCGTGTCGAGGCGCGTCTCGCGCTGGTAGCGCTTCAGACGACGGCGGAAGGCGCCCTTGCTGAGTTCATCGGTCGCCCAGACCGGTTCCCACGGCGTGAGAAATTCGCGGCTCTCCCCGCGCAGCCGCGACCACTGCAAATAATCGGGAACGCGCGGATAGCGCAGGTAAACATTTTCGCCGTGAATAACCGGTTGCTGACCGCCCGGAAATTGCAGCCCCCGCATGAATGCCATGGGGCCCGTATTCATTCCGCGGCACGGCGGACCACGCCAAAGCGGTTTGCGAAGACATCATATGATTCAAGTTTGCCGACCGGGCCAAGTGCTGCAATAGCGGGTCGCGGCGAATTCATGATGCGCTCGCCAAAGCGCTGCACCGCTGCCATATCGACGGCATCGAGTTTCGCGGTGAGTTCCTCGATAGAGAGCACACGGCCGTATGCCAGCAATTGGCCTGCGATCTGCTCGGTGCGAGTCGATGGTCGCTCCAGGCCCATCAGGAGGCTGGATTTCAATTGCGCTTTGGCGCGGGCAATTTCTTCGGGCGTCGGCTTTGCGGCCAGCGCCGCCATTTCACCGGCGACCACGCTTGAAATCTCCGCCGCTTCGGATTCGCCCGTGCCGGTGTAGATGCCGATGAAACCGCCATCGGAAAATGTGTGGGCGAAGGCATAGACCGAGTAGCAAAGTCCGCGCTTCTCGCGCACTTCCTGAAACAGCCGCGAAGACATGCCGCCGCCGAGTGCGGTCACATAAACCTGCGCCGCGAAAATATCCGGATCCGCGCTAGCGACACCCGGAAACGCGAAGGTGACATGCACCTGTTCGAGATCTTCGGTCAGGCGCAGATCGCCGCCGCGATAATGCGGCGCTTGCGAGGCGGGTGCGGAGCCGGATTTCAGCCCCGCAAATTTTTCCTCGACAAGTTTCACCATCTTCGCGTGATCGACCGCGCCCGACGCGATGAATGTCATCCCGCCCGCGCGATAATTGGCACCCATGTAGTTTTTCAGATCGTCGCGGGTGAAAGCGCTGACGGTTTCGTTCTCGCCCAATATCGGCCAGCCCATCGCCTGATCGGGATAAACGACAGACTGCAGATGATCGAAGATGATATCGTCCGGCGTGTCTCGCGCCTGCCCGATTTCCTGCAGCACAACACCGCGCTCGCGCTCCAGTTCGTTCTGCTCGAAAGTGGGCTGCGTGAGAATGTCGGCAAGAATATCCACGCCCAGCGACACATCGGCCTTCAGCGTGCGCACATGAAAAGCGGTCTGTTCACGGCTCGTATAGGCGTTCAGATAACCGCCAACGGCTTCGATTTCCTCGGCGATCTGGCGGGCGGAACGGCGCTCCGTGCCCTTGAAGGCCATGTGCTCCAGCATGTGGGAGACGCCCATCAGGGCCTTGGTCTCATGGCGGGCGCCGCAATTCACCCAAACGCCCAGCGCCGCACTTTCAAGCTGCGGCATGGGGTCGGTAACGACCGTCAAGCCATTGGAAAGTCTGGTGATTTCAACTTTCATGAACGTCCCAACCGGTCCTGGATAAAGCCGCGCACGCGGGCTCGATCATTGGGCAGAATGCTCACGCGTTCTACCCCCTCATAAAGGCCCTGAAGCCGCGGCGGCAAGGGGGGCGTTTGGCCGGTGGCGCGGGTGACGGCCTCCGGGAATTTCGCGGGGTGCGCGGTGGAAAGGACGACGATCGGCCCTTTGGCCGTTTCGCGCACTTTTTGCACCGCGCTCAAGGCCACCGCGGTGTGCGGATCGATCAGCCGGCCTGTCTCGCCATAAAAGATCGCTGCGGTTTTGAGCGTTTCCAGATCGCTGCAGGAATAAGCGGCGTAACGTGTGCGCAAATCATCGAGAATGCTGGGTTGTAGCACCAGCCTGTTGGCGCGCGCAAAAACGGCCATCGCACTGCGTATCCAGGCGGTGTCGCGGCCGGAAGCTTCAAACAAGGCGCGCTCGAAATTGCTGGCGACCTGAATATCCATCGAGGGGCTGAGCGTGGGTTGCACTATGCCCGCCGCATAAATACCTTCATTGAGTGCGCGCGCCATGATGTCGTTCGCATTGGTGGCGACGACGAGTTTTTCGATTGGCAATCCCATGCGCTGGGCAGCTTCGCCCGCGAACACATCGCCGAAATTTCCGGTTGGAACGATGAAGGTGGGCGCGACGCCCAATTTCGCCGTAGCGGTAAAGTAATAGACGCTTTGCGCCGCAATGCGCACGAAATTGATCGAGTTCACGGCGGTGAGATTGGTTGCGCGCGCGAAAGCCGTATCGGCGAACAGCGCCTTCACGATGGCCTGTGCGTCGTCGAATGTGCCTTCCAGCGCAATGTTGTGAACATTCGCGTGCAGCGATGTCGTCATCTGGCGGCGCTGCACTTCGCTGACGCGGCCATGCGGATGCAGCACGAACACATCGATGTTGGGCAAACCGCCGAGAGCTGCGATTGCCGCTGAGCCGGTATCGCCCGAGGTCGCCGCAACGATTGTCGCGCGGCCGCCGCGCGCAGCCAGCGCGCGGGCGAACAGCCGCCCCAGCACCTGCATGGCGATGTCCTTGAACGCCAGCGTGGGGCCGTGGAACAGCTCCAGCAGATAAGTGTCCGGACCGATCTTCGAGAGCGGCGCGATCTCCGGCGCATCGAAATCCGCATAGGCCGCGTCGATATCGGCCTTCAATTCCTCGGAAGAAAATGAGTCACCGGCAAAAGCAGAAAGGATCGTGTGGACGACGGCGGCATAGGGCTGGTTCGCGAAATCTCCCGCGCCGATCTGCGGCCAGGATTCGGGCATGAAGAGGCCGCCGTCCGGAGCAAGACCCGACAGCAGGATTTCGGCGAAGGACTGATCGGGGCTGGCGCCCCTTGTGCTGATGTACCGCAACTATTCGTTTTCCATTTTTTTCGCTACCCCCCTCCCCCCGGGGGTCGGTTTGGGAGGGGAAAGTCACAGCCCCAGGCGGCCGCGCGACCTGTGATAGGCGAGATAGACAGCCAGCAGCCCCGCCGCAAGGGCGAACCACGTAATGGCATATTGCAGATGTTCGTTGCGGAAGGTGACGACCGTTTGGCCGCCTTTCGGCCAGCCGCCGGGATTGGGCGTGGCATCGGCCTCTACGATCACCGGCGCGGCGAGCTTCACGCCGTCTGCTTTGGCGATGCCTGCGATATCGCGCGAATACCAGATGCGGTGCGCAAGATCCGGCGCGGGCGTGAACGCGCCCGGCGCATCAGGAACGCGCCAGACGCCCACAATGTGCTGCGGGCCGCTGAGCAATCCGGCGGCGCGGGTTTTGGGATCGCGCAAGGGCGGCGGCACCATCCCGCGATCCACCAGCAGCGCGCTTCCCTCGTCCAGCAGGAACGGCGTCACGACATGATAGACCGGCTCGCCATCTTCACCCGTGGTGAAGACGTAGGCCTCCTTCGAATTGTCGAAGCGGCCGGACAGCGCCACGCGATGATACTGCGCAGCTTCTGGCGGAAGCGCGCGCGCCTGATCGAGCGCCAAGGGCGGCGCGGTGAGGTTGCGGTTCACCTCGGCGATAAGCCCGAGCTTCCAGTGCAGCCTCTCGATCTGCCAGACGCCGAGTCCGATCAGCAGCGCAAAGAGCGGCAGGAACGCCAGCGTGAGTTTTGGGATGGGCCGGAAATACACGATATCAATCCGCCAGCCGGCCTTCGCCTGCGCGATGCTTGTATTGCAGCACCAGCAGCAGCGATTTGGCGAGGCGCAGCAGCGTGAAGGTGAGGATCACGATCAGCGGCAGCCAGAGCACCGCATGCACCCAATAGGGTGGGCGATAGGTGAACTCCACGAACAAGGCGCTGCCAGCGACAATCGCGCCCACGATCAGGATCACGAACACCGCAGGACCATCGCCCGCATCGAAGCCGGAATAATCGAGATCGCAGGCGCTACAGCGCGGAGCCACTTTCAGATAGCCGTCGAACAGCCGTCCCTTCCCGCAGCGCGGGCATTTGCCGAAAAGCGCAGATTGTAAAACGCCCGGTTCAGCCGCTGTCATCTAGTCAGGAGGCAACAACCAATCCTGCGCCCCACACATAGATGCAGGAGAACAGGAACAGCCACACCACGTCCACGAAGTGCCAATACCAGGCGGCGGCTTCGAAGCCGAAATGGCGCGTGGGCGTGAACTGGCCCGCGATGGCGCGGAACAGGCAGACGGTGAGGAAGATCGTGCCGACGATCACATGGAAGCCGTGGAAACCCGTGGCCATGAAGAACGTCGAGCCATAGATCGCATCGAAATTGCCGACGCCCGCGGCGAGGCTGATATGCGCAGGGTCCGTGAACGGCACCAGCGCCAGATGATTGAAGCCGAAGGTGAAGGGCGCATGCATGTATTCGTAGGCCTGAACGCCCGTGAACGACGCCCCGAGCAGCACGGTCAGCAGCAATCCCTGAATGGCGCCTTTGCGGTCGCCATGCTGGATCGCGTGATGCGCCCACGTCACCGTGGTGCCGGAGGTCAGCAGCAGCAGCGTGTTGAGCAGCGGCAGATGCCAGGGATCGAGCGTGATGATTCCGCTCGGCGGCCATGAACCGATGCTGACGTCGTGGAAGAAGATCGCCGAATTGAAATAGGCCCAGAACCACGCCACGAAGAACATCACTTCGGAAGCGATGAACAGCACCATGCCGAAGCGCAGGCCCAGTTTCACCACCGGCTTGTGATCGCCGCGCACGACGGATTCGCTGATCACATCGCGCCACCAGCCCGCCATCGTGTAGAGCACGAGCACGAGGCCCGCGATGGCGATCCATGGCTGGCCGTTCACCGGCAGGCCGAAGAAGCCGGTATAATCCTTGTTCATCCAGAACACGGCGCCGATCAGCATCGTGAAGGCGCCAACGGAGCCGACAATCGGCCACGGGCTGGGATCGACCAGATGATAGTCGTGCTTCACTTCGCTATGCGCCATGGCATTCAACCCCTTGAGCCGACTATGGGCGAACCCGCACCATCGTCATGAGAAAAAACAAAATCACCAGACCGCCCAGCACCAGCGCCAGTGCGATATTCCGCCTGCGCCTTGCTTTTGCGAATTCATCTTCATCCGCCATCCTCACATCCACGCGCCGAACAGCGCCGCACCCAGAGGTGCGATGCCGAGCAGGCGTTCGATGATCAGCACGGCAAACAGCACGAAGAGATAAAGGATCGAAACCGCAAACAACCGCCGCGCCGCGGGCTCGCGGACCTCGTCCTGCTCGCGATAAACTTCATAAGCATCGAACACGAGCCAGCCGCCGAAGAGCGCTGCCGTCGCCAGATAGAGCGGGCCCGCGATGCCCGCAAAGGCGGGAAACATGCCAACGGGAAACAGGCCGAGCGCATAGATCAGAATCTGCTTGCGCGTGGACGGCTTGCCCGCGACCACCGGCATCATGGGAATGCCCGCGCGCGCATAATCCTCGGAGCGGTACAACGCCAGCGCCCAGAAATGCGGCGGCGTCCACATGAAGGTGATGAGCACGAGCGAAATCGGTGCGAAGGAAAGATGCCCCATCACCGCGGCCCAGCCTATCGCCGGAGGCAGCGCGCCGGCCAATCCGCCGATGACGATATTCTGCGCCGTGCGGCGCTTCAGCCAGAGCGTGTAAACGACGACATAGAAGAGAATCGTGAAAGCGAGCAGTGCTGCCGCAAGATAATTCACGAAGAGGCCCATCACCGTCACGGCGCCGACAGACAGCGTCCAGCCGAAGCCGAGCGCTTCGGCGCGCGCGATGCGGCCGAGCGGAATGGGCCGCGCCGCCGTGCGCGCCATCAGCGCGTCGATATCGGAATCATAGGCCATGTTCAGCGCACCGCTCGCGCCCGCACCAATGGCGATGCACAAGAGCGCGGTGAATGCCGTCAGCGGATTGACATGGCCCGGCGCCACAATGATGCCCGCAAGCCCGGTGAACACGACGAGCGACATCACGCGCGGCTTGAGCAGCGCGAAATAGTCGCCCACCGATGCGGGCTTGCGTACGCCGTCGAATGTGGCCGCTATCGTCATCGCTTAATGCGTGCTTTCGGTGATGTGCGGCAGTTCGTTGAAGGTGTGGAACGGCGGCGGCGAGGACAACGTCCATTCCAGCGTCGTCGCACCCACGCCCCACGGATTGTCGCCCGCCTTGCGCTTGCGCAGGAACGCTTCGGCCATGGTGATAAGGAACACCAGCACGCCGGTGCCCGCGATGAAGGCGCCGATGGAGGAAACCTTGTTCCACTCCGCAAAGGCATCGGGATAATCGGCGATACGGCGCGGCATGCCCGCGAGACCCAGGAAGTGCATCGGGAAGAACGCCAGGTTCACGCCGATGAAGGTGATCCAGAAATGCAGCTTGCCCAGCGTTTCGTTGTACATATAGCCGGTGATCTTCGGGAACCAGAAATACCAGCCCGCGAAGATCGCAAACACCGCGCCGAGGCTGAGCACGTAGTGGAAATGGCCCACGACGTAATAGGTGTCCTGCAGCACGACATCGACGCCCGCATTCGCCAGCACCACGCCGGTGACGCCACCGACGGTGAACAGGAACACGAAACCGATCGCCCACAGCATCGGAGTTTTGAATTCGATGCTGCCGCCCCACATGGTGGCGATCCACGAGAATATCTTGATGCCGGTGGGCACCGCGATCACCATCGTGGCGAAGACGAAATAGGCTTTCGTGTCGACGCTGAGGCCCACCGTGTACATATGGTGCGCCCAGACAAGAAATCCGATGAAGCCGATGGACACCATCGCATAGGCCATGCCGAGATAGCCGAACACGGGGCGCTTGGAAAATGTCGAGATCACATGGGAGATCATGCCGAAGCCGGGCAGGATCAGGATGTACACTTCAGGATGGCCGAAGAACCAGAAGAGATGCTGATACAGGATCGGATCGCCGCCGCCTGCCGCGTTGAAGAACGACGTGCCGAAATGGCGGTCGGTGAGCAGCATGGTGATCGCGCCCGCCAAAACCGGCAGCGAGAGCAGCAGCAGGAACGCGGTGACGAGGATCGACCAGACGAACAGCGGCATCTTGTGGATCGTCATGCCCGGCGCGCGCATGTTCAGGATGGTGGTGATGAAATTGATGGCGCCGAGAATGGATGAGGCGCCTGCGATGTGGATCGAGAAGATCGCAAGGTCCATCGCCGGTCCTGGCGAGCCATAGGTGGAGAGCGGCGCATAAAGCGTCCAGCCGCCGCCCACGCCGATACCGCCGCTATCGCCTTCGACGAACATCGACAGCACCAGCAGCGTGAAGGAGAACGGCAGCAGCCAGAACGAGATGTTGTTCATGCGCGGGAAGGCCATGTCCGGCGCGCCGATCATCAGCGGCACCAGCCAATTGCCGAAGCCGCCGATCATCGCCGGCATGATCATGAAGAACACCATGATAAGGCCGTGGCCGGTGACGAACACGTTGAAAGTGTGCGGGTCCTTGAAGATCTGCAGGCCCGGCTCCATCAGCTCGGCGCGCATCATCATCGAAAGGAAGCCGCCCACGAGCCCCGCGCAAATGGCGAAGATCAGGTACATCGTTCCGATGTCCTTGTGGTTCGTCGAATAGACGAAGCGCCGCCAGCCGTGCGGATGATCTTCGTGTGCGATGTCAGCCATGTCGCTTTGTCCCTGTTCTATTTCGTGAGCGCTGCAACGCGCGTCGCCGGCGCGTCGATGCTCGCAAATTTCTTCTTGGCGCCCGCAAGCCATGCCTCATAGGCGGATTGCGAAACCACCTTCACCTCGATGGGCATGTAGGCGTGGCGCGCACCGCAAAGTTCGGAGCACTCGCCGTAATAAACGCCTTCCTTGGTCGCCTTGAACCATGTCTCGTTGATGCGGCCCGGCACGGCATCCATCTTCACGCCGAATGCGGGAATTGCCCATGAGTGGATCACGTCGGCGCCCGTCGTCTGCACCTTCACCACCTTGTTCACCGGCACGACGATGACGTTATCGACGCCGAGCAGGCGCGGCTCGTTCGCCTTGGCCGCATCCGCATCCGAAAGTCCCAGCGAGTCGAACTGGAAATTCGACGCGGGATATTCGTAGGACCAGAACCATTGCTTGCCGATGGCCTTGATCGTGAGATCGGGGTTCGGAATGTCGGCTTCGAAATAGAGCAGCCGGAACGACGGAATCGCGATCAGCACCAGGATGATCACCGGCACGACGGTCCAGATGATCTCGATCAGCGTGTTATGGACGACCTTACTGGGAACCGGGTTCGAGCGCGCATTGTAGCGGATCATCACCCATATCAGCAGCCCCGCCACGAACAGCGAAATTGCCGTGATGATGTAAACCAGCAGGGTGTGGAAATCCTGGATGTCCTGCATCACCGGCGAGGCGGCGGGCTGAAGATCGATCTGCCACGGCTGGGGTGCGGCCGCCGCCACGCCCGCGGAGGCCAGAAGGCCTGTTACCGCACCGACACCAATTTTTTTCAGGAACATCCAGCGACCTCGCAAAGGCTCGGGCCGGGGCGTCCAATAGGCCCCGCTCCCCAAAGACTCGTGTCTCGGTTTACGCGTCCTAAGCCTATGAAGTCATTGCGACCTTATGCCACGCGGAAGTTGTGCCGCGGACGAAGCGGGGGTCGGAATCCGCCGCTCCAGGCATTATGTTCACGGAGCAGCATCGCGGAGTGAGCAAGCATGGCCGGAACGGGCGATCTTTTCTTCAATCAAAACGGCCTCGACAGGGACCGCGTGCAATCACTGGTCGACCGCTCGCTCAAGGGCGCGGACGATGGCGAGCTGTTCCTCGAATACCGCCAGAGCGAAACCTTCGCCTTCGACGATGGCAGGCTGAAGGCTGCGACATTCGACACCATGCAGGGTTTCGGGCTTCGCGCGGTGGCGGACGAGGCCACGGGCTATGCGCACTCCTCGGAACTTTCCGAAGAGGCCATCAAGCGCGCGGGCGAAACGGTGCGCGCGGTCACGCAAGGCTATTCGGGCGTGGCGGCGATGTCCCCTGCCCGCACCAACGCCAAGCTCTATTCCGATATCGATCCGCTCCACTCTGCCGAATTCAGCGTCAAGGTGAAATTGCTGGAAGACATGAACGCCTATGCGCGCAGCAAGGATCCGCGCGTGCGGCAGGTGTCGTGTTCGCTTGCGGGCGAATGGCAGACGGTGGAAATCCTGCGGCCCGGCGGCGAGGCCTATCGCGATATCCGCCCGCTGGTGCGCATCGGCGTGTCGGTGGTGGTGGAACAGGATGGGCGGCAAGAGTCCGGAAGCTTCGGCGGCGGCGGGCGCAGCGGCTATGAAACCTATCTCGATCCTCAATATTGGCACGATGCGGTGGATGAGGCGCTGCGTCAGGCGCTGGTGAATTTGTCGTCCGTGCCTGCGCCCGCAGGCGTGATGACGGTGGTGCTGGGCCCCGGCTGGCCCGGAATCCTGCTGCACGAAGCGGTGGGACACGGCCTCGAAGGCGACTTCAATCGCAAGAAGACGAGCGCGTTTGCCGGATTGCTCGGCCAGCGCGTGGCAGCGCCGGGCGTGACGGTCGTTGACGACGGCACCATCGGCGGACGGCGCGGTTCGCTGACCATCGACGATGAAGGCACGCCCACGACTCGCACGGTTCTGATCGAGGACGGAATCCTGAAAGGCTATATGCAGGATCGCCAGAACGCGCGGCTGATGGGTGTTGCGCCCACCGGCAATGGACGGCGCGAATCTCACGCGCATTCGATCATGCCGCGCATGACGAACACCTACATGCTCGCAGGCAATCACGCGCCGGAGGAAATTCTCAGCAGCGTGGACAAAGGCGTTTACGCGGTGAATTTCGGCGGCGGACAGGTGGACATCACCAACGGCAAATTCGTGTTTTCCTGCACCGAGGCCTATCTGATCGAGAACGGAAAGATCGGGCCCGCGATCAAGGGCGCGACGCTGATCGGCGATGGTGCGAGCGCGCTCACCCAAGTGAAGATGATCGGCAACGACATGAAACTCGACAGCGGCATCGGCACCTGCGGCAAGAACGGACAGAGTGTGCCGGTTGGCGTCGGCCAGCCGACATTGCGCCTCGACGGATTGACGGTCGGCGGCACCGCGCAGGCGGCATGATCGCGTGCTGATCTTCAAGATTGTTCACCGCGTTGAATGGGAAACCGCGGCGCGGGGCGGCGAATATGCAGGCTCGGCAAAAGATCGAGCCGATGGCTTCCTTCATTTTTCCACGGCCAAGCAATTGATGGGAACGCTTGAGCGCTACTATGCCAGCGAGAAAGACTTGGTGCTTGTTGCTGTGAATGAAGATTTGCTGGGTTCAACGCTGAAATACGAACCTTCGCGCGATGGCGCGCTGTTTCCGCATCTTTATGCACCGCTGCCCGGTTCTGCAGTGAAATGGGTCCGCGAGATCGGTCGAGACTTGAATGGCGGCTTCGTTCTGCCGCTTGACCCCGACTAAGCCTCAAAGAAAATTATACTCGGTGAACAGCGGCGCGAGATCGCGTTTCCATTCGCCGTGATAGCGTTCGAGCAATTGTTCGGCGCGGGTTTGGCGCTTGTCCACCAGTTCGATCAGCGGCTGCAGGAAGCCTTCCTCCGTTGTGCCGATGGAATCGTGGCTGGCTCTGCGCCGCAGACCAGCAGCGGAAATATCGAGCATGTCGCGCGCGAGATCGCCAACCGTGCGGCCGCGGAAGGGCGTGTTGAACGCAAGGCGGGGAACCGCATCGCGCATCGCCCAGCGTTCTTCTGCCGACCAGTCCTTCACCAGATCCCACGCCGCATCGAGCGCGACCTGATCGTAATAAATTCCGACCCACAATGCGGGCAGTCCACAGATGCGCCGCCAGCTTCCGCCATCGGCGCCGCGCATTTCAAGAAAGGTTTTGAGGCGCACTTCGGGAAAGATCGTAGTGAGGTGATCGGCCCAGTCCGACATCGACGGCGTGATGCCTTTCAATTCGGGAATGCGCCCATCGAGGAAATCACGGAATGATTTTCCGGCAACGTCGATATATTTTCCGCCGCGATAGACGAAATACATCGGCACATCGAGGGCGTAATCGACATAGCGTTCGAAACTCATACCGTCTTCGAACACCCATGGCAGCATGCCGGAGCGCGCATTATCCACATCGGTCCAGATCTGGCTGCGGTATGAAAGAAATCCGTTGGGGCGGCCTTCGCGGAACGGCGAATTGGCAAACAGCGCCGTCGCCACGGGCTGCAGCGCGAGGCCGACGCGGAATTTTTTCACCATGTCGGCTTCGGATGAGAAATCGAGATTCACCTGCACGGTGCAGGTGCGGAACATCATTTCCAGTCCATAGCCGCCGACTTTGGGCATATAGCGGCGCATGATGTTGTAGCGGCCCTTGGGCATTTGCGGCACTTCATCGAGGCCCCAATTCGGTGCGTAACCCAATCCGAGAACACCGACATTCAGTTCGGCAGCGACTTCGCGCACCTGTTCCTGATGCAGATTCACTTCGGCGCAGGTTTCGTGCACGGAGCGCAACGCTGCACCGGAAAGCTCGAATTGTCCGCCGGGCTCAAGGCTGATCGATGCGCCTTTTTGTATGAGACCGATGATGTAATCGCCCTCCATCACCGGCTCCCAGCCGAAGCGGCGCATCCCTTCCAGCAGCGCGCGGATGCCGGGGCGGCCCTCATAGGGAATGGGTTTGTGATTGTTGAGGTCGTAGACGAATTTCTCGTGCTCGGTGCCGATGCGCCATTGATCGCGCGGTTTCGAGCCGGAGGCGAGGTGGCGCACCAGATCGTCGCGCGAGCCGATGGGCCCGCCGGCGGATTGGGGGATGGACATCTCGCGCTCCTCTTCCCGTTGCCGGGCTTATTGAATGATGAACCGCCCGTTCAGCTTTCGATTATGTAGGGACGGCCCGGTTATCTACAAGCCAGCCCCGAATCCTATATCGCAGCCTTGTTTTCCCAGCGGAATTTTCCGCAGGCCCTATTCGAACCTTGGAAATTGGGAGGGGGGTACCCCTTCCCCCCCCGAACTTCCTGCTGCATCTCGATCTGCGCCTATTCTAACGCCGCTTTGGCGGGCGTGGATAAGTTATCGCCAATCGCCCCGGATTGCCTGCCAGACGGCGAGTGCGGCCAGCGCTGCGGTGTCGGCACGCAGAATGCGGGCGCCCAGCGATACGGGCGTGACATTGGGCAAGGCGCGGATGCGGGCGCGCTCGGCGGAATCGAAGCCGCCTTCGGGGCCGGTGAGAATGGCCCATGGGCCAGCGGGAGCGGATGCCAGCGCATCGGCAATCGGTGGGGCTTCACCGGCTTCATCGCAGAACAGAATTCGGCGATCAGCGGGCCATAGAAATTTTTCCAGATCGGTGGCTTCGCGGATTTCGGGGACAGTGAGACGCCCCGATTGCTCAGCAGCTTCGACGGCGTTGGCGCGCATGCGATCAATATTCACACGCCGCACAATCGTGCGCCGCGTGAACACCGGCTGTAGTACCCGCACGCCCAACTCAGTCGCTTTTTGCGTAACGTAATCGGCGGCTGTTTTCTTGATGGGCGCAAACACCAGCCACAGATCGGGCACTTCGCTTTGCGCTTCGGTTTGCTTTTCGCAAACGAGCGCGCAGCCGCGCTTGGTGACATCGGCGATGCGCGCCAGCCATTCGCCGTCGCGCCCGTTGAAGAGACTGATGCGGTCGCCCGCTTTCGCGCGCATCACATGCAAAAGATAATGCGTCTGCCCATCATCCGGCACCACGCGCGCGTCTTTCGTCAGCGGCGCATCGACATAGAGGCGAACTTTTCCGCCGGATTCAGTGATGTGATCGCTCATTTTCGCAGTCCAGGATGCAGACGTGACAAGCACATGGCGTATTCCCTCTCCCCCTTTGAGGGGGAGAGGGCAAGGGTGAGGGGGGCTATCAGCGCGCTCAACCGTCAACACCCCCTCACCCCAACCCTCTCCCCCACTTCGTGGGGGCGAGGGAGATTCAAGCTATGTTCGACCTTCGATATGTTTTCAGCGTACGACATTCGCGGCACCGCTTTGCAGAACAAGTAGCAACACGCATGACCGATCCATCACAAGCCCCCGCCGACGCGATTCCTCAAAGTTGGGTAGACCGTGTTCCTCCCCGCATGCAGCCCTATCTCAGGCTGATGCGGCTGGACCGGCCTATCGGCACATGGCTGTTGTTCTGGCCGAGCGTGTTCGGGCTGGCGATGGGAGCGGCAGCGCAGCAGCGGCCGTTTCTGAGCTGGCTGTCCGATTGGTGGCTGCTGCTGGTCTTTGCGCTCGGCGCCATCGTGATGCGCGGCGCAGGCTGCACTTACAACGACATCGTGGACCGCGACATCGACGCGAAGGTGGAGCGCACGCGCGGGCGGCCTATCCCGTCCGGCGCGGTTAGTCCCAAACAGGCCGCGATTTTCCTCATCGCGCAACTGGCGGTCGGGCTTGCGATTCTTCTGACACTCAACTGGTTTTCGATTTTTCTCGGCGCGGCCTCGCTGATCCTGATCGCCATCTATCCCTTCATGAAGCGCGTGACGTGGTGGCCGCAGGCATGGCTGGGACTCACCTTCAACTGGGGCGCGCTGCTGGGCTATGCGGCGGTGACGGAGCACCTCGCGCCTGCCGCTTACGTGCTCTATGCGGGCTGCATCTTCTGGACGCTCGGCTATGACACGATCTATGCGCTGCAGGACATCGAAGACGATGCGCTGGCGGGCGTGAAATCCACCGCAAGGCTGTTCGGCACGCGCACGCCCTTTTATGTGTTCATGTTCTATCTGATGGCAACGGCGCTGATCTTGGCCGCCGGGGTTTCGGTGCGGCTTGGCGGGCCCTTTGCCGTGATGGTGCTTGCCGCGGCCTCGCATTTCGTCTGGCAGATACGGCGATTGCAGCGGAATTTGAACGATCCGGCCTGCGCGCTGCATCTATTTCGTGCCAATCGCGATGCAGGGGCCTTGATCGCGGCTGCCATTATCATGGCATCATGGATTTCCTGAGAATCGGGGGAAGCCCAAAATGAACGCTGTTCCGGATTGCATCATCGCACTCACCTTCTATGCGCTGTGGGCGATGTTCCTCGTGCTCTCGATCGGAGCCGCGCGCGTGCATCAGGTGGTCACCGGCAAGTCCGAGGTCACGGGCTTCACCGCCGGAGTACCGCATGGGCCCGAGCCCTATTGGCGGCTCAACCGCGCCCATATGAACACCATCGAGAATTTGCCGATCTTCGCGACCGTGGTGCTGTCGGGCGTGGCGGCGAATGCGGTGGATGCCACTTTCAACATGCTGGCGATCATCGTGGTGTGTGCACGGGCGGTACAATCGCTGATCCATATCATGTCGGGCACGGCTACCGCTATCAATCTGCGATTCACGGCCTTTGCGGTGCAGATCGTCTGCCAGATGTGGATGGCGTGGCTGATCCTTGGGGCCGCAGGGGTGTTTTAGAGGCTTCGCTTTAACGCGCTTACGCCTATAATTGCGCCCATGAACGTCGACCGCTTCGACCCGACTGAGAGCTTCACGCCGGAAGAACTGGCGAGCGTGCGCGCGCGCTCGGACATTCGCGGCCTGCTCTGCATCGCCCATGCCTGGGCGGTGATTGCGGGCGCGATGGCGCTTTATGCGGTGTGGCCCAATCCGCTGACATTTGTGGTGGCCGTGGTGCTCATTGGCAGCCGGCAATTGGGGCTGGCGATCCTGATGCATGATGCGGCCCATGGCGTGCTGCTGCGCTCGAAAAGATGGAACGATCCGGTGAGCCAGTGGCTCTGCGCCTTTCCGGTGTTCACCGACACGATCCCCTATCGCCATTATCACCTCATCCATCACCGCACGACACAGCAGAAGGACGATCCGGACCTGCATCTCTCGGCGAAATTCCCTATCACGAAGGAAAGCTTCCGCCGCAAGCTGATCCGCGACATCACGGGGCAGACAGGCGTGAAGCTGCGCCGCTACCAATTGCTCAATGCGATTGGGCCTGCGAGCATGCCGTTTGCGGATCGCGCGAAGAATTTCTGGAAGCGGCTCGGAAAGCCGTTTGTCGCCAATCTCATTCTGCTGGGAATTCTCACCGCGCTCGGCAAGCCGCATTATTATCTGATGTTCTGGCTGCTGCCGCTGCTGACATGGCAGCAGGTCATCACGCGCCTGCGCAATATCGCCGAACACGCCATGGTGCCGGACAATGACGATGTGATGAAGAACGCGCGCACGACCTATGCAAGCTGGTGGATGCGCGCGCTGATCGCGCCCTATTGGGTGAATTATCACGTCGATCATCACATGCTGATCTATGTGCCCTGCTACAATCTGCCGAAGCTGCATGCGTTTCTGCTGGCCAAGGGCTATGGGCCGAAAATGGAAATACAGAAGAATTATTCCGATGTGCTGAGGCTTGCGACATCCAAGCCCGCCGCGGCATGACCGATCCGAAAATTTTTATCCTCGACAACACTGCTTTGATCGCGCCGCCGCTGGTGCCCGAAGTGCGCCTGCATCTGGCCACCGAAGTGGTGCCGCTGTGGCGCAAGACGGAAGAAGAATTGGAAAAAGAAGGCGTGCCGCCGCCCTATTGGGCGTTTGCATGGGCGGGCGGTCAGGCGCTGTCGCGTTATGTGCTGGATCATTCGAACGAAGTGCGCGGAAAAACCGTGCTCGATTTCGGATCGGGTTCGGGGCTGGTGGCGATTGCGGCGCATAAAGCCGGCGCGCGCGAGATTCTCGCCGCGGACATCGATGCGTTTGCGGCGGCAGCAATTGCATTGAACGCAGCGGCCAACGACGCGGCGGTGACCATAACAAAAGAGGATGTCATCGGCCGCGAAGATGCGTGGGACACAATCCTCGTCGGCGACATGTGCTATGAGCGTCCACTGGCGGAGCGCTTGCTGCTATGGCTGACGGCGCGGGTCAATGCGGGCGCGCGCGTGTTGCTGGGCGATCCCGGGCGCAGCTATTTCCCGAAATCCGGCGTCACCAAACTGGCGACCTATCGCGTACAAACCACGCGCGAGTTGGAAGACCGCGAAATTCGCGAGACTTCCGTTTACGCGCTCGATGCTGCAGCGCAAGCACAAGGGAACGAATAAGAAACGATTGGCGGGAAACACGCGCTCATGTCAGAGTGCGCGCCAACGAATCCTGGCGCGGCCGTTCCGGGCGCGCATCTAACAATCCAAACGGGGGGCACCATGGCCGGAATTCCAGAAGATCCTGTTGCGGAAGAACATGATCTCAAGCGCGCGCTGGGGCCGGTCCATCTGATCGCGCTTGGCATCGGCGCCATCATCGGCGCCGGTATTTTCGTGCTGACGGGTCACGCGGCGGCAAGCTATGCGGGATCGGGCGTTGTGATCTCCTTTGCCATCGCAGGCGCGGGCTGTCTGTTCGCGGGGCTTTGCTACGCCGAATATGCCGCCATGATTCCGGTTGCTGGCAGCGCCTACACCTACACTTACGCAACGATGGGACGATTGCTCGCCTGGATCATCGGCTGGAATTTGGTGCTGGAATATCTGGCCGCGGGATCGACGGTGGCCGTCGGCTGGTCGGGTTATTTCAGCGACCTTATGACCAAGCAGCTTCACATGCCGATTCCGGCTGCGTTTGCCGCGGCACCTTTCAAGATGATCGGTCTGCATCAGTTCATCGCAACCGGCACCTATTTCAATCTGCCCGCGGTCGCATTGGTGGCGCTCGTCACCTTCGTGCTGATCGTGGGCGTGAACATGAGCGCCAATTTCAACAACCTCATGGTCGCGATCAAATTGTGCATCGTGCTGGTGGTGATCTTCGTCGGCTTCGAGCACATTGCGCCTGCAAACCATGTCCCCTTCATTCCGCCGAACACGGGAACCTTCGGACAATTCGGCTGGACGGGCGTGTTCCGCGCGACGGGGGTGATCTTCTTCGCCTATATCGGGTTCGATGCGGTGAGCGTGGCCGCACAGGAGGCGAAAAATCCACAGCGAGACATTCCCATCGGCATTCTGGGATCGCTGATCCTTTGCACGATACTTTACATGCTGATGTCATGGGTAGTGACGGGCATCGCCAATTACACCACGCTGAACGTCGCCCATCCCGTGTCGCAGGCGGTGGAAGCCATTCCGGAAACCGCGTGGCTGGCGCCGTTCGTCAATGTCGGCGCGGTGGTGGGCCTGGCTTCGGTGGTGCTGGTGCTGCTGCTCGGGCAATCGCGCATCTTCTATTCGATGGCGAAGGACGGGATGATCCCCGCGCTGTTCAGCGAGATTCATCCGCGCTTCCGCACGCCATGGCGCGGATCGCTCGTCACCGGCGCTTTCTGCGCGCTGCTGGCGGGTCTATTGCCGCTCGACATTCTCGGCGAGCTTGTTTCCATCGGCACGCTGGCGGCGTTTGTGATCGTGTGCGTGGGAATTATGGTTTTGCGCACATCGCGGCCCAATACGCCGCGTCCGTTCCGCACGCCGTTCGTGTGGGTGGTGGCGCCGCTCGGCATCGCGATGTGCCTGTTCATGATGGCGTTCCTGCCGCTCGACACATGGATAAGGCTC
This sequence comes from Rhizomicrobium sp., assembly GCA_035944195.1. Lineage (GTDB taxonomy): Bacteria > Pseudomonadota > Alphaproteobacteria > Micropepsales > Micropepsaceae > Rhizomicrobium. Next base: position 3,261 of record DASZBL010000005.1, on the reverse strand, counting down.
GGTGTGTGGACGGTGATCGGATTGCTTATCTATTACTTCTACAGCCGCCATCACGCCAAGCCGCCGCGCTGGGTGATCGCGAAATAGAATGGGCGCCGATCTGACGCAGCCCAATCCGGTGGTGGCGGAGGACCATCAGCTTCAGCGCGCGCTGGGGCCGGTGAGCCTCATCATGATCGGCATCGGATCGATCATCGGCGCAGGTATTTTCGTGATTGCGGGAACGGCGGCGGCGGAACATGCGGGCCCCGCCGTTCTCATCTCCTTCATCATCGCAGGCCTCGGCTGTTTGTTCGCAGGCCTCTGCTATGCCGAATTCGCGTCGATGATTCCGGAATCCGGCAGCGCCTACACTTATGCCTACGCAACGATGGGCCGCTTCATGGCGTGGTTCATCGGCTGGAACATGGTGCTGGAATATCTGGTGTCGGCATCCACGGTTTCGGTGGGCTGGTCCGGCTACCTCATCAGTTTTTTGCAAAATCTCGGCTACAATTTTCCCGCCGCTTTCGCCAACGCACCGATCGCGGCGACGGGTTTTCACGACCTGCATCTGACGGGCGCGATCGTCAATCTTCCGGCCGTTCTGCTGATCGTGTTCCTCACTGTGTTTCTGGTGGTCGGCGTGAGCGAATCCGCGCGCTTCAACGCGCTGATGGTGATGATCAAGACGGGCATCGTGATCCTCGTCATCATTTTCGGCCTTCCTTATGTGCATGCAGCAAACCTTCATCCTTTCATTCCGCCGAACCAAGGTTCCTTCGGAAAATTCGGCATCACGGGAATCCTCGCCGCGTCCGGCATGATCTTCTTCGCCTATATTGGCTTCGAGGCAGTTTCCGTGGCGGCACAGGAGGCGAAGAATCCGCGCCGCGATTTGCCCATCGGCATTCTGGGTTCGCTCGCCATCTGCACCCTGCTCTACATGGGCATGGCCATTGTGCTGACGGGCATAACCGACTGGCGCACGCTGGATGTGCCCAATCCGGTGTCCTTCGCGCTGGGCAAGATCGCAGCACTTCACTGGATCGTCATGCCGATCAATATCGGCGCGCTGGTGGGGCTGGCATCCGTCACCTTCGTGTCGCTCTACGGCCAGTCGCGCGTGTTCTATTCCATGGCGCGCGACGGGTTCCTGCCGCCCGCGTTCTCAGCCGTACACAAGCGCTTCCGCACGCCCCATCGCGGCACCATTATCACCGGGCTCGCCGCGGCATTGCTGGCCGCGATCTTCCCCCTCGACATTCTGGCCGATCTCGTTTCCATCGGAACGTTGCTCGCCTTCGTGGCGGTGTGCGGGGGCATATTGATCCTGCGACGCACGGCCCCGAAAGCGAGCCGCCCATTCCGCACGCCATTCGTGTGGTTCGTGGGTCCGGCCGGCATCGCCACCTGCGGGTTGATGATGTTCAGCCTCGCCGACGGCACCTGGGTGCGGCTCGTCCTGTGGACCGCCATCGGGATCGTGATCTATTTCGTCTACGGCGTGTGGCATGCGGCACCTTCGAAGTGGAAGGTTGCCAACGAAAGCTGATAGCTTTCGCCCCATGAGCTACCGCTCCTTACGCGACTTCATTGCCAAGCTCGAACGCGAGGGCGAACTCGTGCGCGTGCGCGAGCCCGTCTCGACCGTGCTGGAGATGACGGAGATTCAAACGCGCCTGCTGGCCGAGGGCGGACCTGCGGTGATTTTCGAGAAGCCCGTGCGCGCCGACGGCACGCCGAGCGACATTCCCGTGCTGGTGAATCTCTTCGGCACGGTGAAGCGCGTCGCCATGGGCGTCACGATGGGCGGCGTGGAACGCACCGATGCGAAATCCTTGCGCGAAGTGGGCGAGATGCTGGCGATGCTGCGCCAGCCCGAGCCGCCGCGCAGCTTGAGCGAAGCCATGCAATTGCTGCCGCTCGCCAAGACCGTGATGAGCATGCGCCCGAAAACGGCGGGCTCGGCGGCGTGTCAGCAGATCGTTTTGCGCGGCGACGAGATCGATCTGAACAAATTGCCGATACAAACCTGCTGGCCCGGCGAGCCCGCGCCGCTGATCACATGGCCCTTGGTGGTGACGAAAGGCCCGACCGATTCACGCGAGGACAATTACAATCTTGGCATCTATCGCCTGCAGGTGATCGGCAAAAATCAGGTGCTGATGCGTTGGCTGAAGCATCGCGGCGGCGCGCAGCATCACGCGCGCTGGGGCAAGGAAAAATCGGAGCCCTTCCCCGCCGCCGCCGTGCTCGGCGCCGATCCGGGAACGATTTTGGCGGCGGTGACGCCGGTGCCCGATACGCTGTCCGAATATCAATTCGCGGGGCTCTTGCGCGGGCAACGCGTGGAACTCGTCGATTGCGTGACGCAGCCTTTGAAGGTGCCATCCGAAGCGGAGATCGTGCTGGAAGGCGAAGTGTCGCTTTCCGATTACCGCGATGAAGGCCCTTACGGCGATCACACGGGCTACTACAATTCGGTGGAACAATTCCCGGTGTTCACCATCACGGCGATCACGATGCGCCGCGATCCGATTTATCTTTCCACCTTCACGGGGCGCCCGCCCGATGAGCCATCAGTCCTCGGCGAAGCGCTGAACGAAGTTTTCATTCCGCTGTTCAGGCAGCAATTCCCCGAGATCGTGGATTTCTGGCTGCCGCCCGAAGGCTGCTCCTATCGCATCGCGGTTGTGAGCATGAAGAAAGCGTATCCGGGCCACGCCAAGCGCGTGATGATGGCGGTGTGGTCCTATCTGCGCCAGTTCATGTACACCAAGTGGGTGATCGTCGTGGACGACGACATCGACGCACGCAATTGGAAAGATGTGATGTGGGCGGTTTCCACGCGCATGGATCCCGCGCGCGACATCACGCTGATCGAAGGCACGCCCATCGACTATCTCGATTTTGCGTCGCCCGAAAGCGGCCTCGGCTCCAAGATCGGGCTCGACGCCACCAACAAGCTGCCGCCGGAAACGCATCGCGAGTGGGGCCGCCAAATCCAGATGGATGATAAAATCATACGCACCGTAACCGAGAAATGGCCGCGCCTTGGCTTGCCGGGAAGCGGAAAGCCGATCTGGCGCTAATTCTTTATTTGATCTTGATTGAGAGTACTTTCCTGTGACTTAGTCTTGACTAGTCCTCCGTGAAGAATTCCCAAGTCATTGATTTTGAATCGAGAAGCGGTGGATTGGAGTAATCGCAATTGCCGGGATCGGCGTTGTACGAAGCGGGTTTCTTGCAAAATGATTCTGTGATTCCCTGGCTGCGAAG
>DASZBL010000004.1:0-162093 GCA_035944195.1 Rhizomicrobium sp. | reverse complement strand
AAGCCGACGTGTTCGATTACATTGAGCGCTTCTATAATACGAAACGGCGGCACTCGACGATCGGATATATGAGCCCTATGGAGTTCGAGATGAAGGCTGGACTAGCTTAAGCGGGTGTCATCCGAACCGGGTGCAGGCCATACGGCTCGATTTCCAATTACGAGACGTGTGCCGAACGCGATGTCGTGCCGTATATCGCCTTCAAGTCGAACCACTCCGGCTCGGGCAAAGGCCGTTCAGGGAAAGGTCAGTCAAGCGAAGGCGGTAAGCTGTGGACGAAGATGTTCCACACCTTTCAGCTCCATCAGGACGAATTTTTCACCCACTACCACCAGCGCAGCAATGTCGAAACTGTCTTTTCAATGATCAAAGCGAAGTTCGGCGGCGAAGTTCGCAGCAAAACGGAAATCGCCGCGCTTAACGAGGTTCTGTGCAAGATCGTCTGTCACAACATCTGCTGCCTCATTTCGGCGACGTTTGAACTTGGTCTTGATCTGGAGCATCTTCTCCCCTCACGGCCAAGTTGCCAGAATTTTCAGGCGGTTGAGGGAGTGCGTGCGCGGGTGTAGACCTGACGGTGGTAAGGAACGTCGCAGTTCTATTTTGGGATAAAAAGGGGTGCTGGCACGGTGGTTAGGCGGGGCAAATGAGTAGTTCCGATAACGGCGAAGGGTTCGCCCTGCAGATCGGGGCGCTCGAACAAGAATTCTGCAATGAGACCGCGGTTACCTCGGGGAAAGCGCGCTTGGCATTGAGAAAATTCCTTTTCGCCAGGGCAGGGCAGGATGAATTGGGAGGCTCGATTGGGGATGCTCTCTCTCAACTCTCAAGTTCACCAGCAGGAGACGTACTAGCGGCATGCACGGTTCTACGCGCTCTTGCCGTGGACGGCCTCATGCCCAATCCGAATTCGGCCAATCAGATGGAACGCTCAATCGTCTCACTGTGCGAGAAATCTGTGCCGGATGTCGTTAGCTTTCTGAGAATTGATCGCAAGCTGCAAACGTTCGAGAAGTTTGTTCTGCTTTCTAAAACGCATCTGCAGCTAACGGAACTGTTGTCCCCGATCCGCACCGCGTATGGAGATGTCGACGCTCTCATTGCCGCACGAAATGAAATCATTGGCTGCATGCAGCATAGTATCGTGCGGCGCTATGCAGGTCCATTCGGGCTTAGAGAGTTAAGGAGCACTATCGAAGCTATTTTGGGCAAGTTGAAACGGGTGGCGCATTTGGACTCCTCTCTACTGACAGATGTCGAGGAAGTAGAGCGCACCATTTCCAGCGCCAAAGCTGAAGCCGAGACCGTTGGCTCGTTCTTGAACAACGATTTCCTAATTCCATTCTTGAATACGTGCGAGCGGGTAGTTCGCGAGCTTTTGGCTTCTCAGCGTGGCCGATTTTCGACTCGGATATCTGCAATCGGAAAGTCCCCGTTAGACGTACAGAAAAAATATCCGTTGCATCAGGAGGGACGAGAAATTCACGTCTCTCTCCCCTTGGTTGTAACCGGGCCGGGTATGGCGACCGGCGTCAACATTACGGCGCTTACGATGGGGGATGACATTGTAATCGGCACTGAATCGATTGCGTTGGGAAACGTGCAGCCGGGCCAGTTTTCGGTAGTGCTGGACGTGATGGTCCTTCGGGCATGCTTGAGCTTTTCCGCTATTTTGAATGTCGAATGGGGCGAGATCGGCAGTGCGATGCGAAGCTCCGAGCTGTTTGAGTTCCGAGTGGCAGCTCAATCCACGAATATTGAATGGTCGCGATTGGAGTATGAGACACCATACAATGCAGAAGTGGCAGAAGGCGAACAATTCGTCGGACGCGAGGAAAAGGTCCGCAGTCTAGCGGCCCGGCTATTGAGCCGCCCAATGCAGTCGTTCTACATCACCGGGCAGAAGCGTGTTGGCAAGACATCTCTCGCTTTAGCGGCGGCAGAATTTGCCAGAAATCGCTCATCTGACCATAGCTTCGACTTCGACTATATCCTATGGGGAAGTGTTGCTCACGAGAGTCCCAGTGTAAGCCTGCGTCAATTGGCTAGTAAGTTAAAGTCATTTCTGTTGCACGTCCTGCCGACTGACCTTCGATCCACCGCTACCGAAACAGACGACTCTCTTACAGGGCTAATCCAGCTGGCCCAACTCGCGCAAAAGGTGGCGCCAGCGCGCACCTTCGGACTTATCTTGGACGAATTCGATGAGATTCACCCTGAGCTATATCTACATGGCAATCTGGCTGAGACTTTTTTTGCTAATTTGCGCGCGCTCTCCCGATGTAGGAATGTTTGCATCGTTTTAGTTGGCGGCGAGAACATGCCATTTATTATGGAGAGACAAGGTCAAAAGCTAAATAATTTTGCTCGGATAAATCTGAGCTATTTTTCACGAGAATCTGAATGGGGCGACTTTCAACAACTTGCGCGTAAACCGACTGAAAGCGTGCTGCAGTGGCACGAAGATGCAGTCGCTGAGGTCTTTAATGTGACCCACGGCAACCCTTATTTCGCAAAAATCGTATGCGGAGCTGCATACAGTTCTGCGGTGTCCCAGCGAGATTCCGATATAAGCGCAAATGAGATAAAGCTGGCCATCGAGCGCGAAGTTTCCGCGTTGGGATCCAATTCGTTTGCACACCTTTGGCAAGATGGCATTCCGAAAGCTCCAGGGGAACGTGAGCCGGATGTCTTGCGGCGGATGAGAACTCTGGTTGCCTTAGCACGCTGCATTCGACGAGGCATGCCAACAACCGGGACCAATATCGCATCGAATCGCGCTTCCACGAGAATGGCTGAATCTGAAATCATCGCAGTGGTCAACGATTTCGTCCGGCGTGATGTTTTGGTCGAAAGAGGCGGAAACTACGACCTCGTATTGCCGCTTTTCAGGATGTGGCTAGCTGACGTTGGCATCAATCAACTTGTTGCGGATGCACTGAGCGAGGAGATTACCGACCTAATCTTTGCGGAAGAGAATGCTGCGGCTGTGCATTCGGAAGAAGTTGTTGGCTTGTCGAAGGAGTGGCCAACCTATCGGGGGAAGCACATAGGAACTGATGAGATTAAGGTTTGGTATCAACAGGCAGGAAGCCTGAGAGATCAACGCATCTTGTTCAAGTTGCTTCAGCGAACACTTTTCTTTAGCGAAAGCCTAGTGAGGGAGCGCCTGAAAGCCGCACACACAGTAATCCGCCCAAGCTTGCCAGAATTTATTATTCGTAAGCGCGGGGAACGTCGTTTTGACCTCTTGCTGACATATGTTGATGGCCCAGGCAAAAGCGGCGCGGGATATGCATCTAACTATGCTGAAGAGAATGGGATCGCAGCAGCCTGCGTTGTTTCGCAAGTCGGGTTCGCGGAGCAATTCAAAACTCATGCCGACCGATTTGGTAATCCTGCCGCAGTTCTGATTGTGGACGATATCGCTGCGACGGGGCGAAGCTTTGCTGCGAACATCACCAAGTTCGTGTCTGAAAACGCCCAGGTTCTTCGTTCGACGAAATTGCGGGCCATCACTCTGGTTGCAACCGCTCGCGCCCAGCAGGAGATAATTCGAACTCTGGCCAGCATGGAGTTTGATATAGAGTTTAGAAGTTGCGAAATTTTGCGCGACGAGCAATATGCATTTTCCACCGCGAGTCAGATGTGGGAGAATCAGGAGCAAGCGGAACGTGCGAAGGCACTGTGCGTAGACCTAGGCAGCCAAATTTACCCCCAGAACCCCCTGGGTTACGGTGACCTCGGCCTGCTGGTGATTTTTCCAACTACTGTTCCAAACAATAGCCTGCCTATCCTTCATTCGCATGCGCGGATAGGAAGCGCAAAGCCATGGACTCCGCTGTTCCCGCGTCCCGTTAATTAGACGTGATTTCTGGAGTAGAAACAATTGTATCACCGGCTTTTAGCTTGTGAATTGCCGTCCGTTGAGCGTTTAGATATGGGATGTCTGTGGCCCAAAATTTTCGGCTGTTATACTTCTGCACAAAAATCCCTAAAGTTGCACAAAAACTCAGCTCTTCCTGAGCATTTATGTGCAAGGCCCCCTTGTGGGGAGGTCGAAATTCGCAAAGCGAATTTCGGGTGGGGGGCCGTCGCGAGTAACAAACACCGTCCCCCACCCGAAAAATCTTTCGCTCACGCTTCAGATTTTTCGACCTCCCCACAAGGGGGAGGTTAAGGGTGAGGCGCGAAACGCTCCTCGTTTTGAACGAAGCCCGCCGTGCGGGCCGCGCCATTGTGCGCGCCACCGATCTTCAAACCGGCGAAGAAAAGCTGATCGATCCGGCAAGCGATTCATCGCCGCTGGAATTGGCGGCGGCGGGTGCGGCGCGCGCCGATCAAAGCGGTCCCGCGATATTGGAGGGGCGAAACTGGTTCCTCGCCGTTTACAATCCACCGCTCGATCTTGCGATCATCGGCGCGGTACATATCGCGCAACCTCTGGCGCAGATGGCGGCGATTGCAGGTTATGGGGTGCGCATTATCGACCCGCGCACGGCATTCGCGACGAAGGAAAGATTTCCCGGCGTGACGCTCTTGCATGATTGGCCGGATGAAGCGCTGGAAAAATCGCCGCTCGGTTCGCGCAGCGCGCTTGTTGCCCTCACGCATGATCCGAAACTGGATGACCCCGCGCTGACAGCGGCATTGCGTTCGCCGTGCTTTTATATCGGCGCACTTGGTTCAAAAAAGACTCATGCAGCGCGCTTGGCGCGTCTAAAGGAACACGGATTCTCCGATGAGGAATTGGCGAAAATCCACGGCCCCATCGGCCTCGCCATTGGTGGCCGCTCGCCAGCGGAAATCGCCGTCTCCGTCCTCGCGGAAATGACGAAAGAATTGCGCGCGGGCGGGGCTTCCGCTTCCTAATTTTCGTCATGGCCCGGCTTGTCCGGGCCACCCAATTTAATTGGATCACCCGCATTCGCGGGTGATGACGGGTGAGGGGATTTTCAAAACAGCCTCAGTGCTGCCCCGGTTTTCCGCGGCCGTCGCCGCGATTCCCGCGATGCGATTGCAATTCGTCGGCGGTGATGACGCCGTCATTGTTCCTGTCGAGGCGCGCGAAAATCTTCTGCGCCGGCGCGGTGAATTCCGCCTGGCTCAATTTGCCGTTATGATCGGCATCGAGTTTTCCAAAGCGTTTGCCGTTCAATTCGCGGAAGCGCGCCACTTCCAGATTGTAGAAACCGTCCGGCGTGACCGCATTGCCGCCCTTGGCCGCTTCGGCGAATTTCTGGGCGATGGCTTTTTCCACTTCGGCGCGGGTGACCTTGCCGTCCTTGTTGAGATCGGCTTCCTGACAGCGCTCGCCTGCCCCGCGCCAGCCGCCCATGCCGCCGCGATGGCCAAACCTCATGCCGGGAGCGTCGCCCATTGCCTGATGCGGCGCGCAGGAAATCGAGCCGGTGCCGTCGCGATCCATCAGCATGAACTTGGCGCGTGGTGCGGTGGAGAATTCCTCCAGCGACAGTTTGCCGTCGCCGTTCCAATCCGCGCGGTGGAACAGATTATCCGTATGCTGACGGAATTCCTTCAGATGCGCGTCGCTGAATTGCGCCTCCGTGATGCCGCCGCTGTTTCCCGCCATGGCGGCATATTTCGCGGCGACGCCCTTGTTGAATTCGTCTTTCGTCACCTTGCCGTCGTGATTGGCGTCGAAATCGGCGAGGAAGCGCTCCCCCATATGGCCGCGCTCGCCCATGGGGCCATGGCCGAACATGTCGGGCTGGGGCGGCGCCTCCATCTGAGCGGCAGCGATTCCGGCACCTGCGACAAGGGCGGCGCCCAGCAGCAATACGATGCGAACGGGATGTTTCATGCGAATCTCCTTCAGGGCTCACCTGTCCGTCTGGATAGGCCACGCCCCACCCGAAACTTTGTCGGGAAATGCAAAACTCGTCGCAATGCTGGGCAGGCGCGCGGCTTCTGCGATAGTTTGAGACAATTGGATTTGCGCGCGCGGCCCGGAGCCCTCATCTTTCACCCATGAGCAAAGCGTCATGAGCCCCACCGAGCCATCGCCCCATGTGCTGATCGTGGAGGACGCCCGCGATATCCGCGAGCCGCTGGCGCGCTATCTGCGCGAGCATGGCTATCGCGCGACCACGGCGGCGGATGCGCAGGCCGCGCGCAAGGTGATGCGCGGCTCGGCCATCGATATCGTCGTGCTCGATATCATGATGCCGGGCGAGGATGGCTTGAGCCTGTGCCGCTCGATTCGCGAAAGTTCGCAGACGCCTGTGATCCTGCTGACCGCGCGCGGCGAGGAAGTGGACCGCATCATCGGCCTTGAAATGGGCGCGGACGATTACATTCCAAAACCATTCTCCCCGCGCGAATTGATTGCGCGCATCGCTGCCGTCCTGCGCCGCACACAGGCGCTGCCGCCGCGCCAGAAACCGCCGGAAGCAGAGCGCATCAAATTCGGCGACTGGACGCTCGATACGGGTCAGCGCGAATTGATCGGCAGCGACGGCATGGCCTCGCCGCTTTCGAGCGGTGAGTTTCGGCTGCTCAGCGCGTTGCTGGAACGGCCCAAGATCGCGCTCACCCGCAATCAGTTGCTCGATCTCACCAAAGGGCGCGATGCGGAATTGTTCGACCGCTCCATCGACAATCATGTGAGCCGGTTGCGCAAGAAGATCGAACCCGATCCCAAGAATCCGCGCTATATCAAAACCGTGTGGGGCGGCGGTTATATGTTCGCGGTGGATCCGCAAAAAGCATGATGCGTTTTCCATGGCCGCGAACGCTGGGCGCACAGCTCGTCGCCGTGACGGTGGCCGCGGTGCTGATCTCGAATGTCGGCGTGGCCATCTGGTTCGAATCGACGCGCGAGCAATTCACCGAAAGTGCCGTCAATGAACGCCTGCTGGATCGTGCGGTGTCGGTGGCGACATTGCTGGGCGCAATCCCCGCCAAAAGCCGCGACGCGGCCACGAAAGCGCTGAGTTCCGGGCCGTGGCGCTTCACGCTGCATCATGGCAAAGCCGTCAGCGGCAGCCCGATGGACGATGAGGAATCGCAACTCGCCGCCCATGCGCGCGCGATGCTTCCAGCAAAAGCCAAAGGCGCAGTGCAGGTGAATATACGCGCACCGGATGGCAACGAACTTGCCCGCTCGCGGCGGCGCGGAAGCGGCGCGCTAGTGGATATCACTTTGCCTGTTGTACGCGGCACGCAATTGGAAATGACCTATGTGCGCGCAATGCCGCCGGTGTGGCCGATGCAACTTGTCATCGCGGCCTTGGTGGCGATCGTAACGGGATCGGCAGCGGCGGCTTTCATTGCGCGGCGCGTGGCGCGGCCATTGTCGCAGCTTGCGGCGTCCGCTTCGGAAGCCGCACGCGGCGGTTCGGCAACGCGTGTGCCGGAAGTGGGGCCGGAAGATGTGCGCCGCGCAGCACACGCCTTCAACGCCATGACCGATCAGGTGACGCGCACGCTGGAAAGTCAGCGCCAGCTTTTGTCGGCGGTGGGCCACGATCTGCGCACGCCGATCACCGCCATGCGCATCAGTGCGGAGTTCATCGAGGATGGGGAGCTGCGCGAGCGGTTCCAGAAGAACCTCGAGGAGCTTCAGGAATTGACGGAAGCGGTGCTGACAGCGGCGCGTGGCGCAGGCTGGGAGCAAAAGCGCAAGATCGATCTGGCGGCGCTGGTGGAAAGCATCTGCACCGATCTGGAAGAAATGGACGAGCCGGTGGAATGGGCCGTTCATGCGCCCGCACCATTCAACGGCCGGCCGAACGAAATCCGCCGCGCCGTGCGCAATCTGGTGGAGAACGCGATTGCCTATGGCAAACGCGCCCATGTGCGGCTGGTGGATAGTGCGGCGGCGTATGACGTGATCGTGGAAGATGAAGGCCCCGGCATTCCGCAAAGCGACCGCACACGCGTGTTCGAGCCCTTCGTGCGGCTGGAAGCCTCGCGCAGCGGCGAAACGGGCGGCTCAGGCCTCGGCCTGACGCTGGTGAAGGCCATAGCCGAGGGCCATGGCGGCAGCATCACGCTCGAAAACCGCGCCGAGGGCGGCTTGCGGGCCACCCTGCATTTGCCGCGCGAGGCCGCCGCCGCCTAAACTTGCTCGATGCAATTTGGCTCGATTCCTGTTGAAGCGGCTACAGGCGGCATTCTCGTGCATTCGGTGCGCGTGGACGGAAGGCTGTTCAAAAAGGGCCGCGTATTGAGCGCAGAAGATATCGCAGCCTTGCGCGAAGCGGGGCGCGCGGAAGTTGTTGTGGCGCGGCTGGAAGCGAGCGATGTACCGGAAGACGAAGCCGCCGCACGGATCGCTGCAAAATGCGCTGGCGAGAATGTGCGCGTGGGTGCCGCATTCACGGGCCGGGCGAATCTTTATGCATTGCAGGCGGGCGTGGCGGTGGTCGATGCGGCGCGAGCCGAAGCGATCAACGCCGTCCACGAAGCCATCACGGTGGCGACCATCGCGCCGTTCGCACGCGTGACGCCGCGACAGATGCTGGCAACGATCAAGATCATTCCCTTTGCCGCGCCGCGCGAAGCCGTGGAGGCCGTCGAGCGCGCGCTTTCAGAAAACCTCGTGCGCGTGGCGGCGTTCGCGCCCAGGCGCGTGGCGCTGATCTCGACCACCCTGCCGGACACCAAACCCGCGATCCTCGACAAGAACCGCGCGGCGCTGGATGCGCGCGTCGAACCGCTCGGCTCGAAAATCGTCTTCGAGCGGCGCGTGGCGCATGATATGGGTGCGCTGGCGGCGGCATTGAAGGAAGCCTCCGGCGCAGACCCGATATTGGTTTTCGGCGCCAGCGCCATCACCGACCGGCGCGATGTAATCCCGGCGGCCATCGAAGCGGCGGGCGGAACGGTCACGCATTTCGGAATGCCGGTGGACCCCGGCAATCTGTTGCTGATCGGAAAACTCGGCGGGGCCGATGTGATCGGCCTGCCCGGCTGCGCGCGTTCGCCCAAGCTGAACGGTTTCGACTTCGTGCTGTGGCGGCTGGCGGCGGGGTTGCCGGTGAGCCGGGCGGAGATCGCCGCGATGGGGGTTGGCGGTTTGCTGATGGAGATTCCCACCCGTCCACAGCCGCGTGACGAACGTCCGGCGGAGGTTCCCCATGCCGCCAAGATTGGGGCCGTCGTACTGGCGGCGGGAATGTCTTCTCGCATGGGCACGAACAAGTTGTTGCTGGATGTGAACGGCAAAACCATGGTGCGTCACACCGTGGAGGCCGCGCGCGCCAGCCACGCCGAGCCGATTATCGTGGTGACCGGTCATGCCGAGAGCGACGTGAAGGCGGCGCTTGCGGGATTGGACGTCCAATTCGTGAATAATCCAGATTTTGCAAAAGGTTTGAGCGCATCCCTGAAGTGCGGGTTGAACGCTTTGCCGGAAGATTGCGATGGCGCGCTGGTTTTGCTGGGCGATATGCCAGATGTCTCGTCCGCACTGATCGACCGGCTGATTGCCGCTTTCGATCCGTCCGAGAGCCGCGCGATTTGCGTCGCCACGCGGCATGGCAAGCGCGGCAATCCGGTGCTGTGGGCGCGGCGCTTTTTCCCCGAAATTCAGGCGATAGAGGGCGATGTTGGCGCGCGCAACTTGATCGGCGCCTACGGCGAATTGGTGTGCGAAGTGGAGGCGGAGGACGAAGGCCCGCTCACGGATATCGACACACCCGAAGCGCTCGCCGCTTACCGGGAGCGCCAGTGAGCGATCCGCTCTACAAAAAGGAAATCCTGCGCCTCGCCGCCGACGCCCATGGTGCGGGGCGATTGTCCGGGCCGCATGTCACCGGCACCGCGCACAATCCGGCTTGCGGCGACAAGGTAATTGTCGATGTTGCGATGGAGCACGGGCACATCGCTGCCTTGGCGCATGAGACGAAAGCCTGTGTGTTGTCACAGGCTTCCGCTGCGATCCTCGGACGCGACGCGAAGGGTTTTACGCAGGCGCAGATTCGGGAATTGCGCGAGGGCGTCGCTGCCATGCTGGCAGAACAGGCTGGCGCCCCCTCGCCGCCTTTCGATTCCTATGCGGCGTTCGACGGCGTGGCGGCGCATCGCAATCGCCATGCCTGTGTGCTGCTACCGATCGATGCCTTACTCGCCGCCCTAGATGCGGCCGAAGCGAGCGCCGTAGGGACCGAGCTTTAGGCTGGGCCCGTTGCGCGTTCCCGAACCGAAACCGATACCGAGCGGTTCGGCGCGCGCCACTTCCGCGGCGCTGAACTCGGCTTCGCGGTCGCTCATGTTGAAGGCGGAGATGATGCGGTCGCTGCCCAGCGTGCGGATGAAGCACAGGATCGGCGACGGCGCATCGAGGAATTCGATCTCGCCCCACCGCATCGCCGGGAATTTCTTGCGCGCGATCAGGAAACCGCGGGTGAAATTCAGCATCGAGGCGGAATTCTTCATCTGCAGGGAGGCCGACAATTCCTTATGCGCCTCCTGCACCGGCAACCATGGCGTGCCGCTCGAAAATCCGAGATTGGGCATCGCGGCATCCCACGGCATCGGCGTGCGGCAGCCGTCGCGCCCGCCCGTATAGGGATAATAGAGATCGCCAACAGGGTCCTTGAGCTGGTTGCGCGCAAGCTGTGCCTGCGGCAGGCCAAGCTCCTCGCCCTGATAGATCAGCGCCGTGCCCTTCAGCGACATCAATATCGCCATCATCAGCTTGGCGATGGTGGGCGAAGCATCCTTGCCGCCGAACCGCGTGACCGTGCGCACGACATCGTGGTTCGAGAAGGCCAGTGACGGCCAATGGCGCGGGTGGCGCGCCAGCGTCGCGTAATGTTCGCGGATGAACTCAGGCCCGAGCTTATGCGCTTCCAGCAGCGGGAAGCTGTAGCCCGAATGCAGGCCCTCGTCGGATGCAGCATAGGCACCGGACCGCTCGGGCTCTTCCGAAAATTCGCCCATCACGAAGCGGTCGGAATGCTTTTCCACCGTGCGGCGGATTTCATTCAGCGCCTGAAGATTTTCTTCCAGATTGCTGTCATGCAAATGCAATTGCATGTTCGGTGCGTGCGCCCATGCCCGCGCATTGCGCGCACCGGGCAGCACTGGCGGGTTATCGGTCAGCGCTGCATCGTGCAGATAAGCATTCGCCACATCGAGACGAAAACCGTCCACGCCGCGCGCCAGCCATTTGTCGAGAACTGCGAGCGCTGCTGCGCGCGCTTCTGGACTACGCCAGTTCAGCTTGGGCTGCTGGCGCAGGAATTTGTGGTGATAGTACTGCCGCCGCGACGGCTGATAAGCCCATGCCGGACCGCCAAATGCGGAAAGCCAATTGTTCGGCGCGGTGCCGTCATCTTTCGGCGGCGCCCAGACATACCAATCGGCCTTGGTCTCGCCCTTCACGCTTTCGGCGAACCAAGGATGTTCGTCCGATGTATGGGCCAGCACTTCATCGGTGAGGACCTTCAGCCCCAGCCCATGTGCGGTGGTGATCAGCGTGTCGAAATCGGCCTGCGTACCGTAATCGGGATGGATACCGTCATAGTCCGAGACGTCATAGCCCCAGTCGCGATTGGGCGAAGGATGGATCGGCGAAAGCCAAACCGCATCGACGCCCAGCTTCTGCAAATAATCGAGCTTGGCGGTGACGCCCGCGAGATCGCCCTGCCCGTCTCCATTGCTGTCATGGAATGAGCGGACATAAATTTGATAGATGACCGCGCCCTTCCACCAGGGCGCTTCGCCCGGCGCGCTCACACTTCGTCTGCCCGGTTGACGACTTTGCCGACAAGGCCATAGGCCTTGGCCGCTTCCGCATCCATCCAGAAATTGCGTTCGGTATCGGACTGGACTTTTTCATAGGTCTGGCCGGTTTCGGATGCGATCTCGCGATTGATGCGTTCGCGCATCTTGATGATCTCTTCGGCTTCAATGGTGATGTCCGAGGCCTGCCCGCGCACGCCGCCGAGCGGTTGGTGCAGCAGGAAGCGGGTGTAAGGCAGACAGTAGCGGTTCTCTTTCTTCGCGCCGAGAAAGATATGTGCGCCCGCGCTCGCCACCCAGCCGGTGCCGATCATCTTTACGCGCGGACCTACGAAGCGGATGACGTCGTGGATCGTGTCGCCGGATTCCACATGACCGCCCGGCGAATTCAGGATCACGCGAATGTCTTCGTTGTTTTCCGCCGCCAGCGCCAGCAATTGCGCGGTGACGCGTTCGGCCAGCTTCATCTCGATCTCGCCGAAGATCAGCACCGTGCGCGATTTGAACAACGCCTTCTGAACCGGCAGCGATTGCGGCTCGGGAATTTCGGGGGTTTCTTTGTCTTCTTCATCGAGGCGGTGCACGGCAGAACTCCTGCTGAAAAATGCGAATCCGGTGGGCATAGTAGCGATGGCGGCTAGGCCGTCCACCGCCTATTTATTGCCGCGCAATCTGGCGGAAAACCGCTTCACACTTTTCCGGATTGCGCTCATAGCGCGTTAACGGCGGCCCGCATCGTGGGGCCGATATCGGTGTGGAGCACAAGATCGGCAATACCATCCTGCTCTGTAGGGTCTCTGTTGACGATCACCAGCCTTGCGCCGTTGCGCTTGGCCAGTAGCGGGAAACCGGCCGCGGGATAGACCACCAGCGACGACCCCAACACGACGAAAAGGTCGCAGGCGAGCGTGGCCTCCTCGGCGCGGGCCATTTCCAGTTCCGGCATGGATTGGCCGAAGGATATGGTGGCGGTTTTGACGATGCCCCCGCAGGACGCGCAATCGGGCGGCTCGCCATGGGTTTCGAAATGGGCGCGGATCGGCGCCAGTTCGGCGCGCGCGCCACATTCAAGACACTTCGCATAACGCGTGTTGCCGTGGATCTCGATCACCTGATCTTCGGGTACGCCGGAATCCTGATGCAGATTATCGATGTTCTGCGTGATGACATGGCTCGCAAGCCCACGCTTCACCAGTTCGGCAATCGCTTCATGTCCGGCATTGGGCTTGGCGCCGGAAAACATATCCTCCATTGCAAAGCGCCGCCGCCATGCCTCGCGGCGCATCTCGGCGGAGGCCACAAAATCCTGAAAATCGATCGGCGCCATCTTCGTCCAGATGCCGCCAGGCGAACGAAAATCCGGAATGCCGGATTCCGTGGAGATGCCCGCGCCCGTGAAAATCACAATGCGCGAGGCATCGTGCAGCATCGCCGATAACGATGCTGCGCCCACGGCTCCGGAGAAACTCATTCCGCGATCAATGCGTGACCGTGCCGCAATCCGCCGATACCCAGCGGCCTTCGAAGGAATTCGTCATGTCGGCATGATGACCATGGGTGGTGCCGCTGAAATCCATCTTGCCGGCATAATGCTCCGTGCTGTCATAGGTGACGCTCATGTGGCCGGTGCCCTGCATCTCGCCATTGCAGGTCATGTCGGCGGAGAAGGTCTGGCCCACGACTTTCGAATTGCTCACGGTGCAGTCCCTGTTGTGCACCGGCGGCGGCTTATCGGAATTCACTTCGTCCGCCGTCATGCAATGCTGCGTGGTCATGGTGTGGCCGCCACCCATGCCCGGCATCTGAACGCCCATCTCTTTCATTTTCGCCATTTGCTCGGGCGTCATTTGCGGCATCTGGGGCATGCCGGCCATGTTCATCGTCACGGTCACGTCCCACAATCCCGCCTTGCCATGGCTGGCAATCGCCACCAGGGGCGCCGCCACCAACCCGGCAGCCACAACTCCGCAAAGAACCAAACGCTTCGACACCTTCATGAATTCCTCCCTTACCGGCCAAGCGGCCGTAAGGAGAATTTCGCATGTTCCGGAAAGAGGTGGAAGCGGGTGGGTGGCCTGTCACCCGGTCCATAGCGGCAGCGTGTGGACGCACAGCAGCATAGGATGGCGCGCCCTAGGGGAGTCGAACCCCTCTTGCAGGAATGAAAATCCTGAGTCCTAACCGATAGACGAAGGGCGCACGGCCCGGGCGGCACATCGCGCCTTCCGGGCAGGGCCGGGGCTATAAAGGCCCATGGCGTGCTTGGCAAGGCAGGGCTTTTCAGGCGTCTACAGGCTTCCGTCGTGAAGCCGCACGTCGTTGGTTGAAGACCGAACGACGATGCTCTGGATTCGCCCCGGATTGGCGACGACAAAAGCCATTGCACGCATCGGCTGCAGCCCACCCGATTCATGGTTCGGCGCGCAGCCCATCAGGCGGTACGCCACTTTGATCGGGTTGGTGTCCTCCGGAACGATAGCCAGTTTCGGATTGGTCCATCCATCGGCCGGGGCCTGACCCCAAACCTCGATGATGATCGTATCTCCCTGACGGTGGACCTGCCCGCCATCGACGGAAAAGGCCGACTCGTAAGTGCAGCTTTCGTCCGCGACTGCCGGAACCGCCACGGGCATCGTCGCCAGCAGGGACACGGCAAACAGCGAAATCGGGACGAAAGCGATTCTCCCCTGTTTATAAGATCCGGTCATACCGTCCTTCTCTTATCTGCTCTGTGTTCGCGTGAACGCCTCCCGTCCACGTACAAATAAACATATGAATTTTTCGTGTCGCGCAAGTACTGCGGAAACTAAATTCCTGTGCGTGCAATAAGTTCCCAGATTGGTACGAAAGTTTTATTGCTGAGAAATTGCCGCGTCCTCGAGGTGAAGCTGCACACGAAAGCGCCCATTCCATTGATCCAAACGCAGGCGGCCGGCAGCATGGACCTGCTTGCCGCGCGACGAAAGCAATACTTTGCCTAAACTTGTAGTGGATGCGCGAAATGCGATCGCCTCAATACTCGCGCCATCGCTGCCGGTGAGTCGCAGCCGGATGTGATCCTTGCCGACCACATCGGCAAAAGCGATTCGCGCGTCGGGTATAACCACCATCGGTTCGGGATTGCCGGAGCCGAAGGGGCCTGCGCGGGCGATATCGGAAACTAGCGCAACTGTCGCGCCGGCAGGCGAAATGGCGGCGTCGAGATTCAATTCAAATGCAGTGGAGTCGGCATTCTGCGCATTTACGAATTGCGCAGTTAAAAATTCGCGCAAGGCATCGAGCTTCGCGGCGGTCACGCTGAAGCCGGCCGCCATCGCGTGGCCGCCGCCCGCTTCCAGGATTCCGGCTTCCTTCGCCGCGCGCACGATTGCTCCGAGATCGACACCGGAAACCGACCGCGCTGAACCGCGGCCCATTTCGTTTTCAAAGCCGACGACAAAAGCGGGTTTGTTGAAGCGATCCTTGAGACGGCCCGCAACGATGCCGACGACGCCCGCATGCCAGCCGCTATCAGCCGCAAGCAGGAACGGCGCATTGTGCTGCGCAGAGGCCATCGCCATCGCTTCTTCGAGGATCACCGCCTCGATGGCCTGGCGCTCGCGATTGTGGTGGTTGAGCATCTCGGCGAGCGGAAATGCGTCTGTATCGCTGGTCGCCGTCAGAAGTTCTGCGCCCAGGCTGCAGCGGCCCACACGCCCGCCCGCATTGATGCGCGGACCGAAAACGAAACCGAGATGGTAAGGCGTGAACGGCACGTTCGCTTCGGCAATGGTTGCGAGAGCGGCAATGCCGGGGCGTTCAAGCGTGGAAAGCCGCGCCAATCCTGCACGCACAAAAGCGCGATTCACGCCGACGAGCGGCACGACATCGCAAACGGTGGCGAGCCCGACGAGATCGAGATGTTCGCGCAGATCTGGCTCGGCGATGTTGTTCCTTGCATACCATCCAGATTCGCGCAGCGCGCGATTGAGCGCGACGAGAAACAGAAACGTCACGCCCGCGGCACAGAGATAAGTGAGGCCCGATGTATCGCCGGGCTGATTGGGATTGACATGCGCAAAAGCCGGCGGCGGGATTTCGACGGCGTGATGATCGAGCACGATCACATCGAGCCCCGCATCGCGCGCGGCGGTGAGTGCGGCTACCGCGCCCGCGCCGCAATCCACCGTGACAACGAGGCCTGCGCCCTCGTCCTTCAATTGCAGCAGCGCACGCGCCGAAGGACCGTAACCTTCGGTCATGCGATCTGGGATGTAGATGCGCGGCGGTTTACCGAGCGCGGCCAGAAAGCAATGCATCAGCGCGGCGGACGATGATCCGTCCACGTCATAATCGCCGAACACCGCAATCTTCTCGCCAGATTCGATGGCCGCGTGGGCTCGCGCGACGGCCTTGTCCATATCCTTGAGTATGCGCGGCTCCGGCAGCAACCGCTTCAATGTCGGATTGAGAACATCGGCCAGTGCATCGGCAGCAACGCCGCGCGCAG
Organism: Rhizomicrobium sp.; assembly: GCA_035944195.1. Taxonomy (GTDB): domain Bacteria; phylum Pseudomonadota; class Alphaproteobacteria; order Micropepsales; family Micropepsaceae; genus Rhizomicrobium. Next base: position 145,889 of record DASZBL010000004.1, on the reverse strand, counting down.
CCAGAATTCGCGCCAGCGCGGGCGACAACTCGCCTGCCTGCAGCAGCGCGCGCGCAGCATCCTCGCCCGCATCGCGCAATATCCATTTGCGGCCCGAGAAAGAACGCGCGACACCGAAGGCGGGTTGAGTCGTCATCGTCAGCTATTAAACACCATTGTCATCCCCGGCGAGCGCGAAGCGCGAGGGAAGGGGACCCAGGTGGCAAAGTCCGCTGTGTGCCGAAGGAAAATCGAGATTCAAAGCGTCGAAATTCGCTCTGTTTGAACCACCTGGGTCCCCTTCCCTCGCATTGCTGACGCAATGCTCGCCGGGGATGACAGGGGAGTTTAGCGCGTATCTTTCCGCCGGTGGCGGCCTTTGATCCAGCGTACCGTGCCCGTGGCCGAACGCATCACCACGCTTTCGGTCATGATGTAACCGTCGCGCATGTGCACGCCGCTCAGCATCGAGCCGTCGGTGACGCCGGTGGCCGAAAAGATCACGTCGCCGGACGCCAGATCGTGCAGCGAATATTTCTTGTTGAAATCGGTAATGCCGAGTTTCGCCGCGCGCACGCGCTCATCGTCTTTTTTGAAAACCAGACGGGTTTGAATTTGTCCGCCGACACAGCGCAGCGCCGCTGCCGCCAGCACGCCTTCCGGCGCGCCGCCCTGCCCCAGATAAATATCGATGCCTGTCATGGGATCGGTTGTCGCGATCACGCCGGCCACATCGCCGTCGGTGATGAGCTGCACCGCGGCACCCGCCTTGCGCACGCGCTCGATGATGGTGGCATGACGCGGACGATCCAGCACCAGCGCGGTGATCTCATTCGGCTTCACGCCTTTGGCTTTTGCGAGACTGACGATGTTCTCCGCCGGATCGGCATCGAGATCAATCGTGCCTTCGGCATAGCCCGGGCCGATGGCGATCTTGTCCATGTAAGTGTCGGGCGCGTTCAGCAGCGTGCCGGGCTCAGCCATCGCCATCACGGCGAGCGCATTGGGCAGCGCCTTGGCGGTGAGCGTAGTTCCTTCCAGCGGATCGAGCGCGATGTCCACCGCGATGCCGCCATAGCCGACCTTCTCGCCGATATAGAGCATGGGCGCTTCGTCGCGTTCGCCCTCGCCGATCACCACCGTGCCGGAAATGGGCATGATGTTGAACGCCGTGCGCATCGCTTCCACGGCGGCGTGGTCGGCGGCGTGTTCATCGCCGCGGCCGATCTGGTAGAAAGCGGCCATGGCGGCAGCTTCGGTGACGCGAACGGCTTCCAGCGCAAAGGCGCGATCCAGCGGTTGGGACATTTTCTCTCCGGGCTTAGCCAGCCTCCATGGGAATCATGCTCGGCGCGCCCAGCACCTTGTCCGACGCGGCGATGACCTTCAAGGCGCGGGAGACGGCAGTTTCCGAACACTCGTGGGTAATCATGACAATGGCTACCGGCTCGCCGGGGCTGCGGCCGCGCTGGATCATGCTTTCGATGGAAACCGCGGCCTCGGCCAGATGGCCCGCGATTTCCGCCAACACGCCAGGCACATCCAGCACCCGAAAGCGCAGATAGAAGGCCGAGCTGCGAGCATCCTGCGGCGCGGGCGCGGCCTTCAGGGTGTGCGCGGCACGCCCGAACACGGCGCCGAAGGCACCGCGCGCGATATCCACCAGATCGGCCACGACGGCAGAGGTCGTGGGCGCTTCACCTGCGCCGCGGCCTTCGAAGAAGAAGGGGCCTGCAGGACCGGCATTGGCCACCACCGCATTGAAAGGACCTTCGACATCGGCAAGCGGCGTGCCCGCTTTCACCATCGAAGCTTGCACGCGCTGATCGACTCCGTGAGCGGTACGGCGCGCGATACCCAGCAGCTTGATGCGATAGCCGAATTCGCGCGCGAAGCCGATATCCTCCGGCGTGATATGCGCGATGCCGTCGACCTTCATGGCGGAAAGATTGGGCGCGATGCCGAATGCCAGCGCCGACAGCAGCGCGAGCTTGTGCGCGGTATCGCCGCCGCCGATATCAAGCGTGGGATCGGCTTCGGCGTAACCCATGCGCTGGGCTTCAGCGAGCACGTCTTCGAAGGAGCGGCCCGTCGCTTCCATCTGCGTGAGGATGTAATTGCAGGTGCCGTTGAGTATGCCGCGCACCGCATCGATGCCGTAAGCGATCAGGCTTTCGCGCAGCGCTTTCACAATTGGAATGCCGCCCGCCGCCGCCGCTTCGAATTTCAGCGCGACATTGTTTTCTTCCGCGAGTGCCGCGAGCGCTGCACCATGTTTGGCGAGCAATGCCTTGTTCGCGGTGACGACATGTTTGCGGGCTGCGAGCGCGGATTCCACCAACACCCGCGCCGGGCCTTCTTCGCCGCCGATCAGTTCCACCACCACATCGGCATCGCTGCGCGCCAGCGCCGAAGGATCGACCGCCCATGACAGATGCGAAACATCCGCCGCGCGGCGCTTGGCTTTGTCGCGCGCCGACACGCCGATCAATTCCAGCGGACGGCCCGCGCGTTCGGCAAGCTCTGCACCGCGCGTCAGCAACACGCTGGCGACGCCGCCGCCGACCGTGCCCAGACCTGCTATCGCAATGCGCAGCGGTCTGGTCATTTCGCTTGTTCCAATGCAGATGGTTCGTTGACACGCATGGAGAGGAACTTCTTCACATTGCGCGCGGCCTGCCGGATGCGGTGCTCGTTCTCCACCAGCGCGATGCGCACATAACCCTCGCCGTATTCGCCGAATCCCAAACCCGGCGCGACTGCGACTTTCGCATGCACAAGCAACTTTTTTGAGAATTCCAGCGAGCCCATGGCGCGGAATTCTTCCGGGATCGGTGCCCATGCGAACATCGAGGCAGAGGGTGCGGGAATTTTCCAGCCCGCGCGGCCCATGCTTTCCACCAGCACATCGCGGCGCGCTTTGTAGATCGCGCGCATCTCGTCCACGCAATCCTGCGGGCCGTTCAGTGCGGCGGTGGCAGCCACTTGAATCGGCGTGTAGGCGCCGTAATCGAGATAGGATTTGATACGCCCCAGCGCGCCGATCAGCGTCTTGTTGCCTGCTGCGAATCCCATACGCCATCCCGGCATCGCATAGGTTTTGCTCAACGATTGAAATTCGACCGCAATATCTTTCGCGCCATCGACCTGAAAGATCGATGGCGGCGGATTATCATCATCGAAATAGATGTCGGCGTAAGCAAGATCGGACAACACCCAGATTTCATGCTTCTTCGCGAAAGCGACGATCTCTTTATAGAAATCCAGACCAACCACTTGCGCCGTCGGGTTCGACGGATAGTTCACCACAATCGCCGATGGCGAGGGCACCGAGTGGCGCACCGCGCGCCCAAGGCTCGACAGATATTCTTCCGGCGAAGTTGCAGGCACATGGCGGATCGCAGCACCGGCCAGAATGAATCCGAACGCATGAATCGGATAAGCCGGATTGGGCACCAGAATGATATCGCCCGGCGCGGTGATGGCCTGCGCGAGATTGGCGAAGCCTTCCTTCGAACCGAGCGTGGCGATCACTTCGGTATCGGGATCGAGCGTCACCCCGAAGCGGCGCTGGTAATAGGCTGCCATGGCGCGGCGCAGGCCCTTGATGCCGCGCGAGGCCGAATAGCGGTTGGAGCGCGGATCGCGCGCCGTCTCGATCAGCTTCTCGACGATATGCGGCGGAGTGGGCATATCGGGATTGCCCATGCCGAAATCGATGATGTCCTCGCCGCGCGCGCGAGCGCCCACCTTGAGGCGGTTAACTTCCTCGAACACATAGGGCGGCAGCCGCCTTATGCGGTGAAATTCGCTTTGCATGGCTAAACCGTATCGCAAGCCGGACGCGCCGAACATCAAGGCAATCGGCGGGGCGCGTCAACTAGCCCTGAATGAAGATCTCCGCGCGGCGATTGCCTTCCTCGCCCTGCGGCATGGATTCGTAATAGACGGGCTGAGAATCGCCCACGGCCTCCACCAGAACCTTGTTCGCAGGCACGCCCTCGCGAATCAGCTCTTTGGCCACGGCCGTAGCTCGGGCCTGCGAGCGCTCGAAATTGAACACCAGATGGCGCTGCAGCGTCATGTTGGCGGTGCGGCTGGAGGAATGGCCGACCACCTTGATGTAGCCCTGCCCGCCCCGGGACCTGTAGGCCTCGAGTGCTGCATGAACCTGCGCGCGGCCCTGGGCATTCAGCACGGTCGTGTCATGCGGGAAGAACACCACGGCCGCAGGCGGCAGGCCTGCCGGATTGGCGTATGCGGCGGGCTGCGCGGCGGCTGGGCCGAGGACATCCAGATTGGCCACCACAGCGCCGCTCATGGCTTCGGGGCCGCCCATCGCGCCTTCCGATGGCCCGGCTGGGACCGCCGGAGCCCTGACGCCCGCCGTGGAGCCGACAGCCGCGGTTTGCCGGTAGCGCGAGATGATCGGCTGCGGCACGAACTGGGCGACCGATGCATCCAGCGGCGGCGCATGGGAAGGCTGGAAGCCCAGCGCGGCATCGGAATTGGGAGCCGCACCAACCGCGGTTCCAGCCGGAACGGCCGGGCCGCTACTCGACGTTGTAGGGACGCGCGATCTCACAGGCATTTCAGCGGACGCAACTTGCCGGCTGCGCGCAGCGGGGGCCGGTGCAGGGGATTGGGCATTATCCTCATCGGCACTGGCAATGCTGTTCGCCGGAGCTTGCGCTGCATCTGGCGTGGGTGCAGCAGGCGGCGGCGCCGACGAGGCCGTGCCGTCGCCGCGCAGATTTTCACCACTGTATTGCGTCCGCGCGCGATCGGCCGAAAGCGAATCGGCCACTTGCTGACGGTCGCCTTCAGTGGACGACGCTTCGGGACGATCCGGAATCGAAGCGAGATCGGGTTGGTCGCTCGACTCGCCGCTCTGATCCGCATCGGCGGATTGATCGGCCGGCAATTCGGAAGCATTGGCGGAATCGTCGCTGCCGACCCATGTGGTGGGATCGACCCAGTCCGGAACGCTGGAACAGGCGCTAAGCGCGGCGCCGACCACCAGCATCGCTGCAATGCGCGCAAAAGTTTTCGAGTAGAAGCCCAGCACCAATTTCATCCGGTCGTCTCCGTAGCCTTGCGCAGCCAGACACCGCCCGCGCCAGTCTTGAAACCCATATACCCGTCCGGACGCGGCCTTCCAAGCGAAAGCGCAGGCAAAATCATGAATTGTCACGACATAATTGTAGAGGCTGCGCGCCTTGCAGGCGCAGCAAGCCGCGCGCTATCAAGGCTCTGACAGCGCGCAGGTGCGACAATATGCAAAAGCAGCCGAAGGTGCCGCCGAAGCGCAAGGCAAACGCCGAAGCGCCCAAAACCGAGGCGCAAGCGCCTGCCGACGGCAGCGCATACCGCATCGGCGATGCGGGCGAATTCGTACGCAACATGATGCATGTGGGCGAGAAGGCGCAGCGCCTGCTCGGCGATTTCATGAAACGCCAGACAGAAAAAATCGGCCAGGAGCCGCTCGATCCGCTCAACATTACCGATGCGTTCATGGAGCTTGCGAAAGGCATGGCGGCCAATCCCGCCGCGATTTTCGAAGCGCAGTCGCAGCTTTGGCACAGCTACATGGATCTGTGGGAGCGCACCGCGCGCCGCATGATGGGCGGCAAGGTGGAAGACCTCGTCACGGCCGCACCCGGCGACAAACGCTTCCGCGACAAGGATTGGCAGGAAAACCAGATCTTCGATTTCATCAAGCAATCCTATTTGCTGACGGCGAACTGGTTGCAGCACACGGTGGGCCATGTCGAAGGGCTCGATCCGGCGATGCGCCGTCGTGTCGAATTTTATACAAAACAATTTGCCGACGCGATCGCGCCTTCCAATTTCGTGCTGACCAATCCCGAAGTGCTGCGCGCCACGCTGCAGAGCAATGGCAAGAATCTCGTCAAGGGGCTCGATAATCTGCTGAAGGATATCGAACGCGGTGGCGGCGATCTTACCATCCGCCAATCCGCCGATGCCTTTGTGCTCGGCGAGAATATCGCCACAGCACCCGGCAAGGTGATCTTCCGCAACGAGTTGATTGAGCTTCTGCAATATGATGCGACCACGGCGGAAGTTTACGAAAAACCGCTGGTGATCTTTCCGCCCTGGATCAACAAATTCTATATCCTCGATCTGAAGCCGGAAAATTCGCTGATCCGCTGGCTGACGGCGCAAGGCTACACCGTATTCGTCTGCTCCTGGGCGAACCCGGACAAGCGGCTGGCGAAAAAGACATTCGAAGACTATATGCGCGATGGAATCTTCGCAGCGCTCGGCGCGGTGGAAGATGCAACCGGTGTGAAGAAGCCCAATGTCGTGGGCTATTGCATCGGCGGCACGCTGATGAGCGCCACGCTCGCCTATCTGGCCGCGAAGGGCGAGGACCGCGTGAACGCGGCGACGTTCTTCGCCGCGCAGGCTGATTTCACCGAATCGGGCGATCTGCAGATTTTCGTGGACGAGGCCCAGCTCGAAGCATTGAAGCAGCAGATGGACACCGCCGGCGGCGTGCTCGAAGGCCGCAAGATGGCGACCACCTTCAATATGCTGCGCGCGAACGATCTCATCTGGTCGTTCGTGATCAACAATTACCTGCTCGGCAAGGAGGCCGTGCCCTTCGACCTGCTCTACTGGAATTCGGATGTCACGCGCATGCCCGAAGCCACGCATCTTTTCTACCTGCGCGAATTCTACAAGAACAACGCGCTGTCGCAGGGCAAGATGGTGCTGGGCGGCGTGAAGCTCGATCTTTCGAAGGTGAAGATTCCGGTCTATCTGCAATCGGCGAAGGACGATCACATTTCACCCTTCCGCTCCGTCTATAAATCGACACAGCTTTTCAAGGGCCCGATCCGCTTCATCATCTCCGGCAGCGGCCATATCGCAGGCGTCATCAACCCGCCTGCCGCGAAGAAATATCAATATTGGACGAACGAGAAATTGCCCGCGACGGTCGAGGAATGGCAGGCAGGTGCAAAAGAACATCCCGGCTCCTGGTGGCCGGACTGGGATGCATGGCTGTCGAAATTGTCAGGCCCGAAAGTTCCCGCCCGCAAACCCGGCGACGACAAACTCAAGCCGCTCGGCAACGCACCGGGGTCCTATGTGAAAATCAAGGCGCAGTAGCCCAATGGGTTTCGATATTCTGGGCGAGATTTCGCAGATCGAGACGATCGCTACAGCATCCGGAATCCGTGAAATCGCCCGATTGCGGAAACTGTATGGGCGCGGCCGCTGGCGCAAGCGCAAGGGGATCGCGCGCATACGGTTAGACGATGGCTCTTTTCACCTTGCTGAGATACACTGGTACGAGGCAGCCGGTATCGGGCGCAAGGAATACAAGGTCAAAGAACTTTTCGAATGAGAACGACTATGCGTAAACTCACATCGAAATATCTGGTTGTGTGTGTCGACAATGAGGGCTATCCGGCTTCGCTGGAACGACGGAAGATATATGTCGCGGTTCGCGACCCTTCCGTCGAGAAGCACGGTTTGATGCGCGTCGTTGACGAGTCGGGCGATGATTATCTCTATCCAAAGAACTTCTTCCGCCCCATCGCATTGCCGCAGACTGTGAAGAAGGCTGTGCTGGCTGCGGCCTAACCAGGTTTGCGCATCGCTTTCGCTACAGCAATGCTCGCGACATCGCCGCGCGCTTCCAGTGCCGCGATCACGCCGCCGATGTCTGCGGCTTTCTTGTCCTGCGAGAGTTTGAATTTTCCGTGCAAGGTTTCCAGCGGAACGGCGAAGCCTTCTATTGCGTTCAGCAGTGCGTCGATGCGCGGCTCGGGCACCTTGTCGATTGTCCATGGTTTTTTCGGCAGCAATTTTTCTTCTTCGGCTGCCGAAAGATCGATCAGCAGTTGACGCAATTCTTCGCGCTTCAATTTCCGCGCAATGCCGCTCGCTTCGATGGCGATGTAGTTCCACGTCGGAACCATCGCCTGGCTCTCATACCAATCGGGAGAAATATATGCGTCCGGTTCCAGGAAGGAGAATGAAAGCCGCGCGCCATCGGCCAGCGCTACAATCGGATTTCCGCGCGCGAGATGAAAACGAAACGTGCCGAGTTTTCCGGTATCATCCAGAACGACCGGCGCATAAGCGAATTGCACTCTGCCCTCACGCGCAATTGCGATGGTTGCAAAGACGCGCGTCCGAATGGCGGCGTGCAGCACGGCCGTATCGTCCACGACGAACGCTGCAGGCCGGTACATTGTCAGAGCAGGCCTTCGGTTTCGGGAAACCCGAGCATGATGTTCAGATTCTGCACCGCCGCGCCCGATGCCCCCTTGCCCAGATTATCCAGCACCGCCACCAGCCGCACCTGCTCTGCTTTTTCATTGGCGAAGACATAGAGCTTGAGCTTGTTGGTGTTCTTCAGCGCCTCCGCGTCCAGCGTTTTCAGCGCGGCCGCTTCTTCAAATCCAGCCACTTCCACCAACGCATCGTCGCGATAGGATTCCGCCAGCACGGCATGAATTTGCGCCGGTGTGGCCTTTTCCGGCAGCGCCCACAATTGCAGCGGCACTTCCACAATCATGCCACGATAAAACCGTCCGACACTCGGCGCGAACACCGGCGGATGCGCGAGCTTCGCGTGGGTCTGCATTTCGGGCACGTGCTTGTGCGTCAAACCCAAAGCATACGTACGCGCGACAGTTTCCACATAATGCGGCGAAGACTTATTCTCGAATTCCTCGATCATTGCCTTGCCGCCGCCGGAATAGCCGGAGATCGCATTCACGCTCAGCGGAAAATCGGCCGGTATGATTCCCGCGCGCGTCAGCGGCCGCACCAGCGCCAGAAATCCTGTCGGGTAACAGCCCGGATTGGTGACGCGCGCCGCGGCGGCGATCTTCGCGCGCTGATCGGGCTCGATTTCGGGAAAGCCGTAAACCCAGCCCGGCGCCACGCGATGGGCGGTGGAGGCGTCGATCACCCGCACGGCGTTGTTCTCGATCAGGCCGACCGCTTCCTTCGCCGCCTCGTCGGGCAGGCACAGGATCACCAGATCGCTCTCGTTCAGCGCGCGCGCGCGGGCGCGCGGATCTTTGCGCTCGGCCTCGGCAAGTTGCACCAGCGCAATATCGGCCCGCCCCGCCAGCCGCTCGCGGATTTCGAGGCCTGTGGTGCCCACTGCCCCATCTATGAACACTTTTGCACCCATGATCCGTCCTTACACGCCCTCCGCCATCATTGACAGAATGTAATGCCCGTTCTTAGCTCATAGCTGCCCGCGACTCCGGTCATAGCCCAATTCAGGGCCGGAATCGGTACGGACGCCTCCAGCCGCTGGCCGGAAGATGTGCCCGCCCAATGGCCGCGAACCCAATCGCACATCGATGGGGCCGAAGCCATGGATCCGAATGCAATCGTCGAAGTTTTCCGGCGTAACGTCACCGAACATTATATCGACTTCCAGGGCCGCGTGCGGCGCACGGAGTTCTGGTACTACATCCTGGCCTATGTCGTGATTTATGTGATCGCGGCCGTTCTGCAAAGCGTGATCGGCACGCATATCCTGACAACTCTGCTGTCGCTGGGCCTGCTATTGCCGAATCTGGGCATTGCGGTGCGCCGCCTGCACGATATCGGCAAGAGCGGCTGGTGGGTGCTGGTCGCGGCGGTGCCGGCGGTTCTGATGATCGTGCTTGCGGGCCTTGCGATCATGACGGGCTCGATCGGAAGCATGTTCCTCACGGTGACGTTGCTGCCGCTGCTGTGTGTGGCCGCGGCTGCGCTGCTGATCTACTGGTACGTGCAGCCGGGAGTGACGGGACCGAATGAATACGGCCCCGATCCCAAAGGCGTTACGGCTGCGGCCTGAAAGTCAGGCTCGCCGCACGAGCCTCAGAATGAGCAGCAACACGACAGCGCCAATTGTGGCGCTGGTGATAACGCTGACTATTCCGACGCCGAGATGAACGCCCAGCCGCGTCAGCAGCCAGCCGCCGATGAATGCGCCGATAATGCCGACAACGATGTCGCCCAGCAGGCCGAACCCGCCACCACGGACGACGACACCGGCAAGCCATCCGGCAACCGCACCGACCAGAAGCCAAATCAGGATTGTTTCAACGGGCATGGCAATTCTCCATAAATATGCGCCCTATCCTTCAGATAACGCGCAACGCGATTGAAATATGCGCGGGCCGTCCTCGCCCGCGCAATTTATTCAGGGAACGTATTTCAGGCTGATCGAACCCACGCCCGCGGCGACATTCAAGCCTTCATTGCCCGAAACGCTGAGCGGCTGAAGCGAGATCGATTTGTCGAAACCGCCGACCAGCACGTTCGCACCTACGCCGACGCCGACCGTGGCACCCGCGCTGACGCCCACATAATTGCCGTCCAGCGCGTCTGCACGCATGTCGGATGTGGGCGCGATCACGCCCCAGACCAGAACACCGCCTTCGGTGTAGCCGACATCCACGCCGATCTTGGAGATGGTGCCTTCATAATGCACGGCATGTCGGTTGCTCTGGCGGAAGACGCAGCGCAGATCCTTGGACGATCCCACGACAAATCCCCAGCCGCTAGAGACGCCGCATGTGAGCGTGCCGACTTTTACGCCGTGCTCGCCGGCCTGTGCCGGGGCTGCAAGCGCAATCGCTCCGAGCGCCGCGGCGCTCATCATCAAACGAAATGTATTTTTCATTTTCAAAATCCTTTGGTTGTGAAAATCCGTGCGTGACCCGCACGGATTGCCGTCGATTGCCTGTCCGCTTGCGCGGGCCGCTTATTCCATGTGCCAATTGCCGTCGTTCTGGCGGCAAGCCGTGCCGCTGCGGTCGATTTCGCGTCCGTTGCGATAGGTCACGTCCTGGAAATCGCGGCAGGTGTAGCCGTTGCGCGAATATTCGCGGATCGGCGTGAAGCTGCCGTAATTGCGGCTGTGGTCGTTGCGCCAATCGTAGCGCTGACCGATGCGGCCTTCGAAACCGTCATGATAGGACGACATGGCGTAATGACGGTCGTTGCAATCCATGTCGCTTGCGATTGCATTGCCGGCAATTCCGCCCACAATGACGCCGCCGACCGTGGCAGCCGTGCGGCCATCGCCGCGCCCGAACTGATTGCCGATCACGCCGCCGACAACGGCGCCCATGACAGTTCCGGCAACCGCATTGTCGCCACAATCGCTGCCGTAATAATAAGCGCCGCGATCGTAGTGACCATCGCGAACCTGCATGCGATAGGTGTCTGTCCGGTAGCGGTCGTTGCGCTCGCGGCGCGCATATCCATCGTCATATCCATAATTATAGCCGTTTCCGTAGCCGGCGTGGCCTTGGTCGCTATAGGAAGATGAGTTGGAATCGTACCGATCACCTCTGCTGTCATTGTAATCGTAGGGATCGGCAAAGGCCGCGCCCGCGCCCAGCGCGACAACAGCCGCGGCAAGCAACATGCTTGATTTGTTCAACATTCTATTGTCCTTGAGAGATCCCGCGCGAGGTTCCGAATGGAAAAGGCGCCGGTAGCGCGTCTGCGCTCACTCGCTGAAGTAACCCTCTCGCGCAGTATTCGATCCATTTTGCAACAAAAGAGGCGGTGCAGGCTTGTTTTGCTATTGCAATACAATAGGCCTAGTATCGTACAGTATCGTACAAATTCGCGGAAATCTTACTTGAAGCAACTCTTCGAACAAATCGAGGATGCGCGCCTTCTCGCGCAAACCATCGTGGATACGGTGCGAGAACCGCTGCTCGTGCTCGATGACACTTACACAATTCAATTTGCCAGCGGCTCATTTCACAAATCATTCCAGATCGGCCCGGAAGATACGCTGGATAAGGAATTGTTCGCCCTGGAAAATGGCGCTTGGAACATTCCGGCGTTGCGCACGCTGCTGGCGCAAACCATTCTGGCGGATTCGGCCATGGATGTGCGCGAACTCGCCCATGATTTTCCCAGGATCGGCCGGCGGATTTTTCTTCTGCACGCCCGCAAGGCGATCTATGGCGGCAATGCACGCCCCACCTTGCTTCTCGGTTTCGAGGACGTGACGGAGCGTCGTGCGATCGAACACGAAAAAGAACGCCTGCAGAAACATGCCGACGATCTGCTGCAGCAAAAGGAGATGCTGCTCGAAGAGATGCAGCACCGCATCGTCAACTCCCTTCAGATCATCGCCAGCATTCTCATGCTGAAGGCGCGCGCAGTGACATCGGAGGAAACGCGCCACCATCTGCAGGATGCGCATCGCCGCGTGATGTCGGTGGCCGCGGTGCAGCAGCATCTTCACAGTTCGGCGCGCGCGGATTTGATCGAGGTCGCACCCTATCTGACAAAACTCTGCGACTCGCTGACCCAATCCATAATCGGCGAAGATCATCCGGCAAAGCTGCGCGTGATGGCCGATGGCGGCAATCTGATATCCGGCGATGCCGTCAGCGTTGGCCTCATCGTCACCGAACTCGTCATCAACGCGCTGAAATATGCATTTCCCGATACCTCGAAACCCGCGGAAGTGGTCGTGCGCTATGAAGTGGAAGGCACCAACTGGAAGCTTTCGGTTTGCGACAATGGCGTGGGGCGCGCAGATAACTCCGGATCGGTCGCAAAACCCGGTTTGGGCACCAGCCTTGTCAAGGCGCTTGCCAATCAACTCGACGCCCGAGTCAATATCACCAGCGGCCCGACAGGCGTGAGCGTTACGATCACGCACGCGACCTTCACCTCGCGGTTTCCGCAGGCAGCGTGATATTCAGCCTCAACATCTTGTAATTTTCATTTTAGACCCCATATCCGTACAGGCGGCATATAAATGTCGCCCCCATCAAGGCATTTTCCGTATGAATATCCAGACTCACGCCACGGCAGCAATGCCGCCGGCAATCATCGCTGCCGACTTCCAGCGTGATCTCGTCGCCCTCATTCCATTTCTGCGCGCGTTTTCCCGCACGCTTTGTGGAAACCGCGCGCTTGCGGAGGACATGGCGCAGGAAGCGCTCGTCAAGGCATGGCGGGCACGCGCCCGCTTCGAGCCGGGAACGAATTTGAAGGGCTGGCTTTTCACCATCCTGCGCAACGAATTCTATTCTCATACCCGCAGCGCCTGGCGCGAAACCCATTGGGATGCCGATCTCGGCGAGCGCATTCCCTCCGCGGGCCGCGAACAGGAATCGATCATGGAGCTTTCCGACACGGCGCGCGCTCTGCGCAGTTTGCCGGATGGACAGCGTGAAGCCCTGATCCTCGTCGCGGCGGGCGGCTTTTCTTATGAAGACGCAGGGGAAATCTGCAGCACGCCCGTGGGCACGGTGAAAAGCCGCGTTGCGCGTGCACGCGCTGCACTTTCGAAGATTCTCGATAACAATCAGCCGGCTCCCCTGCCCGCTCGCGTGGCGAACGCCTCGCACGATATTCTGGCGCAACTGAGTGCCCTCACGCCGCCAGGCGCCCAAAGCGCCGGCACGCATGCGTGATTTGGGTAAAGGATGCGCCGGGGAAAGGCGGCGATGGAGCAGCGATGCGTTTCATTCGCAAGTTCCGTCGCCGTCTGCCGTTCTCCACATAGGGCACACTGCTAAATGGTGACTCGCACAACCAGCAAATCGGTGGAATTCCGCAGGCCGTTTCTGCTAAACGGATTCGAGCGCGTGGAGCCCGCGGGCATTTACACGGTCAACACCGAAGAAGACATGATCGATGCATTGTCCTTTCCGGCATGGCGGCGCATCGCCACCACCATGCAGTTCACGCGCGCTGGTGCGACCGAATATGTGACCGTCGATCCGGACGAATTGCACGAAGCACTGATGCGCGACGGCGCCCAACCCAATGCCCTTCTGCCTTGCTTCGTGCCGCCATCGGCCAAACGCAAACGCGTGCGCGATGCCTTGCGCATGGGCCATCTGACAGGAAGACGCGAGTGAGCCAAATCACGATCTATCACAACCCGGCTTGCGGCACCTCGCGCAATGCGCTGGCCGCCATTCGCGCGGCCGGTCACGAGCCGCACATCATCGAATATCTGAAAACGCCGCCAACGCGCGACGAACTCAAATCCCTCATCGCGCGGATGAATGTGCTGGTGAGCGCCGTCGTGCGGAAAAAAGAACCGCTGTTTCGCGAGCTTCGCCTGGATGAAAGAGATGTCGGCGAAGACGAATTGCTCGACGCCATGATCGCCAATCCGATCCTCATCAATCGTCCGATCGTGGTGACGCGGACCGGCGTGCGCTTGTGCCGGCCGAGCGAGACGGTGAAAGAACTCCTCCCATGAGCACGCCATTCCAGTTGAGCCGCATCTTCGCCGAAGGCTGGAACGCGGCCGGCAAATTGTCCGCCGAAGAGGCCGCTGATCCGGCGCGGCTGACGGCCCTCAATCCCTATGTGGCCGATCCGGAAAAAACCCGCTGGAACGAAGGCTTCGCCAAGGCGCTCGCGAAATAGAATCTGCGAGATTTCCGGCAGCACTTTATCAATAGCCCTATACCGAATCAGATAGCCTTCTGAGTGCGCATGGCCCTATGGAACCAAATCCGGGGATGCGCGTTTTCGCCAAAATTGTATTTGGCCGCGAAAAATGCGGTCGCTGATTGTTTGTCACTTCAAGAGGGGGAATCCACATGATTCGCAATACTTCTGCGTTAGCCTTGCTTGTTGCTATTTTCATTTCCGCGCAAGCCTCGGCTCAAAACAACACGGCGTTAGAGGTCGGAACGGGGGTCGATTATTCGACCGGCCGTTATGGCGCCGCTACCGACACTTCGGTGTTCAGCATTCCGCTCGAATTGAAATACCAGTTCGATCATATCCGTCTTCAGGCCAGTATTCCTTATGTGCGCGTCCAAGGGCCAGGAAGTTTCGTGGGCGGCATCATCGTTCCGGGAAGCACGGGAAACTCCACGCGATCCGGACTGGGCGACGTCAATCTCGGCGCGACCTGGATGATAAATCAGGACACAAACTCATTTCCCGCCATCGAGCTTGGCGCAATCGTCAAATTGCCGACGGCATCTTCGGGATTGGGAACCGGCAAGGTGGATTACACCGCGGTGGCGAATATCTATCATTCGCTTAATCCGCAGTTCATGCTCTTCGGATCGGTCGGATATCAATGGCTGGGCGATTTCGGTACGATCAATCTCGAAAACGGCGTGGTCGCGTCTGCGGGCATGAATTTCAAACCGAGCCAAACCACCAGCATTGGTTTCGCGGCGAACTATCATCAGGAATATTTCAAAGGACTGGGAGATCAGTTCACCGTCTCGCCCTATGCGATGTGGAACTTCGATGCAAATTGGCGGCTTGTCGGTTATGGAACGGTGGGTTTCACGACGGCGAGTCCCAAATGGGGCGCGGGAATGCGTCTGGTATTTTTCCGCTAGCCGGCTTCGCGCGGCACGCTCGCGCTATTTCGGAAAACAGGACCGCGCGGTGAGCGTGACTGAAGGCTTGCTGAAATAGAATGAAACGAAAGTATATTTGTAGCTCGCTGCAACCAGGTTGCCGCAGGCCGGTGTGGAGACCGTAAAGGCCGATGCCGGCGGGTTGAAGCCATCGGTCTGTTGCGCCGCATAGCTTTGGATGGTGCTGGCGCTGCCGCAAACAGCGGTGTTCACGCTGGCGCAACGTGCCGCCATTTGGACGCCGTGTTCCAGCCCGACTTGCGCCCACAGCATGATGCCGCCTTCGATGATGCCGAAAACGATCATGAAGAAGACCGGCATCGTCATCGCGAATTCGATTGCCGCCGTGCCGCGTGTGTCGAGAAAACTGCGGATCATTGGATGCGCACCGTCGATTGGGACGCGAGCGAAAAGCTTGCGGGAAGGCTTGGGTATGGCAACAGCGTCGTATATTTGCCGCTCGCAGATACCCTGACATAGGTTGCCGCGACCGTACCATCGGCACATTTCGTACCGCAGGTTGCGGTCGTGACCTTGGTTTTCGACGGACAGCCGCAAAACTGGACCGGGCTCGGCGAGGCGCTGATTCCCTTGAACGACGTTGCGTTCAGCACGGCACTCGAAATCGAGGTTGCGTTGAAGGTGTGCAGAGACGCGTATTGGGCACCCGCCTGCGCGGCATTCTGAACCTGCATGGCGCTGTAAAAACCGAGGCCCAAATCCACCGTGACGACCATCATGAGAACCAGCAAAGGACCGATAACGGCGAATTCGATTGCCGCAAGTCCTCCAATGCCGTCTTTGCCCAGAAATCTGCGCAATTCGCGGCCGATGGCGCGCATCGCGGCAAGACCTCTGTGATTTGCGGGCTCGATCATGGGCATCATTCAACCAATGTGGCTGCCTGCGAACCGATCGGCTTTGTGCCGAAAGCGCTGCAATTGACTGCCAGATTCGAATTGCCGGTAAACGAGATCGTATCGCCGATGATCTGCGTGCAATTGGTCGAGGCGCCCGCGCCGCCGGAAAAATCGATATGGCCTTTCGGCAGATAAATCGCGCCGCCGAAAACCTGCGCTGCTCCGCCGTTGAATTTGAAGCCCGTTCCAACCGGCATGTTGCGATCGCCGAAGATCACGATACCGGCGGTCGCCCCGCTCGTCGGCGGTGTGAGATTCACTACCGCGCCGCCATTGATGGTGGCGCCGCCATAGCTGCTGCCATTGCTCGAGGTGAATACGAGCGTGACACCGCTGCCGCTCATCGTGGCACCGCCATTGACCGAGAGACTGCCATTGTTGATGTAATAAACACCTGGATTCAGCGTCAGATTGGCCCCGGCGTTCAATGTCATGCCGCCGCAATAGACGCCCGGACTGATGGTCGTCGTAGTCTTGGCGGAATAATTGGTCTGGTTGCAACCCGAGAAAGACGGGAACGAGTCGCTGGCATAGGGATCGGGTACAATGGGATTGCCGGCCACCGTGCCTTGCGTGGTGTGTATGCTGTTGCCGCCGGATATGCCGCCGACGACGCCGACGAACAGCGCCGAAACCGAACCCGAGCCGCCGACCGAAAGCGCGTTGCCATTGCTGGAATCGTCATAAAGACTGCAACCGTTGAGAGCGATGTTGCTGGAGCCCTGCACGCTCGCAGCGCTGCTGGCTGTGGGATCCAACGCCAGAACGCAGCCGAACGCACCATTGCCGACTGCAACCGCGCGGGCGGAAATCGGAACAGCTTTTGTACTCCACATGGATGACAGAAGCCGAACCTGCGGCCGCCGCACGATGACCTCGATGGCGCCGGGCGTTGATTTGTGCGCGCCCGACAAAGGCGGCTGGTTCACCGTCACCGTGGCGCCGTTCACGCCGTCCACGAAGCCATAGGAGGATGTGATCGCGCCGGCCTGCGTGCTGAAATTGCTTCTGACGCCGGCGCTGTAGGCAGTTGCAGCGCTCATGGCGCCGGCATCCGCAGCACCCTGCATTGTCTGTTGCGTGTAGAGCCAAAGACCGGCTTCCGTCGCCAGTCCGCTGGCGCCGATCAGCACCGGCATCGCGAACGCCGCGATGACGATATAGCTTCCGGATTGATCCCTGGAAAACCGGCGAAGAAGGCTTAGCCCATTCTTCAATATGCGCGTCGCTGCGCCGCGCGAGATGGGACGGAAATTCAAACGCATTTTCTTTGCCCCAGTCCGTTGGTTCACCCCCTTAACGGCGCCGCATCGTTCCGCACGCCCAAAGTTCCGGGCGGTGTCTGAGGCTACCCCCGCGCATATCGAGGGATACGCTTAAGACTTTAACAGTTGGTTTAAGAATGGCGTAAATAATAGGAGTTTCTTTAAAAAGATTGATGAATCGCAAAAAGCGCGGCCATGATCTTTTCGAATTGGTGAAACCGGAAACGGCCAAATCAGCGATTTGTTAGGGTAAATATTTGAAGAACTTGAATTGAGAGGCAGACGTAAATATCCGTTAAGAACTGCCCCCTAGCGTGCGATAGGGAGCACTGGGCTTTGCATTTACATCGTGCGATTCCGGTGAGGTAGCTCGCGACCCGTTGCGAGTGTGAGGTGACCATGCGTAGGCTATATTCAGGAATTGCGGACATCATCGTGCGGAAGCCATTGTCGCTGGCGGCTGACCGGCGCGGCAATATCGCCATCATCACGGCGCTGGTGATGCCTGTGTTCGTAGGTGCACTGGGTCTCGGCATGGAGCCCGGATACTGGTATCTTGTTGCACGAGCGGAGCAGAATGCGGCCGATGCCGCAGTGATTGCGGCATCGACGAATGGCAGCTCCAATTACGCGACCGAAGGTCAGGCTGTTGCGGCTCAATATGGCTTTGTGAACGGCCAAAATAACGTCACCGTAACAGTCTCAAATTCCGCATCCTGTCCGGCTGGAGGCACAAATTGCTATAGCGTGACCATTACCAAACCTCTGCCGCTCTTTCTTTCGCAGGTTGTCGGCTTCCATGGCGACGTCACGGTGAGCGGCACGCGGATGAAGAAGGTTAGGGCAAGTGCAATCAGCACCCAATCGGTGGCGCCGATATCCTATTGCCTTCTCGCCTTGGCATCGAGCGGCGCCGAGGGCATTCGCACCAATGGCGCGCCCTTTGCCGATATGTCCAATTGTAACGTCATGTCGGACACCACAGCGACCTGTAACGGGCACAATTTGAATGCCGCAATCGGCAACGCACACGGTGCCAACAATGGCTGTGGAATCACGGAAAATTCCAACGTGGCCGTTGTAACCGATCCCTATTCGGGGTTGGCGTCCAACATTCCGACCAACACATGCGCAAGCTATCCGCAGGAGCCCGCAAAAAAGAAAGACCCTGCTTTACCGGCAAGCAACACATGGTCCGGCTCAAAAAGCCTGAGCGGCAATACGATTATCTGCGGCGATCTGCAGTTGACCGGCGACGTCACGGTCAATGCGGCGAGTGGCGCAGTGCTGGTGATCGAAAACGGCCAATTGGATACAAACGGCTATAAGTTGCAAACACCCAGCGGCTCAGCCTTGACGGTGGTGTTTAGCGGCACCAGTGCGTCGGGCTATACGCACGCGCCCACCGGCGGCGGCACACTGGACTTTGCCGCCCCGACATCAGGACCCTGGAAGGGCGTCGCGATCTATCAAGACCCCGCACTCACATCGGGCATGGACATATCGGCCGCGGGCAATAGCCCAACCTGGGACATAACGGGTCTGGTCTATCTGCCCCATTCCAGCGTGACGTTTAGCGGAGCCGTCAACAAATCGAGCAATGGCCAATCCTGCTTCGGGCTGGTCGTGGACAATATCACGATCAACGGAACGGGCAGCATTCTGTCAACCGGCGGCTGTGCTGCGGCGGGGCTCGCGCTCCCCACCGGTACCAGCCCCGCGCGCGGAAAACTGGTCGGATAACAGAGGATTGTACGAGACAGAGTGATGAGACAGGCATGCTTCACACAATTCTGGCGGTCATGCGTCCGTGCGCTGCGATCCGATCAACGCGGTGTCGCCGCGGTCGAGTTCGCGCTCATCGCGAGCGTTCTTTGCGTCACGGGGATGAATGTCGTTGACATTGCAATGTACACATATGAGGCCATGGAAGTCG
Source organism: Rhizomicrobium sp. (assembly GCA_035944195.1). Classification (GTDB taxonomy): domain Bacteria; phylum Pseudomonadota; class Alphaproteobacteria; order Micropepsales; family Micropepsaceae; genus Rhizomicrobium. The sequence continues at coordinate 126,418 of DASZBL010000004.1, read as the reverse complement.
AAACCGCCGCACACACCGGAGCAATGGCCGGCTGGAAGGCATGCGACCTGTCGAGCCTTCCCGCCACGGTCAATTGTTCCGGGTTCAATTCGGCGGTGACCGCAGGCATTCAAAGTACATCCCTGGGCAAATCGGTTACGCTTACGAGTGGCTCACCATCCGAAGGCTATTATTGCGTCAACTCCGCCAACGCATTGCAGTATATGAGCAGCGTTTCGAGCAAACCGGCGGATTGTTCTGCGGCCGGCACGCCAAGTCTGAGCCCCGGAGACTATATCAAGGTAAAAGCCGCTTATACCTATGCTCCGCTGTTTTCCGGGCTCTCCATTACAAAGCTGTTTGCCAGTCCTATTCAATCGACTGCCTCGATCAGGATGCAATGACATGCGTCACCTCTCGTCACGTCATATCTTGCGCGATGTACGGGGGACGACCGCCGTCGAAATGGCATTTCTCGCGCCGGTGTTTTTTATGATTATCATTGGAGTCGTGAACATCGCGCTTTTGATGTTCACCGTGGGCAGCATGCATTTTGCCGTTGAATCTGCCGCCCGGTGTGCGTCCGTCAATTCCGGGACGTGTTCAAGCGCTTCATCCATCACAAGCTATGCGAAAAGCAAATATTATGGCGCCCTAATTGCTCCCGCATTCTCCTCCGCCACAGCAGCATGTGGTCAATCCGTTACAGCGACGGCAACCTATGTGCTGAATTCGGGAGTAGCGAAATATTCCATTCCGCTCTCTGCAACGGCTTGCTACCCCTGACACGCAAGACGCCGTCAATCGGGTCGTGCATCCCCTGGATTATTAGGCGCTCGGCCTTCGCGACGCTGTCAATCAATTGAACAATTTGAAGCATGTCACCTAGCGCTTCGAGAACTGGAAGCTGCGGCGCGCCTTGGGGTGGCCGTACTTCTTGCGCTCAACAGCGCGCGGATCGCGCGTGAGGAAGCCGCCCGGCTTCAGCACCGCGCGCAGCGTCGGCTCATAAGCCACCAGCGCGCGCGAAATGCCGTGACGCACGGCACCCGCCTGGCCCGAAAGCCCGCCGCCTACAACCGTCACGATCACATCGAACTGGCCGTCGCGATTGGCTGCGATCAGTGGCTGGCGCAGGATCATGCGCAGCACCGGACGGGCGAAATAGATTTTCTCTTCCTTGCCATTGACCATGATGCGGCCCATGCCCGGCTTGATCCAGACGCGGGCGACCGCATTCTTGCGGCGGCCGGTGGCATAGGCGCGGCCCTTGGAGTCGCGGTTCGCCTTGGGCTGCTCGCCCGGCTCTTTCGCATCCGCGGGCTTGGCCTTGATCAGCGTGGTTTTCAGATCGCCGAAGCTTTTCACATCTTCCGCCATGATCAGGCCGCCTTCGTTTTGCGATAATTGGTGTTCTTCGGATTCATTGCGCCGATGTCGATCTTTTCGGGCTGCTGCGCCTCGTGCGGATGCTCGGTGCCCGCATAGACGCGCAGATTGGAAAGCTGCTTGCGACCGAGAGGTCCGTGCGGAAGCATGCGCTCCACGGCTTTCTCCAGCACGCGGCCGGGGAACTTGCCGCGCATGATTTCGCCCGCGGTGCGTTCCTTGATGCCGCCGATATAGCCGGTGTGGCGGTAATAGACTTTCTTTTTCAGCTTGTCGCCGGTGAGAAGAACTTTCTCCGCATTCACGACGATGACGTTGTCGCCGCAATCCATATGGGCGGTGAAAGTGGTCTTGTGCTTGCCGCGCAGGCGCAGCGCGATGATCGAGGCGAGGCGTCCGACCACGAGCCCTTCGGCATCGATCAGGATCCATTTCTTCTCGATCTCGGACGCCTTGGCCGAGTAGGTTTTCATGGTGTGCTTCCGTCAGATACGGCCGCGGCATATAGGGAGGTTTGAAAGCTCGGTCAAGCGCGAAAGGCCCAATTCAGGCTTATTTCTCGTGTGCGGTATCATAATACCGCATATGATACCTCTTCCCCCAGCCCAAAACCGGATGGCATATTCGCAAATCGCAAGAACGGGGCTTCCAGCATGGCCAAGGGTTCCAGCAAGGACGGAGCGATCCGCGCCGGCATCGGCGGCTGGACCTTCGAGCCGTGGCGCGGCGGCATGTTCTATCCCAAGAAACACCCCAAGACGCGCGAGCTTGAATATGCCAGCCGCGCGGTGACGACCATCGAGATCAACGGGACATTCTATTCGACACAGAAGCCTTCCAGCTTTCGCAAATGGGCAGAAGAGACGCCGGATGATTTTGTGTTCTCGGTGAAGGCGCACCGCCTCGCCACCAACCGCAAAGTGCTGGCGGAAGCAGGTCCATCCATCGAACGCTTCATCGGCAATGGTCTATCCGAGCTGAAAAACAAACTGGGACCGATCCTCTGGCAATTCGCGCATCACAAGAAATTCGAGCCGGAGGATTTCGAGGCGTTCCTCGCATTGCTTCCCGCAAAGCTGGAGGGCGCAAATTGCGCCACGCCATCGAAGTGCGGCATGACAGTTTCAAGATTCCGGAGTTCGTGGCGCTTGCCCGCAAATACAATGCGGCAATCGTCTACGCCCATCATGAGAAATATCCTGCCATCGCCGACGTCACCGCGGATTTCGTCTATGCGCGGCTGCAGCAGGCCGCACCCAAAATCGAGACCGGCTACAGTGCGCCCGCGCTCAAAAAATGGGCTGAGGCTGCGCGCGTCTGGTCCGAAGGAAAGGCGCCCAAGGATCTGCCCACTTACGGCAAAGCAGCCAAGCCTGCGAAGACGGATGTATTCATTTATTTCATTTCCGGCGCCAAGGAGCGCAATCCCGCCGCGGCCATGGCGCTATTGCGGGAATTGAAGAAGTGACGCCGCCGCTCCAAAATCGTATAGGTCGACCATGAACGCGCCGCACACCGAACCCCTCGTCCGCGCCGAGCACATTGGCCATGTGCTGCGGCTCACCCTCAACCGCGCCAGCGCCCGCAATGCGCTGTCGGAAGCATTGATGGCAGCGCTGCAGATTGCGCTCGGCAAGGCGGCGGTCGAAAAATCCGTACGCGCGGTGGTGCTGGCAGCAGAGGGGCCCGCCTTTTCCGCCGGCCACGACCTCAAGGAAATGACCGAGCAGCGCAAATACGCCGATGGCGGTAAAGCGGCGTTCGCGGCTTTGTTCGCGCAATGCTCAAAGCTGATGCAAACGATTGTGTGCCATCCCAAGCCGGTGATTGCGCAGGTGCAGGGCATCGCGACCGCGGCGGGCTGCCAATTGGTGGCGAGCTGCGATTTGGCGGTCGCCTCCTCCGCCGCGCGCTTCGCCACGCCCGGCGTGAACATCGGGTTGTTCTGCTCCACGCCGATGGTGGCGCTGTCGCGCAATGTCTGGCGCAAACACGCGATGGAAATGCTGCTGACGGGCGAAATGATTTCCGCTGACGAGGCGCACCGCATCGGCCTCGTCAATCGCGTGGTGGCGCCCGAAGCGCTCGCTGATGAAACATTGAAGCTGGCGCAATTGATCGCCTCCAAACCCGCCGCCACAGTGAAGATCGGCAAGGAGGCTTTCTACCGCCAGCTCGAAATGGGTCTCGCCGACGCCTACAACTACGCCAGCGAAGTGATGACCATGAACATGCTGGATGCGGAAGCCAATGAGGGCATCTGCGCCTTCGTCGAAAAGCGCGACCCGAAATGGCCTGAATGATATGCCCCAATACACCGACGATTATATCAAGAGCATTCTGCGCTCCACCAAGGTGATCGCCATGGTGGGGGCGAGCGGCAATGAGATGCGTCCCTCCTATTTCGCGATGAAATATCTGCTGGACAAGGGCTTCGTCATTCATCCCATCAATCCCGGCATGGTGGGAAAGAAAATCCTCGGCCAAACGGTTTATGCGGCGCTCAAGGATGTGCCCGCGCCTGTCGATATGGTGGACATCTTCCGCGCATCGGACGCCGCACCCGCAATCGTGGATGAGGTGCTCGCGGAAAAAGACCGTCTCGGAATTAAAACCGTGTGGATGCAGCTTGGCGTCATCAATGAAGAGGCCGCCGACAAAGCCCGCGCCGCGGGCCTCAATGTCGTGATGGACCGTTGCCCGAAGATCGAATATGGCAGGCTCTCCGGCGAGATCGGCTGGATGGGCGTGAACCGCCGCGTGATCGACAACCGCAAGCCGCTGCTGTTCAGCAAAGGCGGCTCACTGAAGCGAGGCCAATGATGTTGCGCATTTGGGGCCGCAAGAATTCCATCAACGTGCAGAAAGCCCTGTGGGCCATCGGCGAGACGGGCGTGGCGCATGAGCGCATCGACGCGGGCGGGCCTTTCGGCGGGCTGGCCACGCCGGAATTCGTCGCGATGAATCCGAACCGGCTGGTGCCGGTGATCAATGACGATGGCTTCGTGCTGTGGGAATCGCAGGCGATCGTGCGCTACATCGCGGCGCGTTATGGCGCGGGCACGCTGTGGTCTGAGGATATCGGCCAGCGCGCGCATGCCGATCAATGGATGGATTGGAACGCCTCCACATTGCAGCCCGCCTTCATGGGCGTCTTCGTCAATCTGTGGCGCACGCCGGAATTCCAGCGCAATCCGCAGCTGATCCGCAACATGGTTTCGCGCGCGGGCTCGATGTTCCTGCTGCTGGATCAGCATCTGGCGGACAAGGATTATATCGCGGGCGATAAGTTTACGATGGGCGACATTCCGTGCGGCGCGATGCTCTATCGCTATTTCGAATTGCCCATCGAGCGCCCGCATATGCCCAATGTGTCGTCATGGTATGCGCGGCTGCAGGAGCGGCCCGCGTTCCGGCAAAGCATAATGGTTTCGTTCGCCGATCTGAAAGGACGCTGACATGAGCGAATATGGCTTCAACACGCTCAGCGTGCATGCGGGCGCGCAGCCCGATCCGGCAACCGGCGCGCGCGCAACGCCGATCTATCAGACGACGGCGTTCGTGTTCGAGGACGCCGATCATGCGGCGGCTTTGTTCAATCTGCAGGTCTTCGGCAATATCTATTCGCGGATCATGAACCCCACCAATGCGGTGCTGGAAGAACGCATCGCCGCACTCGAAGGCGGACGCGCGGGATTAGCGGTATCGTCCGGCCACGCCGCTCAATTGATTGCGTTCCACACGCTGATGAGCCCCGGCGACCGCATCGTGGCGGCGCGGCAGCTTTATGGCGGTTCGATCAATCAATTCTCGCACGGCTTTGCGAAATTCGACTGGCATGTGGATTGGGCCGATGCGCGCGAGCCGGAAAGCTTCAAGCGCGCGCTTACGGACAAGACGAAAGCGATCTTCATCGAAAGCATCGCCAATCCCGGCGGCATCATCACCGATATCGAAGCCATTGCCGGCATCGCGCATGAGGCGGGTGTGCCGCTGATCGTGGACAACACGCTGGCCTCACCCTATCTCATCCGGCCCATCGAATGGGGCGCGGATATCGTGCTGCATTCGGGCACAAAATTCCTCGGCGGCCACGGCAATTCCATGTGCGGGCTGATCGTGGATGGCGGAAAGTTCGATTGGGGCAGCGGAAAATATCCCACCCTGTCGGAACCCTGCCCGTCCTATCACGGCATGAAAATGTGGGAGACGTTCGGCGACATGGCCTATGCCATCGCCTGCCGCGTGCTGGGCCTGCGCGATCTGGGGCCTGCACTTTCACCGATGAACGCGTTCCTGGTTCTGACCGGCACCGAAACGCTGCCGCTGCGCATGCAGAAACATTGCGACAATGCGCTGGCGGTGGCGCGCCGGCTTGCCGGTAATTCAAAAGTCGCATGGGTGAACTACGCCGGGCTGGAAGACAATCCCTGCTACAATCTGCATCGCACCTATTGCCCAAAAGGTGCAGGCAGCGTGTTCACCTTCGGCGTGAAGGGCGGTTACGACGCTGGGATGGCGCTGGTGAACAAGGTGCAACTACTGAGCCATCTCGCCAATGTCGGCGACACGCGCAGCCTCATCATTCATCCCGCCTCCACCACGCATCGCCAATTGGACGAGGAACAGCGCAAAGCGGCGGGTGCGGGTTCGGATGTGGTGCGCCTCTCCATCGGCATAGAGAACGCCGAAGACATTATCGCCGATCTGGATCAGGCGCTGAGCACCTGAGGCGGAAGTGCAGCCTCATAGCAATGCCATACGGCCGCGCAATAGAGCGCGACTGCCGTGATCTGGTGTAATGCCGCGAGCGGTATCGGCACCTGATTGAGCAGCGTGAGAATACCGAGCGTGATTTGCAGTGCGGTAATTCCAAGCACCGCATTGGCGCTCATGCGTGCGGCGGTTTTCCTTGCAGAAATCCAGAGCACAATCGCCGCCGCCGCCACGATATAAGCGCCCGTGCGGTGATCGAATTGCGCGAGGCCGGGATTCTCGAAGAAATTGATCCACCAGGGCGCGTTGAAAAGCGGATTTTCCGGAAACACGCGCCCGTCCATCGAGGGCCAGGTGTTATAGATCAGGCCTGCGTGCAATCCGGCGACGAGCGCGCCGAGCAGCATCTGCACATAGACGAGCGCGACGAAAGCAAGAGCATTCCCTCTCCCCCGTCGGGGGAGAGGGTTAGGGTGAGGGGGTGTCGAAGTCTGCGCAGACTGCAAGGCCCCCTCACCCCTGCCCTCTCCCCCGATTCCGGGGGAGAGGGAGGTGCCATATAAATATTCCAGCGCTACCCACAATATCGCGCCGAGCAGAATGACCGCGAAACCCAGATGAATTGCCAACCGGTATTGCGAAACCGACACACGCGTTTCCAATCCGCTCTGCACCATCCACCAGCCAACGAATCCCTGCAGCCCGCCCAGCACGAACAGCATCAGCATCTGCGGATAGCGCGCGCGGGGAATGTCGCCGCGCCATGCGAAGAATAAAAACGGCAGCAGGAACACAAATCCAATCAACCGCCCCAGCAGACGATGCGTCCATTCCCACCAATAGATCGATTTGAAATCGCCGAGACTCATGCCGCGGTTTTCGAGGCGGTATTGCGGGATGTGTTTGTATTTCGCGAATTCGGCCGCCCACGCGGCATCGCTCAGCGGCGGCACCGCGCCCGTCACCGGGTGCCATTCGGTGATGGAAAGGCCTGAGCCCGTCAGCCGCGTCAGGCCGCCCACCACCACCATGGCCGCGATCATCGCTGCGACTGCGAGAAGCCAGATCCCCACGGCGCGGGAGGGCTGTAATTTTTGGGCAGGCGCGGGCGAAGTCATGGCGGGTCACTGATAGCGCCGCTGCGCTGCGGCGTCCATGCGGCGATCTTGTAAGGCAATTCGGGCCGATACATGCTTCGGCCAAGGGATGGAGGGCTCCATGAAAAAATCGTCTGCTGCGCTTGCGGCGCTGCTCATGCTGTCGGCCTGCGCGACACCGGCGCCAATGGTCATGAAGACCAACAAGGCGATGGCAAAACCGGAAGCCATGGCGATGCCGGGCGATATGAGCGGCATGGCCATGAAAATGACTTTGCCGCCGATGCCCGCGATCTATGGCGGCGAAGCGGACAAGCCGGGCGCGCCGATGTTCAGCGGCTATGGCGATCATCACCATCCCATCACCACCACCAATCCGCAGACGCAAGCCTATTTCGATCAGGGCGTGCGGCTGCTCTTCGCATTCAATCATGCCGAGGCGATCCGTTCGTTCCGCGAGGCGGCACGTCTCGATCCCAATTGCGCGATGTGCTGGTGGGGCGTGGCTTTCGCGCTCGGCTCCAATATCAATTTGCCGATCCAGCCGGATGCGCCAGCGCCTGCAATCGCCGCGGTGCAGATGGCGCGCGCGCTCGAACCGCATGCTTCTCCTGAGGAAACCGCATGGATCGAAGCGCTGGCCACGCGCTATTCGACCGATCCGAAAGCCGATCAGCATAAGATGGACGAAGGTTTCGCGCAGGCGATGGGCAAAGTGTGGGCGCAATATCCGGGTGATCTCGACGCCGGCGTATTTTACGCCGAAGCCATGATGGATACGCAGCCCTGGGATTACTGGCAGAGCGACGGCATGACGCCGAAGGGACATGGCGCGGAGATTGTTTTCACGCTCGAAACTGTGTTGAGCCGCGAACCGCTGCATCCCGGCGCGCTGCACCTATATATTCATGCCGTGGAGGCGAGCACCACACCTGAGCGCGCCGAAGCCGCGGCGGACAAGCTCGAGCCGCTGATGCCCGCAGCCGGCCATATCGTTCACATGCCGTCGCACATCTATTTCCGTGTCGGACGCTACGGCGATGCCGTGAAGGTCAATGAACTCGCGGCGAAGAAGGACGAGGATTATATTGCGGCGTGCAAGGCGCAAGGTTTCTATCCCCTCGCCTATTATTCTCACAATATTCATTTCCTCTGGACATCGTCGGAAATGTTGGGCCGCTCGCAAGCGGCGGACGATGCAGCGCGCCGCCTGATGAATGCCACCGCCGCCGGCGCACCCATGGCGGCGCAACTTCCGCCGGTGCAACTCTATTTGTTCGTTCCAGTCGTCACCGATATCCGTTTCGGCAAATGGGATGCAGCGCTTGCCGAGAAGCGTCCGTTAAGCGACGACAAGCTCGATGTTGCCGTTTCGCTTTATGCGCGCGGATTTGCTTATGCGAACAAGCATGATTTCCGTCACGCTGCGCAGGATCGCGCGATGCTGGCGGACATGATCGACAAGAAACAGTTCGGCCCCATCGATAATTTTGGCTTGCCGGGAACGCCGATGGCCCAGTTGGGCCTTGCATTGCTCGATGGCGAAATTGCGCGCGTGAAAGGCGATCTCGACGACGCACTGGTGAATTTCAAACACGCGAACGATCTCTACAATGCGCTGCCCTACACCGAACCGGATTATTGGCATGAGCCGGTGAGCCACATTTATGGCGCCGCGCTCTCGCAGACCCACAAACCGGCCGAGGCGGAAACCGTCTATCGCGACAGTCTGAAAGTTCATCGCCTTGACGGCTGGGCGCTTTATGGGCTGGCGCAGGCGCTGGAGGCGCAAGGAAAGAAAGACGAAGCCGCCGCGACAAGAAAGCAATTTGCGCAAATCTGGCAGATGGCCGATGTAAAGCTCGCATCCTCGCGGTTCTGAGCTTTCATGAGTCCACGCCTGAAGAAACTGATCGGCGCCATCGTCATGCTGATCTGGATTCCGGTTTACGCGCTGATCGCCATGAGCGTGGGCGTGCATGTATTGCCGCACGCCCATTGGGCGATCGCGTTTCTCTATTACGCGGCAGCCGGGACGCTATGGATCGTGCCGATTGGACTGATGCTGCCCTGGATGCACCGCGAACGGAAGCGCTAGCCGCCCCAGCGCCGCACGCGGCCCACATCCACATGCACGAAATCGAGCGAGGGATAAAAGCCCACGCCGCCCGCGCGCATATCGAGCGCTGCTTCGTGCAGCGTTTTCAACTGAACATCCGCCAAGCGAATGTCGATGGCCATGCCCTGCATATGCAGGCTGTGCGCGGCCACGCCCGCGCTGCGCTCATGCATCGCCCAGTTCGTGGCGGGCGAGCGATAACCGGAAATCACTTCGAACGGTGTGGCGCTGCCGATCTGGCGATGCAGCAGGTTCAAGAGATCGAGCAGCTTAGGATCGATCACATGCACTTCGTTGTTATGATAGTCGCGCAGCACATGATCGATGTCCGTCAGCGCCGCGCTGACATATTGGCCGTCCTGCCAATAAGCGATGTCCAGCTTTTCGCCGGTATGAAGATTGTCGAATGCCAGCGCGCGCTGTTGCGCTGCGCTGATGCTGGCAAACGATGGGTTGGCAATGCCGGCAAGCACGGCCGCGCCGCCGGCACGCAGAAGACTGCGTCGTGTATGCATCGGTTATCCTCACGTTAGGCGCTAAGCGCCGCTCCAGCCATCAACCGACAGAAACCCGGCATTCGGTGCCGTTTTTCGACACTCGACCTGCCGGGCGCTGGCCTTCTAACGCAGCCAGCAATTTTCCATCGCGCCCATAGACGTCCGGTCTGAAGCCGGTTGATCCATCGGTATCGGCAATTGCCGTCCAATAGAGCACATAGACAGGGAGCTTTCTGTCAAGTGGAAGGCGCTGTGTGGAGTGCAAATCGATTGCAGATTTGATCTGGGTTAACCCGGCGTTCACATCGCCGGTCAAAACATAGGAGGCCAGCGGCTGGATTTGCTCCACGCGCATGCAGCCATGGCTGAGATGACGATCCTCACGCGCGAACAATTTGCGCGATGGCGTATCGTGCAAATAGGAATTGAACTTGTTTTCCATTTCCAGTTTCACATAGCCCAGCGAATTGTCGTCGCCGGGCGTCTGGCGAAACGAATAGCGGAAATTTGCCGCCGAAACCGCGTGCCAATCGACGCTGAGACCGTAAGGATCGCCCTCCGGTCCGTTCAGCAGCACGATATGTTCCGACACCAGATAATGCGGATTGCGGCGCAGTTTCGGAAGCATTTCGTTGCGCGCGATGGAGGGCGGCACGCTCCACGGCGGGTTGACGGTCACATCTGTGACGGTGGCAGCAAAGATCGGCGTGGGGCTGGCGCGCTTGCCGACGATGACGCGCGAGACGAGCACGCGCCTGCCGCCGTCGATCACTTTCAGCGTCGCATCCGCCGTATTCACTTCGATGTAGCGGGATTGAAATTGCGGCACCCAGCGCCAGCGCTCCATATTGAGCATGATCTGGTCAGCGCGTTGCGCGGTGGAAATGTTGAGGAATGCCAACGTTTCCTTGTTCAGCTTGCCATCGGCTGTGAGCCCATTGCGCGTCTGGTAATTCGTGAGTGCTGCCTGCAGATCGTCGCCGATATTGGAATCTTCGAAGGCAAGCCGCTGGCGCAGGACGGGATTGTCTTGACCCGGTTCGAGTTTCGCGTCCGCGGGAATCTCCGGCCAGCCGCCGCGCGCGTCGATCCCGCGATAATGTCGATAGGCTTTCTTCAGCTGCGCATATTCGGAATGCGGCGGCGTCAGATCGGAAAAGAATTTGCCGAGCGTATTGCCGGTGAGCGCGGCCGCGAGTTCTGCAACCGGATCGTAATTCACTGGCGGCAATGCGATGTCGTGCATGACCGTGTAAGGCGACACCCGGCCGATGCGCATGTCATGCGCATAGTGCAACACGCCGTCGGTCAACAGCAGATCATATTCGGCGATTGCGGCGGCGCTGTCGAAATGCTTGCGCGCGGCCAGCGCGTCAATGTGATATGCGACAGCATCCAGCCCGTCATCGCCGGATTGCGACAGTGCGGCGAGCGCGATCTCTGCCTGCCCTTTTGTCAGCCAGGCCGGTGCGAAATTCCGCGCTTCATAGAATCGGCGCAATGCCGCCAGATCGACCATATAGGCGTTCAGGGGTGCGGCATGCGGCTGCGACAGGAATTGCTTGAGGATTGGCGCGATGGCTTCGCTGGCAATGGCGGCAGCATGTGCGACCGGCTTCTGCGGTGGCGGCATGGGCGGCTTCTTCGCCATGCCGAACGCGAACACGGCAACAAGCCCCGCGCATATCAGCCTTACGCCAACGCCAATCCAACTCCGGTCACGCCACGATGTCATGCCGCACAAAATAGGCGGCTCTCGGCAACGCGCACTGATCTAAAACAAATTTCTTAGGTCTGATCCCAGATCGGCTTGAATTCCGCGCCGCCTGCCAGAATGTTCTGGGGTGAGTTTTTGTTAATGTGGCCGATCAATCCCTGATAGACGCTATAGCCCACCAGCTCCTGCAGGCGCGGTGAGAATGTTTTCACCAGCGACGCGGGAAGCCCGAGCTGCTGATTCTCCTGCTGGCGGATGAAGCCTGCGCAGTAGTTCATGGCAATGCCGGTGCGCCGCTTGTCCGTCTTGTTGGCACCGCCGCCGTGCCACAGCGCGCCGTCCCAAACGAGCACACTGCCCTTAGGCATCGCGCCGGGCACGGTGTCGTAACTGCCGCCGTAAACCGGATTGGCTTTCTTGTGACTGCCGGGCACGAGCCGCGTGGCGCCGTTCTCATCGGTGAAATCGGTCAGCGCCCACATCGAATTGCAGACAATGCTTCGATGCGGCTTTTCCAGCGGGATCAGCATGTCGTCGGCATGGATGGGCTGCGCCACCTCGCCAGGATCGATGGCGATGGAGGACAGCGACGAAATCAGGCAACCGGAATCCAGCACGCCCTCCACAATCGGCAGCACCGATTTGTGCACCGGCACATCCAGAAACGCGCCGCCGTACAAAAGCAGGTTGTAGATGCGCACCGTGTTGTGGCCCTCGAATCCGTTCTTTGCGGGCTTCGCATCGAGTTCGCGTTCGAGACGGTCCAGCGCCGCATTCAGCGCATCGATCAGGCCGGGCTCGATCGCATTTTCGACGATCGTGAAGCCTTGGGTTTTCACGCGCTCGATATGGGCATTGCGGGTTGCGTCATCCATCGGAACCATCCGGCGTTGGAATTCGATGCTGACATATTGTCATAGAATTTGCCGCCGCGCCGCAATCATGCGGTCGCATCGGCCGGATTCCATGAGGTGAAGAGCCCGCCCCGGCCGGTCCGGGGTGTCGGACAGTGTCGCCGGGGCCAGGCGTCTATCGCCGAGAGCCTTGTTGGAAATTCAAGACTTTCGCGGCTCGCCGATTCTTTGCGCGGTGCGGAAGCTCACGAGCTTCTCCTGCGCCTCGTCCCAGAGCGTCAGCCGTCCCGCGCCGAATGCCTTGCGCAGAGACAGCGGTTTTTCGGGCTGCAGCGCCGCATTGCTGCGATGGCACGCCGCCAGCCGGTAATTGGGAACGCGCGGCGACAGATGATGGATGTGATGAAAGCCGATATTGCCGGTGAGCCAGTGCAGCACGCCCGGCAGATCCAGATGCGACGAGCCTTTGAGTGCCGCATCGCTGAAATTCCATTCGCCCTGATTGAGCCAGCGCGCGTCTTCGAAACGATGCTGCACGGAGAACAGCCACACGCCCACAATCGACGAACCGATCACGATGGGAAGCTGCACCATTAGCACCGCGCCAAAACCAAGCAACAGGCCCAGCGTGACCATGCAAGCCACAACCGCCAGATTGGTGAGCCACACCGAGCGGCGTTCGCGCGTCCAGCTTTTGGGCGTGTCGAAGGGCGTGCGGTAGAGCAGCAGGAACACCAGCGGCGGAATCAGGAGATTGGCGATCAGCGGATGGCGCGGCAGCTGATAGAGAAAGCGCTGCCATGGCGACATCGCGCGATATTCCGCAACCGTGAGGCAGGCCGAATAGATGTCCGCGCCGGATTCGCGCCGGTCGAGATTGTTCCAGTTTGCGTGATGTCCGGCGTGCTGGCGCTGCCAATGGGCATAGGGTGCGAGCGTAATGACGCCGCAGATCGTGCCCAGAATGTCGTTGCCACGCTTCCATGCGAAGAAGGATCCATGCCCGCAATCATGCTGCACGATGAAGGTGCGCACGAGCAGCGCACTGGCTGGAAAGGCGAGCGCCAGCGTCAGCCAGTATGAAATCCCCAGCGACCAATACATGGCCGCCACGGTGAGAACGTAAAGTCCCAGCGATGTTGCGATTTGCCAGGCGCCGAGCGCGAGGCTTGGGGTTTCGAACGGCGCGACAGCCGCGCGCAATTCAGTTCGTTTATTTTCCTGCATCGGTTCCTGTTGTCCCAGCCGCGGGTCAGTCGAACGCGATCTGTTCGGCTTTCAACCAGGCTTCCGCCCGGTCGGCATAAACGGCCCATACTTCGCCGGCCCGTTCCTTGGGCCGGTAGAACAGCGCCGTCTCCGCGGAGCAATCGCGCAATTTGATGGCGTCGCCATCCGCGCATAATCTGCGGAAAGCGCGCTCGACTTCGTCTTCGAATTTCTGGTGTATGGGCAGGCCTGCATGCTCGCGCTTGTGGCGGATCGCGCGCATCACCGACCAGCGGCGAAGCCCGGCGCGATTGGCGCGCAGCACCGCAATCAGATCGACAAGATAGGGATGCTCGTTGCGAAGCCTGCGCGCCACCAGATTGGGATCGCGCGTCTCCGAAACTTCCATCTCTGCATTCTCGTACGTCACAGGCACACCTTGTTGTGAAAAATCTGAAACCGTGCGGCAGGATTTCCCGCCGCACGATCCCAATCGTTTTTAGGCGACTTTCAGATTGACGGCTTTCGAACCGCGCGCGTCCGGCTGAATGTCGAACGACACTTTCTGACCTTCCGCGAGGCTGCGCATGCCCGCCATTTCAACGGCTGTGGCATGGACGAACACGTCCTTGCCGCCGCCTTCCGGCGAGATGAATCCAAAGCCCTTTGTCGAATTGAAAAACTTCACTGTTCCGATAGTCATGTATGCTCCTGATGCATCGGTTTCGCCTGAACGCATGTTCAAACGTCACGAACGGACACAATCAGTTGGGAAGTTCGTCTGTCTCGGCCAGGCGCGCACAATGCGAGTCGGGAGTAGAACAGTGCGCTTCTTCTGACGAGACGCCGTCGTGACGCCAATATAGGAGTTTGGCGCTGCAAATGCAAGTTGCGTTCCTTATCCTATGTTTCACGCAGCATTTCGCGCGTTATTTTGATACGAGCGCTTGCCGCGTTTCGAGCGGCGCTGTTTGGGTTGCGCGTGCCTGCTCGCGGGCGTCGCCGGCGGATGATCCGTGGACGGCTTTCCCTGCATGATGGTGAGCTGCGATTTGGTCAGCTTTTCGATCTGCTTGAGATGACCGTTCTCCGATGCATCGCAGAACGAGATCGCGATACCGGTAGCGCCCGCACGCGCGGTGCGCCCGATGCGATGCACATAGCTTTCCGGCTCGTTCGGCAGCTCAAAATTGATGACATGCGTGACGTTGTCGATGTCGATGCCGCGCGCGGCGATGTCGGTTGCCACAAGAATGCGCGCCTTCCCCGAACGGAACTGCTCCAGCGCGCGCTGTCGCGCATTCTGCGATTTGTTGCCGTGGATTGCTTCGGCGGAGAAGCCGGTTTTGTCGAGATGTTCGGCGACGCGATTGGCTGCGTGCTTGGTGCGCGTGAAAACCAGAACGCGCTCGAGCGAGGAATCGCCGAGCAGGTTCGTCAGCAGCGCGCGCTTGTCCGGCGTGGATACGAAGAACACGCGCTGGTCGATATTCTCCGCCGTCTTTTTCGGCGGCGAAACATCGATGCGTACGGGTTGATGCAGAATCGAATTCGCCAGATGCTCCACATCGGTGGGCATGGTGGCGGAGAACAGCATGGATTGGCGGTTGCGCGGCAGGGCTGCAACGATTTTGCGAATGTCGCGGATGAAGCCCATGTCGAGCATGCGGTCGGCCTCGTCCAGCACCAGATGCGAAACTGCATCCAGCCGCACATGGCCCTGCGTCACCAGATCGAGCAGACGCCCCGGCGTGGCGACGAGAATATCGACACCGCCCGAAACCGCCTTGACCTGCGGGCCCTGGCTGACGCCGCCCACCAGCACGACATTGCGCAGATGGAGAAAGCGGCCATAGGCCTTGAGGCTGTCGAAAATCTGGATCGCCAGTTCGCGCGTCGGCGCGAGGATCAGCGCGCGCACCGAACGGGCGCGGCGCTGTTCGTGGCCGGTGGAAAGCGCTTGCAGCAGCGGCAGCGCAAAGGCGGCCGTCTTGCCGGTGCCGGTTTGCGCCAGCCCCAGCAGATCGCGCCCCTGCATCAGCACCGGAACGGCGCTGACCTGAATGGGTGTGGGTTGTGTATAGCCTTCGCTCGCAAGCGCGCGGCGAAGCGGCTCGGAAATACCGAGTTCTTCAAAAGTGGAATTGGTCACTGATAGTCCCTAACTGCGCCAAGGGCGCGCCCGATTGGGCACGCATGTACGGCGTGTTGCCGTCTTCCGTGCACGTCTGGAACGAACGGGATTGTTTCTAAGAATGCTCGCGATGACAGGCATAAATGCACGTCGTGCAAATCGCGAATATATAGAGTGTATATCGGGGGTCTTAAGAGAAAGTCAAGAGAAGCGGCCGATTTGGCCGGTTTTGCGCCTCAGAAGCCCGGAACTTCGGCGCAAACAGCACGTTGGTTAAGCCAAACAGGGAGACCCGCAATGAGCCTCATGGACACGATCAGCAAAACAGTTTCGCAGCGCTCCGGCAAGCAGACGGGCGACATGGATATCCTCGACAAGCTGAAGCAGGAGCATGACGAAGCCAAGGCCCTGCTCAAGCAACTGGTCGAAGGCAGCAATGCGCGCGAACGCAAGGCCACGCTGAAGAAATTGAAAGCGGCGCTGGTTCCCCATCTGCGCGCCGAGGAAAAAGTCGTTTACGACGCGGTGCTGGCGCTCAAGGACAAGCAGGAGCAGCAGGACGGCGAAGAAGGCTATCTCGAGCACAATCTCGGCGACCGGGTTCTGGCCACTCTCGGCAAGATCACCAATGCCATGTCGCCCGAATTCTCCGCCGCCGCGAAGGTGCTGAAGGAACTGGTCGAGCACCATGTCGAGGAAGAAGAGCGCAACATCTGGGCGGCCGTGCGCGAGAACTTCTCGGACGAAGACCGCATCGAAATGAATCGCAAATTCGAGGCGGCGAAGAAGAAAGTCCGCCTTCATTAGAGCGGAATTAGGCGTCCCCCCTCTCCCCAACGGGGGAGAGGCCGGGTGAGGGGGCCGCAAAAGCAAACACAATTCCCACCAGCAAAAAACGCAGCGCGAAAACTTCCGGCAATAGTGCAAACGGAGAAATCCCCCTCACCCTACCCTCTCCCCCGGAGGGGGGAGAGGGAATCTATCGTCACCGATGATTCCTCGCCTGCGCCGCACCACACAGTCTGGCCGATTGCGGATTGGGAACAATTTACGCGTCAGCCACGTTGAGCACAGGAATACATTAAGGAGAATCCATGCGCTCGCTTCTGCTTTGGCTCATCGGCATCCCCATCCCGATCATCATCATTCTCTGGCTGATAACCGGCCACGCGTAACGCCGTTCGGCGCCGCGTCATCCAAAGGGGATTAACCTATGACAGACACGCTCGTAATTGCGGAACAGCCCGATGAAAATGCGGGCCGCCGCTTCTCATGGGGATTGGCGATCGCTGGCGGCGTGGCCGCCACCGCGACGACTTTCTTCCTGTTGCTGCTCGGCTCCGGGTTTGGGCTTCTCCTCGTCAATCCGGTCACACATGCAGGCCCTACCACAGCGGGCTTTCTGACCGGCGGAGCCATCTATTTCTTTATTGCGCAAGCCTTTGGGTTTGCTGCCGGTGGCCATTTGGCGGGCCGCTTGCTCGGGCCGCAGATCGAAAGCCGGGTGCAGGAAGAATTCCGCGCCGCAGCCCATGGCCTCGTGGCGTGGGCGGTAACGGTTCTGGCGACGCTGACGATGCTGGCGCTTGCGGGTTTGACGGTGGCGAGCACGGGTGCGGTGACCGCAGCGCTCTACGGCGCATCCTCCAAAACCACTGAGACGACGCCGTCGGCCTATCTGGTGGACGTTCTCTTCCGGCCCGGCCCGAGCGTGGCGCCAGCGGCCCCTCCTCCGCCGACGGCTTCCAATACAGATAATTCGGATATGTCCCCCGCTCCGAGCGCTCCCGCCAACACCGGCGAACAGGCTCCCGCGGCGGCCAATGTCACCAGCTATTTCAATGACGCCAATGCACGCGCCGAAGCAGGGCGCATCCTCGATCAGGGATTTCTCCGCGGCGAAACGCTGAGCCAGGGCGATCATGACCGGCTCGTCGATCTCATCGTGGCCCAAACGCATGTTTCACGCCTCGATGCGGCCAATCGGGTCGATCACATGCAATCCGATGTCCGCGACAAGACTCAACGCGCGGAAAATGCCACAAGGAAAGCCGCGAGCTATGCGAGCCTGTGGATCGCCCTTTCGCTGCTCTTCGGTGCCATCGTGGCGATGGCCGCCGCTGTCTTTGCCCGTGCTGAAGACGACCGCGAATTGGCCGCAGCCGGTTGACCGCACTTTGCGATAGATTTCCGGCGCGGCCGTTAACCACGGCCCGCTTCGGGAACTTTCTTCCCTCTGGAGCATTGCCGTTGGTTAAGCCCCAGTCGAAGGGAATTGGTCACAGTGAGTAGCGCAGATGTCGCCGGCGCCCGTTCAGAATCATCGAATTTCCAGCACGGCGAGATGCCTCGGGTAACCGGGGACACCTCTGCTGCGGATCTGGCCAGATATGGGCGCGAGCACTTGGCCGCGATTGTGGAATCCTCCTCCGACGCCATCGTCAGCAAGGATCTGGACGGAATCATCATCAGCTGGAACAAGGGAGCCGAGCGATTGTTCGGCTATGCCGCGCACGAGATCATCGGCAAGCCGGTCATGCTTTTGATTCCCGAAGACCGCCACAATGAAGAACCGGAAATCCTGCGGCGCATCCGCCATGGCGAGCGCATCGAACATTATGAAACCGTCCGCATGCGCAAGGATGGCAGTCTCGTCAATATTTCGCTGACGGTTTCCCCCATCAAGAACGACAGAGGCGTGGTCATCGGCGCCTCCAAGATTGCCCGCGATATCACAGAAAAGAAAGAAGCGGAGGCGCAGCGCAATCTGCTCGTCGCCGAACTGAGCCACCGGGTTAAAAATACTCTGGCCACGGTGATCTCCATTGCGCGCCAGTCCTTCTCCGATCCGCAGAGCGAAGGAGCGCTGCGCGCATTCGACTCGCGCATTCGCGGCCTCGCCCAAACCCATAGCCGTCTGGCGGAAGCGAACTGGGCGGGTGTGTGGCTGCAGACGCTGCTGAGCGACGAACTCGCGCCCTATCGCCACGATGACGGGCTGAATGTGCAGTTCGCAGGGCCGCCCGTTGCACTCAGCCCGAAATGCGGCTTGACGCTCGGCATGGGCATTCACGAACTGGCGACCAACGCCGCAAAATATGGCGCGCTGTGGGCGAAAACCGGAACGGTGAATGTGAGCTGGACAATCGACCCCGCCGATAAAATGCTGCGCCTGAACTGGATCGAATCCGGTGGCCCTGCTGTGGTTGCCCCGCAGCGCACCGGATTTGGCCGGCTGCTCCTCGAGCGCGCCCTTGCCTTCGATCTGAAAGGCGACGTCAAACTGGAATTCGCACCGCAGGGCTTGCGCTGCACGATCGCGATACCGCCCGACGAATATATGGCGCGGCTGTCATGAGCGCGCAAAATCTCATGGCACAGGACGCCGGCAAACTGCTGCGCGATATTCGCGGCATGCGCGTCTTCATCGCGGAAGACGAATTCCTCGTTGCCCTGGCGCTTGAAGACGATCTGCTGTCGCATGGCTGCACGATCGTAGGGCCCTTCACGCGGCTGCACGACGCCAAGCGGGCCGCAGCGCTTGAAGAGATCGACATTGCGCTGCTGGATATCAACATGAACGGCCAAATGGCCTATCCCGTGGCCGACGAATTCCTATCGCGCGGAATTCCATTCATCTTCCTGAGCGGTTACGGCACAGCCGCCCTGCCCGAAGCCTACAGAAACACGCCACGCATCCCCAAACCCTACGATCCGGGCATGCTG
Source organism: Rhizomicrobium sp. (assembly GCA_035944195.1). Classification (GTDB taxonomy): domain Bacteria; phylum Pseudomonadota; class Alphaproteobacteria; order Micropepsales; family Micropepsaceae; genus Rhizomicrobium. Next base: position 106,981 of record DASZBL010000004.1, on the reverse strand, counting down.
ATGAAGGAAATCAGACGGCTGATCGGGTAGAATACTCCGAACATTCGCGTGTCAAACAAAGTGAGCGATGAGTGGCGTCATCGCCCGACTTTTTTAACGAGCCGAAGAACATCCGTTCGAGCCACTGCAACATATCCTCATCTAATCTCCCAGCCCAATGCTGATACTGGCGAAAGGACCGAAGAAGCCACGGTTCTCGGATTTGCGCGTGTCGATGCCGCCGTCCATCGCGCCAAAGAAGAAATCGCCCCGATAGCCGAGACTGATCTTCGCATCCGAATAGCGGAATGAAAGCCCCGCAAAGCCACCAACATTCGGCACGGTGACAGATTTTGAGCGGGTCAGGTTCACAGGCGTGGGATGATAAACGACAACGCGTGAACCGGTATTATATTTGCGACCGTGATATTGCGCGGACGCCTGATGATGTACCTTGGCGCGCTGCCGTCCGAACAGAAGTGCTGCGTTTACGCTCCAATCGATGGCGATCTCGCCGTCCTGCGAATTGCCTGTAATCGGCGCCGATGCGCTCCAGGACAATGATGGCCCTATTCCGTGAAAGCTGCGGGCGGCCTGCAAATTGGCCCGGTTGGTGTGGTAAGTTTGAAAAAGGGGAAATTTGACTCCATTTGAAAAGTACTTATAGCCAAAATGCCAATCGGGATCGGATTTGATGGCGACGTTCGATCTGGCGGAGAATTGCGCGAACCGGACCCCCAGGCTCAGAACCGATGAGCCGCGATGGTTGCCAAACATGCCAAGACCAACATCTTTGCCGGCTTGAAAATCCAGAATGAAATGGTTTTCGCTGGTTTGAGCATTCGTATCTGCAAACCTCGACGCCTTCGGAAAAGCTGGCGATGCACCCGTAATCCTGACACCGGACTTGGTGCCGTATGCGGGGTTCGGATACGTCCCCTGACGCACATCCCTGTTGGTGCTCGACCGCCCATACTGGATGGATGCCGAGACGACCCAATCCGAACCTTCCGGCTGGAATGAAATCTTTCCGGTTTCATCGATACTGAACCGCGGCAGGTACTCGAATTTCTGCGACGGAGAGAAAATAGAGAGTCTTGGAACCGGGAAGGCCGGCGCAAACGTTTCCTGCCCATCATCCAGGCGGCTCAACTGCCCACCCAGTTCGATCCAGATTTGCGGCTGGCTTGCATCTTCGGCACGCGCGATGCCGCTGGATGAAACATAGGCCGTCAGTGCCAGCGCCGATGCGCCTGTCAGCAATTTCCAGCGGATTGTGGCGCGATTGTCGTGTTTTTGAATCAGTTCGCTCATTGGTGTTTCCCCCTCACCAGTTCTTCGTGACGCGTACGCCGAACAGGCGCGGATCGGTCATGAACACGTTCGTCGTCAAGCCGCTGTCGTCGCTGTTCAGGAAGTCGCCGGTGATCGCCGTCGCGTTGAACACGTTCTTCAAGTAACCCATCACCTGCCAACCCGATGCGCTCGTCAGGATCAGTGCGAGATTCGTGGTGGAATATCCGCGCAGCTTGTCATAAGGCCGGTCATTGAAGATGCGCGCATAGGATTGCGACTGCCAATAGAAGTCGCTGTGCAGCGTCGCTGCCCAATCCTCGGACACGGGCATGGTGTACTCCGCCGAGAACGAAGTGGTGAAATGCGGCGCGTTCGGCAGCTGATTGCCGCTTAAATCTTTGTCAAAGCCTTGACCGTTATTTGGTGGCAGTCCCAGTCCGTTATTGACGTTTGCCGGTGCATTCGGATCGACACTCAACGGATCGTAGCCAGGATATCCCGGAGGTATTACCGTACCCGCTCCCTGTACGGTTGGATTTTGAACATATTGGAGTTCCGTAAGCGGATCCTCATGTAACGAGTACATATTGCCACAAGAGTATGCGATCCCATGTGTGGTGCCGGATTGATTCAGAATTGCGGCGATGACATAGACCGGAACAATGCAATTGGACGCCTGCGTGGGGAAATTTTTGATCACCATCCAGTTGGGATTGCCAGCGGTGCGATCCATCAGATCGACGGAGTGATCGCCCTTGGCGGCGCGGGCATCTTCATATCCGCCGGCGAAGTTCAGCTTCAGGCCGGGCAGCGGCTCCCAAGTACTTTCAAGTTCCGCGCCTTTGATATGCGCATCGAAATTATCGTTGATCGCAGTGCGATCGACGATGCGCGAAATCTGATAGCCCTTGTAATTGTAGTAGAAGACGTCGCCGTTCAGCGTCAGTGCACCATCCAGCAGCGTGTTCTTCGAACCCAACTCGAAAGCATCGACGAATTCCGGCTTGAAGATCAGCGGATGGATCGGGTTGGAAACATCCTGGGGACCATAAGTGAGAAGGACGGCTCCAGGAGGGTTAGCTCCGCCGGCCTTGTAGCCATGGGAATAGGAACCATAGACAAGAGTCTGATCGGTGAAATCGAGCTTGGGCGTCCAATTGGCCGCCGCCCGGCCCGTCCATTGGTTCCACTTCTGATTGACCACGCCGGTCGAGGCATAGCCATAGCCGGGAACGAGCAACTCGCTGGGGATGTCGGTGAAGTGCTTTTCATCATCCGTCCAGCGCAATCCGCCGATCAGCTTCAGCTCTGGAAGGATATCGTAATAGGCCTCTCCGAAGCCGGCGTAGGAATTCAGCACATAAGGATTCTGGCTGAGGAAGTAGTTGTGACCCTTGTTGTTGAGGCGGGTGATAGGATTGGGATCGATATAGGAGCACCCACCACCTAAGGGATTGTGAGGCGCGGCGGGATCAGAATTCACGAAGCCGCCTATGATACATTGACTGTTATCGGAAACACCGGGGACCCACTGCGATTGCTGGTATGGGAATGGGCTGCCGCCCGCATTGTCAGCTGCGGCAGACGTGAGAGAATTGATGAAGACGTAGTAGTTTTCTTCTGTTTCGTAGTGCAGGAAATTACCGCCAACGCTGAAATTGAGTGGGCCGCTGAATTTTGAGGACAACCGGAACTCTTGACTGAGTTGCCAGGAGCGTTCCTCCGACAGATCTTCGGCTACCAATCTGCTACTGCAACCAAGTTGCGGATCGCAGAAGATGGCGTCCGCTATACATTGCCCGCCACCTGCTGGGTCGCATGGCGCACCCGCTGGACGCCCATTGCAGTCTCCACCACCATCTAAAGCAGCACAGTGATATGCACCGCTGGGGTCTTGCGAGACCGAATTCAAATCCCAACCATTATCCCCGAAAACACCCATAAAGAAAAATCCGGGTGCCGTGTTGAATCGATTGTAATCTTCCGCCGACCACAGGAAATCGTTGTTGTACCCGGTCTGCGATGTGACGGTGAGTGCAGGCGTCACATCATAATCGGCATTGAATTCCAGCGTGTCGTTCTTTGCGCGATATGTGGGATTGAGCGCCGATTCGATCACGCGAAGATTGCGCGATTGCGTCGTGCTAACATATGGGTTGTAACTTGGGCGAATGAAATAATCCAATACCGCGAGGTCTGAAGCATACGGCAACGCAAATGCATTGGGGGTCTGGAAGGCGTCGGGTGAATAAAGGGATGTCAACTCACAACCCTGACTCAAATAATTGCTTGGCTCGAGGTTCGGGTTTTCTACGTGGAAATTGTTAGTTGCCACCAATACGCCGCCGACCACCGTCGGAGTAGGCGCATATTTGCAAAGCTGCTTGCCGCTGCGCAAGCGGTCGTCGCTTTCCGAGAAATGTTCCCAGACGAGATAGGCCTGTATATCTGCCGATGGTTTCCACCCCAGCGTCACGCGGCTCGACCACAAATCGCGTCCGTCGATGGGTGCGTTGGTGATTTGATTGAAGGAATAACCATCGCGCTTGGTCCATTCGCCCGCAACGCGCAAATCAAGCCGATCGTCTACGATGGGAACATTGATCATCCCCTCAAAACGCCGGTTGTGATAATTGCCGATGTCCGCAGACGCCATCGCCTCGAACTGATCGGTCGGCTTGGCCGAAATCAGATTGACGACACCCGCAGTCGCGTTGCGTCCGTAAAGCGTGCCCTGCGGCCCACGCAGAACTTCGGCTTGGGACAGATCGTAGAATTCCTGCTCAAAGAAATGATTGCGGATGAAGGGCGTATCGTTGAACGCAACTGCCACCGCCGGGTCAGTTGTCACCGAAATTGCCTGCGTGCCGATGCCGCGAATCTGGATGTTGTAGCCGGTGAAGTTGGTTTTCGAGAAGGTGAGGTTCGGCACTTCTTTCACAAGATCTGGCCCGCCAGCGATTTGCCGCGAGGTCAATTGCTCCTGCGAGAGCGCAGTGATCGCAATCGGAACGGTCTGGATATCGCCCTTGATCTTGGACGATGTGACGACAACGGATTCAATGCCGGTTGCTGCTGCGGCGGCGGCCAGGCGTACCGGCATGGCATCCGGCAACCGCATGGCCGGCGCTTCTGCGGCGCGCTGAGCGTGCACAACTGCGATCACGCCCGCGGGCGTTATACGCGTCGCAAAACCTGTTCCTTCGAGAATCCGCGATAGCGCTACGGCTGCCGTCAGCTCGCCTTGTGCACCTCGCGTGTGCGCGCCCCTGACGGCCGTGTCCGAGACGATGAGTTGCACGCCTGCCTGCGCCGTATAAGCGTTCAGCGCCGCTTCCAGATCGCCGCCCGGAATATGAAAATCCGCAGCGAAAGCGCCTGTCGTCAGCGTGAGCGCAGACGCGCTGCCCACGAGTGCAGACTTGAGATAATTGCGTTTTGTCATTGAACCTCCCCCCAGCGCGGCCCTTTCGCCGCCCTCTTGCAAACTTGTGCTTCAGCGTGAAACCACGATTAAATTTCCACGGTTCTGAACCCGCAGGCCGAAAACGGTCTGCGCTGCGTCGGTGAACGCGCCCGGATCGTTGGTGAGAAACGTGCCGTCGATCGTGGTTTCGGCGGCGGCGGCATCGCCGATCACGATCTTCTGGAGGTTGTAGCGATTGAATTCTGTCGCCACATCCGCCAGCGTCGTGTGCCGGAACACCAGAAAACCGCGCCGCCAGCTGAGTTCGTTTGCCAATTCCTTGGCGGTTTTCTTCGCAACGGAGAAACTGTTTGCCGAAACGATGGCTTCATCGCCGCGCTTCAGCGTTGCTTCCGGCTTGGCCGCGGCCAATCGCACGCTGCCCTCGACAAGCGCCACTTTAAGTTGGCCGGCATCTCGCCTGATGAGGAATTTCGTGCCCAGATCGGTGATGCGCTGCCTGCCCACCATCACCACAAAGGGATGCGCCGCATCATGCCTGACCTGAAAATAGGCTTCGCCCCTGTCGAGCCAGACGGTTCGCGCAGTAGTCGTCATATTGGCGCGCAAAACGGTATCGGTGTTCAACTCAATCTTTGTGCCGTCGGCAAAGCTGACCAGTTCGCGGCCGCCTATCGAAGTCGCATATGTCTTCATCGTTGGGCGCGTAGTCCAATACGCTGCACCCGTGCCGATCATCGCAACGAACGCCAGACCGGCCGCTATCTTCAGAAATGTTGGCCGAAATCGGCCTCGCACAGGCCTGCTCGGATACAGCACGCCAAGCCTATCGGCGCGATCCCATACGGCATCCAATCTCCAATAGGTGACGCGGTGAGCCCAGGATTCATCGAGCCAGAGATTCAACGTACGCTCGTCCTCGCCGCTCCAGCGATCGCTATCGCGCCGCTTGATAATCCAGGCTGCGGCGCAAGCTTCGACATCGCCGGCCACTGTTTTCATCTGCGGCCCTTCGCTCACAGTTGCCTCCCGAGATTCGTCGATTCGCCATAAAAAGAACTGGCAAGCGCGCGCAAACCTTCCGTGAGATGGCGCTCAACGGTTTTTTCCGTGATACCCAACCTCGCGGCGATTTCGCGGCGGGAAAGGCCGTCGACTTTGCGCATGACCACAGCCGAGCGAAAACGCTGCGGTAAGTTTTCCAATGCAGCCTGCAGGCGCCGCAATTCATCACGCGCAATCGCGTTGCGGTCCGGCCCCGGCTCGTCGATAGCGACGTTCAGAGTTTCCAGATCCGCGACCGCTTCAATTGAAACGATTGGCTCGCGACGCGCGCGGTCGATCAGCAGATTGCGAGCTACCGTGAAGACAAAGGATTTTGCGGAATGCGGAATGTCGCTCTGCGCGGCTTCGCACACGCGCATATATACTTCCTGCCGAAGATCCTCTGCATCGGTGTGATTGCGGGTGCTGCGGCGAAGGAATTGCATCAGAACCGCCTCCAGCGGCAAAACTTCGCGTACAAACCAGGCCTGCACTTCGGGCACGGTCATGGCCGCGCCCTGCTGGCACTGGTCAGCGCCTTCACGATCTGTGTCCGGTATCTCGACCATCCCCCGTGAACCACCTGCGTTTCGAGGGTTAGAGTTCGGGGCCTCACCAATAAGGACGAGTGAGCGCGGCGAGTCCCCCCTCAAAAAGAAGAGGAGTGCATTATCCTCCAATTGGTAAGGACACGCATATGCACGCCATGTTGCGGCGCAGAATATTGTGGCAGCCGCAAAGCTATTCACTTTTTTGATAAAAAAAGGCAGTGAAGCTTCCTTCACCGCCCATAATCTCAGGAGCGAGCCGGGGGCAACTCAGACCCGTAGAATGGCTCGATTACCCGCTAATCACCCAGTCCAATGCTGACGCTGGCGAAAGGTCCGTAGAAACCGCGGTTCTCCTTTTTTGCTGTGTCGATGCCACCGTCCATTGCGCCGAAAAACATATCCGCACGATAACCAAGGCTGATCTTCGCGTCGCTATACCGGAATGAAAGCCCCGCAAAGCCGCCGACATTGGGCACCATCACATTGCGCGAGCGGGGCGGGACGTTGGTATTATGCTTGTACTGCGTAGTGCGGTAGTTGGGTTGCGAGGTGATGTAATATTTTCCCTTATGGTAAAGCGCCGTGGCCTGATGATGCACTTTCGCCTTTTGCCGTCCGAACAAAAGTGCCGCGTTCGCGCCCCAATCGAGCACGATTTCGCCATCCTGCGGATTGCCGGCGAGCGATGTCGAATTGTTCCATGAGATCGAGGGACCCACGCCCTGAAAGCTGCGGCTCGCCGTGCTGTTGGCGGCGTTGGAATGGTACGTCGCTCCATAGCGGAATTTGAATTGGCCGTAATATTTTATGTAAACATGCGCATCGGGATCGGATTTGAACGCGACCTTCGCATTCGAACGGAATTGCGCAAACCGCACGCCAAGGCTGATGTTCGACGATGTGTGGCCACCGAGCATGCCCAGGCCCACATCCTTGCCGGCTTGGAAATCGAGGATCGAGTGTGTCTCGCTGCGCTGCGCCGCGGTATCCATGAATTGCAGCGCGCGCTGATATTTCGGCGCGCAGCCCGTTGCGCACGTGAAACCGGTAGGATGCGTTGGATAAGGCGATTGCTGGCGCACGTGATTTTTGGTGCTCGAGCGGCCATAGCGGATGGCAGCCGAGAAAATCCAGTCGGAGTCTTCGGGCTGGAACGTGATCCTAGCGTCTTCATCGAATCCGAAACGCGGTGGACGCGCCACGCTGAGCGGCGATATCGTTTCCGGCGTGGGGCGCGGCGTCGCCAGCACGAAGGCCGGCACGAATTGTTCCTCCGGCGCAGTCAGCTGATTCAATTCGCCACCCACCTCCAACCAGATCAGCGGGCGGTCGCCGTCCGCGGCTTGGGCCTGGCTCGCAGCGGATGCAAGCAATGCACTTGCCGATACTGTCACCAAAAGTTTCCAGCGAATGCTCGTCCCGTTCCTTCGCGTGTTCTCGCTCATTGTTTCCCCCTCAGAAGTTCTTGGTGACGCGCACGCCATAGAGGCGCGGATCGGTCAGGAACACGTTTGTCGTCAGGCCACTGTCGTCGCTGTTCAGGAAGTCGCCTGTGATGGCTGTCGTGTCGAACACGTTTTTGAGATAACCCAGCACCTGCCAGCCATCGGCGCTGGTGAGGATCAGTGCCAGATTGACGTTGGAATAGCCGCGTATCTTGTCATAGGGGCGATCGTTGAAGACGCGTGCGAAGCTCTGCGATTGCCAGTAGAAATCGCTGTGGAGCGTCGCTGCCCAGTCGGTGGAAACCGGCAATGTGTATTCTGCAGAAAGAGCTGTGGTGAAGTGTGGCGCATTCGGCAATTCGTTGCCGCCCAGATTCTTGGCAATGCCTTCGCCGACGTTCGGCGCTGTTGAAGGATCAAAGCCCTTGTAGGTACCGCGGATTGAATCGGGAAGTGTTCCGAAGGCGGTGTCCGTGGGATAGGGCGTGTATTTGAGGCCGGTGAGCGGATCGACATTGCCGGAATAGGCATTGAGGCATGCGCCGGAAGTGCCGAGCGATGTTCCCCCATCATAGTGATCGACATAATAGGCTTCGATGAGCGCCGCGACCACGTAAGTCGGCAGAATGCAATTCGAAGCCTGCGTCGCGAAGGGCTTGACGACCATCCAGTTTGTATTGCCCGCGGTGCGGTCCATCAGATCGATGGCCGATTGGCCATTGCCGATACGGGTATCTTCGTAGCCGCCTGCAAAGTTGAATTTGAGTCCCGGCGCAGGCTCCCACGTCGTCTCGAGTTCGGCGCCTTTCACGGTCGCATCGAAATTGAGATTGATCGAAGTGCGATCCACGATTTCCGAAATCTGGTAGCTTTTGTAATTGTAGAAGAAGACATCACCGTTCAGCGTGAGCCCGCCATCCAGCAGCGTATTCTTCGAACCCAATTCGAATGCGTCGATGAATTCCGGCTTGAAGGTCAGCGGATGAATGGGGCTGGTAATGTCATGATCTGCGAACTTCAACAGGATTGCACCCGGCGGATTGGCGCCGCCTGCCTTGTAGCCATGCGCGTAAGAGCCATAGACAAGCGTCTGATCGGTGAAATCGAGTTTCGGCGACCAGTTGAGCGCGGCGCGGCCCGTGAGCTGGTTCCATTGCTGATCGACGATTCCGCTGACGGGATAGCCATACCCCTTCACCAGAAGCTCGCTGGGAACGAGAATGAAATGCTTCTGATCGTCCGTCCAACGCAAGCCACCGGTGAATTTCAGATCATTTGAAATGTCGTAATAAACTTCACCGAATGCAGCACAGGAATTCAGCACATAGGGATTCTGGCTGAGGAAATAGTTGTGTCCCTGATTGTTGAGACTGGTGAGCGGATTGGGATCTATGTAGATGCAGCCGCCTTCCAGAGGATCGTCGATATTATAGGGCGTGAACGGATTGGAGATCGTATAGCCGCCCTTTAAGCAATTCGAATTGTCCGAAACGCCCGGCACCCAGGGCTGCGTTTGCGGGCGTGGCGGCGCTGTGGCGCCGCGCGTGAAATTGTAGGACGTAACCGTCAGGGTGTTGATGAAGACGTAATAGTTCTCCACCGTTTCATAGTGGAGATAATTTCCGCCCGCGCTGAAATTGAGCGGCCCAGTGAAATGCGAAGCAAAGCGGAATTCCTGACTCAATTGCCAGGCGCGCTCATCCGACAAATCCTCGGCCACGAGCCGGTCGCTGCATCCCAGTTGCGGATCGCAAAACACGCCGTCCGGAACGCAGGTATAGACGCGGCCCAAGCGTACGCCGTCCGTATCGTTGGCAGCACCGGGTAGCGGCGTGCACGCGTCACCAACCTTGAGACCTGCACAAGCGTCGCCGCTGCCTTGCCAGCGGCAGTGACCCAAACCATTCGGATCTGGCGAGACGACGCCGAGGGAGTTGGCATCCCATTGTCTAAACCCATCCTCCGGATAAGGCGTCGTGTATTGAAACGCGCCTTCGGACGTATTGAACCGGTTGTAATCTTCTGTCGACCACAGGAAATCCTGATTGTAGCCGGTTTGCGACGTGAACGTCAGAGCCGGTGTTACCGCATAGTCCGCGTTCAGTTCAAGGACATCGTTCTTCGCGCTGTAGCTCGGATTGAGTCCCGACTCGATTACGCGCAGATTGCGCGATTGGGTTTCGCTGGCATACGGATTTATAAGGTTCCCATTCCCCTCGTCTTGCAAACCCAGGATATAGGGCAGCGTAAATCCGAGCGGGGCTTGATAGGAATCCGACGAATAGAACGACGCCGGCAAACAGCCCTGGGAGAAATAGTCGCCGCCAAAGCTTCCCGGTCCGAAAGGCTTTATGGAGCCTGCAATGTCCACCGTGCCGCTGGTCGGCGTGCCGCCCGGGCCGTAATCGGTTTTGTAAAGCTGCTTGCTGCTGCGCAGGCGATCGTCGGATTCCTGAAAATGTTCCCAGACAAGATAGGCTTGCACATTTTCGGTCGGCTTCCAGCCAATGGTGACGCGGCCCGACCACAGATCGCGGCCGTCGATCGGCGAGTTGGTGAGAGAATTGAAACTGTAACCATCCCGCTTGGTCCATTCTCCGGCGACGCGAACATCGAGCCGGTCATCGACAATCGGAATATTGATCATGCCTTCATAGCGGCGATTGTGATAATTGCCGAAATCCGCCGACGCCATGGCCTCGAACTGATCGGTCGGCTTGGCCGAAATCAGATTGACGACACCCGCCGTCGCGTTGCGGCCATAGAGCGTGCCCTGCGGCCCGCGCAGGATTTCGACCTGGCTGACGTCGTAGAATTCCTGCTCAAAGAATGATTGTCGTTGAACGCAACCGCCACCGCCGGATCTGTCGTCACCGAGATCGCCTGCATGCCGATACCGCGAATCTGGATGCTGTAGCCCGAGAAGTTGGTTTTCGTGAAAGTGAGGTTGGGAACTTCCTTCACCAGATCGGGACCGCCCGCGATCTGGCGCGAGGTGAGCTGTTCCTGCGAAAGCGCCGTAATTGCAATCGGCACCGTCTGAATGTCGCCTTTGATTTTTGAATAGGTGACAACCACAGATTCAATGTCGGCCGCTGCGGCAGCTGCGACGCGGACAGGCGCGAGCGTCGTCGCGGGCGCGAAATCCTCCGACGTTTTCTTCGGCTCACGCACAATTTCGACGACACCGGACAGGCCCGGATTGGCAACAAATCCCGTGCCTTTCAGGATTTTGGCCAGCGCGCGGTCGGCGGAGAGATCGCCTTTCACACCTGCCGATTGAATATTTTTGACCGCGCCAGCTGCGACGACGATCGGAACACCGGATTGCGCCTGATAGGCATCCAAGGCCGTCGGAAGGTCGCCGCGTGGAATATCGAACGCGGCCGCGTGTGCGCCCGAGCTTAGCGCAGCCGCAAATGCGATTCCTCCCATCAGACGGGTTTTCAGCGAATGGTTCTTCATAGTTCCCCCTGTTTCAAAACCAGCAATCGCAAGTGCGCCGAAACCTGCTCGCCGCCTAGCGCGTCAAAAGAATTTCGTCCTCTCGATTTTCGGCACGTAATCCGAAGAGGTTCTTCGCCATGCGCGAGAACTCCGCGAGATTGTTGATCGGTAACGTTCCGTTAATCGCTTCCTTCGCCGCGAGCGGGTCCTGGATGACGATCTTGGTCTGGTTGTAGCGGTTGAACTCCGCGGCCGCGTCGGCCAGCGCGGTGTTGTGGAACACCAGCATTCCCTGCCGCCACGCCAGCGACGCCAGCAGGTCGTGCAACGATTCCTTCTTCACCGAAACGCGATCCGCTGAGGCCATCAGGACATCGCCCGGAGTCAACACTTCAGCTTTGGCGCTTGTCTGCGTGTCAGGATCGAACCGGACGCGTCCCGCGAGCAAGGCGACTTTCACGTGTTGCGGATCGACGCGGAGCGAAAATTCCGTTCCGAGATCGATCAGGTGGTGACCCTGCGCTGTAACGACGAAGGGGCGCGAAGCGTCGTGGTGGACCTGGAAATAGACTTCGCCTCTTTCAACAGTTATTGCGCGTTCCTGCGCGCTCAACGAAACACGAATGCTTGTGTCGGTGTTGAGTTCGACTCTGGAACCATCGCGCAGCGTCAGAATTTCCCGCCCGCCGACCGGCGTGGAGTAAGTCTCAATGCGCGGTGTATTCAAATAGATTGCGAGAAACCCGCCCGCGCCCAAAAGCAAGCCGAATACCGCTGCAACCCTGACATAGTTGCGACCGCCGCCAGGGCCGCGCGGCGCATCCGGCAAGTGTTCGGGTGTGCGCAGTGCAACCAACCGTTCGGTCCGCTTCCAGCTTGAATTCAGACGGATGAACGTAATGCGATGGGCAACCGCCTCACTTAGCCAAGCGTCCAGTTCGGCTTCATCGCGATCCGTCCAGCCGCTTGCATCCCGGCGTTCGACATAATTTGCCGCGCGCATGTCGATGTCGCTGTACGGCGCATTCTCGAACCGTTCCCGAAACTGACTCATGTCTTCCTCCGGATGTTCGAAGGCTCACCATGAAGAATGTCCGCCAGCATGCAGATGCCGCTCGAGAGATAGCGCGTGACGGTGAATTCGCTGATGCCCATCTGCTGCGCGATTTCCGTCCGGGTAAGTCCACTAACGCGCCGCAGGACGACAGCTTCCCTGCACCGCGGCGGAAGACGGTCGAGCGCCGCCTGTAAATGCCGGAGTTCGTCGCGCGATGACGATCCGATCCGGGCCAGGAACGTCGAGCGCGAGGCCCAAATCTTCGATATCCGCGGCTGCCTCGATGGGAACGACCCGCTCGTGCTGTGCTCTCTTGATGAGAAGATTGCGCGCGACTACGAGAATGAATTGCTTGGTATTCGTCGGAATTTCGGTTAGCGCGGCCTCATAGGCGCGCACATAGACTTCCTGCCGGAAGTCTGGGAGATCGCTCGGATTGCGCCAATTGCGTTCCAGGTATTGCATCAGCAGCTTCTCAAGCGGCAAGACTTCTCGATCAAACCATTCGTCGGCGGCAGACATGGGTGTTCCTCTGGCTGCGCCAGGAAGCGACACCGCCGTCGCGCGGCGAAAATTCGAATCTTGTCCATTCCCCCGCCTCTTCCCCGCCCCTCGAGGATTTAGAACTTGGGGCTCGGCTATAGAGACCGTTCAGCACACCAAAAGCGGACGCCGATCTTTGAAAATATTTTCGGCCGCGTGGTTGGGGCGGCAATCGGCCCTGCCCCACCTATTGCCATTCGGCGGGGTGTCCGTTCTAGAGAATAGACCGATCTACCCCTGCTGCCCCGCGGCTATTGAACGACAATGCTCCGTGCGATGTGATTCAGCACGCATTCGCGAGAACGTCATTATGTCCCGCGCCGTACATCCCTTCCTGCCGACGAACCGTAAAAGCGCGCGGATTAAACGGATTGCGCAACTTCTCGATTGCGATGAAAGCCAGGTGCGGCGCCTCATCACCGCCGGCGATCTGGAAGCACACGGCATTGGCCGCCGCGGGGTGCGGGTCTATCTCGATTCAGTCGAAGCCTATCGGGAACGTCAGCAAATCTTTCCGCGTCAACCAGGTGGACTGCGGCGTCCGAAAGTTCCACCACCCCCAGCCCTGCTTCACGGCAGGCACACGAAAAAGCTGCATATTTCCGGATGCGGCACGCGGAGAAAGGCGCTACCGCTATCCTGGGCTGGGGCGGACTTCACGGCGCGCTCTCGCTCGCGCTGGCGCTCTCTCTGCCGCAAGGGCCCGAACGCTCGCTGATCCTGGCTATCACTTATGCCGTCGTCGCGTTCTCGATCACCGTACAGGGTCTGACATTTACGTCGCTCACGCGTCTGTTGCAGCGACGGACACACTGACATTGATTGCCCGGCGAGCGTTTAGCCAAAATCGGTCTGACGCTGCGATGCTCTATCCATCAAAACATACCGAGGCGGTGCTGGATCACATTCCATCAGTGCAAACTCTGACTATAGTCAGAATTAATCCGAATTAATCACCGTGCGGCGTTGACCCTCCACGAGACGAAAGTGTTGTCCAATGAGCAGAGCTGTGGCACGACCGATCGTCCGGGGCCGCCACAACTTTCGCAAGAAACATCACAACATGAACAATATCGATTCCGCCGAGCGTTCGGTGAACCTGTTCGTTTTTTCCGTGATCGCCGTTCTCGTCGGCGCGGTGACAGGCTTTGGCGCGATCCTGTTTCGCGGATTGATCGCCATCGTGCACAATTTGTTTTTCTTCGGCCAATTCTCGACCGTGTATGACGCCAACGTCTACACACCTGCATCGCCGTGGGGGGCGTTGGTGATACTGGTCCCCGTCGTCGGCGGGCTGGCGGTCGTCTTTCTTGTGAGAACATTCGCACCGGAAGCGCGCGGCCACGGCGTGCCGGAAGTGATGGATGCAATCTTTTACAAAGAGGGGCGTATCCGGCCCGTCGTTGCGGCCGTGAAATCGCTCGCCTCGGCGCTTGCGATCGGTAGCGGCTCCGCCGTCGGGCGCGAGGGACCGATCATTCAAATCGGCGCGTCTCTGGGATCAAGCATCGGCCAGCTCATCCGGCTGCAATCCTGGCAGCGCATCACGCTTGTTGCAGCCGGCGCGGGCGCCGGCATTGCGGCGACCTTCAACACGCCGATCGGCGGTGTGATTTTCGCCATCGAACTCATGATGCCCGAGGTGAGCACGCGCACGTTTCTGCCCGTCGCGCTTGCGACCGGAACGGCAACCTTCATCGGCCGGCTTTTCTTCGGACCGCGCCCGGCTTTCGATGTGCCTCCAGTCGGCTCACTGTCCGTGCATCCGTCGGCGATATACATCCTCGTGCTCTACGGTATTCTTGGAGTGCTGACCGGCATTGCAGCGGCGGGCTTCATTCGCGGCCTGCACTTTGCCGAGGATCAGTTCGAACGCATCAAGAATCAATATCTGCGCCACGCTGTCGGCATGAGCGTCGTCGGCACCATGATGTATGCTTATCTTCGCTTTTCCGGTCACTACCAGATCGACGGTGTCGGCTATTCGACGATACAGGCAGTCCTGCTGGGCGGGCTGGCGGCGGCGCCATTCCTGGCCCTGCTTTCCGTTTCGAAGCTTATAGCAACGTCGCTGAGTCTGGGCTCAGGCTCGTCGGGAGGAATATTCTCACCGTCGCTCTACATGGGCGCTACACTCGGCGGCGCGTTCGGCGCGATCTGCCATCTTCTGTTTCCATCCGCCGACATCAGCGTGCCGGCGTTCGCGATGGTCGGCATGGCGGCGATGGTCGGCGGCGGCACCGGTGCCGCGATGACGGCCGTCACCATGATCTTCGAAATGACTCTCGATTACGGCATCGTGATGCCGATGATCATCGCCGTTGCGATCAGCATCGGCTGCCGCCGTTACCTGTCCCGCGAAAACATCTATACGATCAAACTGCTTGCCCGGCGGCATTTCATTCCCAAAGCGCTGCACGCGAATATGTTTCTCGTGCGCCGCGCCGTCGATGTCATGGACAGGGATATCCTGGTGCTGCCGCACAGCATGGCATTCGTCGATTTTCTCAAGCTGCCCGAGCATGACGGCCGCGTGCGCCATGTGGTGGTCACACGGGACGACAAAATTTCGGGCGTGTTGCGGGTGAACACTGCCCTGCGCCGGGGGCTCGAAGGCACTTATACCGGTGTAGTGCTGGGAGATGTTGCCAGTCCCAATTTCACGATTGCCCGCAGCGAGGACATCATGTTCAACGTGATCGGGCGCATGTGGCGTAAAAACGCAATCATGGCTGTCGTCGTCAATGCGGAAGGAATTCCGCGGACAAATAACGTCATCGGCCTGATTGCCAAGGAGCACGTCGCCGATTCCGTTGCCGAAAGTATCAAGCCTTACGCCGATTCCGACGCGCTTCTCTAAAATTTGGTCCCCTCTGCCATGATGCCCCGCGCCATCTTCCGTCGGCGCTCTACAACAATTGGTCACGAGTCCGCGCGGCGTTTTTCCGTTCGAAGGCGTCGCAAACCGTCCATATCGCGGACTTGCACCACGCGCGACGTGATCCGACGGACAAACCCCTCGCGCTCCAGCCGCAGAAACCCGCGCGCAACCGTTTCCGGCGCCGTACCAAGATAGTCGGCGATATCGAATCGGCTGAGCGGCAATGTCACCTGCGCATGCGCCTTGTCGAAGAATGCCGGATGCTGCGCAAAATCGAGCAGGAGAGACGCGAGGCGCTGATAAGTATTCTGCTGACCCAGAACCACGATACGGCGTTGCGCCTCACGCAGATCGAACGCAACCTTGTTCAGCAGATTGAGCTGCATCGCCGGTTCGCGGGCCATGAGCTTGCGCAACTCCGCCCATGGCACCCGGTACAGCGTCGAGGGACAGGTCACCTCCGCCGAGTTCACGTAGATTCCCGCATCCGGCAAGCCGAACAGATCGCCCGGCAGCATGAGGGCCAGGACTTGCCGCCGCCCGCCATCCGAATGCCGGCTTATCCGCACGACACCCGAGGCGACCGAATACACAAAATGCGCATCTTCGCCTTCCGCGAAAACCGTGCTCCCGGCACGGCCATAATCGAGCACCGTCGCGATCTTGCGAAATTCAACCTGCTCCTTGCGCGACAGAAGGTTCTCGATCTGGGAGGGCATATCGCGGGTGCGATCGATCAGGCGCGCGCGGATTTCCGGCAGCCGCGAAGGTGTCGATGACCGGATCAGATAAGACATCTGCGAGCCTCTGATTGTTAAGTCACGTTTTGCCTACTCAAAATTCGCTGGCGGATATCTGACTACTGTCAGAGCCAACCTAGACACTTTAGCTCAAAACTTGCCAGCGCCGATTTGTGGGGGAGCCGCGGTGCGGGCGTGGGGCACATGGTCCCCGCCCGCATCCTTGCTCCCAGGGACTAAGACACGGGGATATGGCCAATAAGACCGTTCTCATTTCCGGTATCGGTATAGCAGGGCCGACGCTCGCCTATTGGCTGAAGTTGGCCGGTTACGAGCCCACTTTGGTTGAGCGCGCACCCGCGTTGCGAGAGGGCGGCTATGTCATCGACTTTTGGGGACTGGGATACGACATCGCCGAGCGCATGGGGCTGATAGAGGACATCAACCGCATCGGCTACCACGTGCGCGAAGTGCGGATCGTGGGAGACCGCGGACAACGCATCACTGGTTTCGGAACCAGCGTGTTCGATGAATTGACCGGCGGACGCTTTGTCACCGTGCCACGCAGCGGTCTTTCACGGCTGTTGTTCGAGAAGGCGCAGAACAGCACGGAAACGCTGTTTGACGACGAAATCTACGAGCTTCGCGAACAGGGAGACAGCGTCCAGGTTCGCTTCAAACACGCCGGCAAACGCCGCTTTGATCTGGTCATCGGCGCCGATGGGTTGCATTCGGATGTTCGCAGGCTGGCATTCGGACCGCAGAATGGGTTCGAAAAACGGCTCGGCAATGCCGTCGCGGCGTTCGAGGTTCGCGGCTACCGTCCGCGCGACGAAGATGCGTATCTGATGTATGGGTGGCCTGGCCGGATGGTCGGGCGTTTTACGCAACACGACGACCGGACGATGTTCTTGTTCATCTTTGCCACGGATGGCAGACATTTGCCGGCAGCACTGGACCGGCAAAAGGCGATGCTGCGAGAAATCTATCGCGACGGGAAGTGGGAGACGCCACAGATTCTTGACGAATTGGACCGCGCGCAGGAACTCTATTTCGATAGCGTCAGCCAAATCAGGATGAACAATTGGTCCAAGGGCCGTGTCGCGCTGGTGGGTGATGCCGCTTTTTGCGTGTCTCTTCTGGCCGGACAAGGCTCCGCATTGGCGATGATTTCGGCCTATATTCTGGCGGGCGAACTCTTCCGGGCGAACGGGCTGCACGAAGTCGCGTTCAAGAACTACGAAAACATCCTGCGCGACTATATCCACACCAAACAGAAAGGTGCCGAGCGGCTTGCCGGCGCCTTTGCACCGAAGACCGCATGGGGATTGTGGTTCCGCAATCGGGTGATCGGTGCGTTCGCCATCCCGGGGCTCGCGCGATTTGCGGTGGGGCGCGATATCATCGACAATTTGCGCCTTCCCGAATATCGCTGGCCGCCGCTCGAAACGCCCTCGCGCTAAGGGCTTCGAGGACCATGTCTGATCCGATCCTTCCCGACGACGTCCGCGACTTCATCCTGGGGCACATCGATTCCGTCGCCGAACTCGAAGCATTGCTGCTGCTGCGCAACTATGCCGAACAGAACTGGACCATCGAAGCCGTTGCAAAGCGACTGTACGTGAGCGAAGCAGTGGCTGCCGAAGCGCTCGCGCGGCTTGCGGCTGATGGTCTGTGCATCTGCAGCGATGAGTTCTATCGCTACCATCCTTCAAACGGGGAGCAAGGCATCACAATCGACAGGTTGTCGGAAGCCTATGCGCAGTATCTGATTCCGATCACCAATCTTGTCCATAACAAGCCCTCGCGCATCCAGAAGTTTGCCGATGCGTTCAGGTTCCGAAAGGACAAATAACATGGCCGCGCTGATATATAGCCTGTGTGCCCTTGTGGCGCTGACGTGTGCCTTTCTGCTGCTTCGTGCCTACGCGCGGCAGCGATACCGCCTGCTGTTGTGGAGCGGATTCTGTTTCGCCGGCTTGACCGTCAACAACATATTGCTGGTGCTGGACAAAATTTACCTGCCGCTCATCGATCTTTCGATCTTACGGCTGCTTGTGGCACTGCTATCAATAACCGTGCTGTTGTACGGCTTGATTTGGGATGCGGACTGATGGACACGCTACGCTCGATGCTCGCCGGCGCTATTTCGATGGCCTCCTTCGTTGCGGCCCTCTTCTTTCTTCGTTTCTGGCTTCGCACACGCGACAGCTTCTTTCTGCTGTTTTCTTCCGCATTCGCGATCTACGCAGGCAACCAGCTGATGCTTGGGTGGCTGAGAGCATCTGAATTCGAGCCACTCTATTATCTGCCCCGCCTGGCGACGTTCGGGCTGATCGTTCTGGCCGTAATCAACAAGAACCGGGCGGGCACAGGCCGGTAAACATTCTGGCCGCCAGAACAGCGGAAGGGCTGAGATGTACTGGCGGGACTATCCGGGAAGTGGTCGCCGTATTCGACAACGCCAAGGCTCTCACCGGTGCGGTCTGGCTCAGTTGCCCCGATTTGCGTTCGGCGGGCCGCCACCGGATTTTTCCCCATTGGGCGGCATCGGCTCGGTGAATTTCCACGGCGTTGTGGTGTCGATCCTTCCGGCCGGCACTTGTTCGGTGTCCGGCGATTGCGGATTTGCGGAGGTGGTGGCGCCGAACGTGGCCGGAGGCTTCTCGCTGATGCTTCTAATATAAGCGACAAGCTCCCAGATCGTGCGATCGGGCAGCATCGCGCCAAACGCAGGCATGCCTGCGCCGCGGCCCTGCGCGATGTCGAGATAGATATTCGCGTCGCTCGAGCGATAGAGCCATGCCGCATCGCTGAGCGCCGGTCCCATTCCGCCGCCCGCATGCGCCATGTGACAGCCGGAGCAATTGAACGCGTCGAAATCCCTAGCGCCGCGCGCCACCGCATCGGGATCATTCGCCAGCGGATTTTTCATATCGGGATTGAGACCCGCGGGCGATCCGCCGGGATAGATGCCGGTCACCGGCACGCGCAGCAATTCGCCTGCCGGCACCATGCCGCTATAGCTATTGGCCCGCGCCTCTACCTGTGGCGATGCGCCCGGCATGACGATCGAGGAAAGCGCGGCAACGACTGCGATCACGATGACCACGGCGAACCCGACCACGGTCCAGCGGAAACTATCCATGACGGTCTCCTTTCAGCGCCACCATGGGAACGCCATAGACGCGCAGAATGTTTCGGATTGTGGGTTCCTCTCGTGCGATCACGGCATTGAGCCTGTCGCGCAGCGCGTTGTCATTCTTGCGCACGCCCATCGCGATGGCGAATTGGAATTGCAGCGGCGCGAAACGCTGTGTCCCCGTCATCGGGGTGATCTGCAGAGCGACCGGTGAATTCTTCGCGAAGTAGCCGCCCAAAGGGCCCCACACAGCGGCAACGTCCACATCGTTCTTTTCCACCGCCTCGATAAGCCGGGCCGGCGGATTGGCTTTCGCGAAATCGCCATAGATCATGTAGCCGTGAACGTTATCGACAATGCCTTCCCGGCCGAGCGCCATGGTAGGTGGTGTGGGATCGTCGCCGACCAGATGCACGCCGATCTTCAGCTTGCGCAGCCGCGGATCGCTCAGCGATGCAACGTCCAGATCGTCCTTCTTGCGCGATACGAAGACATAAGTGGACGCATAATAGGGCCGCGTCGTCAGAACATCGTCCATGCCGGCGGAAACGCCCATCATCACGTCGCATTTGTGCGCATCCAGCGTGTGCTTGATGAAACGATCGTTCTGCAGCGCCCAAGTGTATGCCACCGTGTCGCCCAGATCGCGCGCGACGATATTGGCGATTCTGTTCTCGAATCCCTGCCCCGCCTTGTTGGAAAACGGCAAATTGTTCGGCTCCGAGCATACGCGAAGCGTTCCTGAGTGCGCGGCGAACGGCGCCAGCACCAGCAGCGCCGCGAAGAGACTATTGCGGCGCATTGGCATTGCCCTGTTTGGGAAGCGCGAACACCAGCAGCGTCGAGCCACCGCTGGTATAGGCAGGCAGATCGCCCACCGCGCCGGTGTATCCCAGCGCACCGTTGCGCACGCGCGGGTCGAGCGCTGCATTGGCGATTGCCCCCGCCCAGCCACCGATGCCGGAAAGCATCGCGATATACTGGTTGCCGTCCTTGCCCTGATAGGTGATCGGCTGGCCGATGAAGCCGCTCGGCGCGTGGAATTGATAGAGCAGCTTTCCGTTGCGCGCGTCCACGACCTTGAACCAGCGATCCATCGTGCCATAGACCGCGATGTTGCCGCCGGTGACCATCGTTCCGGTCCACACCGGGAATTTCTCGTGGATCGACCACACCTTCTTGCGCTTGGTGAGATCCCACGCCGCAAATTCGCCGCGATAGTGGCCCGGCCCCGCATACATATCGACCGTCGCGCCGACATAGGGCGTGCCGGCGATGTAGCCCACTTCCGCCGTCTTGTAGTCCATGCACAGATGCTGATGCGGGATGTAGAGCAGCTTCGTCACCGGCGAATACGCCACCGGCTGCCAGTCCTTCACGCCGGGCGATGCGGGACAGATGCCGGAGATGTTCTTGCCCAACACCGGTTTCAACGCATCGTCCATCACCGGGCGGCCGGTCTTGATGTCGAAATATTTCATCGACGTCTGCGTATCGTATTTGTCGGCGGAGTAGATCTGGCCGGTCTGCCGGTCGATCACGAACATGAAACCGTCGCGTCCGGGATGGACGAGCACATGCGTCATCTTCCCCTTGATCGGAAGATCGATCAGCAGATTCTCGTTGATCTCATCATAATCGTAGAGGTCATGGGGATTGAGCTGGTCGGCCCAGATCGCTTC
This sequence comes from Rhizomicrobium sp., assembly GCA_035944195.1. GTDB lineage: Bacteria > Pseudomonadota > Alphaproteobacteria > Micropepsales > Micropepsaceae > Rhizomicrobium. The sequence continues at coordinate 85,747 of DASZBL010000004.1, read as the reverse complement.
ACCGGTATCGGCGTCGCGCGCGAAGATGGCGGTGGTCCATTTGTTGTCGCCCTCGCGCTGATTGGAATTCCACGGCCCGGGATTGCCGGAGCCATAGAAGATAAGATTCGTCTGCGAGTCATAGCTGATCCATCCCCACGCCGGACCGCCGCCGATCTGCCAGCGCCCCGGCGGCCAGGTCTTCACGCCAAGATCCTTGCCCTTGGCGCTGGCGTAGTAGGGATGGAATTTCGGGCCGATCAGCACGTCCTTGTCGGGCCCGACATTGTAGCCGCGCCACACGATCTTGCCGCTATTCTCGTCAAGCGCCGTGACCCAGCCGCGAATGCCCATCTCGCCGCCCGAATTGCCGACGAAGACTTTTCCATCCGCGACCAGCGGCGCCATGGTCATCGTCTGGCCCTTGGTGATCTCGCCGAGCTTGACGGCCCAGACTTCCTTGCCGGTCTTGGCGTCCACCGCGATGGTGTGGTTGTCGAGCGTGTTGAAGAAAATCTTGCCGTTGTCATAGGCCTCGCCGCGATTGACGACATCGCAGCACGCGACACCCTGCGACGCCGGATCGACGCGTGGCGAATATTTCCACTTCAAATCGCCGGTCGTCGCATCCAGCGCGAACAACTCGTTCGGATAGGCGCCGACAACATACATCGTGTCGCCAACCACGATGGGGGCTGCTTCCTGTCCGTGATTGGAGCCCACCGAAAAGCTCCACGCCACCTGAAGCTGGCCCGCATTCGCAGGCGTGATTTGGCTAAGCGACGAGAACCGCGTGTTGGCGAAATTCTTTGCCGGCATCACCCATTGCTTGTCGTCCTGAGTCAGGGACTGCAGATCATCGGCCGCGGCGCTGGAAATCCACAGCGCGGCTGCCGCGAAAAAGGCCAAACTGCCGAAACGAGCTTTCATGTCCTCACCTGTGATGAATTTTCATGCGTGCCGGAAATCCAGAGCGCGAAGAGCCATGTCGCGAAACCGAAGAAGACAAGATTGGCGGGCACCCACATCAGGAGCCCCGCGATCTGCTGATCCTCCAGCGGCGTGATCCCGAAGGCGGACGCGTTCTCTCCCGGCATGGTGCAGAGCGCGCGCGGCGCGAACAGCATGATAACGCCGGGAAGATCGGTGACCACGGCGGCCGTCATCACGAATAGCGCCCGCGCGCCATGGGAGAGCCATTCCTGCCCGCGCGCCGACAGCGCCACGCTCCAGAACAGCAACGCGCCGAACAGGATGCTCGCATGTTCGAGCAGGATCGTCGCCTCGTTGCGCGCCGCCCATTGAAATGCCGTGGGCCAATGCCAGAAGACGAAGATACCGACAAACACCACCCACGCCGTCACGGGTTCGGTGAGCCTGCGCAGTAGCGCGAACCGCTGCAGCCCGTCCAGCCAACCGCTCGCGACGAGAAGCGGCGCGGCCACGACGATCAGCAGCAAATGCTGCAGCATGTGTGCGGCGAATAGCTGCGCAGAGATTGTGGATAGCGGCGGCGCGATCGCGATCAGCGCAACAGCGGCGCCCGCGGCGAAAAGGACGTTGCGGATCAGCGGGCGCATATAGGTACCATCGTTGAACCTATGGTGTTGAAGATGATCGCGCCCAGGAACCACACGCTGGACATGATGCCCCACAGCGCCATGAACCGCGCCCGGCCCTCGCCGATGCTCAGCGCATGATAGGCGCCGCCCTTCTTCTCTTCCTGCGTCGCGTTCCAGCTCATCAATGAGACGATGCCGCCCAGTATCCCCACGGCAATCGCAATGACATCGAACACGATCAGCGTTGAATAGAGCGTGCCAGGCGCATCGGTGAGTGTGGGATGATCGCTGCCGTAACAAATTTGCGCGGTCACCCAGTAGCCGAGCGTGAGCTGTCCGATCCATAAGAGCGGCGCAGCACAGCAGCCGAACATCAAGGCCCAGAAACTGACCTTGTTGCGATGGGGGGCGGGATGGGTGATCACATTCGTCATGTTCGCAATCCCAGATAGGGCGTGACATAGAAGGTGAAGAACACCACGAGCCACACCGCATCCACGAAGTGCCAGTAGAGCGCGCCGATGTGGATGTGCGCATAGCGCACGCGGTTGAAATATCCCATCGCCGACCAGGCGAAGAGCGCCCACAGCATGATCACGCCCACAACGACATGCGCCATGTGAAAGCCAGTGACGGTGAAATAGAGCGAGCTGTAGGGCGAGGATGCGAGCCCGAATGGTTTGGCCGCCCATTCGAAATACTGGATGACGAGAAAGATCATGCCCAGCACCGCTGCAATGCCGAGACCCCAGACCAGATGGCGCTTGTCGTTCTTCTCGATGTTGAACTGCGCCCACGCCACCGCGCCGCTCGACAGCAGCAGAATGATCGTGTTGGGCAGTGCAAGCTTGAGGTCCGGCAACCCGCCTTCGGGGAAAGTGTGCGGCGCATGCGGTTGCACCGCTATGTAATAGTAAGAGAACAGCAGATAGGCGAAGAGTGCCGCCTCGGTGAAAATAACGAAGATCATGGCCCACCAGCCGCTGGCGCGCGTATCGATGGCGCCGACGGGTAGAGCGGTTTCGATGGAAATACGGTCAGCCATTGATCGCCGGCTCCCTCGTTTCACCGAGCGTGCGCTCGGGCCACAGCCAGCCGATGATGTCGATGCCGGCGGCCAGCGCGCCCAACGCGGCGAGCCACCATGCGTGAAAGGCGAGCCCGGCGAAGAACAGTGTTGCAGCCAGCGCCAGGATCAGCGGCGCATAAGAATCCTTCGGCATGCGCAGGATGATGTCGGGTGTCGCATCGAGCGATGAGGTGCCGATGGCTTCGCGGCCATGATCGAGCGCCAGCCCCGCTCCGACATGGCTGCCCTCGCCTTCATGCTGCTGCAGTCGGTCTTCCCACAGCGGATGACGGCTGGCGATCGTAGGAATGACGACGAAATTGTAAGGCGGCGGCGGTGAAGTGGTCGCCCATTCCAGTGTCGGTGCATCCCACGGATTGTCGCCAGCCGGCGCGCCGCGGCGATAGCTCTTCCAAACATTGATGAGGAACAACAGCACGCCCAGCGCGAACACATAGGAGCCAATGGTGGTGATGAGGTTGAGCCAGTCCCAGCCCATGCCGTCCGCATAGGTGTAGACGCGCCGCGGCATGCCGAGCAGGCCGGAAATGTGCATCGGGAAAAAGCCGAGATTGAAGCCGATGAACATGGTCCAGAAATTCCAGCGGCCGAGGCGCTCGTCCATCATCCGCCCGGTGAATTTCGGGAACCAGAAATATATCCCACCCACGACCGGGAAGACATTGATGCCGATCAGCACATAATGAAGATGCGCGACGACGAAATAGGTGTCGGTCAGCTGCCAATCCACCGGCACCGACCCCGTCATGAATCCGGATACGCCACCCATCACGAACAGCACGATGAAACTGGCGAAGAACATGAAGGCGGTCGTGAACACCGGCCTGCCCGTCCAGATCGTCGCGATCCAGGCGAACACACCCACCGAGCTCGGCACCGCGATGATGATGGAGGCGGCGCTGAAGAATGAGAGCGAGATATTCGGCAGGCCTGTCGCGAACATGTGGTGCACCCACACGCCGAAGCCCAGCACCATCGTCGCCACCGTCGCCAGCGCGACGACCGTATATCCGACGAGCGGACGGCGGCAGAACACCGGCAAGCCGTCCGACACCATGCCCATCGCGGGCAGAACGATGGCGTAAACCCAAGGATGGCCGAACATCCAGAACAGATGCTGCCACAACATGGCGGAGCCGCCGGTCGGCACATCGAAGAAATGCGTGCCGACATTGCGGTCCATCCACAGAAGGAAGAATGCCAGGCTCACCGCCGGAATGGCGAAGATATTCGCAGCGGACGCCGTCAGCGTGCCCCAGATCAGGATCGGCACCCGATTGATCGACATGCCCGGCGCGCGCATGCGCATGAACGTCACGACGAAATTGATCGAGCCTACCGTGGTGGAAATGCCGAGCAGGATCATACCCAGCGCATAGAAATCGATGTTCGGCCCGGCATTGTAGGCGCGCGCGGCGAGCGGCACATAATTGAACCAGCCGTCATTCGGTCCGAAGCCAAACGCAAAGGCGGCGTAGAGGAAGATTCCTGCGCAGAGATAGATCCAGTAGGACAGCGCGTTCAGCCGCGGCAGCGCCATGTCGCGCGCGCCCAGCAGCAGCGGCCAAAGATAGTTGGAGAAGCCCGACAACACCGGCCCCGCATACAGGAAGATCATCGTCATTCCATGCGTGGAGAAGAGCTGGTTATATTGCTCCGGCGTCAATGCGTGCTGTCCCGGCCAGGCGAGTTGCCAGCGCATCACTGCCGCTTCCAATCCTCCGGCGATCAGGAAGGCGAAGGCGGTGATGATGTAGCGGATGCCGATTTTCTTGTGGTCTACCGTCGAGAAGAATCCCGCGATGCCCGGCTCCGTTTCCCACAATTTCCGCAGCTTCTCCGCCAGAGCTTCGTTCTGCCCTGTAGAGACGGTGGGGACGCGTTCGTAATCGGTGATGGTCATCCGCGCCCCTCAGTTCAACGTCTCGAGATAGGAGATGATGCTGGCGCGCTCATTTGCGGACAGCTCCGGCTTCTGCATCAGCGCGCCGGGCTTGATGGCCTGCGGATCGGAAATCCAGCGATCGAGATTCTGCGGATCGTTCGGAAGGATTCCGGCAGCGATGGTGTGCCGCTGCATCAGATGGCTGAGATCGGGGCCCAGCGATCCCGCCGCATCGGTGCCGCGCACCGCATGGCAACTTCCGCAATGGGTGGTGAAGTTCGCAAGGCCAGCCCATTGGCCGCCGCTCGCGGGCCGCGCGGGCGATTGCAATTGATGCGCGCGCCATGCCGCGAAATCACGCGGTGTTTGCGCGATGAGCAGCATCCCCATCTTCGCATGCTGCAAGCCGCAATATTCGGTGCATTGGCCGTTATAGATTCCGGGCTTATGCGCTTCGAGCCAGGTTTCGTTCGTCTGGCCGGGGATGGCGTCCGTTTTGCCGCCTAGAGCTGGAAACCAGAATGAATGAATCACATCCCCGCCAACCAGCTTGAACTCCACCGGCTGCCCCGCCGGGATATGGATTTCGTTCGCGGTGAAAAATACTTGCGACGGACCGTTGCTCAAATAACGGACCTGCCACCACCATTGACGGCCGGTGACCTCGATCGTGAGCGCTGGTTTGGTGGCGGGCGATGTCACCTTCGCAAGCACCACCATGGTCCACACCACGGTGAACAGCAGCACCAGCGAGGAAATGCCAACGCCGATCCAGATCCAGCTGAGGCCATCGGTCTCTTCATCGACGGCGATCTTGCTGCCGGCGGGCTGCGGCGCGATGCCGGGCCTGCGCCAGATCGCACCCGCCACTAGCAGCGAGATGATGACGACGACCGCAATGGAAATGATGATGACGCCCCAAGTGAGCGGCACGACGGCATCAGCCTTGTCGCCGGCGCTCGTCAGATAGTTCAGCGGGGCGGCGGCGAAGGCGCGGGGAACCGGGCAAAAAAAAGCGCAGGCGAACGCCCATACAACGAACCTCACTGCAGAACGGATTTGGGACGGCCCTGTCACCTTCCCCTCTCTGGCAAACCCGCGGGAACTTGCAATTGGTCAATGCGCGAGTGGAATTTTTGATCCATCTGACTGGGCCGCGGGAGATCATACCGTAGTGCGATATAATGTCCCAAGGAATCCAGCCGCCCGGTGACGAAGCGCTGCAGGCTCGACGTCGATTCGGCCGGCAATGCCGCGCAGCGCATCGACGCGGGCGGCGCGCGCAATTTTCATTTTGCTGCCTTCAAAACCTTGCGCAGCGATTTCACATCACGCGCCGAAACCGGCTCGGCGCGATTGCCCCAGGAATTGCGGATAAAGGTCGCGACATCCGCCAGCTCCCGGTCGCTGAGCACCGGAAAAGCGGGCATCGAGAATCCGCTGCCCGCGGTTTTCGTCGCCGCGGTCGAGGCGCCCTGCAGGATGATGCGCAGGATCGTATGGGGGTTGCGCGATTGCACCAGCGTATTTCCGGCGAGTGTCGGATAGCCCTGAGCGCTGCTGCGCGTGTGGCAAATTGAACAGCGCGCCACGAATATCGCCTGCCCAGCCTGCATCTGTTTTGCATCCGGCGCATGTGGCGGCTTGGCGGCCACGGGCGGAAGCGATTTCAGATAGATCGCGATGGCATTCAGATCCGCGCCGGTCATCTCGCTGGTGGATTCCTCCACCACCTGCCGCATCGAGCCCGCGGCCCAGGCATGAGCGCTGCGGCCCGTCTTCAGGAATTGCACAATCTCCTGCGCGCTCCAGTCACCCAAACCCTCGTGCGGCGTGTTGTTGATATCGGGCGCGAACCATCCGTCAACAAAATTGCCCTGCAGGCTGTCCCCGGCCTTGTTGGCGAACAGGAAATTCTTGGGCGAGTGACACGCACCGCAATGGCCCAAGCCGGTGACGATCTCTGCGCCGCGATTCCACGCACGCGACTTCGAGACATCCGGCTTGAACGGCGCCTGATCGAGGAACAGCGCATTCCACGCCATCATGCCGGCGCGTATATTCGCGGGGAATATCAGACGATTGCGCGGCGGGCGATACGCTATCCGCGTTACCGTCTTCAGATAGGCGAAGATCGCATCGGTATCCGCGCGGCTTAGCTTGGCGAAATAGGCATAGGGAAATGCCGGATAAAGATGGCGCCCGTCCGCGGCGATGCCGTCATGCATCGCGCGATAGAACTGGGCGACTGTCCAGTTTCCGATGCCGGTATTTCTGTCTGGCGTGATGTTGGAGGAATAGACCGTACCCGGTGCTGCATGCAGCGCATAGCCACCCGCGAATTTCGGGCTGCCTGCATCGGGCCGCGTATGGCAGATCACGCAATCGCCCATCGTCGCGAGATAGCGTCCGCGCGCCACCTGTGGGGTTTGTGCCCGCGCGATCGTGCTGCAAAAAATGCCAGCGAGAACAAGGGCTGCAACGCGGAACATGAAGTGCCGAGATGCCATACACGAGACAATCGCCACGCGCGCGGCTAGTTCCGCCGCGCGATGCGCGCGGGGGCCACTTGCCGTCTGCGCGCAGCCGATTTCTGAAGTCGTAGAAAATGGCGTCCCAGACAACGCGCGATTGGCCGGACAAGATATGATCTAAGTCTTTGATTTTATTGGTCGGAGCGGCGGGATTTGAACCCACGACCCCCAGTCCCCCAGAAAAATATATTAGATTCTCATAGCTGAACATGGCTTCGCACAAGCCTTTGGCATGATTGACATTCTCGCACTTCGACTCAACATAACTCCACGGAACGAAACGCGACTTCTCATGCGATTTGTGAGCCCCGGCGGAGCCCCGAATGCACCTCACTGACCTCACTTTCAAAAGACTGCGGGTGCCCGAAAAAGGGCGCATCACCTATTCGGATGATGCAGTGCCGGGCTTCGGCGTGCGCATCTCGGCAAGCGGCGTCCGATCTTTCATTCTCCTTATAGGGCGCAACCGCAAGCGCATCACCATTGGCCGCTATCCCACGATCACGCTCGCGGAAGCCCGCGCACGGGCCCGCGAACTCATCGCAGCGCGGGTGCTTGGCAAAGAGGAAACCCCGGACATCAAGTTCGAGGACGCGATGAAGCTCTTTCTGGCTTCCCAATATCCCAAACACAGCCTCAAGCCCAAGACGGGCAAGGAAGTGGAGCGCGTGCTGAACCGCTACTTTCTGCCGCCGTTCCGATATGAGGTGCTGAGCACCATCACCACCTACAACGTCACGGCGATCATCGACCGCAAGCGTAGAACGCCGAGCGAGGCGCGCCATGCGTATGGGGTGATCCGGCACTTCTTCAAATGGGCCGAACAGCGCCGATACGTGACCCGTAGCCCGTGCGCCGGTGTGGAGCCGCCTAGAGCCGCGCCGCCGCGCGTCCGGGTGCTTACGCGCGATGAACTCAAAGCGGTTCTCATGGCAGCCCGCGCCTCCACATCGACGCTCAGCAAGATCATCCAGCTTCTCATCCTCACGGGCCAGCGCCGGGGCGAGATCGCGGGCCTGCGGCGCGAATGGATCGATTTTGACGCCCGAACCATCACCTTCCCGCCCGCGATCACCAAAAATAAGCGCTCGCACACCATCCCGTTTGGACCGCTGGCCGAGGCGGTGCTGCGCTCCGGCAATCAAGAAGGGCTTTTATTTCCGGCGCGCGGTACGGAAGGGAAGAAGCCGTTTTTTGGCTGGTCTAAGTGCAAGCCCAAATTCGACAAGCGCTGCCCCCTGCCGCACTGGACGCTGCACGATCTGCGGCGCACCTTTGCAACGAACCTCGCCGCGTTTGGCACGCCGATTCATGTCACGGAAAAACTGCTCAACCACGTCTCAGGAACGATGGCGGGGATTGTGTCGGTGTATCAGCGGCACACCTATGCCGATGAAATGCGCGAGGCTGTGGGGAAGTGGGAAGCCTATATTGAGGAATTGATTAAGGTGGAAGAACATGATTCTTCGTGTTCGCCGCCCGATGCGAGCATGGTTATCGCCGATGCGGCGTAGTGCATCGGACTCTTCAATGGAAATCCGGATCGAATGACGCGATTACCTCGGCCACACGCTGCTTTAGCGTGTTCAGCGTCTCAAGCACTGGCAGACCTTTCCTGAACATCACGTCGCCAAAGATTTCGGCTTTTACACCGTCAGGAAGTGCCTTTTTTGATGGTATTGTGAACCCACTTGGTGAGGGGTTTGCGTGAACTACAACTCTCTGCGTTCGGGGTATTTTTCTGACCTTATGTCAGATTCGCATCCCGCGAACAAGAGGAGAACAAACTGAGGCGATGGAAGCCGATGCACTGAAGGGCTGGCTCGGTGCCCCATCCGTCATTAGCTTCAAATAAATATCGTGGTTCGGCAGATTGAGCAGGTCTTCAACCTCGAACCTCGGCTGAAATTCCCTCGCTAAGATCGGCGCGTCTTCCGCCCCCACCCGAAATGAAATCAGTGTACCCGCGTTGCCGAGCACGGCGTGCCGAATGTCTGGCTCTAACTGCTGCATGTGCTGGTGGGCGAGCGTGAGCCCCACGCCGTACTTGCGCAGCTCGCTCATCATGTTGGCGAGCATGAGGGTCGTGAAGTTCTGAAATTCGTCCAGATATATAAAGAAGGGACGGCGGGTTGAGGTTTCATCTTCGGCACGACTGAACGCGGCAAGGCCGAGGGTGGAGACGATAAGGCCGCCGAGAATGTGGCTGCTGTCTTCGCCAAGCCGTCCCTTGGAGAGATTGACCAGCAGCACTTTCCCGTCGTCCATCATTGACCGGAAACGCAGGTCGATCTTTGGTGTCACGAGGATTCGGTACAGCGTCGGATCAGAGAGCAGCGCGCCGAGCTTGTTCTGGATCGGGGCCACTGCGTCAGCGCGCATGCGAAAATGATAATTCTCGAACTCGTGCTGCCAGAAGCGGCGGACGGTCTCGTTGCGAATATCACGCACGACACCTTTTCGGTATCTCTCGTCGGCATACATGCGCAGGATATCGGGAAGCGTGGCATCATCTCGCTCTAGGAGAGCATAGAGGGTATTGCGCAGCACATGCTCCATACGCACGCCCCACGCATCAGGCCAGAGCTTCTTTAGCGTCTCTATGAGGCCGGAGGCGGCAAGTGGAATCTTGTCCTCTCGTACCTTACGCAGCGGGTTGTATCCGAACGGTTGAGCGCCATCTGGCGCGTTCAGATACGCGACGCGGCCTGGCTCTTCAGCAGCCGCGTCGTAAGCGACCCTTTCCACGAGGTCGCCATGAGGGTCAATGAGCGCGAAGCCGCGCCCTGCTTCCAGGTCTTGGCGCGCGAGTGTTTCGATGAGCGTGGACTTGCCCACGCCGGTTTTCCCGATGATGTATATGTGCGAGAGGCGATCTACCTGCACTATGCCAAAGGGTAGGTTGGCATTGCGATGATTGGCGCTGGCAAAATAGGAGATGTCATTGCCAGTGTTTCTCATCGTGTCAGCATCGCATCCAACACAACATGCCGGGAGGGGGCAATTGTCTCGCGTTTGGCTACTTTTTATATGGCAGCGCCGGTATCTGGCGGCTCGGCTTTCCCAAGGGTTGCGAAAAATCATCTTTAAATCAATACTATACGCATGAACTTGACAGAAGAGCAGATTGAAACCTGGGCGAAAGCACCGAGCGAAACCGAAGACGCCAGGTGCACAAATGCCATTAGCCAGACCACGAACGCGCTGCGGGCTCATTTTGGCAATAGCGTTACGTTCATAAGACAAGGGTCGCATACGAATCGCACCAACATCCGCGTAGATAGCGACGTGGATTTAGCCGTAGTGCACAACGGGTATTATTTTCCGGACACTACGTTTCTATCCGCCGCCGATAAAGCGCTCCATGGCGCGAGTTTCTCGCCCGCGACCTACACATTTTTTCAATATAAGTCCGAGGTTGAGGCCATTCTTCGGGCTACCTTTGGGACGAACTCTGTTGAGCGCAAAGCGAAATGCCTGCGTGTTGCTGGGAATACCAACCGAACGCCAATAGATATCGTGCCCGCATTCGAGCACCACCGACTCAGTGCGCCACATGTTGTCTCAGCCAAGGGCATTGAATTTCTGGCCGATAGCGGACCGCAAGTGTACAGCTTTCCAGAACAACACTATCAAAACGGCGTCACCAAGAATGACAATACCTCACGCACCTTTAAGTCGATGGTGCGCATTCTGAAGCGCACACGAGGCAGGCTTGCTGAACTCGGTCTAATAGAACAAGACGCCATGCCTTCTTTTATGCTCGAATGCTTGGTCTGGAACGTCCCAAATCCCACATTCAGGCAAGCCACATGGCGCGATATAGCGGCCGAAGTTACGGCGAAAATTTGGAATGACATGCAAAACCCCGAGGTGGCGAACAACTATGCGGAAGTCTGTGATCTTCGCTGGCTTTTCCGCGGCAATCCGCGACATACACCAGCCCAAGTTGAAGCTTTCATGCTTCAGGCATGGCGGTTGATAACGCAATGATCAATATGAAAATCGAACACGCAGACAAGGTTACCATCCTGCTCGCTGCCCTTAGCGAGCGCTATAACTCGCTCCACCTCATTCGGGCACGGGTCGAAAGCATTGGCACTTGGATCATTGGCCTTTCACTTGGTGCTGGAGGGTGGCTCCTTCAAAGCACCCACGCTTTGACGTGTGCGGATCGCAGCGTGCTGATCATCGGCGTTTTGCTTGGGCTAGCAGTATTAAGATATTTCTACCTTGCAGACCTGCGAACTGGCTTTAAGGCCCAACAACGAGTAGCCGCGCGCTTAGAAGACGCTCTCGGATTATATGAAGATGCTCTCTTTGATGCTCACGCAAGTCCCATATATCCAATTGGCTGGAAAAATGCTGGTGCAAAGGAGTCCGAAGGCAAATTCTTTCAATCAACCTATCTTATGATCTATCTCTCCGCCATCTTTCTTACGATTTCCATCTTGGCGGCGGGCTCTATATGAGATGGCAGATGTCGAACTTCTAAGGTCGCTTGTGCGCCATTCCATCGTTCAACGAATTGAATTTAGCGCTCTTCGACGAGCGTTGAAGATGCATAGATTGATCTTGCGCACCCGCATTCTCGCGCTCTGTCATGGGCTCGTTCGGGATCGCCCATGCCAAGGGCGGAAGCTGGACCGGCTAGAGACTTGAGGACTTCAGGGACTTCATGCGGCCATAGGTAGATTCTCGTCCGGCTGATTTCGTTGTGTCTGCTTCGCAACATCGGCCTCCGCCGTCGTTTTGAAAATCTCGAAGACCTTCTGTGCTAAAGTTCGAGAATCATCCCGATATAGGTCACAACAAGCGGAAATCCGCATATCGTAGAGCTCTTGGAACGGAGATTTCAGCGTAATTTCTGGAGTTTTCCCGGCAACCAAGAAGTTCGAGGTTGTGGCGCATATCGTCTCGCGTCTTTCCGGCAGAAATACGGATTCGTATTGTATTTGCGCAACATTTGAGAGTTCGAGATATTCGACGATCACGTCGGCAACGGACGGCTCGGATTCAATTCGTTCCAGCCGGTCGAGTATTCCGCGCCTGTCATGCAGCAGCGTTATCTTGCGTGTGTCGAAGGTCGGTTTGTCGATCAGCCCGTCAATAAGTGCGTCGGTCAGGCGCGAAATGCGCTCATCAAGTTGAGACAATTGCAGACGTAATGACTGCTCGCGCTCGACCTTCTCATCCTTGATCGCACCTCGTAGCTTCTCCACCATGTCCCTCAAGTCTCTCAAGTCCCCGTCGGTGAAGCGAAGCAGCGAGAACATCCCGTGCAATCGTTCGTCGATTCTCGCCTCATTGACGATGGTACCGGCGCAAGCGCTGCCGTGGCAGCGATAATAGACGTAGCGGCCCTTTTGGCGTTCGCCGATCAAGGTGCAGGCGCAGTGGGCGCAATGGATCATCCGGCGGAACAGGAAATCATATTTGAGCGGCATGACGCCGTTTCGCCGTTCGCGCAGTACCGCCTGTACCCGGTCATAAAGTACTTTGGAAATAAGAGGTTTGTGCTTGCCCTCGAAGGTCTCATTAGTTTTTCGAACGTGAATAAGACCCATGTAAAACGGATTGTTGAGCATGGTCGTCAAACCATTGAGCGATACCGGCGTATGGCGGAGGCCGCGCAAGCCGCGACGATGCATCTCCGCTTGGAGGGTGTGGAAATTCCATTCGCCGGTCGCATAAAGCTCAAACGTCTCACGGACATGCGGGCCGCGTACCGGATCAATCTCCTTTGGCTTGCCGCGCCCCATATCCCGGTATCCGATGGGCGCACGCAACGGATAGATGCCCTGTTTCAGGCGGCCATAGAAACCTTTGCGCGTCTCCTCGCGCAGATTGCGGATGAAATCGGCAGCCACGACCGCCTGGATATCGGCTGAAAGCCGTCCGCCCCGCGAACGCAAATCGAGCGCGTCATGCGCGAAATGCACGTCAATGCCCCGGTCGATAAGCTCGCCAAGGTCCGCCCAGTCCCGCAGATTGCGAGCGCTGCGGTCAATCTTGTGAATGATGATGCCCTGCGCCCGGTCGCGGCCAAGTTCGGCAAGCATGCGCGTGAACACCCGGCGACCTCGTTTGGCCGCAGTTTCCCGCTCTTCATACCACGCGACGACTTCCAACCCCGTGCGCTGCGCGTAAGTTTCGATGGCGCCCTTCTGTTCTTGGAGCGACACACCGTGAGCGCCTTGGCGCTGGGTCGAGACGCGGATGTACCCGAAATATTTCTTCATGCTGTCGAGCTAAGGCTCGTCCCTCCATTTTACACCCTCGTCTCTTTCTCGCGAATCGCTTCTCGTTCCTGCGCGATGCGCGTGCATGTCCGAAGGATTGCGGCGGCGAAGGCGTAGAGATTGGCTCGCGCCGCTTCGCGCTCGGCAGGGCTTGCATTCGGCATGTACCGATCAAGGATATAGTCGCCCGGCTCCGGCTTTGCCCGCTGGTCCATCGAACGAATGTCCCACGGGAATAATGCGCAATGCAGGCCGCACAAGTTGACGATCCTGCCTCTTTTGCCGCCTGCACCGACGGCACCGCGCGCGATAGCGTGTCTCTATGACAAAAACCGAGTTCAACCGCGTGCCGACTGTTTCCCGCGTTCTCTCCGATACGCTCGTCGAGTTCGTCTACGATGCGCCCGCATGCAAGACCGCCCTCGCCGTCTCCCGTTTCGGCGGTCTCTGGAACATCGAGATGGAATTGAAGAATGGGACGGCGGAAATCCTCGTCCCCTACGCCGCCACCAATAACCTCATCGCCAATGACTGCGTGCTGCTGCCGAGCAAGCCGGTGGAATATGGCTTGAAGCACGAACTGCTCGCCGACATTCGCGCCTTCCTGCATCGCTATGTCGATCTGTCACCGCTGTTCGAGCAGATTGCCGCCCACTACGTCCTTCTTACCTGGGTCTATGACCGCTTCAACGAGGTGCCCTATCTGCGGCTGCGCGGCGAATACGGCACCGGCAAGACCCGCGCGCTGATGGCCATCGGCTCGCTGTGCTACAAGGCCTTCTTCGCATCCGGCGCGTCCACCGTCTCGCCCATCTTCCACACGCTGGATGCCTTCGGCGGCACGCTCATTCTGGACGAGGCCGATCTGCCGTTCAGCGATGCCAAAGCCGAGCTCGTCAAAATCCTCAACAACGGCAATGTGCGCGGGATGCCGGTGCTCCGTACCCTCCAGAACCGGCACAAGGAGTTCAATCCCGCCGCCTTCAAGGTCTTTGGACCCAAGATCGTTGCCATGCGCGAGAGCTTTCAGGACAAGGCGCTGGAAAGCCGCTTCCTGACCGAAGAAACGGGCACCAGAGCACTGCGAGCCGATATTCCGATACATCTGCCCACGAGCCTCAGGACAGAGGCGCTGGAACTGCGCAACCGGCTTCTACATTTCCGGTTGTGCGAGTTCTTCAAGATCGAGACCGACATTTCAGCGTTGATGAAGGGCGTCGAACCGCGCCTTAATCAAACTGCGCTGTCTTTGCTCAGCGTCGTGGATGACGCGGATTTGCGTACCGAGATCCAAGCAGCACTCCTTGCGCAGAACGGAGATACGCTTTCCGCTCGCCGCGAAACGGCTGAAGCAGGTGTCGTTGCAGCGGCCCTCGCGGCACTTGCAGCGTCCGAGGGCAAGGATGTGAGCGTCGGTGACATAACAGAGCGGTTCAATCACGCGCATTGCGCCGAATATGGCCGCCCCGTGTCGAACAAATGGGTCGGATATATCCTGCGCGCAAAACTGCGCCTTGCGACGCGCAAATCCCGCGGCGTATACGTTGTGCCGGTCTCCGAGAAGTCGAAGATCGAAGCGCTTTCGTATCGCCACGGAATCGCTACCGATTTCAACGTGAATTGAGAATTTTTCGGGAAGCCGCTGAGTATAATCAGTACTTCGCTGCTGAAAAGTTTCCAGCGCGGCAACAAATGCCCCCTGCACCGCGCAAGCGCCCGATGAAATCATACGGGTGCCGCTCTTTGCGGCGTCTCACATGCCTCGCCGCCCTCAAAACTATCTACGCAAATACCGCAAGAGCTGGAGCTTGTCGCAACTCGAACTTGGCGCACTTCTGGGTGTCTCCAAGGGAGCGATCAGCAAATACGAGAATGGCAGATGTCATTTGCCGGTGACGCGGCTTATGGCTTGCGAGATCATCTTCGGCATCAGTGCCGCCGAATTGCTGATCGCGGTGCGCGAAGCTGTTGAAGATCGCCTCTCGCGCCGCGCGCTCGCATTCCACGACCGCATTGAGGGCAAGACCGATGCCGCATCGCTCAAGAAGCTCAAGCTTCTCAACGAGATCAAAGACCGTCTCCACATGGTGGATTATGACCTATGAAGGCCGCCGCACCTTCCTATCTGGGCCTCGTGTTGGCCGTTCATCCAACCTCGCATGGATTTGGCTGGGTGCTGTTCGAGGGGCCGCTTTCTCCCGTGGATTGGGGCATGGCGAGCGCCAAGCCGGGCCGCAATGCGCGCCTTATGAAGCGCTTCGAACGCCTATTGAACCGCTACGAGCCCGCCGTGTTCGTTCTTGAATCCTTTGAGGGACGCGATGCCACGCGCGTTGACCGCATCCGGCGGCTCTGCCGCTCCATGCAGAATCTGGTGGCCTGCCGGGACATCAGTATCCGCATCTATTCCCGCGCTGCGGTACGCACCTGCTTTGCCACCATCGGCGCCACGAGTCGCTACGAGATTGCGCTCGCCATTGCACAGCGAATCGACGCTTTCAACCACCGCCTGCCGCCAAAGCGGCGGAAGTGGATGAATCAAGACCCGCGCCAATCGCTCTTCGATGCGGCGGCGCTGGCGATTACGTATTTTGCATTCTCCGGCGCTCCCTGAAAGCGAACTCGCTCCCGCGCATCCGGGAGCATCGGAAATCCTTCCGGTGCTCCCGCCATATGCAGGAGACAGACATGCAGGATGCAGTTCTTTCAAACAGCCGCGATCTCTACCGGACCATAACCGAAAAGATCGTCGCGGCCATCAAGGATTCGCCACTCACCTTCAAAATGCCTTGGCATAGCCCCGGCGTACCGGCAGGCATGCCGACCAATGCCGTGACCGACGCACCCTATCGCGGCATCAATGTTCTTTCGCTTTGGGTGGATGCGCTTACGAAAGACTATCCATCCGGGCACTGGGCCAGTTATCGCCAGTGGCAAAGCGTGGGTGCACAGGTTCGCAAGGGCGAGCACGGTTCCCTCATCGTGTTCTACAAGCGCATTGAGGGCGCTGAAGGAAATCAGAACCCGGAGGATGACCGGCCTCGTTTCTTTGCCACGTCGTCCGTTGTGTTCAACGCCGCCCAGGTGGAGGGCTGGACCCAACCGCTTCCGCTGCGCAGTCCCGAGTTCGAGACGGACAAGCAGGTGGAAGCATTCATTTCTGCGACCGGCGCAACGATAGAGCTTGGCTATCCCGCCGCACGCTACCGCGTCG
The DNA here is from genome assembly GCA_035944195.1 of Rhizomicrobium sp. Taxonomy (GTDB): domain Bacteria; phylum Pseudomonadota; class Alphaproteobacteria; order Micropepsales; family Micropepsaceae; genus Rhizomicrobium. The sequence goes on along the minus strand of DASZBL010000004.1, from coordinate 69,241 downwards.
ATCTGGACCGGATCGAGATGCCGAGCCCGCATTGGTTTACCGGCACGGCCACCAGTGCACCGATCCAAAGCTATTACGCCATCCTGCTCCACGAACTCACGCATTGGAGCGGTGCATCGCATCGGCTGGATCGAACATTCAGAAACCGCTTCGGCGATCAGGCGTATGCGATGGAGGAGTTAACGGCGGAGTTGGGCGCGGCGTTTCTGTGCGCATCGCTCGGGATTGCAAATGAGCCCCGGCCCGACAATGCCGCCTATGTCGCGTCATGGCTCAAGGTTCTGGAAGCTGATGCAAGGGCGATATTTACGGCGGCTAGCCGGGCACAGCAAGCAGCGGAGTATCTCTCAGCACTTGCGGCGTCCAAGTTGGGTGCGTAATCGGTTTGTTTCTTCCTGACCTCGGCACATCGCCGAGGTCTCCTTTTTCCCTTGTGCATCCATTGCATCAGTGCCGGTGCAGCCACCCCCGCATCAGGGCTCATGCGGGGGGCGAGAATTGCGATAGACGAAACTCTCCAGTAATGATCGACCGCCTTTCGCAGAGCAATCGATACTATTCAAAAGAAGAAATCGAAATTATAAGTAAAAATGTTTGTACCGGATTGAAACCGGTGGTCGTATATTGATAGTACGTTCCACCTATGATACCGCTTAGGTCTAGATGAGGGGGGAACAAATGTTCGGGTGGCTCACATACGGCAAAATACTTCGTGTTCTTGCCCTAACCTTTGTTGCTTCGATGTTTGCTTCAACTGTGGCAAATGCCGACTGGTATGCGGCCTATACCGGCGGCGGCAACCATGGCGGGGATGCTTACGGCGCTGCAGCAGAACAGTTCTTCCATTTCTATGGAACGCTTCCGGGGATATCCCTTGATGGTACTTGCGGTATTACAAACAGCGCCGCCGGGCATCCCATCGATTCATGCGTGTATGGGCACGCCACCGCGCAGCCGCTCCTTCACGGATACGGCTCGAACAAGTGTGCGACCGGTACCTTCCAAACCGTCATGAGTTGCTCGAGTGGGCCGGCGGGTTACCAGGGCGGCGGGGGCGGGGGTACATGCCCGCTCCTCGGCGACCCCCTTAATGTCATGTCGGGCGAGGGCTTCGAAGAAGCAACGGATTTCACCACTGCGGGCTCCGAGCCGCTAACGCTGAAGCGCTACTACAACAGCGATACCACATTTGTCATTTCGCGGCAGGCAGCTTTTTCCAGCGTCATCGGAGCTTATCAGTCTCGTTTTGGCATTGCGTGGCGGAGCGAATTCGATCGCTTCATCGTCGCGAGCAGCGCTTTGTCCAGTACGACTGCAGATGTTGACGCAACCCGCGCCGACGGTATGCCAATACATTTCAAAAAAGTCAGCGGCGTTTGGTATAGGGCGTATTGGAACCCCAGCACCCAAGGCTGGTCCGCTTCCACCGACCCCAGACATGATATCGACCTGAAATTCAGCACGGATGGCACCAACTGGTTCATCACGGATCAGAATGACAATGTCGAAACTTACGACGGCACAGGAAAGCTCACCAGCATCGCCTATCGCGGCGGTTATTCGCTAACCTTCACCTATGACACATCTGGCCATAACACCGTCATTACCGATGTGTTTGGCCGAACCCTCACCTTCACCTATTTGTCGAATGGGCTTGTCGATACGGTCACCGATCCCACGACCGGGGTAACGCATTATTCCTATGTGGACCGGTCTGGCGTCGGTTCGCCATCGTCGGGTGGCCAAGGAGATTGGGTCCTGCAAAAGGTCACGTATCCAGACGGGAAATTCCTGACCTATCTGTACGAAGATACGCATGCAATCAATCGCTACGCGCTGACCGGCATTACCGACGAAAACGGGAACCGCTACGCAACCTGGGCCTATGATTCGACCACAGGGCGCGCCACGTCCGGTCAGCATGCGGGTGGGGCAGACCTCACAACGATTTCTTATAATGATACGGCGAATACGCGAACGGTGACGAACCCGCTTAGCAAGCAGGCGATCTATAGTCTTGCGACATATCAGGGGGTGTTCCGCATTAGCAGCATTGCCGGTCAAGCAAGTACACATTGCCCTGCAGGCACGACCAGCTATTCCTACGATTCAAACGGCTTTGTTTCGCAGACCACGAGCGAGGAAGGCCGGGTCAACACTTACGTGCACAATTCCATCGGCGAGGAAACCAGCCGCACGGAAGGTTATGGAACGTCGGTTGCGCGCACGATCACGACAACTTGGAATTCGACCTGGCATGAGCCGAATGAAATCGTCGAGCCTAATCTCACGATGGATTTCACCTACGACACCAGCGGGCGTCCAACTCAGCTCACGCTCACCGACACAACAACACAATCAATTCCGTACAGCACCAACGGCCAGACACGAACCTGGACGTACACCTATACGACAGGAGGGCTTCTGCACACGGTTGACGGCCCACTTTCCGGCACCGGCGACACCACCACCTATGCCTATAACAGCAGCGGGTTTGTGAATTCCATCACCGATGTGCTTGGTCATGTCACAAGCATCACATCCATCAACGGGCGCGGGCAACCGCTGACTTCTGTCGATCCGAACAGCATCACCACGAATTACACCTACGACACCCGCGGACGTATTCTCACTGTCACGGTCAATCCGGGCACAAGTCAGGCGCAGACCGGCTTCACTTACGATGACGCGGGCAATCTCACGGTCATCACATTGCCGGATAGCTCCACGCTCACTTACGCCTATGACAATGCGCACCGGCTGACGTCCGTCACCAACAATCTGGGCGAGACCATCACCTATACGCTGGACGCCATGGGCGACCGCACGGCAACCGTGGTCAAGTCTGCATCGGCCACGATCACCAAGCAGCAATCCGCTACGTTTGACGAACTCGGAAGGGTGCTCAACGAGATTGGCGCGGCCTCCCAAACGACGGCTCATGCCTATGACCGCGACAACAACAAAACTTCGACCACCGATCCGCGCAGCAAGGTGTATGGCTATGCCTTCGATGCGCTCAACCGGCTCTATCAGGAGACCGATCCGGATTCCTATCAAACGACCATTGCCTATAATGGCAAGGACGAGGTGACTTCCGTTACCGACGCCCGTTCGCTTGTCACATCCTATGTGCGCGACGGATTTGGAGATGTGATCCGCCAGACGAGCCCGGACACCGGCATCACGGATTTCTGGTACGACGCCAATGGCAAGATCACCAAACAGATCGATGCCCGCAGCATCGAGACGGATTTCACCAATGATGTTGCTGGGCGCGTCACGGCCAAAACCTTCCCGGCGGCGTCAGCAGAGAATGTCGCCTACACTTACGATTCCACGAGCGGCGGCAATGACGGCGTGGGGCGTCTGACCTCGCTCACCGACCAGAGCGGGTCTACTGCATTCGTCTACGATGCGCTGGGCCATGTCTCGTCGGACACGCGCGTGATCGGCAGTAATTCCTATGGCACGGCCTACACCTACGATACAGCCGGAAATATTCTGACAGAGACTTATCCTTCGGGGCGCATCGTCACCTATACGCGCGATGCGCTCGGCCGCATCTCTGGCATCACCACCAAGCAGAATTCGGGCTCATCTGCCGTTACCGTGGCCTCCAGCGTCGGCTACGAGCCCTTCGGTCCGCTTACGGGTCTTACCTTCGGCAACGGACTTGTCGCCACGCTCACCTGGGATCAGGATTATCAACTGACGGGAATCGGCACGACTGACGGCACGATCACGGTCCAGAGCTTGACCAATGGCTATGACGCCTCCGGCAATATCACCTCGATCACCGATGCCCTGGCTTCGTCGCGCTCGCAAACGTTGACCTATGACGATTTGAATCGGCTCCATACGGCAAGCGGGCTCTATGGTTCGCATAGCTACACCTATGACGGCGTGGGAAACCGGCTGACGCGGGTGATCGGCAGCACGACCGATACCTACGCCTATTCCTCCAGTGCCAATCGGATCAGCACCGTCACCACCGGCAGCAATGTGCGCAGTTTCACTTATCTGGCCAGCGGCCAGGTATCTCAGGATGTACGCGATGCCTCCAACACATACACCTTCGCCGCCAACGACAATGGCCGCAACGCCAGCGCCTCGCTGAACGGCTCGACCGCAGGAACCTATCTCTACAACGCCTTCGAGCAGCGTGTGCAGAAGACCGTGGGCTCTACGACAACGCAGTTCGTGTTCGACCGCTTCGGCCATCTGCTGGAAGAGGCCGATGGCTCGGGCACGGTGCAGAAGGAATATATCTGGCTGGACGATCTTCCGGTGGCGGTGGTGGACGACACCGGCGCATCGCCCGTCCTCTACTTCATTCACACCGACCAGCTCGGCACACCGCAGAAGATCACCGACGGCACAGCCAGCATCGTGTGGGACGGCGCACTCGATCCCTTCGGCAATCCGGCCTCCGTCACCGGCTCGCTCACCAACAATCTGCGATTCCGCGGACAATACTTCGATATCGAGACGGCGCTCAATCAGAATTGGCATCGGGATTACGATTCAACCATTGGACGATACATCCAAAGCGATTCGATTGGCTTAGACAGTGGCGACGTTAATACGTATGAATATGTTTGGGGAAACCCTGGCGGGCTAACTGATCACAAAGGCGAATGTGTTCCTTGTTATGCTCTTTTGATAATCGCTTTTGGCACTGCAGAAGTTGTAAATCTGGATTATTTGAGTCACCCTGAACCACTACCTGCACCGCCGCCGCACCGACCTTTTGCACCTCCCGGAGTATGCACGGTGGAAAACCCATCGGGCCGACCTGTCCCTCAATTTTATTTCACAAATATAACACCGGTGAATCCGCGCGCTCTGACTCCGCGTGTCACCGATCCGATTGAACTACCCGAACCAATTGACTTGAATCCTCCCACCCGTGCGCCAACAGATGTTCCGTATTGATGAGAGCGCCGCTGCAACAAAAAGGATCAAACATATGTGCGCCAAGAATCAATCATGGATGATTGAAATGTTCGGATGGCTATTTGTTGTGTTCGGTGTTGTGAATGTCCTGATCGGCTTTTACAACAAAAGCGGTACGCTGGATACAGGATACGCTTTGGGCAATATTGGCTTTATCGTCACCGGTTCTTTTGGTGTATTGATTGCACGCTGTCTGAGAAATCTAACAAAGAGAATCGATGAGATATTAGCTCCACGCGAACAGCAATAGTCACAATAGGTCAAAATCGCACATGCTCGCAGACCGAACACGAATACTCTGGGGTTTCGTTGCAGCTTGGAGCGCATCCGTCGGGATGGGATTCGTATCAGGTTGCCTTTACGCGACTCGCATGGAGCAAGGGCATTTCGTCGAATTCATTAAAGCCACGACGTCAGGACGGAAGGAAGCCATCGACATTTTTCTGTTTGTAGGTGTCACTGTGGCAATAGCCGCAGCGATCATAGCTTTTCTGGCGGTGGCTCTCATTGCGTGGCCGCTTTATCTCGTGTCAGGAAACCATCAGAATATCTCCTTACGCGCGCATCTTCTCATCGGCTTAATCATCGCTTTGATTGTCGGGGGCATTCTTTTGGTCCTGCAGCATGTATTTTACAATTTTCCAGCAATTGAGTACTGGTTTGAGGTTGCCACGATCATCCCCGCTGGACTTGCGTCTGCGCTGGCTTTCTGGACGGTAACGCATGCGGCACGGATAAACTTAAGATAACAAAGCGGTTTATAGGCACGGTGCAGAGGGAATATATTGGTTGGACGATCTTCCGGTGGCGATGGTGGACGACACCGGGGCGTCGCCCGTGCTGTACTTCATCCACATACCTTAAAGCCGCGACACCCGGCATTTCTTGAGGCCGTCAGTGGCATACATGCGTTTGTTGCTGCGCAGACCAGGCAAGCCGAGGTCCTGTTCGAGGTTCAAGAAGCGTGCGCCGCGCGCTAGCAGCACGCGCGCCGTCTGCTGTTTGAGGGCCGGGAAGATGCCGTTGTAGTGGCTCATGACATAGCCGTTGGGCAAGGGTTCACCGATCCAGAAAGCAACCAGTTGTGCGCCATCGCTGAAACCCGTTGCGATAAGGTTCCTGTGAGGCATTTCAAGGCAGCGACCGAATGCCTGATATTCATGATCTTCGGCAAGAGCTTGGCCCGGATGCTTGCGCTCGAACCATAGCGCATAGAGACGGCGCATGCGTGCCTGAGCATCGAGACACATCGTATCGAGTAGTTCAAAGCAGGCTGCTGGATGTTCCCGCTCGAAACGCCGCGCGGCTGTACGTTGACGTGAAAACTGACGCCCGTCATATGCCGCAACCCGTTCGAGCGAGGCGATGTAATCATGATGGTCATGTTCTTCTGTGACCGCAAAGACGAGCGGATCGAGTTCTTTCACCGCGGCCTCCGGCAGTAACCTCAGTTCGGGCACAAGCCCTTCCTGTTCTGATAATTCGATCAGCATCGACGCCGTCTCGTTCGACGCTTCATCCCCCAGAAACATGTAGAAGGGCTCCATGGTCGCATAGTCTGCAAAACGAACTGCGAGATTGCCATGCAGGCTGGAAAGGAAAATATGGCCGTGAGTATCCCACGAATACATGCTGGTGAAATTGAAATCCGAATAGGGCGGGAAACGCGCAGTGATGCGCTCGACATCGGCGCGGTCGGAGAGTTCCAATCTCTTGAAGCCGGGGAATATCGGAATCAAGGGCACATCAATGCCCATTTCAAAATCGCTGTTCACAGAATCTCGACGATGAAGTTTTCATAGCCGTGTCCAAATCGATATCGCACATGAACCCGCACCTCTTCGCCTGCCCGCACCTTCCGGTCGGGGACGGGAACCGCAACAGGCGCATTTAACGTGCATGTATTCTCCAGAGACATTGTGCGATCCACGAACGCCCGGCTGGAAAGCCAGATTGCATTCACGACGCCGCTTTCGATGATTTTCATGACGAGCACGCGGTCAAATGCGTCTTGCGTTTCCTGTGCAAAATCGACCGAATTCAAAAGCATCTTCTCGCTCAACGGACTCAACCCGATGCGGTTGAGCCAATTCCACGCATGAATGACCATCTTCATATCGAAGCCGAAGACTTTGAAATCGACATAAGCGAGCGTGATATGCGTGTCCTGCCGATACGGTATGAAGATCGTCGCGGGCGATACCACACCTTGCCGGAACAGATTATTGATCGCCTGAACCTGCATTTCATCGACCATGCCGGAGGTGAGCATCTCCATGGTGACGACATCGAAGCGCGCACCTTCCGGGAATTTAAAATTCCGGGCGTCGCCGATAACAGTTTCAATCACCGACTCATAGCCATTGTTCCGGAAATTCTCTTTAGCGATAGCCGCCACGAACGGATCAAATTCCAGCGCCGTGACTTTTGCAGCGCCTGCGGCGGCAGCGAAGAGAGCCAGGATTCCGGAACCGGTTCCGACATCCAGTACCGCATGCTCCGGACGAGCGATTTTGCATATGATTGCCTGAAATGCGTGCGCCTTCTCGGTATCGAGCATGCATTGGCCGACACAATCTATCGAACTGAAGGCTCTGTCGTTCATGGCTCCACGCCTTGTCGGAAATTGGGAAGATGCAGGGTTCGATCTCCGTCCCGGTCGCTGCGGCGCGGCCAAAACAGGAGCGTCAGCACGAAGAAATTCGTTGTGAAGACATAGATCGGATAAGCCGAGAGCGCGGGTCTCCATGACGTAAGCGCAAGCACGTTGAGAAAACTCGCAAAGGTCGCGAGCAACCATGCCGAGCGGTCTTCGCTCGCGGGCCTTCCGTATGATTTATAGATGGTCGGGATAAGCCCGATGAATTCCGTGCCGATTGCCATTCCGAGCGCCAGCCCCGGCGAACTGGAGAACGCCCAGATAGACGCGCTCGTGAGTGCGCCCAGAAGGCACACGCCATCGAGCGGACCGAGCTTTGGCGACCCGTCGCCATACCATAGCGAAATCAGCGCGATGCCGAGGAAGCTGATTGTGTATGCAATGGGAAGATAGAGCGTTTCCCGGGCGCCCACGTCCCAATAGCTTGCCACGATGCAGGCCGACACAAGCGTGACAATCCACCAGGTGACGCGGTTGGGCTTCGTCGTTCCCAGAAATATTGACCGGGCATATAGGGCGGAGGAAACAAGCGAGAGCCCGCCTGCGAGCACGCCGAGAATATATGCGAGGCTCATCCATCCCCTCGGTTCTAGGCGATGTTGTGTGCGGGATAACGCAAACCACGCTTTACGAAGTGCGTCTCCACCTCTTCCAGCGCAAAGGTTCTGGTGAAAAAAGCGACGATGGCCTCGGTGTCGAGCCCCGCCTGACAGGTGTATGCGTCGGCGGACAGGAACCGCCGCTTGGGAAAGGTGTGGATGCTGATATGGCTCTCGGCGATGACGAGAAACCCGCTCCAGCCGCCGGGGTCTTTCAGATTGTTATCTGGTGCCGATGCGATGACGGGGCCGAGCAGCGCTTTCATCCCAAGTGTGCGGCAGAGATCGGCAAGCGCGGACTTCACCAAGTCCGGGTTATCGAGCCGCTGCGGACAGCCACCATAGCCGTCAAGCGTCAGATGTTCCCCGAAATGATTCCCCACGGAGGATAGCGTCATCGGAACGTCGCAGGATCGATGGCCCGCCGTTCAAACCACTTGGGGTCGAAGCCGCTATAGTCGCACACGAGTTCTTCGCCCGGCGCAATATCGCGTGCCGCGATGTCCCGGTGGGGCGTGCATTTTATGTTCGGGTTGTCGGCGCAATGATTGATAAAGCGTTGGTCGTCAAAACAGAGCACGTATTTTCCGAGCGTGTCGTCGAAATAGGCGTATTTCAAGAATTGTTCCCGTGCAGGCGGCGACATTTTTGCAATCTCTTCGTTCGAATAAGATGTGTCGAAAATGGCGTCATATTGCCAAGTGGCCGTTCCCTTCGGAATGAATTGATCCGCAAAGAGCCCGATCCCATGACGAACGCTGGGTGCCAATTTTGTTCTGACAAGTATCATTCGCCCCTTAACTGCCTGTCCGCGATCTGCCCGCACGCCCCATCTTGCTACTGCACCACGACGTGCAAGTTCTCATACGCCCCCATCGGCCCCGTCACCCGCACGAGCGCCCACGAGCCGTCCGTATAGTGGGCAAAGATCGCATCCAGATGGCCGGAATACACATGCCGTCCTCCACCCGGTCCCATGACGTATGCCGTGACGGCATCATTTTGTGGCGAGAGCCACGCCATATCGGACACATCAACATCGGCCTTCGCCATATTCGCGGCTGGCACCTCTTGAACGTCCTGCACGCTTGCCGAGCCGTTGCCGGCAAGCCATTCCTGCACCGCCTGCTGGGCCTTCTCGTTGGTCAACGCACCGGCGTACTGCGCATAGGCGGGAACAGTGCTCACGATGACAGCGGATAGCAGGCAAACACACAGTCCAACGGCGTCCAGCACCGGGAACGGTTGATTTCGCGCCATAGCCAGCCCCCTGAATCGAAACAATATGGGGCATTCTGTTTAGTCGGTTGAGCCAAATGCCCTTGTTACCCACTGGAGTCAGTCATGCTATCAGCACAAGCGGCAGCCTTGGCTTTGGGGATCGGCATGGGCCTGGGCGCAATTGTCTGGATGACAATAGCGGACAAGGCCAAGGCCCTTGTCATAATTCTAGTTCTTTTTCTTCTGTTCGCAGTCCTTGCTGGATTTTTTATTGTGATCCAGAGTAACTGATCCGGCGAAAACTTCCTCCAAAGGGGAAGTTTTTGCTATTCACAGCTGAGACAGTAGAGCTGCGGGGCGGCCATGACCGAGAACTGGGGCAAATTTCTAACCTCCTACAACGGCCAGATTTTCATGCTAGTAAGCGCCGGCCTCGCGATCATAGGCTTCGTGCTGACCTTAGTTACGCTGATAATTGACGTATTTAATTTTCGTCATGCAGTTCGGGAATTTAAGAGGCTTACAGAATCGGTTTCAACCAGGTTCGTTGGCAGTTTCCCCCGGCACATCTTGGCGCTCGCCCAACTGATCAACGAGGCCGCTGACGGCGCCGATATCGAAATGCTTTGCGATGGTGTGGATTACGGAAGCTTTGCGGCACCAGAAGATCACAAACAATTGCTTCGAGCATTAATTAACGCTCGTAGTAGAGGGGTTGTCGTCAAAGTTCTCCTATGGGGACCACCCCAAGCCATGTCGATCATGAACAAATATCGCGACATGGAAAATCGATCGGAAACGACATTTCCGTTAACAGTGAACACCTTTGTCGCGTCCTGGAGAACCGAAACAGGTTTTGTAAACCGCTTGGAGGGTCTCTTCGGGAAGCTTGATGGCGTACTTTTTAATTTAGAAAATGCCCAACAAGTTTCGTATCGCCAAGTACGCGACATGCTGTTCAAAGAGTCGTTTGACGATTGCAAAAGTCTGGAATTTTCAGCAACGCTAACTGCCCTACAACTGTGCCTGCATGAGTGGGTTTACGAGCGACTAGAAGATGAAAATGCGAGCGTCGTCGTCAGACCGCCAAGGACGATTGATGCGGAAGTGCTAAGAACTCTCACCGCAGTCGGCTTAGGCAAGCTAATTCAAGAAGAAATAAACATTCGACCAGGCTTTTTCTTTTGGCGGGTTGGAAATGAAGCGGTCTATTTAATGCCTGTGCCGGGCGATGATGCGCTGGCGTTTCGCACACGGGATAGTGCATTGGTCGGCGCCTTTGCAAAAATATTTCAATATGAGACAAGGCGACTTTTGAACTCTTCCTTCGCGGCATCCCAGCTGTTATTGGGTGGAGCGATAAGAAGAGTTGAGAAAGGGGATGGCGCTCAAAAGATACGAGATTTCAAGATCTATCTTTTCATTACCCTCCTACTGCTAACAACATGTTTCGGCGCAGTACTGGATCTGCCAATTAAGCTTTGTGCATCAGCGGCGTCGGTGGAACTCACGTTTCTTGGCTACCTGCTTTACTGGTCGGAAATGCAATTGCCGGTGCCAAAGCGCGTCCGACCGCAGCCAATCACTTGGGCGCTATTTGGGTTCACTACCGGCGTTGCGGCCTTGGTCCAGGCTGCTCAGGGGAGTGGCTTGGTCGGGATGTTTCCCCTATTGGTCACAAGCCTTGGATGTTTTGTAATCGCGGTCCTAACTTACAAGGCATCGAAATGGAGGTTCACTATAACGCATTACCTAACGATATCGCTCGTGTTGGTCGCGATGGTTTTTTATGTGAGGCTAAAGCTTGCTCCTGCAACAACATCAAATGCGAACTTGGCCGCAATATTCGCAACGGTAGCGGATGTGGTTGCCTATTGGCCATCGCTGACGAAGGCCTACGATAATCCGATCGAAGAAAGTCCTCGAAACGCTTTTTGGAACGGCGTTAAATTCATACCAGCCTATTGGGCGCTTCAACGCGATCCACCAATTGCAGCTTGGCTTTTTATGGCGATAATTGGCGGGTTTAACATTGTCTATGCTGGCCTCTTAGCTTATTGGCGGCACAGGCAGAGGCGGGGATTGTGGCCATTCCTTCCTCGGTAGTTTTGCGCCGAGATATCTCACACTGTCCAAATACTATCCGCCAACTTTCGTTCCTCATTGCCGACAGCATCGGCGTAGATCGCCGTCGTCTCAATGCGCGAATGCCCCATCCACTTTTTCACCATGTTGAGTGGTATCCTCGCGCCAGCCGTAGTCTGAACTCCGAAGGCGTGGCGAAGGGCTTTTGGCATCGCCAATTTGCCGTCCAGCCCAGCATCAGCCATTACATCTTTCACGCGGGACCAGGCCGTCGTGCGGCTCCAATTCCACAGGGGTTCGTTTTGGAGCCTAGGATCACTTCGCGCAGCCGTAATCCCATGAATTTCTTCGAGTAAATCAAATAGCTCCTTGGGGGCCGGAACGGCACGGTAAATGCCGTGGCGCCGTTTTTTGAGGGACTCGATGATGACGTATCCCACTGCCGGGTCTACCCGGAGAGGCGCCAACGCCAGCACTTCGGAGATTCTGGCTCCTAAGTGGGCCAGTGTAAAGCAGAACGAGCGCACCGTTGGTTCGGCCCGTTCGGCCGCGTCAAGAAATGCCTGACGCTCGCTGAGGGTAAGATACTTCCGATTGCCAAGTTGGTCGTAAATCATACGGCTGTTATAGGATGAATTAAGGGGCCGACGGCGAAAAACCTCTTGACGCCGCTAATAATGACTGAACAGAATGCCCCATACTGTTTAATCAGTACACGGACATTCTAGCAAAGGCCGTTTTTTACGCAAGTTGAACAGAATGCCTCATTCTGTTAGGTGTATTGGTATATGCTGGCTCACATCGGGTCTTGGTGAAATCTTTCGCACACGTAACATACCTACCGCGAGTTGCTTTGCATTTGATTGAAGCGCCCTCTCCTGCTGGATTCCCCGATGGATACCCAACACGCCAGACCCGACATCACTGCGCTATTGATGCAAAAATACGGACTGCTAAAACAGGAAGTATCTCTGCACGGCCAAAATTATGAGCATCATATCAACTATCTGCAATTCTCCGTTGCAGGCCTTGTAGCGGCGCTTGTATTTCTCTTTGGAACCGGTGCCTCTCAGTTTGGGAATGCTCTGGGGATTCCACTGAAAGACGTTTTTGCGATCTTTGCCTTTCTGATCACGACTGTGAGCTTCCTCTTGACCTTCAAGGTGCTGGAAACTAGCTATCGTCTCGTTCTAGTGGCGACCCGAATGTCGATCATCGAGGACTCAATCAATAAGCGGCTCGGAGAAAAAATCTTAGTGTGGGAGAGCCTTCTTGCGGAGAAATTCTCTACTACAGAAGGCGCGCTTCACCTCAAGAACCCAAGCGTTTTTATGGCGCTCTACCATATTGTTCTGATCACCAGCGCCGCTGTTTTATTGCCCACGTACCTTTACGTCCTTGCATGGAACGGAAAGGGTGACGGCGGCCCATTTCTTGGTTGGTTCATATTGTTTGGCGCGGCATACACCCTATTTTCTGCTGCTGTCACAGCGTATGTCGGCTTCTCGACGTTTGGTCCAATCCGACACGAGCTCAAATCAAAGATGTTAGCTATCATTGCTAGCGCATCCAACACCGAGTCCGTCACGCCAAAAGCGCCAACAGGCCAGCCCCATCACTGAATACGCAGAGGATCACGTCACGGTGACTTATCTCTGTTCGGCAGTGTCGGAAAAGTCCATTGAGATTTCCGGCGTCCAGTAAATGTCTTCCAGCCATTTCTATTGAGAAAATTCCCGCGCAACGTTCTAACTTGAGTCACAGCGCTATTCGCGAATTGAATCCACGGCGCGAATTGCCGATATGCCAATGCAACTTCACCTTTCGATATTCGGCTCGGCCAAAATAGGGTGGCGTTGCTGCTGTCGAAGGTAGAGGAATTGCTTGACGAGCGCATCGCCAAACGTGAGGCGTCTCTAACCCACTGACACTTCGTTCCGGGGTTCTATTGGGGGACCGGCTCGCTACCGTCCCCTTCTTTTTGCCAGAAACGGAGGGCGATACGCTGGGGTATACGCAAGGCGATACCGCGTCCCCATGCCAAACACGTCAATCACGCGAATTGACCTTGAACAATCAGGCACTTGCTAAGCGGGCACCCGCACCCGCCACACCCGACTTCTATCCAAACCTGATACATACAGCCCAACCGAACCCACAAACCCACCCTTAAAGCCAATTATTCCCGCTACCACTCCTCCGAAGCAGCAGTTGGGTCGTCCTTAGCCTGCGGCTCCGGACGGAATTCATGGTGGCGCTGGGGCGGATCACCAGGTTGGTAAGAGCCGGGGGTATCCTATATTGGTGTTCGGGTCACCGGCCGAAGCTCGGAATAGTCTGGAATTTCAATGCGCAAACTCGCCGCTTTGGTCATTGGTAACGGAACCTACCGGACCGCCGGCGCGCTCAATAACCCGGTCCACGACGCTGAAGACATTGCTGCAAAACTGCTCGATTGCGGCTTCACCGTCACCACCCTAAGGGACGGCACCTACAAAGAGATGGACGAATCGTTGCGGGCATTCCGCGACCAGCTCAAGGACCAAGATGTGGGCCTGTTCTTTTTTGCTGGCCATGGCGTCCAGGTGCAAGACGAAAACTACCTAGTTGCCATCGACACCGATGTTGGTTCGGAGTTGGACGCCAAACACTCTTCGCTGTCGCTGAACAAGGTCATCGGCACAATGGAAGCTGCGGCCCCCTCAACAAACATCATCATCTTGGATGCTTGCCGCAACAATCCCTGGGAGCGGCGCTGGCGCAGGGCGGGGCCGCAAGGCCTAGCCCCGGTCTATGCGCCCAAGGGCACGTTGATTGCCTATTCGACATCGCCTGGCGAAGTCGCTGGCGATGGCGTCGGCCGCAACGGCGCCTACACGGAGGCGCTGCTGCAACACATCGACACCCCGGAAGTAGCCGTTGAGACGATGTTCAAACGTGTGCGCAACACGCTAGCTGCGACAACGCGGCAGAAGCAGACATCTTGGGAGCATACCTCGCTGTCGGGCGAGTTTTTCTTCAAGCTCTCGATCGCCAGCCAAGTGAAGGCGTATGGGCCGACCGCTCTAAGCGACAATATTTTCGTCATCAAACCTGACAAGCGACCGCATCAGATTATCCAAGGGCTGAAAGTCCTGACATGGGGTGTGCAAAACAAAGCGATGGAGAAGTTCGATACCGAACTGCTGAATCGGGCCAGCGCGGATTCCCTCTTCGTCCTAGGCCGCAACATTTACCAGGCTGCGTGCGGCAGCGCCCATGGCGCGGTTGGCTTCATTGCTGCTTTCATGGAGCGCACCGCTGAAATGGAAAAAGATGCCCGCAAGGCACTGCTCGATGGTATGTTATTCGAGATTTTCTTCGGTCCAGATGGCGAGCTGCGAGAGCGGCCAAAAGTCGGCAAATTCAACGAAGTCTTCGATCTGCAGGCGTATGAGGATCTGGCGCCCAGTTTTGAGTTCATCGCCCAATGTTTGGCACCAGCCGCTGGCCGCTTCTACACCATCCCAGGCTCAGGTCATGACTTGGCGGTGACCGTCACAGTCGATCCGGATGATCTGGAGGACGAAAATCTCATTACTGCCGTCTATGTCGATGGTCGCGACATCCTGCGCAAGGATGATGACCTGGCGGTTCGGCGCAATTGGAACGAGAGCTTCACTCTAAAGGAACTTACAGCGGAGCTATCTGAACAGATGCTGGTGCCGAGCCGACTGTTAAATATAACGATCAATCCACCCGACCCCCTGCGTCGGCGCGTTGCCATGCCGCGCGGGAGTCTGGTGCGCAAGCCTATTTAACTCGCGTCGCGAGGCTCCCGGGCTAAAACCTGCGACCTTATCCAAACCCAATAAATACAGCCCGCCCGAACCCACAAACCCACCCTTAAAACCAAATCTTTCCGCTACCATTCCTCGGAAGCAGCGGTTGGATCGTCCTTGGCTTGCGGCTCCGGACGGAATTCATGGTTGCGCCGGGGCGGATCACCAGGTTGGTGAGAGCCTGGGGTTTCCGTGAAGATGAAATTCTCACCGCGCATAGGCTGGGGCAGTGACACCCGAAGACGGTTCAATTCCCTCATCTGTTCGTACGCTTCTCCGGAAAGACGTGGTTGGCTTTCAAGCACGCCCAGCGGAACCGGGATGCTCACGGCCTGGGGCGTGACGTTTCTGATGTGCGCCGCAAAATGTAGTTTGGGTTGAGAGAGTATGAAATCCGGCGTGGTTCTGAGGTCAGGCGCAAGAGCGCGGGCATCCGACATGGAAACACCCGAAGCCATTTTGATCGATGTATTAGCGGCCAGCGACGATTTTAGGGAGTTCGTGCATTGATCGAGAAATTGATGCGCGAACACGCAGCCGAGTTTATATTTGCGGGCCTCTGTCAACAGGTCATCGATGTTGCTGTCGAAATACGCGGCGGCTTCATCCACGATGAGGAACGCCGGTTTGCGTTCATGTTCCGGCAGCGCCGCGCGCTCTAACACGGCTTGCAGTACCAGCGATATGAAGATGCGCCCGAAGTGCGAAGATGACCCTTTGAGAAAATCTTTTGCAGTATCCACCAAAATGATGGAATTGGTGTTGAGCGCAGTAAACAGGTCTATCTTCGTCTTCGGTGACGTGAAGAGCCGTGCGAGCGTCGGGTTTTCGAGGATGGCGTTCAGACGATAGCGGATTTGCTCCTTGGTCTGCGCGAAGGTTTTGCTCGGAAAGTCACGCTCGAAGAAATTGCGCTGGATCGGCGGCAGGCTTTCAATGGCTTTTCGGTACGGTGCTGGGTCATCCATCAGATTGATGAGATCGAGGATTGTAGCGTTCCGGCCCATCGTTTCTGGAAGCGCGAGCATCAAGCGGGCGACGAACCGGAAGAACACGCCCTGCTTGGCCGTGAGATCGGCACCGAGAAGACCGTTGAAGAGATAATCGAAGGTCTGGATGACGCCCGCAGTCACCTGCTCCTTCGTGCCTTCGTCATAGTGCCCCAGCCGTTCGCGGTTCACATCGAAGATATTGAGCGCCGGAGGATATTCAATGTCTCTTGGGGTGATGTAGATGAGGCGGTCGGAAAGTGCCCCGTCATTCGGATCAAACATTGCGAGGTGTGAGAGCTTGTTGATGAGGTCGGTCTGGCTGTCGATGATGACGAGTGCGGGAGGGTCTTCCGATTGCAGATCGTGAAGAATGAGGTGTTGCAGTAGCTGGGTCTTGCCCGCGCCGCTGCCGCCGACGACATGCATATGGCTGAAGCGGTCTTCGTAGGTGAGCTTCAAGGGGATGGGGGCATTGAGGTACGGCACAAAAGGCGTACCGGCCAGATAGATATCGACCAGCTCATTGAGCGGATCGTCCCTGTCCATCGCGTGCTTCAGTGGCCGTTTGTGTTCGCTGTGCGGAATTACGTTCGATGCCTGGCAGAGATTGGCATAAACACGTTCCCGCAGCTCCGCGAACAGGCCGATATTTACGTATTTGCCGTCGCAAACGATGTTGTAGAGCCGGTCGATCAATACCTTCGGTTCGTTCAGGACATTCATCATCGGAACATTGAAAGGCGAAGGTCCGAACGTCGCCGGTATTCCGAAGGTCAGGACCTCGAATATCCGCTCCAGCCCTTCCTTGAACTCGGCAATAAGGCGTTCTTCGTGGGCGTGGAAATATTGCTTGGCGGTCAGGAAGCGGTTGAGGTCCACCTGCTCCTTGAGGGTGAGGTGCGCGATGTCCCATTGGATTTCCGGGAACTCGAATATCGGTTTTTCGAGGCGGGTAATTTCGCTCATAAGCCCGGCGACGGGTGTCAGCACATCGTCGGGAAACAGATCGGCCAACTTGCCGTAGAGGTCGGCTCCGACTTTGTAGACAGCGCGTTCGTCCGAATATGGGGACGCATAGTGAAGCGCCCGCACCTGCTGGTATAGCGCACGAAGGTCCGCAAGATCGCGTGCACGCTCATCCGTGAAGCGCCGGAAGAAAGGCGTAAAGGCAGATGGTTTGAACGGCTCCACGTCAGTGGCGCCGTGTCCAGAAGACCACCCCGCCTATCAACATCCCTGCAAGCAGCAGGGACCAGAAATCGGTGCCGAACAGAAACAAAATGGCGATGCCCGCGACGATGGACGCGCCAATGTAGAAAGGTTTTGGATTGCGGTCGTACGCCACGCGAATATCGCTCCACACATCCTGCAATGGCTGCTCTGGAGATACGAACGGAGGCAGATCAGACGTGTCGGCATTCTCTGTGGTGTCGTCGTCCAAGTTTGGAGCGGGCAGTGCCGTGAGTTCGAGCGCCCCTTGCGCGATATGAACCTTTTCCCCGTCGTCGAAATCGACCAAAATGATGCTGCCATTGAAGGTCGCTGCCGCTTCCAGAAATTGTTTGAGATTCCGGCACGCATCCATGAGAGTTTTTTCGGCGTCCAGCAGTTCGGGCAGGTCTTTGCATTCGATGTGGTGGCCGCGGCCCAGGCTGGCGATGGATATATTGAGGTTCAGCTTCGCCAGGGCAAGCGATGCCACGCCGCGCACAAGACCCGAGGCTTTGTCCTTCATGCTGTCGCTATCGACGCGGTCGAGGTGCCTGCCCATATTTTCCAGGTGCCGCTTGGCAGCCTGACTGTTGTAAATAACTTGCCCGCCGAGCTTGTACTTGCTGATGTTGGCGGCCTCGACCGGGCTGTAATCGGCGCGGACATCGAGGCAGAAAATGACGGTGTTGCCGATGACACCGCCAGCCCTCTGGCTGCGCTGAAATTTGAGCTGCATGTGGCCCCCGTACACGCCAAGGTAGAGCGGCACGAACTTCCTGTCATCCCCCTGAGAGGGCAAATTTGGGCCGTACAGCAGGCAATGGGGGGTGGATTGGTATGCGGCGAAGGGCGAAATCCCTTCGCGCGCCGGAAGTCCTCTTCCGGTGTGCGAAGGGGGTCTAAGAAAAGAAAAACCTCCATAAGTCGGGCGGAAGCGGGCCGCATCATCACACCGGTATGTGCCGCCATGCGTTGCGAAGAGAAGCGCAAAAAGGGGATGCACGATGGCGATACGGTATCGCCATGCGTATCGCCCAGCGTATCGCTGTAAAAAAGAGGGCGGAGCGTCACCGCCCCGCCCTATCACTCCGTCATCGGGAGCCGTGTAGTGACTGATCTCTGCGTGTGATGCGCTCCTGAAGCCAATCCAACACTTCCTGCTCGATCCAGCCCACCCTGCATTGGCCGAGTTGTACCCGCTTGGGGAACGTCCCTGCCGCCTCCAGGCGAGCAACATGTTGCGGGGAGTAAAGAACAAGCTCCTTAAGCTGACGCTTCGACAGTATCCGCATCGCGGTATCTCCTCGTGAGAGGAGCATCGCGATGCCCCGGGGTTGACGCCCAGTGGACACAAAACCCTAGCGCTTCGCTGCCTGCATCTCAATATGACTCAATTGTATGAAAGCGAACGCAGCGGACACCACGGGAGATCACTTGCAACAAATCGACCATGAAAATCCCACACCAACCATATCCATCGCTGAACATACCGGAACATGCCGCAATTTTTGGAGTTCACTTGGTCAAGTACGGTTGTTCCTACATTCGTTTTCGAGGCATAACCGTTGTTGCCGCAAGCCGCGCTTTCGCAATCCCGAAATAGTCCCGCTCCCGCTCGATACCGACATAGCGCCGCCCGAGTTCTTTCGCTGCCACCGCCGTCGTCCCCGATCCGAGGAAAGGATCAAGGACAACATCGCCGGGCCGGGAACCGATGGTGATGAGATAGCGCATCAATTGGAGCGGCTTCACCGTCGGGTGCTGGTTCTTGACCGTAGCGGCGTTTGTACCGTTGGTGGCAAGCCTTTTTGCGACACTTGTCTTGCGCCCAATACCGCCGCCGTTGAATTCCGAGGCGCGATTTTGATGTCCTTCAAGCCCGGCATTCTTCTCGCGCTTGGAGGCTTTGGGCACGATTAGAAAGGGAAAGGTCTGCCGGGCGCTTTCGGGGAGATTTGCGCTCCAGGCGTCGAGGGAAAAATAGCGGGAATATGTCTGTGCGATGTCGATGTTAGCCGTCGCTGATCCCTGTTCGATTGTTCCGGCGAGTATGTCGTCGGAGACGAGCAGATTGGCCGGGAAGCGACCGGTTTGGTTGGTTTCGTACTCAACCGTCTTCACATAGGCCGATTTACCCTGACCGTAATTGTTGCCGCGCATATCGGGATAGTTGACCTTCTTTGCAGGCTTCTCGTCTTCGGTCTGATAGGGAATGCGGCCATCATCAAGCCAGGTGATACCCTTGCCGTTGCATGTTGCCTGCGCCGCGAAGGTCTTCTCGCGCATCGGCTTCATGGCGACGAGGATGACCTCCACGGCGGGCTTGGGCTGAAATCCGCCATAGGCTCCCTGCAGATGCGGATCGTTCGTTTCCTTGCCGATATTGCGCGCTTTGGGAAACCCGCTTGCGAAGGTCCAATAGAGGCTCGTGAAGCCGACTCTGAGACCGGCATCTTCGAGCGCCACGATCACCCGCGCCAGCGAGTCCTGGCGCGGCGTCATGCACAGGAAGAGGAATGCCCCCGGCTTCATCACGCGCACACATTCGCGTCCTACCGCTTCGATGAATTTGCCGAAGTTCTTGGCGGCATCGGGAGCGAAACTGTATTTTCCCGCGATCTGCGCCGGTGAATGCGAGGGAAGTTTCCAGTCCTTCGGCTTGTGCGCGTGCGAGCGTTTGGCGAAGCTTTTATTGTCCGTCTCCATCTGCCGGCCGATATAGTCATGCTTAAAAGTGTCCCATTCCTTGCCCATGAATCCGATCCCGTAGGGCGGATCGGTACAGACGAGATCGACGCTATCGGCCTCAAGTGTTTTGAGAAGCGTCAGGCAATCGCCGTGCAGAAGATGGCTCGCGCCCAAATCGGCACACAAGATAGCCGGTGTTTCTACGTCCGCACGGGTTCGGCGCGAGGTTGAGCGTTTTAAGAGTGTGGAAGAAGTCATTGGCGTGTCCTCAGAGTTGAGGACACGCCAGGTACCGGCATAAAACCGGCATGTAACCGAGCAGTATGCGCAACACTGCGAAGCGATACGTAGGTACGCACCTCCATGCGCACCCATCACGTTTTGTTACGGGCGAGAAAATTGTTCGCGAGCATGTTCGAACATGGCGGCGCACTGCATTCTGTCGCTGAACCAGCCATCTCGAATGTTGTGTTCGCCAATATCAAACAGCCGGACGGACTCTTACTCGGATGTCCATTTGTCGTTGCGAAATCCGCAGCGACCACCTTTTTCGCTAAGTTCTTTCGGCGTAAGGAGGCATTTGACCGATATTTCGCGATCCACGCACTGTCTGGGATCGAATGCCTCAAACTCCTTGGTCCTTCTGCAAATTAAGCATTTGTAGCTGGGCATTTCAGATTCCTCCTCACAATCGACCGGTCCTGATCTCGTTCGGTACCTTGCTGAACCATAGACGAAGACGCTCACGGCTCGCTGTTGCGAATGAATATTTATATGCCGTCATATGGCAGCATACTGCATACCGCTGCGGGGCGTTGCTGAACATACCGCACGTTTCTGACGGCGCGGCGCGATGTTATTGCGCGTGCATGGAAAACAGAAAACGCCGATCCCGAATGTACCGGATGCGCACCGGCAAGCGCATCGAGATTACCGCGCGCGACATCGCCATATTCCGTGCCCTCGCCCGCTATCGTTATGTGCGCTCCACTTATCTTCACGCATTTGCGGGCGGCTTATCCGAAACGCGCTTCAAAGAGCGGTTGGGCGATCTATTCCATGAAGGGTTCATTGATCGCCCTGAGAGGCAATGGGAGTTCGCAGGAGCGCGCTATATGCCCGCCGTGTGCGAGATCGGCGAACGGGCCGAGCGCGTTTTGGCGGAGCTTGACGGCCACAAGATCGACGCCAGCACCTTTCTCGCGGCATCGGCGCACCGGCAGTTCGCGCATTCGCTGCTGATATGCGAATGCCTCGCCTCGATTGAGCTTGCGGTAGCTACCAAGCCAGACCTTCGGTTTATCCCATGGCCTGAGATCATGGGGCGTGCGCCTCAAAGCACCAGAACATCGGCCACGTCGTTTCGCATCCCGGTTACATCGGGTGCCGTCATCCCGGATGGTTTTTTCGGGCTTGAATACCGATCCGAAGGGAAGAGCGCGTACCGATTCTTCGCGCTTGAAGTTGATCGCGGCACCATGCCCGTCATGCGCTCCCGCGAAGGGCAGACTTCCTACTTCGGAAAGATTGCCGCCTATCGGGAGATCATTGCGCGCAAGCTGCACAAGAGCCATTTAGGCGTTCCCAATTTATTCGTGCTCACTGTCACCACGGACCCACAGCGGCTTTCAGACATTTTGGCCAAGCTTGGCCCGCACGAAAGCAACCCGCTGTTCCTATTCAAAATCGTGGATGCGCGTGCGCTTACAATGCCAGCGCCGGGCTTACTCACGGAGCCATGGGAACGCGCGGGCCTGCCGCCGCTTCGCATCGACGAATAGCGCCCCCAACCAAAAATAATTCACAGAAATTGGCGGGCGCTTTTTGCGAGCCCCGGCAGAGCCCCGATGAATGAGGTCATTTTTTATTTTTCTCTAAGCCTTTGATTTTGTTGGTCGGAGCGGCGGGATTTGAACCCACGACCCCCAGTCCCCCAGACTGGTGCGCTAACCAGGCTGCGCCACGCTCCGTACCGTTTTAGGCGGGGTTTTCCGCCAAGGGTCGCGGACTATAGTGGGCGGCTTTCGGCGGAGCAACGGCGATTACGGCTGGGGAAGGCCATTCCACGCAATGGGTCCCGTCCGGTCCAAATTGACGAGTATTCCCGTCACGCCGAAGCGATATCTGAAGCCGACATTGAAGGTATTGATGCTCAGGCCGCCGCCGTTCCGGCTGGCGTGATCGTACGCGGCCACCAGGCTCAACGGCGCTTGACGGGCAAGCAGATATTCGATGCCGACGCCGAAGTCCGAGGTGCTGGCCCCGCTCACAGCGGTGTAGTTGTAGCCGGTATGGACCGCGAGGTTCGGCAGGATATAAAGCCTTGCATCGATGTCGCCATATCGGCCGCTGTCGAAGCCGCTGACGGCACCGCCCTTGAGCGCCAGAGTGAGGTTATGCGTGGCGTACCACTCGCCGAACAATCCATAGCCGGTCGCATTGGCGTTATGAGAGCCCGCATGGAACAGGCTGCGCCCCACGCTGACGCCAAACGTTCCTTCCCTGCCGCGCCAAAAGAAATCGCCGTCAAAAACCGCAGTCGTACTTGCCGTTCTGCCTGAGCCCGACCGCGCATCGCTGGCGTCGAATTGGAAGTTAAACCGATCATAGGCGAGGAGTGCGCTGCCGCCGCCGCTGAACGTGTTCGAGGCACCGAGGCCGGCGGTGGTGTGGGTGTAATCGGCGTCGAGTGCTGCGAATTTATCCAGTTCTGCATTGGCTGCTTGCGGCGCTACAAGCGCAATCGCTGCCACTACGGCAAAAGACAACCGTCTCATAAACAATTGCTCCCCCAGCCTTGGGAAGATTAGCGCAATAATGCGGGACGCAACATTACTGGCTGGTTAGCGGACGGCATCGCCCGCATCCTCCCGCGAATCAGGCGTGCGACAATGTGGCGCGAAACGCGGCCTTTAAGGCCCAACCTTTCGGCTACGAGCCAATTCGTGCCATCGAATCTTATCAAGATTCGATCACCGGTCTCACCAACCGATTGTGAGCGGCTTCGTCATTCAAGACGCGCAATCGCGTCTTGAATTGAGAACCGGCGGAACTTCGCGGTGTCAGGACCGTTCGGGTCTACGGGGATATCTGTTCGCATCTTTCCTTGCACGGCAAATCGTTGGGAAGGAGGAAAAGGAAATCAGGCTATGGCTATCTTGAATGTAGGCCCTCACTCGACTTACCCAACTATCGCCGCCGCAATGGTGGCCGCTCATCCCGGTGATGAAATTTCGCTGGAACCCGGTTATCGCAACGAACACGCCGTCGTAACCGAGAACAACTTGTCCATGACCGGAACCGCTTCGTCGGTGGGCATCGATCTTCAATTGGGCTCCGGCGTTAATGTGCTGACGTTGCTCGGCGACGCACCGATTCATGTGCACGACAATTCGGGCAATAACACCATCACCGGCAACGCTGGCGCGAACACCATCTTCGTCTCATCTGGCGTCGATGTGGTTCATGGCGGATTGGGTAACGACCGTTTGATCGTCAACTATGCTGGAGACACGTCGGACATCATTGGCACATCCGTGCATGTCACCGACGGCGGCACCCATTCGGTGACGTTCGACGGCATCGAGAATTTCACGATTACGACCGGCTCCGGCAACGATACGATTACGACAGGCAACGGGTACAACATTATTTCCATAGGTGCAGGCGACGATACCATCACCTCAGGCAACGGTCACAATTCCATCACCGCCGGCTTGGGCAACGACACCATAACGGCGGGCGATGGCGGCAATACTATTGCGGGCGATGCCGGCAACGACACCATGACCTCCGGCAACGGCAACGACTTGCTCTACGGCGGCGCCGGTAACGACACAATGACCGGCGGTGGAGGCAATGACAGGCTCGACGGCAGTACTGGAAATGACACGATTTCGGGCGGCGCGGGCAACGACATCCTTATCGGCGGCACGGGCAACAACATCATGCGCGGCGGCACAGGCATCGATACGGCCGATTATTCCGCAAGCACGATGGCGGTCAACGTTCACCTCGCAAGCGTTGTTATTCAGGCCGTCAATACAATCGAAAGCGACACACTGTCGTCCATCGAGAATGTAACAGGTTCCAGGTTCAACGACACGCTCACGGGCACGACGGGAAACAATGTGCTCACCGGAGGGTTGGGCGCGGATCATATGAATGGTGCAGGGGGCGCGGACAGATTCCACTATGCATCTGCGCGCGATTCGACATCGACGAAATACGATGTGATCACCGGCTTCAACACGTCCGACGACAAGTTCGATCTTTGGTTCAAGGTAACGGCAATCGATCATGCCGTCACAGCCGGACATCTTTCGACTGCTACCTTCGACACCGATTTGACCTCGGTGTTAAACGCAAATCACCTCGGCCCACACGCTGCGGTGCTTTTCACGGCCAATTCCGGCACGCTCGCGGGCGATACGTTCATGGTTGTAGATGCCAATGGCGTCGCCGGTTATCAGGCTGGGCACGATTTGGTCATCGAACTTGCCGGCGCCACCCATCTTTCGGGCTTAAGCACCACGGACTTCGTCTGAATCCGGTTCGCCTGAATCGGACATGAGGAATCGCTTGATCGACGAAATGTTCAATGAGATTTGCGGGATGCCGGATCAGGTCTGATGGCGGGATAAGGAAGCGCGCACCCGGCCCTTCAGCACCAGAAGCTCGGCCAGCAGCAATTCGAGCTGGACGCGGCGTTCTTCGTCCAGTGTCATCACGGCATCGGCATGAACGCGCGTAAGGGCGGCGAGCGGCGAGGCATCGGCATCGGAGTCGAAATCATCGCCCGCATTATCCGATTGCGCGTGCAGGCTGGTTTCGCCGCGGCCGATCTCGGCCACATAGCGGATGCCCTGCTCGCGCAGCAATTTCTGCACGCCCTTGATGGTGAAGCCGTCCGAGTAAAGCAGGCTGCGGATGCCGCGCAGCAGATCGACATCTTCGGGGCGATAATAGCGCCGTCCGCCCGCGCGCTTTACCGGGCGCACCTGCCCAAAGCGGCTTTCCCAGAAGCGCAGCACATGCTGCGGCACGTCGAGTTCCATCGCCACTTCGCTGATGGTGCGGAAAGCGTCGGGAGATTTTGCGCGCGGCGTTGCGGCGGTGGCGAAGATTGCCGTCATTCCTCGGCCTCAAACACCGGCG
Source organism: Rhizomicrobium sp. (assembly GCA_035944195.1). Lineage (GTDB taxonomy): Bacteria > Pseudomonadota > Alphaproteobacteria > Micropepsales > Micropepsaceae > Rhizomicrobium. The sequence goes on along the minus strand of DASZBL010000004.1, from coordinate 43,848 downwards.
TCTGGCCGTTGATCACGGCCTTGAGCACATGGCTCGGACGGAATACGAGAACGCGGCGCGGCGCGATGGGAACTTCGTCGCCGGTTTTCGGATTGCGGCCCATGCGCTGCGATTTCTGCCGCACTGCGAATGTGCCGAAGGAGGACAGCTTCACGGTCTCGTCGCGCGCCAGCGCCTGACAGATTTCCTCGAGCATATCCTCGACCATCTGCGCCGATTCATTGCGCGAAAGACCCACGGCCTGAAACACCGCTTCGGTGAGATCCGCTCGCGTCAATGTGCTGTTGGTCATGGGTCCCGACTCCCTAGCGCCGGACTCAAGGCTATGCGCAGCGGGATTTCCCGTCAACGTCAAAGGGATAGGCAACAATCCTCAGGTGACCGATTACCAGCGGACGAGCGCCGCGCCCCAGGTGAAGCCCCCGCCCATGGCCTCCAGCAGCACAAGGTCGCCCTTTTTGATGCGCCCGTCGCGCACGGCCACATCCAGCGCCATCGGCACCGAGGCCGCCGAGGTGTTGCCGTGTACCGCCACGGTGGAAATGATGCGTTCGGGCGGAATGCCGAGCTTGCGAGCGGTACCATCCAGAATACGTTGATTGGCCTGATGGGGCACGATCCAGTCGATTTCCGACACGCTGACGCCGCCCTCTTCCGCGCAGGCCTCGATGGCCGCCGCGATGTTGTTCACGGCCAGCTTGAAAACTTCCTTGCCCTGCATGCGCAGGTATCCGGTGGTCTGCGTGGTGGAGGGCCCGCCATCGACATAGAGCAGATCGTGCAGCCGCCCATCGGAATAGAGCTTGGTGTTGAGCACGCCACGATCCGAATTTTCGCAAGCCTGCAGCACCACCGCACCTGCGCCATCGCCGAACAGCACGCAGGTCGTGCGGTCCTTCCAGTCCATCAGGCGAGACATGGTATCGGCGCCGATGAGGAGCACGTTTTTCGCCTGCCCGCATTTGATGAAATTGTCGGCGACCGCGAGGCCGTAGATGAATCCCGTGCACACCGCCTGCACGTCGAACGCCGCGCCGCGTGTCATGCCGAGGCGCGCCTGAATTTTCGTGGCGACGGCGGGAAAGGTTTCATCGGGCGTCGTCGTCGCCACGATGATGAGATCGAGCGCATCGGCGCCGAGCTTCGCGTCGGCTAGCGCTGCTTGCGCTGCTTTCAACGCAAGATCGGATGTCGTCTCGCCGTCTCGCGCAAAACGGCGCTCGCGAATGCCGGTGCGCTCCACGATCCACGCATCGGAAGTGTCCACGGTCTTTGCGAGTTCGGCGTTGGTGACAATGTTGTCAGGAAGATAGGAGCCGCACCCGATGATCCGCGATCTTACGGCGCTCAAGAAACCGCCGCCCCGGCCGGCGCAAGTGCGGGCGTTGCCGCCGCATGATCGGCCACGATCTTTGGAATGACTTCCGCTTTGGCCATGTCGATTGCCATATCCAGCGCGCTCGCAAAGCCCAGCGCATCGGTGCCGCCATGGCTCTTCACTACAACGCCGTTGAGGCCCAGAAATATCCCGCCATTCGAGGCGCGCGGATCGAGCTTGCGGCGCAGGATATTCAGCGCGCCGCTGGCGAACAGCGCGCCGATGCGCCCGAACAATGAGCGGCGCATGGCGCTGCGCAGGAAATGCACCACGAGTTTGGCGGTGCCTTCCGCGGTCTTGAGCGCGATGTTGCCGGTGAAACCATCGGTGACGATGACATCCACAGCACCTTCCGCGATGTCGTCGCCTTCCACGAATCCGCAAAATTCAATCGGCAGATTCACATTGCGCAGGATATGGGCTGCACCCTTCACCGCGTCATGGCCTTTCATATCCTCGGCGCCGACATTGAGAATACCCACGGTGGGACGCTCCAGTCCGAGGATCGCGCGCGCGAACGCCTCGCCCATCACCGCGAAATCGACTAGCTGCTGCGCATCGGATTCGATATTGGCGCCGACATCCAGCACCACGCTTTGTCCCCGCTTGGTCGGCCACAAGGCGGCGATGGCCGGGCGGTCGATGCCTTCGATGGTGCCGAGGTGAAACATGCTCATCGCCATCAGCGCGCCGGTGTTGCCGGCGGAGATCACCACCTGCGCTTCGCCGTTCTTCACGGATTCGATGGCGTGCCACATGCTGGTGTTGCGGCCGCGACGCAAAGCCTGGCTCGGCTTTTCTTCCATGCGCACGCGCTCTGCGGCGTGGCGGATTTCGACGCGCTCCAATAATTTCACGCGCCGCGCGAAGAGCGGTTTCAGAACCGCTTCATCGCCATGCAGAAGAAATCGCACATTGGGATGACGCTGTGCTGAGCGCGCCAACGCGGCCACGACTATGCCGGGCCCGGCATCGCCGCCCATGGCATCGACCGAAACATTTAAGGGTTGGCTCACCGTTGCCTCGCTGCACCATGCCGCTTGAACTCAGCGGCCCGGCGCGAAACCGGTTCAGCCTTTCGCCTTCGCGACTTCGCGGCCGTCATAATAGCCGCAAGAGGCGCAAACGTGATGGGGGCGCTTCTGCTCGCCGCAATTCTTGCATTCCACATGGGAGGTCACGGCAAGGGCGTGATGGGACCGGCGCATATTCCGCCTGGATGGCGAGGTTTTTCGTTTGGGGACCGCCATGGCGGAAAGCTCCTTTAAACGCCAAATCCTTCCACCGGGCGCCGCTGCGGCGCGCCTGCCATGGTTTGGACGGGGCGGGCAAAACAAGGCGCGGAGCTAACCCGAAACGGGGCCGGGATTCAAGCCAATTTTGCCGCAGTTTTCCGCGATTTTTCGCGGTCAGCCACCCTCGCCCTTCAGCCTTTTGAGCACGGCGAAGGGGCTTTCGGGCTTGGGCTCCTCTTCGACCGGCAGCGCGAAGGCCACGCCGGGCGCGCGCGGATAGGGATCGATGGAGAGGGAGAACTCCTCCAGCAGCGGCCCTGCGAGGTCATAGCGGGTGCTGGCGATCTCATCGGGAGCATCCTCGTCGCCGGCAGCCAGCGTCAGCACCATTTCCGGCTCGGCGTGGCGTTTGGGCGTGTAATGCAACTCGCGGGCGAAACTGCGCGCGATATGGCTGCGCACGGGTTCGAGCGTCACCACGCAAGCCTGCACGATGTCGGCAGTCAGCACCGCGTCATAGGCAAAGCGCGTGGGCGAAATCTTGCGCAAGGAAACGCTGCTTTCGAAGCGCTCCACGCGGAGTAACTCCGCCCATTGCGCCAGCCGCGTCAAATCGTCTCCGGAAGCCTTGATTTGGATTTCGTCGCCCGCTTCGGAGAGTTTGGTGAGGTCGTAGATTCGCTCGATGGGAGGTGCATCGCTCACGGCATGGCACCGAAATCGAGCGCGCCATTTGCCAAATCGCATTGCTCCAGTTGCGCGCGCGCCCGGCCCACATAACTCGCAATCGTTTGCGCATCGCCAGCACGCGCCGCGTCGCCGCGATAGATGTTGCGCAGGATCGCATCGGCAAGTTCGGATTTGTTTGCGGCGGCGTTATAGGCCTGCACGCGGCCATAAAAGGCATTCGCCATCTTCTTCATGCGCGGCCCAAGCCCCATATCGCCGACGCCGAGATCGCGCAGCGCCTCGTCGAAGCCGATGAACAGCGAGTCGGTAATGCCTTGCGCCAGATCGCGCGGGCCCGTCTCCTGCAACCGGCTCAGCACCAGCCAGGCATGCAGCGTCACCAGATCGAAGCGGCCGTCGATGGTGTCGGGCACATGGAAAATTGCAAAAAATTCACCCGCGCGTGCCCGGGCGATAATCCCGGCACAAAGCCTTTCCACCAGCTTGCGCCGTTCTGCCGATTTGCGCAGTGCATTCAGCATGACTTGCCTCTCCCCGGCCGCGACCCTTGCAACCGCCCTGCGCCAAGGCTAGCACATTGGCCGCGGGGACTGCCCCAATCCGAGGACATCAATGAGAATTCCGGCTTTAGCACTTGCTGCAACGCTCCTTCTGGGCTGCACGCCTGTCGTCAACCAGCGCGGCTACCTGCCCGATCCCACGAGCGAGGCCGCCATCAAGGCCGGCACCGATACCAAGACCACGGTGCAGAAGAAACTGGGCGATCCCTCCACGCAGGCCACGTTCGGCGGCACCTCCTGGTATTACATTTCCAGCGTCGAAAAGCAGATCGCCTTCTTCGATCCCACCGTGGAATCGCGCACGATCCTGGCGGTGCATTTCGACAAAGACGGCAAGGTCACGGACCTCAAGCATTACAGCTTGAAGGACGGCAACGTCGTCGCCTTCGAAGCGCGCGAGACGCCTGCGCGCGGCAAGGAAATGACATTCCTGCAGCAGCTCTTCAATGCGACGCCCGGCGTGCCGATTGGCGGCGGTGGCGGCGGCAGCCCGGGCGGTGGCGGTGGCGGTGGTGGTCCCGGCGGCGGGTACTAAAAAAAACGGGCGCGGAGATCGATCTCCGCGCCCGCTTCATTTCGGCTAAATCATAAACCGTGCGCGAGCGTTGCCAGAAGCAGCAGCGCCACGATGTTCGTGATCTTGATCATCGGGTTCACGGCGGGACCCGCGGTGTCCTTGTAGGGATCGCCGACGGTGTCGCCGGTTACGGCTGCCTTATGCGCATCCGAACCTTTGCCGCCATAGTGACCGTCTTCGATGTATTTCTTGGCGTTGTCCCACGCGCCGCCGCCCGATGTCATCGAGATGGCGACGAACAGGCCCGTCACGATCACGCCCAGCAGCATCGCACCCAGCGCGTTGAAGGCTTCCGTCTTGCCCGCAACCGCATTGACGATGAAGTAGAGCACGATCGGCGACAGCACCGGCAACATCGAGGGCACAATCATTTCGCGGATCGCAGCCTTGGTGAGCAGATCGACGGCGCGCGCATAATTCGGCTTTTGCGTGCCCAGCATGATGCCGGGCATTTCCTTGAACTGCCTGCGCACTTCTTCCACCACCGCGGCTGCCGCACGGCCAACCGCCGTCATCGCAATGCCGCCGAAGAGATAAGGCAGCAACCCGCCGATGAAGAGACCCACCACCACCCAGGGATTGGCGAGCGAGAAGGTCGGCATCTCAAGGCCCTGAAAGTAGGTGTACACATCGGAATGCGCCACGAAATATTTGAGATCTTCCGTGTACGCCGCAAACAGCACCAGCGCACCGAGGCCCGCCGAACCGATGGCATAACCTTTGGTCACCGCTTTCGTGGTGTTGCCCACTGCGTCGAGCGCATCGGTCGTCTTGCGCACATCGCCTTCGAGGCCCGCCATTTCGGCAATGCCGCCGGCATTGTCGGTGACGGGGCCGAACGCGTCGAGCGCCACGATCATGCCCGCCAGCGACAGCATGGTGGACACCGCAATCGCGATGCCGAACAGGCCTGCCAGCAGATAGGTGACGATGATGCCCACGCAGATGACGATGGCCGGCATCGCCGTGGATTCCATCGAGATCGCCAGACCTTGAATCACGTTCGTGCCGTGACCGGTGACAGACGATTGCGCGATCACGCGCACCGGGCGGAAATTCGTGCCGGTGTAGTATTCCGTGATCCAGATGAGCAATCCGGTGATGACCAGACCCGCAACGCCGCAATAGAACAGGCTCAATCCCGTGACGCCGGGCATGATCTCGTTCTGCAGGCCGACCATATGATCGGTCAGCGGATAAAGCCCGATCAGCGACAGCACGCCGGTTGCGATTACGCCCTTGTAAAGCGCGCCCATGATGTTGTTGCTCTTGCCCAGCCGCACGAAGAACGTGCCGATGATCGAGGTGACGATGCACATGCCCGCGATGGTGAGCGGGAACAGCATCAGCGAGGATTTGAGATCGCCCGTGAAATAGATGGAGGCGAGCACCATCGTGGCAACCGTCGTCACCGCATAGGTTTCGAAAAGGTCGGCAGCCATACCGGCGCAATCGCCAACGTTATCGCCGACATTGTCGGCAATCGTGGCGGGGTTGCGTGGGTCGTCTTCGGGAATGCCCGCTTCGACCTTGCCCACCATGTCGCCGCCGACATCCGCACCCTTGGTGAAGATGCCGCCGCCGAGACGCGCGAAGATCGAAATCAGCGATGCGCCGAAGCCGAGCGCCACCAGTGCGTTGGTGATCATGCGGCCCTGAATTTCATCGGCAATGTCGAGACCGAGGCCGTAGCGCAGATAGGCGTAATAACCGGCGACGCCGATGAGGCCCAAGCCCGCCACCAGCAATCCCGTGACTGCGCCCGAGCGGAACGCAACCGAAAGACCTGCGGCCAATCCATGGCGCGAGGCTTCCGCGGTGCGAACATTGGCGCGCACTGACACGTTCATGCCGATGTAACCGGCCAATCCCGAAAGTGTGGCGCCGATCAGATAGCCAACCGCCACCTGCCAGCCGAAAATGTAAAAGGCCACGGCGAAGATCACGACGCCCGCGATGGCGATGGTCGTGTATTGCCGGTTGAGATAGGCGGCCGCACCTTCCTGAATGGCCGCTGCGATTTCCTGCATCCGCGCATTGCCCGCGCTCATGCCGAGGACGGAACGGATCGTCCATGCGCCATAGATCAGCGCAAGCACACCGCTCGCCAAAACGAGTTCAAGCTCCAAGCCCATTGGTTCTTCCTTCGTGCCAAATTGTAAGAGTGGCTCGAGTTGGCCGGCAGCGACGCGCCGCTTCCCCCAAAATCCATGCCCTTGGCCCACGAACGGGTCACCAAGGCGCGCGGAACATGCCAAATGCCCGCGCGCTAGGCAACGAGTTCTATGAACTGCCGGAAAGGATATGTGGCCGCAGAAAAAGCCGGTATCAGCCGTTGGGCGCGTTGCGGACGGGGGCGACCTGCACCTGCGTCAACCGGACGCCAGCCACCTTGGCCGTGCCCGCGATGCGCCGGGCACAGGCCAGCAGCCTTGCGGTCAGGGCGTCGGAATCCACCGCATCCGGCGTTCCCGCCTTGACGATGCTGGCAGCGTTCACATCGCGGACATAAGCGTCCTGGATGAAGGGAGCCCGCGCGCGGATATCCACGGCCGCGGCGGGCGACGTAGCCAGAATTGCGCTGGAAATATAGGCATAATTGTCGATCTGCCCGTCCACGATCATGGGCGCGATGAGGATCATCATCTCCACGGTCGTGCCGGGCTCGGGCTTTTTAGCCTCACCGGCAAAAGCGCTCCCGCAGGCCAGCGAGAGCCCGAGAACAATTGCCGGATATGAAAGACTACGCCCCATGCCTGAAGCATGGCCTACGGGGGCTAAAAATGCGTGAAGCCGGGCCGCGCGACTGGGATATGGCCGCCGCCCGAATCCAGCAGAACAATACCCTCGCCCGCTTCGACCCGGCCGATTTCGGTCACGGAAGTACCGCTGGCTCGCGCCGCCGCAAGCACCGCCTCACGCTTTTCAAGCGGCGCAGTGAAAGCGATTTCGTAGTCGTCACCAGCACTGGCCGCGCGCGCGATGGCCTCGTTCGAATGTCCCCACAGCGCCTGCAACGCTTTCGACAGTGGCACGCGCGCCGCTTCGACAACGATCCGAACCTTCGACACATCGGAAATGTGCCCAAGATCGGCCAGCAATCCATCCGACACATCGAGGCTCGCGCTGGCGATGCCGCGCAACGCCTGCCCCAGCGCCAAACGCGGCTGCGGAATGCGATAGCGCTCGATCAGTGTTTCGCGCGTGGCCGCGCTCAGTGCATGGCCTTCGCCGCGCAACACTGCAAGCCCGCCGCCTGCATCGCCGATGCTTCCCGATACGAAAACAAGATCGCCCGGCTTTGCGCCCGCGCGCTTCGTCATCGCGCCAGCCGCAATCCAGCCGAACATGCTGACGGAAATCGAAAGTGGGCCGGGCGTCGCGGTGGTGTCACCGCCAAACAGCAAAATGCCGAATTCCTTCTGGTCCGCTGCGAGCCCGCGCGCGAAACCTTCCAGCCATTCCATACTCGCCGATTTCGGCAGATTGAGCGTGAGCAGATAACCCGCAGGCTCCGCACCCTTCGCCGCAAGATCGGACAGATTCACCCGCAACGCTTTCTTCGCAACGCTTTCCGCCGGATCACTGGCATGAAAATGCACGCCTTCCACAATCGCATCGGTCTTGAGAACAAGCTCCTTGCCCGGCGGCGGCGCAATTAGCGCGACATCATCGGTCAAACCAAACGCGCCGGCCGCCGTCGCCAACGGCGCGAATAATTGCGCGATCAATTCAAATTCGCCGGGGCGTTCAGAACTGGAGTTCGTCATCGGGCGGCGTTTCCCCGAATTCCACGGCGCGCTTGCGGCGCGCGAGCTTGTCCAGAATGGCGTTCACGAAGGAGGCTTCATCGCCTTCGAAAAACGCATGCGCGATTTCGACATATTCGTCGATTACCACCTTGGCAGGCACATCGCGCCGCGCGATCAGCTCGAAACACGCCGCGCGCAAAATGGCGCGCAGTATGGAATCGATGCGCTGCATCTTCCAGTTTTCGGCCAGCGAACCCGCAATCGCGCGGTCGATCTCCACCTGATGATGCGGCACGCCATGCACGATCTCGGAAAAGAAAACTTCATCCGGTGCGCCAACGGGCGACAATTCCTTTTCGCCGCCGAAGCGATGATCGATGAATTCCTTCGTCACCTCGCCGGCATTCACGCCGCTCAATTCCATCTGATAGATCGCCTGCACCGCCGCCAGCCGCGCGGCGCGACGGCCGCTGTGATCGGCGCGCTTGGATTGCTGTACGGTGACGGTCAACGATGCGCTCCGAGCTTGGCTCGCAGATTGATGAGCGCCAGACACGCACGCGCGGCATCGCCGCCCTTATCAAGCTGGTCGCGGGCGGCGCGCGCAAGCGCCTGTTCTTCATTCTCTACCGTGAGAATGCCATTGCCGATGCAGAGCCCATGATGCATGCCGAGATCCATCAGCCCGCGCGCGGATTCGTTCGCCACGATTTCGAAATGATAGGTTTCGCCACGGATCACGCAGCCGAGCGCCACATAGCCATCGTAGCTCTTGCCCGCGCCCTCGCCTGCTTTGGCCGCGAATGCAATCGTGGCCGGAATTTCCAGCGCGCCCGGAACCGTAATGCGCTCGAAGCGCGCACCGGCGTTTTCCAGCGTCGCCATCGCGCCATCCAGCAGCGCATCGGAAATATGCGAATAGAAGCGCGCTTCGACGATGAGAATATTCGGCGTTATCATTTTTTCCCGTCCTTGCGCGCCGCACGGATCGGGTGCGTTCCGACGATATTCAAACCATAGCCATCGAGCGCCACGACTTTTTTCTCCGGCGTATCGGTCAACAGGATCATATCCTTGATGCCGAGATCGAGCAGGATTTGCGCGCCCACGCCATATTCCTTCACGCGGCGCCGGTCGATATCTTCCGAAACGCGGCGCAGCACCACATCGGACACGAATGTCGGCCGCGACTGGCGCAGGATCACCACCACGCCGCGCCCTTCCCCGGCGATGATCTTCATGGAATCCGACAGCACATCCTGCTCATAGCCCTGATAGCCGAGCAGATCGCTGAAGATATTCAGCGCATGCATGCGCACCAGCACGGGCGCATCGCCGCTGATATCGCCTTTGATCAGCGCGATATGCTCGGCATATTCCAGCGTGTTGACATACACCGCCATGCGCCAATCGCCGCCATGATGGCTGACGAAATTGGTATCGACGGTGCGCTCCACGAAATGATCGTAGCGGCGGCGGAATGCGATGAGATCGGCGATGGTGCCGATCTTCAGCCCATGCAATTGCGCGAATTGCACGAGGTCCGGCAGCCGCGCCATCGTGCCGTCATCGTTCATGATCTCGCAGATCACGCCCGCAGGGTTCAGCCCCGCCAGCCGCGCGATATCGATGGCCGCTTCGGTATGGCCTGCGCGCACCAGCGCCCCGCCATCGCGCGCCACCAGCGGAAACACATGGCCCGGCATCACGATATCGCCCGGGCCTTTGGTGGGATCGATGGCGACGGAAATCGTATGCGCGCGGTCATGCGCCGAAATGCCGGTGGAGATTCCCTCGCGCGCCTCGATGGAAACGGTGAACGCGGTTTGATTGGGCGTGCCGTTGAACTGAGTCATCATCGGAATGCGCAGCGCGCTGGAGCGCTGCTGCGTCAGCGCAAGGCAGATGAGCCCGCGTCCGTATTTCGCCATGAAATTCACAGCCTGCGGCGTGCACATCTGCGCGGGGATCACGAGATCGCCTTCGTTCTCGCGATCCTCCGCATCCACCAGGATGAACATGCGCCCGTTGCGCGCGTCTTCGATCAATTCTTCGATGGAGGAAATATAATCGCGGAACATGCTCACGCTTTCACCAGGCGGGCGACATAGCGCGCCATGAGATCGACTTCGAGATTTACCTTCATGCCGGGTTTCACGCGGCCAAAAGTCGTCACCTTGAAGGTATGCGGAATGATGTTCACGCCGAAGCGCGCGCCCTCCACATCGTTCACCGTCAGCGACACGCCGTCGAGCGCCACCGAACCCTTCGATGCGATGAAGCGCGAAAGTTCCGGCGGCGCCTGAAACAGAACCCGTGTGGATTCGCCTTCCGGTTTCATCTCCACGATTTCAGCGGTGCCGTCGATATGGCCGGTGACGATGTGCCCGCCCAATTCATCGCCCACGCGCATGGGGCGTTCGAGATTCACCGGATCGCCCACCTTCCAATTTCCGAGTGTCGTTTTGGAAAGCGTTTCGGCGGATGCCGTCACGGCGAACCAGCGATCTTTCGCGTTGCCCTTGTCTACCACCGTCAGGCATGCGCCCGCGCACGCGATGGACGCGCCGATGTCGATTGCCGACACGTCATATTGCGTGCCGATCACGACATGGGTGTCGCCGCGCTTTTCAATGTGCCGGACCTGGCCGACATCGGTGACGATTCCAGTGAACATGCAATCCTTTTAGGCCCTGACGGCGAAGGTTTCCAGCATATCCGCGCCTAGCTGCCGCGACGTAATCCGCTGGAATTTCGGGGCTTCCTCCAGCGTCAACGCGGCCAGTGCGTCGATTGCGCCATGGCCAGCCGCGCCCAATATCATCGGCGCGGTGAAGATTTCGAGGCGGTCCGCAAGCCCGCGGTCGAGGAACGCGGAGTGAACCGTCGCCCCGCCCTCCACCAGCAGCCGCGTGACGCCGCGTCCCGCGAGCGCATTCAGACATGCAGATATGTCGGGCCTGCCACGCGCATCGCGCGCCACGCGCACGATTTCCACGCCGCAGACTTCCAGCGCGCCGCCGCCCTGGGCCGTGGTGAAAACCAGCGTGGGAATTTCGCGTGCGGTTTGCGCAAGCTTCGACCAGTCGCTGAGGCGCAGCCGCGTGTCGAGCACCACGCGCAATGGCGAATGGGATTCGAGACCCGGAATGCGGCAAGTGAGTTCGGGATTATCGGCAAGCGCGGTTTCGATGCCGATCAGGATCGCGTCATGGCGCGCGCGCAGCAGATGCCCGAAGCGGCGCGCATCCTCGCCGGTAATCCATTTGCTTTCGCCCGACGCGGTGGCGGTGCGCCCATCGAGACTTTGCGCGATCTTGAGCGTGACGAGCGGCCGGTTCTCTTTGACCTTCAGGAAAAAACCGGCGTTTAATTCCGCAGCTTCTTTCTGAAGAACATTGGTGACGATCTCGATGCCCGCTTCGCGCAGCATTTGAAACCCGCGCCCCGAAACCCGCGGATCGGGATCTTCGATCCCCACGACAACGCGCGAGACGCCGGCAGCGATCAGCGCATTGGCGCAAGGCGGAGTTTGTCCCTGATGCGAACAAGGCTCCAGCGTGACATAAGCGGTGGCACCGCGCGCGGCCTCGCCCGCCTGCGCAAGCGCTTCGGTCTCCGCATGAGGCCGCCCACCCTTTTGCGTCCAGCCGCGGCCAACGACGCGCCCATCCTTCACAACCACACACCCCACCGCCGGACTAGGCGCGACACGGCCGAGCGCTCGGGACGCGAGCCGCAGGGCGTGGTGCATGTGGGAGAGGTCGTTCATGGCTGCCTTTCGACGGCGAGTTTAGAATTGTTTTTCACTGCTCCAAACACCCTAATACGTCATGGCCGGACTTGTCCCGGCCACCCATACACTCCGTTTCGCAGGGTGTTCATGGGTGGCCGCCACAAGGGCGGCCATGACGGTGTTTGGATTTTGGGCGATTTAGGTCAGATGGTAATCGCAGCGATGCGGTTCAAGGGGTTGGTGGAAACAAATTTAAGCTCATCCGGTTCGTTCAACTTTTTCCCAAGCGTTTTTTTACCGCCGCGACGATTTCCTGCCGCATAGACCCGTGATGCATGTGACCACCTCGCGTAACTTCAGGAGCGAACAAAGATATTCCTGTCCGGCCATTACTCAAGCCCCATAGCTTTCGAGATCGCATACAGACAACAACGCGCTCGCCAGCCATCGCTTGCTGGAACAGAGTGGTAGTAGCCCAATCGAGCGTTACTCGGCTTGACGGGAGTGTCAGAAGCAATGCTACGTCCCTCATCTCCTTCGAGTGATAAGCTCCGATATTAAGAAACGCCACGCGTGAGCGAAGAATTCGCCAGTCTTCGCCAAAACAGTCGGTTCTGGATTTCCACCACTTCCATGTTGCTTCGTTATCTGCGTCACTTGGCAGCGGTTCGTTACCAGCGCGCATCCGCATCTGGCGCTTCTGATTGGTTTGGGATTCTGCATCAGCACCGTCGTCCGCACCGGGCGACAGATATAGCAAAACCACCGGAGCCGTTTGCAGCGGCCCCATAAAGCATCCCGGCAGCCCACGGTGATCAAAGCCGTGGCTCGGATTGCGGATAAAGGTGTCTCTATCTGCCGGATGAATATGATCGGCTGGGCCGATTTCTTTCCAGAAATCAAAAATGTCGGTCATCGCACTTCGCAAATCGGTCATCGCACTTCGCAAATTGGAGGAAATTCCTACTCCCGATCCCCCTCCATCTCACCTATCAAATTCTCAAAATCCTTCGTCTCTCTGAAATTCTTGTACACGCTCGCAAAGCGCACATAGGCGACCTTGTCGAGGCTCGACAGCGCCTGCATCACCAGCTCGCCGATCACCGTCGAGGGGATTTCGTTTTCGCCCATGCTTTCGAGGCGGCGCACGATGCCCGTTACCATGCGGTCCACGCGTTCGGCTTCTACCGGGCGCTTCCTCAGCGCGTGAGTTAGCGAGCGTTCCAGCTTGTCGCGTTCGAAGGGTTCGCGCCGTCCGTTCTTTTTCACCACGATCAGTTCGCGCAATTGCACGCGCTCGAAGGTGGTGAAGCGGCCGCCGCAGGCCGGGCAATGGCGCCGTCTGCGAATGGCGGAATTGTCCTCGCTGGGGCGGCTGTCCTTCACCTGGCTGTCGTCATGTCCGCAGAATGGGCAACGCATGGGTGATCCTTACGAATAGATGGGAAAGCGGCGGCAGAGTTCGCCCACGCGCGCAGCAACATCGGCTTCGACAGCGGGATCGCCCGCCTCGCTCTTCGCCACCGCATCTACGACTTCCACGATAAGTTTGCCGATCTCGCGGAATTCGCCCGGCCCGAAGCCGCGCGTCGTGCCGGCGGGCGAGCCCAGACGAATGCCGGACGTGATCGCGGGCTTTTCGGTATCGAAGGGAATGGCGTTCTTGTTGGTCGTGATGTGTGCGCGATCCAGCGCCTTCTCCGCCGCGCGCCCCGTCGCCTTCTTCGGGCGCAGATCGACCAGCATCAGATGCGTGTCTGTGCCACCGGAAACGATATCGAGGCCTTGCGCATGCAGCGTCTCGGCCAGCGCTTTGGCGTTCTCCACCACGTTCTTCGCATAAAGCTTGAACTCCGGCCGCAGCGCTTCGCCGAAGGCGACCGCCTTCGCCGCGATCACATGCATCAGCGGCCCGCCCTGCAATCCGGGGAACACGGCGGAATTGATCTTCTTGCCCAACTCCGGATCGCGCGACAGGATCATGCCGCCGCGCGGGCCGCGCAGGGTCTTGTGCGTGGTGGTCGTCACGACGTGGGCGTGGTCCAGCGGATTGGGATGCACCCCGCCCGCGACCAGACCTGCAAAATGGGCCATGTCCACCATGAAGTATGCGCCGATGGAGTCGGCGATCTCGCGGAAGCGCTTGAAATCGATCACCCGCGAATAAGCCGAGCCGCCCGCGATGATGAGCTTGGGCTTGTGCTTCTTGGCCGTCGCCTCGACTTCATCCATGTCTATGCGCTGGTCCTGACGGCGCACTGTGTAGGAAACCGGCGTGAACCATTTGCCGGACTGATTCACCGGCGAGCCATGGGTGAGATGCCCGCCCGCCGCCAGATCCAGCCCCATGAAGATATCCCCAGGCTGCATGAGCGCGAAAAACACCGCTTGGTTCGCCTGCGCGCCGGAATGCGGCTGAACATTCGCGAAGTCGCAATTGAATAAACGCTTGGCTCTTTCAATGGCGAGTTCTTCGGCGACGTCCACATACTCGCAGCCGCCGTAATAACGTCTTCCCGGATAGCCTTCGGCATATTTGTTCGTCAGTACGGAACCCTGTGCTTCCAGAACCGCTTTGGAGACGATGTTCTCCGAGGCAATCAACTCAATGTTGTCCTGCTGGCGCCTCAATTCCTCGCCGATGGCCTTGAAAACCTCGGGATCGGAGGCCGCCAGGCCCCGGTTGAAGAAGTCCGCACTCCGCGGCTCCGCCGCGCTCGAAATCGCCGCCATGTCACGCCTCACCAGATACCGGATAGGCCGTTTAGCCCTTACCTATCGCGCCTTACCCCTACCCCTTTACCAAATCTTGCGCCAGACCACGATTGCGCAGGACGGGCGGGATTGTGGACAGCTTTACCATATGATTTCCGCCAAGCGTGGCGTTCGGGCCGCATCTTATGCAATTTTTCGGGTGAACAGCTATTATACACGAAAATTGAAATAATGACCTTCTCGCTGCAGCATTCAACTTATGCGTGCGGGGTGAATGTGCAAATGCGAATAGACGATAAAAGTATTCACACAAGTGTAGATAAAGACTTCAAGCATTGTACTTTGCACCCAACTCATGAGCGTTTGATGACGCGATCATTGGATTGACTTGCTTTTGCATTCGGCATGCGTAATACGGAGTTCGAACAAGCTCCCAACCATTGGTACCGAGGGTACAGAGGACAGCATGAACGACACACAATCGGGAAAAGCAGATGAACTGCTCCGGCTCGCGACCGACATCGTCGCGGCTTACGTCAGCAACAATCCCGTTCCGGTTTCAGAACTCCCCGGAATGATCAAAAGTGTGCATTCGACATTGGGCGGACTGACCGGCGGCGTGACGGCCGATGTCGGCACCGCGCAAAAACCCGCCATCAACGTGAAGAAATCCGTCACGCCGGAATACATCGTGTGTCTGGAAGACGGCAAGAAACTGAAGATGCTGAAGCGCTATCTGCGCTCGCGGTACAACATGACGCCCGATGAGTACCGGGCGAAATGGGGCCTGCCCGCGGATTATCCGATGGTTGCGCCGAATTATGCGCAACAGCGTTCGGACTTCGCGAAGAAGATCGGCCTTGGCCGCAGCGCGCCGGCTACCAAGGGCCGCCGCCGGGGCTAACGGGAATCTTGGTTAAATAGCGAAAGTGGCGGGGCTCATGCTCCGCCGTTTTGCTTTTTCATGACATAGGCGAGTTTTCGTATAGCCCCCGCCGAAAGCGTTTCGCGCGGCGCATTGGCGGGGCCGACGATGCTGGCTTCGGTACCGGTCGCGGCATGAATGGCGGTGGCTTTCACAAAGCCGCCCTGCACGATGAATTCGACGTAGATTTCCTGCTGGCCAGACGTCGGCATCAAGCCGCGCGCTGCAGGCGATAGGCCGTCCACACCTGATCCAGCGCATCGACCAGTTCCCGCATCATCGCTTCAGTATGAACAGGCGACGGCGTGAAGCGCAGCCGCTCGGTGCCGCGCGGCACGGTGGGGAAATTGATCGGCTGCACATAGATCGCGTGATCGCGCAGCAGCGCATCCGATACGGATTTGCACATCGCCGCATCGCCCACGAATACGGGCACCACATGGCTCGGCGAATTCATCACCGGCAAGCCCGCTTCCGTCAGCATCTGCTTCAGCTTCGCGGCATTCGCCAGCAATGCTTCGCGCTCGACATTGCTGCGTTTGAGATGGCGGACGCTCGCCAGCACGCCCGCGGCCAATGCAGGCGCAAGCGAGGTGGTGAAAATAAAGCCCGGCGCAAAAGAGCGGATGCAATCCACAAGCTCCGCAGAGGCCGCGATATAGCCGCCCATCACGCCGAACGCCTTGGCCAGCGTGCCTTCGATGATATCGACACGATGCATCGCGCCGTCGCGCGCCGCCACGCCCGCACCGCGCGGCCCGTAAAGGCCCACGCCGTGGACTTCATCGAGATAAGTCATGGCGCCGTATTTCTGCGCCAGATCGCAGATCGCAGCGACCGGCCCGAAATCGCCATCCATCGAATAGACCGATTCAAACGCGATCAGCTTGGGCGCATCGGCGGGCGCCATGCGGAGCTGCGCTTCCAGATCGGCCACATCGTTGTGGCGAAAAATCCGCTTCTCCACGCCGCCATGGCGGATGCCTTCGATCATCGAGGCATGGTTCAATTCATCGGAGAAGACGATCAGACCGGGGAGCAATTTCGCCAGCGTTGCGAGCGTCGCATCGTTGGAGACAAAGCCGGAGGTGAACAGCAACGCGGCTTCCTTGCCGTGCAGATCGGCAAGCTCCGCCTCCAGCTCCACATGATAATGCGTCGTGCCGGAGATGTTGCGCGTGCCGCCTGAGCCCGCGCCCGCATGGTCGATGGCCTCATGCATGGCTGCCAGCACCTTGGGATGCTGGCTCATGCCGAGATAATCATTGCTGCACCACACCGTGATCGGCCGGCTGGCGGCGTCCATATAGCAATCCGCCGCCGGATAGGCGCCGCGGCGGCGCACGATATCGGCGAAGACGCGATAGCGGCCTTCGCGCCGCAATCCGGACAAAGCCTCGCGGAATTTCGAAAGGTACGGGAACGCCATGAGCTACCTCTTGCCTGCCGTCCCCCCGGCAGCAATCCGGGCCGAAGATAACCCAGCCCCCGGGGGGTACCCCAAGCAAATTGTCACATATCGGGCATGCCTTTATTGAGATGGCGCAACACTGGCAAGGGCGATCACGGCATTCACGGCCATGGCGATGATGGCGGTGTTGAAGAAGAAGGAAACGATGGAATGGCCGAGCGTCGCCCGGCGCAACTTCGTGTCCAGCACCTGTATGTCTGAAACCTGGGCCGTCATGCCCACGACGAAGGCGTAATAGAGGAACTCCCAAACGCCCGGCTCCTTGGTGGCCGGAAATAGCAGCCCGCCGCGGATCGCTGACGATTCGCCTTCGCGCGCATAAAAGAGATTGGCGTAGTGGAAGGCGGCCGTGATGTGCAGCGTCAGCCAACCCAGCGGTGCTGCCGCAATCGCCAGTGCCAGTTGAACCGGCGCGTGACCATCCTTGTCGTTCAACACGCTGATGACCGCCGTGCAGGCGAACACAATGATGATGAGCATGATGACCACGACAAGGAATATGCCCTCGTCTTCGGCGGCCGCTTTTTCGCAAAGTCCTTGCGCCGTCATTTGCGCGATGACCATGCTCATCGCGATCAGATAGACGACGAAAAATGTATCGCCCGCCGCGATCAGGCGAACGGACTGCGAGCCGATCGGCATGAACAGATAAAATGCGACGCCGATCAGCGCCGACACATAGAAGCGCACATGATGGCGCAAATGCGTGATTATGGTGTCGCGCAAAGCAAGCCTCCCGCTTTGGCGGAGCCTGCCACGAGTCGGGCCGCAAGTCTCAGAGACGGAAGCGGACCTGATCGATCCAGAAGCGTTCCAGGCGGCGCAAGCTGGTGTTCAGCGAATCGAGATCGTTGCCCGCCACATTGCCCACCGCCTCCAGCGAAATCAGATGGCGGTCGAACAATTCGCGCAGCATGTCGCGCACCGCTTCGCCCTTGCGGGTGAGCCGCACCAAGACGGAGCGGCGGTCGGCCTCGGAGCGTTCGTGATGGATATAGCCGCTCTCGACCAGCTTCTTGAGATTGTAGGAGACGTTCGAGCCCAGATAATGGCCGCGCGTGCGAAGCT
The DNA here is from genome assembly GCA_035944195.1 of Rhizomicrobium sp. Lineage (GTDB taxonomy): Bacteria > Pseudomonadota > Alphaproteobacteria > Micropepsales > Micropepsaceae > Rhizomicrobium. The sequence goes on along the minus strand of DASZBL010000004.1, from coordinate 25,741 downwards.
CGCCTGCGGTCAATTCCTGATCGCCCACATTGAACAGCAACAGCGCCTGCACGCTGTTGATCTCGCGCTCGTCGCGCCGATCCAGCTCGTCCTTGATCACGTCCAGCAACTGGCGATGCAGCCGCTCAACGAGATTGAGAGCTTCCAGATAGGACTTGCGAAGGGAGTGCGCCCCCTCGAGTGCCGCAGCGTATTGCGGTTTTGCCAACGCGGTCATCTTCATCCCCGAGATTCCCCGGGCCCACCTGTTATATTTAAATAGACTTTAGAGGTGGGTGTCTTAAAGGCCGGTAAATGACGCTATAGCTCGCCGCGCAACATCCGGATAATGCCCGAGAAATCGACGCCGGAATGCCCCTTTGCGGCAAATAAAGAGTAAAGTTGTGCCGCTTCGGCACCAAGTGGCGTGGTGGCGCCGGCCGATTGGGCCGCGCTTTGCGCGAGTTTGAGGTCTTTCAGCATAAGAGCGGTTGCAAAACCGCCGGTATAGCCGCGATTGGACGGCGCGGTTGGCACCGGGCCGGGCACCGGGCAATAGGTCGTCAGCGACCAGCACTGGCCCGATGAGGTGGAGGCGATCTCGAACAGCTTCTGCGGGTCGAGGCCGAGCTTTTCGGCCAGCACAAAAGCCTCGCAGGTGCCGATCATGGAGATGGCGAGCAGCATATTGTTGCAGATTTTCGCCGCCTGCCCCGCACCGGCCCCGCCCGCCAGCACCACGCGCTTGCCCATTTTCTGAAGGATCGGCTCGGCGCGCGCAAAAGCCTTCTCGCTGCCGCCACACATGAAGGTGAGCGTAGCACCTTCCGCGCCGCCCACACCGCCGGAAACCGGCGCATCGAGGAAATCGAAACCGGCTTTTTCCGCCGCCGTATGAACCACACGCGCAGATTCAATATCGATGGTCGAGCAATCGATCAGCAGCGCACCTTTCTTCGCCGCATCGAGCACGCCATGGTCGAGATAGACCTGGCGCACATGCAGGCCCGCAGGCAGCATGGAGATCACGCAATCCACATCGCGCGCCGCATCCTGCGCCGATTTCGCGGCCGACGCGCCCGCATCGACCACCGGCTTCAGCGCCGCCTCGCTAAGATCGAGCGCGCGCACGGTAAATCCTGCCTTCACGAGATTGCGCGCCATAGGCCCGCCCATATTGCCGACACCGATGAAGCCGATAGAAGTCATTCGATCCTCCTGTCGTCATCACCCGGCTTGTCCGGGTGATCCAATTGGATCGCCCGCAGGAAGCGGGCGATGACGGTTAAGTGGTTGAGAGATTGAGTTCCGTCTCCAGCGGAGCAAAGTAGGCATCGACCTGCGCTTGCGTAACACCCGCCAGATCGGCGGGTTGCCAATTCGGCGCGCCGTCCTTGTCGATGATCGTGGCGCGCACACCTTCGTAGAAATCATGGCCTGCGATGATGCGATTGACCATGCGGAATTCCATGCGCATGCAATCGTCGAATTTCATCGCCTTGCCCTCGCGGATCTGGCGAAAGGCGATTTTCAAACTCGTAGGGGATTTGGTGCGGATAGTCTTCGCCGTGGTCGCCGCCCATTCGCCGCCATCCGCATCGAGACGCGCCAGAATTTCCTCGACCGATCTCGCCGAAAAGAAACGGTCGATATCGGCGCGCTGTGCGGCGAGCGGGGCTTGCGCCACCGGCTCCACCAATTCGCCAACCGCCCAGCCAAACGGCGTTCCTGCTGCAAGCCGCTCGATCAGCGCTTCGGTTTTCGCTGCGGGAACGTAATGCGTGGCGATGCCGGCATAGATCGCGTCCATGGTTTTCAGTCGCGCGCCGGTGAGGCCCAGATACATCCCGATTTCGCCCGGGCAGCGGGGCAGGAAATAAGAACCGCCGACATCGGGGAACAATCCGATCCCGGTTTCCGGCATGGCGAAGACGACACTCTCATCGGCCACGCGCTGGATGCCGTTCACCGACACGCCGACGCCGCCGCCCATCACGATGCCGTGCAGCAGCGCGACGTAAGGTTTGGGAAAATGCTTCACCGCCGCATCGAGACGGTATTCGTCGCGATAGAAATCCAGCGCATAAGGCGTGCCCGCCTTGCCTGATTCATAGAGCGCGCGAATATCGCCGCCCGCGCAGAATGCCCGCTCGCCCGCGCCGCGGATAGCGACGCATTTCACGCTTGCATCGTTCGCCCATGCATCGAGCTGCGCTTTCATGTCCACGCACATGGCATGGGTGAGCGCATTCAGCGCCTGGGGACGGTTCAGCGTGATGAGGCCCAGCGCGCCGCGATGTTCGAAGAGAACTTCGTCATTCATTGTCTAAACATCTCGCGCGCCACGATCACGCGCATAATCTCGTTGGTGCCTTCCAGAATCTGATGCACGCGCAGATCGCGCACATGGCGCTCGGCCGGGAAATCTTTCAAATAGCCGTAGCCGCCATGTAATTGCAGTGCGTCGTTGGCGATTCTGAATCCAACATCCGTGGCAAAGCGCTTGGCCATGGCGCAGAGCATCGTGGCGCGCGGATCGCGCCGGTCGAGCGCCGCCGCCGCATTGCGGATCATCAGGCGTGCTGCTTCCAGTTCCGTCGCCATATCGGCCAGCTTGAATTGTGTGGCCTGAAACTCGCCGATCGCCTTGCCGAATTGCTTGCGCTCGCTGACATAGGCTTTGGCTTCGTCCAGCGCCGCGCGCGCCGTGCCCAGCGAGCACGCCCCGATATTGATGCGCCCGCCATCCAGCCCCATCATGGCGATGCGAAAGCCTTCGCCTTCCGCACCGATGCGGTTTGCCACCGGCACGCGGCAATCCTCGAAAATCACTTGCGCAGTGGGCTGGGAATTCCAGCCCATCTTTCTTTCCTTCTTGCCGAAGGAAAGCCCCGGCGTGCCTTTTTCCACGACGAGACAGGAAATCCCCTTCGGCCCATCCTCGCCCGTGCGCACCATGCAGACGTAAACATCCGACACGCCCGCGCCGGAAATGAACGCCTTCGAACCGTTCAGCACATAGCAATCGCCGTCGCGCACCGCGCGCGTTTTCAAATTCGCCGCGTCTGAACCTGCACCCGGCTCGGTCAGGCAATAGCTCGTGATCTTTTCCATCGTCGTCAGCTTGGGCAGAAAACGTTTGCGCTGCTCTTCGCCGCCGAAGCGGTCGATCATCCATGACGCCATGTTGTGAATGGAGATGAACGCGGCGGTCGATGTGCAGCCCGCCGACAATTCCTCGAAAATGATCGCCGCATCCAGCCGCGTCATTTCCGAGCCGCCGACATCAGATTTCACATAGATGCTGGCGAAGCCCAAGGCGGCGGCTTCGCGCATCGTATCGACGGGAAAAATTTCTTCCGCATCCCACAGCGCCGCATTCGGCGCGAGCCGCGCCATAGCGAACCGCCGCGCGGCATCCTCAACCGCGCGCTGATCTTGCGATAGCTCGAAATCCATGGGGCGTTCCCGGCCGACGATGCGTCAGCCGTCTTAGGAGGCCCCTACCCGCCCGTCAATTGGAGCCGCGGACCTGCTGTTGCAGGGTCACGATTTCGTCGGTATGCGGCGCCAGAAGCTGGCGATCTGCTGCAACGACCGCATCTTCTTTCGGCGCGGGTGCGGCTTGCGGCCCTATCAGAGTCTCGATTTCATGCCGGACCGCCTGATAATGCATGCCCACGCCGTGGTTATCGGCGATGGTCACATCCGCATTGGCCGTGCCTTTGGCCTTTGCCACCGCATCGGCTGCGGCATGCATGGTGTTGAGATAGAGATCGACATCCGCCTGAACCAGCGGCGTCACCCTGAAATCGGGAACAGCCGCGTCCGCCGGCGAAACCGGGTAAGACCAGACCATCATGCCGCCCATTAAGGCCGTGAAAACATTCATGGAACACCCCCTACTTACACCAGTGTAAGTGACCATCCGCCTCTTTGCGCGCCATGGCAATGCACATGATTTTGATGCAAGGTCCGGCGCGCATGAACCCTACCCTTCAAATGTTGAGAGAGCGCGAATGGCGCCTTTACAATCTTATCCTTCCTTGAGAATGCGCCGGTTGCGGCGGCACGATTGGTCGCGACGGCTGGTTGCGGAATCCCGCCTTTCGCCTGCGGATTTCATCTGGCCGCTCTTCGTGGTGGACGGCGCGCGCCAAAAAATTTCCGTGCCCTCCATGCCGGGCGTGGAGCGGCTTTCCGTCGATCTGCTGGCGGGCGCGGCGGAGGAAGCAGCCGCGCTGGGCATACCGGTGGTGGCGCTTTTTCCCTACACGGACCCCTCGTTGAAAACGGCGGATGGGCGCGAGGCGACCAACCCAAAAAATCTCATCTGCCGCGCCGTGCGTGAGATCAAGCGCGCGGTGCCGGAGATCGGCGTGCTATGCGACGTGGCGCTCGATCCCTACACGGATCACGGCCATGACGGCGTGCTGCTGGACGGTTATGTCGCCAATGACGAGACGGTGGAAATCTTGGTACGTCAGGCCATCGTCCAGGCTGAAGCCGGCTGCGATATCATTGCGCCATCCGACATGATGGATGGCCGCGTCGGCGCGATCCGCGAAGCATTGGAAGGCGCAGGCTTTCGCGACACGCTCATCATGGCCTACGCCGCGAAATATGCGAGCGCGTTCTATGGCCCGTTCCGCGACGCAGTCGGTTCCGCCAAGGCGCTGACCGGTGACAAGCGCACCTATCAGATGGATCCCGCCAATGGCGACGAAGCCTTGCGCGAAGTGGCGCTCGACATCGCCGAAGGCGCGGACATGGTGATGGTGAAGCCGGGTATGCCGTATCTCGATCTCGTGCGCCGCGTGAAAGACGAGTTCCACATGCCGACTTTCGCCTATCAGGTGTCCGGCGAATATTCGATGCTGATGGCGGCCATCGAGCGGGGCTGGCTCGACCGCGACCGTGTGATTCTGGAAAGCCTGATCGCATTCAAACGCGCGGGCGCCAATGGCGTGCTCACCTATTTCGCACGCGATGCAGCGAAACTGCTGAAAAACAGCTGAGCGCTCAAGCGGAAGTGAACGCAATTTGATCGAATGTTGCGCGCGAATGCTTGCGCGATATGCGCGCGCGGTCTCACACTTGCGGGGCAATGTTCAGGAGGGTTTGCCATGCGCACCCCACTTCTCGCAATTGTCGCCGGCGCGGGTTTGCTTTTCTCCGCAGCTGCCTTGGCCGATCCATCGGCTGCGAATGTTCAAACGGCATCTGCGTCGGATTCCCCGCGTCTCGTCTGCCACCTCATGGTTCATGAAGGCATGCTCGTGCCTTCTGCAACCCAGTGCCATACGCAACGCTACTGGGATCAGATTCGCTATCGCGAGCAGCAGGCGATATCCGACTGGGAACGCCACAGCTACCAGATGCCGCTGCACTGATTTTTCGAAACTCAGTGCCGCGATACCGTCAGCAGGCTGCGCAGCAGAATCTCGGCGCGTGAGGGCAGCACACTTAGCCCCGCGCGCCGCTGGCCCAGATCGATCACATTCTCCAGCGCCAGCATGGCAAGGCCGTGCACCGCCGCCCATACCGCAAGGCCGAGCGCGCTGTCATTGAGCGCGTCGCCGATTTCGATGGCGATGGCGTCGGCGGCTTCGCTGAGTTGGGGAAATGAATCGCGGTTTGTCAGCTGCGAGCCGAACATCAGGCGCGCCAGCGCGGGCCGCCGCACCACAAAGCGCATATAGGCCCCGCCCATGCTGGTGATGCGGTCGGCCTCGAGGCCGGGGCTTGCGCCGGCCGCCGCGAGGTCCTTGCGCAATTCCGCAAAACCTTCGCCGACCAGTTCTGCCAGCAGCGTTTCGTGATTGGGAAAGTGGCGATAGGGCGCTGCATGGCTGACGCCCGCGCGGCGCGCGACGGCACGCAGGCTCAATCCCGAAAGACCTTCCTCTTCCAGAATCGCGCGCGCGGCTTCGACCAGCGCATTGCGCAGATCGCCGTGATGATAGGGCTTGGGTGCAACGGATTTTTTCACTTGCCGGTTCTCAATGATTCCATGCGCGCAAACAAGCTCGACGTATCCCAGCGCTTTCCGCCCATCTCTTCCACTTCCGCATAATATTGATCGACCAGCGCGGTCACCGGCAGTGCCGCACCGTTGCGGCAGGCTTCGGCGAGACAAATCGCGAGGTCCTTGCGCATCCATTCCACCGCGAAGCCATGCTCGAAATGACCGGCAAGCATCGTCTTGTGGCGATTGTCCATCTGCCAGGATTGCGCGGCACCCTTGGAGATCACATCGATCACCGCTTGCGGATCGAGGCCCGATGCGCGCGCGAAACTCAAACCTTCCGATAGCGCCTGCACCAATCCGGCAATGCAGATCTGGTTGACCATCTTGGTGAGCTGGCCCGCGCCCGCTTCACCGAGGCGTCTGCATTGTTTGGCGTAGGCCGCCATCACGGGTTCGGCCTTGGCGTAATCGGACTCGCTGCCGCCGCACATGATGGTGAGCGCCCCGTTCTTCGCGCCCTGTTCGCCGCCGGAAACCGGCGCATCGACGAACCCGAAACCAGAATCCGCCGCCACGGCAGCCAATTCACGCGCGATGTCTGCAGACGCCGTGGTGTGGTCGACAAACACCGCGCCTTTTTTCATCGCCTTGAACGCGCCACCTGCCCCGCGCGTCACCTGATCGAGATCGCCATCGCGGCCCACACACGCCATCACCGCATCGGCATCCTGCGCCGCTGCAGCAGGCGTCGGCGCAGAACGCCCGCCATATTCGCTCACCCAGCGCGCGGCTTTTTCGCTACTGCGGTTATAGACGGTGACTTCATGGCCCTTGCGCGCCAAATGGCCCGCCATGGGATAGCCCATCACGCCCAAACCGATGAATGCCACGCGCATGCCGTTTCCTTTCAGGCAGGCGGCTCACTCCATCACTTCGAGCTTCGGTGCCGGGGCGCCCGGAATCATGGTGGGCCTGCGCATGAGGAATATCACGATCAGCGCGGGCAGGCTGACAAAAAACATGAACAGGAAGTCATTGGCATAGCCCACGATCTGGGCATTGCGGTCCACCACCTGATTGATCTGCTGGGCGCCGAACGGAAGCATCGGATTCCACATCATGGACTGGCCGTTCACCGTCAGATTGCGGTTGAACATGTTGACGCTTTCGCTCATCTGCGAATGCGCGCGCTGGATGCTCTCGGCCAGAACCGTAGTGGTGATCGAAATGCCGAAGGCGCTGCCGACATTGCGGATGAGATTGATGAGCGCCGAACCGTCGGTGCGGTAAACCGGCGACAGCGTCGCGAAACCCACGAGATTCATCGGCACGAACACGAAGCCCATGCCGATGCCCTGAATGAACGTCGTCGTGATCAGCCACCACGGAGCGATCTGGGGCGTCCAGCGCGACATTTCGAACATCGACCACAGAAGCAGCACCATGCCGAACGTCATGATGTAGCGCGCGTCGAATTTCATCGCCATGCGCCCGGCAAACAGCATCGCGAACATCGTGCCGATGCCGCGCGGCGCCATCAGCAAGCCCGTATCGGTGACGGTGTAGCCGCCGAGATTTTGCAAATATGGCGGCAGCAGCGCCGAACTCGCCAGCATCACCAGCCCCACCACGAACATCAGGATGAGCGAGGAAACGAAATTTCGATCCTTGAACATTTCGCGCGGCATGAACGGCTTATCCGCCGTGAACATATGCACGATGAAGAGATAGAGGCCCAACGCCGCGATCACCGCCTCGGTGACGATTTCCGTCGAACTGAACCAGTCCTTCGACGCGCCGCGATCGAACATCAATTGCATCGCGCCGAGCCCGATGCCCAGCACCGCAAATCCCGTCCAGTCGAAGCGCAGCGTGTCGTCGCGGTGCGTATCGCGCAGGAACATCCAGATGCCGGTGACGGCCGCGATGCCGAACGGCACATTGACGTAGAAAACCCAGCGCCATGAATACATGTCGGTGAGATAACCGCCGAGCGTAGGGCCCAATATCGGCCCTACCATCACGCCCATGCCCCAAATCGCCATCACCGAGCCGCGTTTCTGCGGTGGATAAAGATCGAGCATGATGGATTGCGACAGCGGCGACAGCGCAGCACCAAACGCGCCCTGCAACAGGCGGAACAGGATGATCTGATCGAGCGATTGGGCCGCGCCGCACATCATCGAGGTGACGGTGAAACCCGCTAGCGTGACCAGCGCCAGCCGCTTGCGCCCGAAGCGTGAGGCCAGCCAGCCCACCGGCGCCGTCATGATCGCGGACGCCACGATGTAGGATGTGAGAACCCAGGTGATCTGATCGCGCGAGGCCTGCAGATTGCCCTGCATATACGGCAGCGCGACGTTTGCGATGGTGGAATCGAGCGCCTGCATCAGCGTGCCGGCCATCGAGCACAGCATCACGATGGTGAGTTCGAATTTGCTCTCATAGGCTTCGTAGGAAAGTCCCAGCGCGCGTGTCATCTTCGCGCGCGGCTCAACCGCCGAACAGCATGCGGTACCAGAGCCGGTGCCCGGTATCGATATCCACCACGGCGCTCATGCCGGAGCGCAGTTCCGGATCGCCCGGCTTGCGGTCGATAGCAATGCGCGCAGGAATGCGCTGCGTGACCTTCACCCAATTGCCGCTGGCGTTTTCCGCCGGAAGCACGGAGAAAGCAGAACCAGTCGCCGCACTCACCGCCTGCACATGTCCATGCCAGGTGCGGCCGGGATAGGTGTCGATCGAAACATCGACGGGCTGGCCGACTTTCACGCGCGTTAAATCGGTTTCCTTCAGATGCGCTTCGACCCACACCTCATTGCCGATAAGGCCCACCGCACTCGTGGTGGAGAAGGCCGACATCGCGGAGATCACCAATACGCCCGGCTGCAGCGAATCCACTTCCGCCACGACGCCGTCGAACGGCGCGCGCACAACCGTATGGTCAAGCTGGCGCTGCGCTTCATTCACCTGCGACAGCGCCTGCATATAGGCCGGCTGCTGCTCGACGGGAATATTGAGGCTTCCACCAAGCTTGGCGAGTTGTGTCTGTGCTGTCTGCTGCAGGACCGTCAGTTGATCGCGTGCACCCGCCAGTGTCAGGCGGGCCTGATCATAGGTTGCCTGCGCAATAGCGTTTTCCTGCACCAGCGTGGCCATGCGCGCGTAATTGCGCTGATCCAGATCCACCTGCGCGCGCTGGACATTCACATTGCTGATCATGCGCAGATAATCCTGCTTCATCGATTCCACATCGAGGCGGGTCTGATCGAGTTTGGCTTTTGCATTCTGCACCGCGATCTGAAACGGCGCGGGATCGATGCGGAACAGCACCTGTCCCTTTTTCACATGCTGGCCTTCGCGGATATCGACATCCTTCACGAGCCCCGACACATCGGTGGAGACCATCAGCTTTGCGGCCTGCACATAGGAATCGTCGGTGGAAACGTAGCGTCCGCCGGTCAGATAAAAGATGAGCGCGATACTGAGCACGAGTGCCGTGCCGCCGATCATCAGGACCCGGCGCAGCAATCCGCGATCCGCGCGGATGCGCGCGCCCATATCCCTGACGGAATCGAATGGGCCGCGGCGCGCAGCGGTGTATTGGCTGGTGTCGGTTTGCATTGCGGACATTTTTTACTCCCCGGCCATTTTGAGTTTGGGAGCGCCAGCGCCCTCGGCCGTCAGTTTGTTCTTGATCAGAAGAAGGGTGTCGACCAGTGCCGCTCGCAGGCCAGGATCGAGATCCTCAACAAGTTCGGAATTCAGCGCGTCACGATAGCAATTAATTTCTTCAAGAATTGGTTGCGCCGCCGGCAAAAGATGTAACCGTCTGATGCGCCTGTCGGCGGGGTCGGCGCGGCGCTCGACGAGGCCGCGGGCCTCCAGCCGGTCGATAAGCCGCCCCACGGAAATGGGCTCCACCTCGCAGATTGCCGCCATTTCGTTTTGGGACAGGCCGGGCTGGCGCGAGAGCCGGGCCAGGATCAGCCATTGGGCCCGCGTCATTCCGCGCGCCCGCGCCCGCTGGTCAAAGCGGGTCCGCAGCTGACGGGCCACGTCATGCAGGATCACCAAAAGGTCGCGGTCAAAGCTGGATTGCATCGCAAAAATCCCTAAGCACAGATAATATAAGCCACGTTAATATATCGTCAAGAGTGGCTGTGCGGCCACGCTTGGGGGGGCCGTCACAAATCCATCACCCAACCTTCACGGGCCTGCCATGGCCAGCCGATACGACCGCTCAAGCCTCCAAGGGGCTGGACGCCGCATCCATTGCGGCTTTGACGTATTTGAGCGGGGAAAAAATGAATATCCGTGCGATTTTATTGGGTACGGCTGCCTTTGCATTGCTGGCGTCGCCGGCGGTTGCGGCCAAATCCAACGATTATGACCAGCGGCTGGACCAGCTTCAGCAGATGGTTCAGCAGCAGAATGCGGAAATCCAGGAATTGAAGGCTGGCGAAGCGGGCGAAGCTGACGATAAGGAAGCGGACGCCGCGACGGCCGCTCAACTCGATGCGCTGCAGAACCAGATGTATGCAAACACCGCGTCCGAAAAGTCGGCCTGGTGGCAGAACACCAAGGTCAGCGGCCGCATGTATTTCGACATCAGCGATGCCGAGCAGAAGACGAATGGCGTGGACGTCGCCAACATGAAGGGCGTCGGCTTCGACATCAAACGCTTCTATATCGGCGTGGATCACAAATTCGACGACGTATTCTCGGCGAACGTCACCACGGATTTCCTTTATGACGGCACGACCAAGGCCACCCAGCTTTATCTGAAGAAGGCCTATCTTGACGCGCATATCAGCGATGCGCTGGATTTGCGCCTGGGCTCGACAGACCTGCCGTGGATTCCCTTCGCTGAAAGCGTCTATGGCTATCGCTATGTCGAGAACACGCTGATCGACCGCGTGAAGATCGGCACCTCCGCCGATTGGGGCGTGCATTTGTCGGGTAAGTTCATGGGCGGCGTGCTGAATTACGCTGTCTCCGCCATCGACGGTGCGGGCTACAAGGCGCCCCCGAGCCCCGGCAATGTCCAAAAATTCAAGAGCATCGATCTCGAAGGCCGCGTCAGCGCGAATTTCAGCAACATCACGCTCGCGGTCGGCGGCTATTCGGGCAAGCTTGGCAAGGACGTGCAGTCCGGCGCCGTTCCGCCGGTGGCCACCACGCATCACACCGCCACGCGCTTCAACGCGCTTGCTGCCTACACCGACGACAATATCCGCGTCGGCGTGGAATATTTCATGGCCAACAACTGGAACAGCGTAGCCTCGCCAACCACGACGACCGACAAGGACAGCGGCTATTCCGCTTTCGCGTCTTACAAATTCGATCCGCAGTGGGGTGTTTTCGGCCGCTACGATTGGGTTGAGGAGAAAAACAAGAGCACGGCCGTCACGCCTGCGCTTGTCATGAAGCCGAACGACAATTACTACAATGTCGGCATCACCTACAGCCCTGCCAAGATCGTCGATCTCTCGCTCGTCTATAAGCATGACAGCGTGAAGCACGGCGCAATCGCGACGCAGAACGGTGCCGGCAGCCTGGGCTCGAACTGCACGCCCATCTCGGCCACATGCACTCAGGCAGGCAGCTACAGCGAAATCGGCCTGTTCGGCCAGTTCCAGTGGTAATGCTTTAACAGAATAATCCCCCGCAACTTTCAGCGCCGCCGGATAATCTCCGGCGGCGTTTTCTTTTCAGGCGGAGCCGAGCGCGCCATAGCGCCCTTTGAAGAACACGAGCGGTCCGCCCGCATCGCGCCGCGCAAAGCGCAACACCTGCCCCACAAGAATGGCGTGATCTCCGCCCTCATGTACGGCGTGCGGAGCGCATTCGAAATAGGCGAGCGCATCGGCGAGCGCGGGCGGTCCGGATTCGGTTTCGATTAACTCGATGCCTTCCAGACTGTGCGAACCCTGCTTGGCCAATCGTGCCGACACATTCTCATGCGCGGTTCCGAGCAGGCTGATGACGTAGCTCTTCGCAGTGGTGAAGGTTTCGAAGCGGTCGGACCGCCGGTCCATGCACCACAAGACCAGCGGCGGATCGAGCGACACTGACGTAAACGAATTGACCGTGATCCCCATGGGATGGCGCCCCGGCGGCTTGGCCGTGACTACTGCCACCCCTGTCGGAAAACAGCCCAGGGCCTGCCGGAAAGCGCGCGTATCGAAGCTCATCGGTCCTCTCTCAACGCTTGTTTAAGGCGTTGCAGGGCATTGTTGGAACTGAAATTAGGCGAGGTGCGCCGCGGGCGAAAGCCCGGGTAAGCGCCCGTCATCGGGTAAATGAGGCTGGGCACATGGCGGGCGACAATCCCGTGATCATCAAGCGCGTCAAAAAAGGCGGCCATGGCGCACATCATGGCGGCGCCTGGAAGGTCGCCTATGCCGATTTCGTGACGGCGATGATGGCGTTCTTCCTCTTGATGTGGCTCATCAACACCACCACGCCTGAGCAGAAGCGCGGCATCGCGGATTATTTCGCCGCACAAAGCATTTCGCAGACATCCAGCGGTTCGGGCGGCGTGCTCGGCGGCAAGGTGCTGGGACAGTCGGGCGCACGCGCCGGCGGCGTCGTCTCAGTCTATGAAAAGAATTCACCGCCCGCGCCCTCCGACCCTACACATTCCAAGGAGAACGCCGACAAGCGCGGCGGCTCGACCGCGGCGCAAGGTCAGGCGCCCGATTCGCAGACGCAAAGCGACGAACATCTGGAGCGCTCGCTGCCCTCCTCGCAGGATCAGCAATTCGCCAGCGCTGCCGAATCGATTCGCCAGGCCATGCAGGAAATGCCGGACATCGCCGCCCTCTCGCGTCAGGTGATCGTCGATGACACGCCGGACGGCATGCGCATCCAGCTTGTCGATCAGGACGGCAGGCCGATGTTCCAGCCGGGCACCGCCGAATTGATGCCTTATGCAAAAAAGACATTGGCGGCGATCGCGAAAATCATCGACCGGCTGCCCAACCGCATCTCCATCAGCGGCCACACCGACGGAAAATCCTTCACCGCCGCGGATGGCAGCACCAATTGGGAACTTTCCGCGACACGCGCCAATGCGGCGCGCGCCGTCATTACCGCGTCGGGCGTGGACAGTGACCGCATCTATGAAGTGGCCGGAAAAGCGGGTTCCGAGCCGCTGTTGCCGGAGGATCCCGACGCTTCATCGAATCGCCGCATCAGCATTGTGCTGCTGCGGGAGGCGCCGCCCGTGCCGCCCGGCCATAAACTTTAACGTACAATCGCACTTTGGCGCAGCGCCGGTTTCGCTTATCATGTGTCGCAAGCCATTGAGCGATAAGCGGGTGGGATGAATTGACGGACCAGCGTACGACGCGTCTGCCACAGTTTTTTTTGACACCCGGCGGCCCTTGCCCCTATCTGCCCGGCCGCACCGAGCGCAAGGTTTTCGCGCGTCTGGCCGGATCTCTGGCGCAACCGCTCAACGAAGCGCTGACCCATTCCGGTTTTCGCCGCAGCCAGATGATCGCCTATCGCCCGGCCTGCGATGGCTGCAATGCCTGCGTGTCTGTGCGCATCGTCGTGAATGCGTTCGAGGTTTCGCGCAGCCAGAAGCGCATCCTCAAACGCAACGCCGATATTCTGCGCTGCGAGGTTTTGCCCGAAGCCACGCGCGAGCAATTCGCGCTGCTGCGCGCCTATCTCGATTCGCGTCATTCGGGCGGTGGCATGTCGGATATGGGGTTGTTCGATTATGTGGCGATGGTGGAAGAAACGCCCGTGCGCACGCACATCGTCGAATACCGCAAGCAGAATGAAGACGGCACGCCCGGCCAGTTGATGGGCTGCGCGCTCAGCGATGTGCTGCGCGACGGGCTCTCGATGGTGTACAGCTTCTATCATCCCGGCGAAGACGGCCGCAGCCTCGGCACGCAGATGATCCTCGATCACATCGCGGCAGCCCGCGCGCGCGGACTTCCTTACGTCTATCTCGGCTACTGGATCGATGGCAGCCAGAAGATGGAATACAAAGCGCGGTTCCGCCCCATGGAAGCGCTAGGCCCGGATGGCTGGGCAAGATTGCCGGAATAATTTTCCTCCCCCGTTTACGGGGGAGGTGTCGCAGACGAACGAAGTTCGGATGCGACGGAGGGGGTGAGTGCGAGCGAGCCCGCCCCCTTCCCCGCCTTCGGCGGTACTTCCCCCGTAAACGGGGGAAGAAAAATGCACCGCAACGCTCGACTTGAAACGCCGATTCAAAAATCCCACATGCCTTCGGACGAAGGAAGGCAACGCAATCATGCACGCAAAAAACAGCACCAAAAACGACTCTTTAAAGGCCCTAAATGTCATCCAAAACACTCAAAATGACACGTTTTTGGCACATGGATTCACAACGCTATCCACGGCTCGCACGTTGAATCCATTCAATTTTCCGAAACGCTATCCCGCAAAAAGGGGCGTGGAGAGGAGAAATTTTAAAAATATCAGCCTTCTTCGCCGCCGAAACGCGTCTTCCATTCCGCAAGCTGCTCGTCGGTGATTTTGGCGAACAGTACATCCGGCACCGAAATCTTCATGCCAATCTCGAGCTGGTCCAGAAATTCCGCCATCGGCTTATCGGGCCACGGAATGATGTCCGGCGCAGGCTGGATGGCCTCGTGCATTTTGCGCGCGGCGGCGGGAATCACCGGCCACGCCAGATGCCCGAACAGATGCACCAAATTGAGCCCCATGCGCACGCCCGCCGCCGCGCGCGGACGATCCGCCTTGATGTGCGTCCATGGCGCGGCGCGCGTGAGGTACTCATTTCCCGCAACCCAGATGGCGCGCAATTCGCCAAGCCCTTTGCGGAATTCCATCGACTCCATCAATTGTGTGTATTGGACGACGCGCTCATCCAGTTCCGCAATCAGCGCCTGTTCTTCCGCGCCATATTCGCCCTCGCCCGGCACTTCGCCGTCGAAGCGTGCCGCGCAGAATTTGGTGATGCGGTTGACGAAATTGCCCAACACATCGGCCAGATCCTTGTTCACCACGCCCGCGAAATGTTCCCAGGTGAAATTGGAATCCGCGCTCTCCGGCGCATTGGCCATCAGGTAGTAGCGCCAATGATCCGCAGGCAGAATCTCCAGCGCCGCATCCATGAAGATTCCGCGCTTGCCGCTGGTGGAAAATTTGCCGCCATAATAATTCAGCCAGTTGAAGCCCTTGATCTGATCGACCAGCTTCCACTTTTCGCCGGAGCCCATGATGGAAACGGGAAATCCCACCGTGTGGAACGGCACATTATCCTTGCCCATGAATTCGATGTAGCGCGCATCGCCCTGCCACCACTCGCGCCACGCATCGCCGCGCCCGCCCGCATCGGCCCATTCCTTCGTCGCGCCGATATATTCGATCGGCGCATCGAACCACACATAAAACACTTTGCCTTTCAGCTTTCCGTCACCGATATCGTCCGGCACCGTCACGCCCCATTCGAGATCGCGCGTGATGCCGCGATCCTGAAGCCCCTCGTTCAGCCATTTGTTCGCAATCGACGAAACCAGCGGCGACCAATCGCTCGCGTGGCTGTCGATCCATTCGCGCAATTGAGGAACGAATTCCGATTGCTTCAAAAACAGATGCGCACTGTCGCGAATTTCAATGTCGGTGGAATTGGAAATCGCAGAGCGCGGATCGATCAGATCGGTGGGATCGAGCACACGCGTGCAATTTTCGCATTGATCGCCGCGCGCCCGCTCATAGCCGCAATAGGGGCACGTACCGATGACATAGCGATCCGGCAGAAAGCGCTTCTCGGCGTTGGAATAGACCTGCCGCGTCGTGCGCACTTCCAGATGGCCGTTCTTCCACAGCGCGCGCGCAAAAGCCTGCGTCAGTTCCTTGTTCTGCTGGCTGGAAGAGCGCCCGAAATAATCCCACGAAAAACCGAAGCCCTCGCCCAGCCGCTTCTGGATCTCATGCTGTTCAGCGCAATAGGTGGCGACATCCTGCCCCGCCTCCAGCGCCGCAAGCTCGGCGGGCGTCCCATGCTCGTCGGTGGCGCAGATGTAAAGCGTCTCGTGCCCCCGCGCCCGCTGGAATCGCGCATAGACGTCCGCCGGCAGCATCGAGCCGACCAGATTGCCCAAATGCTTCACGCCGTTGATATAGGGCAATGCGCTGGTGATAAGGACGCGTTTCATCTTCTGCCGCTTGCAAGTGCCGGTGCGAGGCGGAGATTATCGGGTTGCACGAATCCGTCCACCCTTGGGCCCGTGCGGGGGAGCCGTCGCAATGCCGCAGACCGGAACGCGAAAAAGGTCACTGGCGGGCAGTTTCCAGAGCAATCTGCTGGCAGGCCTGCTCACCATCGCGCCTTTGGCGGTGGTCTGGTTCGTTTTCGACTTCTTCCTGACCGCACTTTCCCAGGCGGGCTACCCGCTGGGGCTGACGCTAATCGATTTCCTCGATCAGAATTATCCGGCGCTGACGCCGTGGCTGGCCAACGAAAATGTGCGCTGGATGATCGGCGTGGTCGTGGCGCTGCTGGCGCTTTACACCATCGGCGCGATTGCCTCGCGCGTGATCGGCCAGCAACTCATCCGGCTGTTCGAGCTTCTGATTGCGCGCATTCCGCTGGTGCAGTCGATCTATTCCGCCACCAAGAAACTGGTGAGCGTGGTTCAGCAGAAACCGGACGGCCATGCGCGCGTGGTGCTGATCGAATTTCCCCATCCGGGCTTGCGGGCCATCGGGCTCGTCATGCGCACCTTCACCGATGCGACGACGGGGCAGGAGTTGGCGGCGGTGTTCGTGCCCACCTCGCCCAACCCGACATCGGGTTATCTAGAGATCGCCCCGCTCGACCGGCTGGTGGCAACCGACATGACCATGGATCAGGCCATGAGCATGATCGTCTCCGGCGGCGCCACGGCGCCCGACCGCATCACAATCGCGCCGGTTGTGGCAGGTTGACGGCCCAGTATTGCGCCCGCCTCCCGGCCAGCGTATTTCGTGGCCCCAAGCCGGCTTAGCTCAGTTGGTAGAGCACGTGATTTGTAATCACGGGGTCGCGGGTTCGATCCCTGCAGCCGGCACCATCCTACGCTGCGGCGGCGCGCCTCGGTCGCTAAGGCGCCAGAGCAAACTGCACGCCGACACTCACCGAACTATCGGAATAATCGCCCCGGAACCGGCCGGGCGCGGCGATATCCGGATCGACCATCGAATCCCATTCGACGCCCTCACTGCGCAGATAGCGATACGATGCTTGCAGATCGACGCGGTCACTGAGCGGCCAGCTTGCGCCCGCAATCGCCTGCCAGGCGAAATTGGTGCTGCCATGGCCCGATGTCAGGGTTTCGAGTAAGCACACTTCCACACAAACCGTAACCGTGCCGCCCGCATTGACGTCCGCTCTCAGCACACCGACGCCTGCGCCGACGAAGGGACGAATGGGCGCATCGAGGTCGGCGTCATAGAATGCATTGACCATCAATGTCTTGGCGTGCATGCCGCCGTGAAGGTTGGTGAGCGGAATATCGGCGATATTGCTGGACGGATCGACGGACGGAAATTCGATTGTCTGCGCAATAACAGATTTGATGTCGCCGCCGCGATATCCGCCTTCGACTTCCACGCGCCAATCCGGAGCGATCCACGCGCCGAACCGGGCAAATCCGTCCCAGCCATTGTCGGAGTTCCAGGTCCAGACAAGACCCGTGTTGCGGGCCGTTGCGTCGATTTGATCGGTAAAATGATAACCGGCGTCAATCGCAGCGTACCAATCGATCGGACCGGCGTTCACAGAAACAGGAACAAGCGTCGCTCCGGCAACGATCAGTGCCGCATAAATTCCCCGCATCGAAGCCCCCGCGCAACCAATCACCCGCGGCGCATCCTATGGGAAAACCGCAGACGCGTCACCACATCAACGCGCGCTCAATACTTCACCGGGCTCCGGCACGACATTGGCCTTCGGGTCAAATGCCGAGGGCACAAACGCCTGCGCCGTGCGCTCAGCCGCAGCCACATCGTCTGGATTGAGCTGCGTCGTCAGCGCCTCGACACGCGAGCGGGATTCCGCGTCGCCCTGCCCGGCCGCAATGGCATACCATTTGTATGCGTCGAGCAAACTCTGCGGCACGCCCTGGCCGCGCTCATACAGCACGGCGAGATTGAATTGCGCATCGATCAGGCCTGCATTCGCAGCCTTCGAAAACCAGCCCACCGATTGCGTGAGGTCCTTCGCCACGCCGGTTCCTTCGGCATACGCAACACCGAGCCGTTGCATCGCCTTGCGATTGCCCTGCGCGGCCGCGGCTTCGTACCATTGCACCGCTTTGGCTGCATCAGCGCCGACGCCCTTGCCATGTTCGTAAAGCGTGCCGAGGTAATATTGGGCCACGGCCTGATGCGCGTCAGCAGCGCGCTGAAGCCAGAACGCCGCCTCGGTGTCATTCGCCGGCGTGGATTGCAGATATTTCAACCCGACGATGAGTTCGGCATTCGCATTCCCCGCATTGGCAAGCACGGTCAGGCGGTCCATTGGAGCGCTGGCATGCATTGTCCGCTTCACCGTTGCTGGCAAAGCCGTGACAGCACGAACCGGTTTGGTATCCGTTGCGCCGTGACGCAGAACCATACCCGCGCCGAGAAGGAGCAGCACGAGAACCGCAGCACCGCCCATCAGATAGCGCGTGTACAGCTTGCGGCGTTCGCCATTGTCTTCTGTCCATCTCATGCCGCCCATCAACGGACCGCTGGTAGCGTTCTCCGCTTCCGCCAATTGTGCTGCGGCATTGGCAGCGCGGCGCGCAGCGGCCAGGAAGGATTCCGATGGTTGGCGCGAAGGATCCGTTGCAGGCGCTTCCTCTTGAGCGGTGCTCGCAGGCGCTTGCGGCATTTCGAGATGATCTTCGGCCACCTCGTAACGAAGAGAGTTTTCGGGCGACTGCAGGGGAGCGTCGGGGGGCAATCCGAAAGACTCGTTGAGCATCGCGCGCAATTCGGCGACGCTGGTATGAACGCGTTGCTCAGAGGCTTCCGTGCGCCGCGCAATGCCTTCGATGCTGTCGCGCTGGCGCCGATTTGCCGCGTCGACCTGGAATTGCAGATCGCGCATACCTTCGGCGACGAGACCTTGCGCGCGTTCGCTGCCGCGCTCGGCTTTTTCCAAGCGCGCTTCGATGTCGGCAAGCGCGCGCTCAAAAACGCGCAGACGGCGTTCCAGCCATGCATCGACGCGGGGCAATTCAATCTTCAATCCGGAATCGCTGCGCGATGGCTCTTCGTTTTCGGCAGGAGCTTCCGGCTCGGCGGGCACTTCAACCGCAGGCCGAGCAGTTTCCTGAGCGGCGAGAATGGCGCGTATATCTGCCCGGCGAACCGACGGGCGCGGCGTGAAAGCGATTGGTTCGGATTGCGGCGCGGTATCGGCAGCTTGTTCTTCGTCTTCCGGAATGGAAGTGGTGACGGGTTGCGCTGCCTCATGCACAACGTCCTGTTCCGGGACAAAGGCGGGCGCATCATTGGCCGGCGGCGCGGTTATCGGCTCCGGAGCGACGAGGCTCTTGTCGCTGTGACTGTCCCAGCCCGCTTCGCGCATCATGCGGCCGAGCGTGGCCATGTCGTCGGCTATGACGGAAACGAGCAATTCTTCCTTGTTGCGAAAGTGTCCGTAAACCGTAGCGCGAGCAAATCCGGCTTCGTCGGCGGCGCGGCTGAGGGTTACGGCATCCGGCCCTTCGCAGGCGACGATCCGCCGGGCCGCTGCCAAAATCGCCAGCCTTATTGCGTTATGTCCCCAAGAGCGGGCCTGATTGGAAACCGCGTGACTTGTTCCGGTCATCATACGCACAGCACCAGTTGGAAGAACTGCCCCATGCGCGATTACGAAGCCAATAGTTTAAGAGAGGCTTTCAAACGGCATTTTAATGAAATAATCCAAAGCGGCACGCGCCGGTTGTATAATTCAGACCGGATTGGGAATGACATTGCCGCGCGGATGGCGCGCACGCTCCCACCGCATCAGGCCCATAATAGCGGCGACCGTAACGATATAGGCGATAAGCTGCGCCCCATTGGGCGTATCGGTATAGCCGATCAGCGTACGCAACAGCCTGCCGATAATCCCCGCGACGCTCTGGCCATCCGTCGGCAACAGCCACGACGTATCCCAAACCGTGGAGGTGAGATATTCGAGATAGCCCGCCTGCTGGATGAACAGAATGGCCTGCGATGCCATGCCGGCAGCCAGCAAAGTGATCAGCCAGCCAGTGACATTGAAGAGCTTGCCCGGCGGGATCGTCAGCAGACCGTAATACATCAACGCCGAGATGGCGGCCCCTACGCCGAGGCCCAGCGCGCCGCCGGCCAGCATTGACGCATTCGAGGCTCCGCCACTGCTGGCAATTCCATAGAGGAACAGCACGACTTCGGAGCCTTCGCGCAGCACCGCCACGCCGACAACGATTGCCAGTGCTGCAAGCGGGCGCTTGCCCGTGGCAACGGCCGCGCCGACGCTTTTCATTTCCTGCGCCATGGCGCGGCCGTGTCCCGCCATCCAGACATTGTGCCAGGTCAGCATCATCACAGCGAGCAGAAGAACGCTCGCGTTGAACAATTCCTGTCCCGAGCCCGAAAACAGCGTGGCGATCTCGCCCGCAAAAGCGGCAACCAGACAGGCACCCACCACGCCGCCGCTCACGCCATAACTCACCCACAATCCACGGCGCGGCACGCCCTTGGTCGCGGCCAGCACAATGCCCACGATCAGGCCAGCTTCGATGACCTCGCGAAAAACGATGAGGAGCGTAGCGAGCATCGCTATTCCGCAACCACGACGCCTTGCGCCGTATCGGAGTGATATTCGCCCATGAAAGGATAGCGCCCCGGCGCCAGCGGCCTCAGGCGCACATTGCCCTGAGAATGCGCGGCCACGACCTTTTCCACTTTCAACGAGGAGGAGTCGAATTCCTCCGCTGTCGCATCTTCGTTGGAGAGCGCGAGAATGGCCGGCTGGTTCGCCTTCACATGAATTTCGGAGGGCGAGAATTTGTGATCCTTGAGCGTCACTGGGATCGCGCCCGTTTCAGCGCCACATGCTGGTGCCACGAACGCCAGAAGGAGCGCTGCGCCAATTGCCGGGATACGAGTTGTCATCATTTTTTCCAGTAAACCTGTGGGACTCTGCCCTATGCTCACTATCAATAATGCAACTCACTCGCAATTACAATGCGCTACGCTGCCGCGGTCTTCAGAGATCTACCCAAAGGGCCAGGACCGCGCCCCGCTCCACCAGCGAATTCTGGCCTGCCGGCGAAATGAAAGCGCCGCTTTGCACGGAAATGCGGTTGCTCAGCCGGGTGACGGTGGAAAGCTCCAGCTTGTGCTGGCGATAATACTTGTAAGGCGGCTGGGCGTCGTTCGAAGCAATAACGTTGAAGCTCTGCGCCAGAATTAGAGTCCGCCGGGTTGCCTGCAGCCCGAGCGTGATGTCGATCGGAAATTCGCTGGGCCGTGCGCCTGCAATCCAGCGATAGCCGCCCTCGAAATCGGCAAAGCCATTTCGTCGGAACAGTCTGAAATTCGTGCCGTAGAGAAGCCGCGCCTCAAGCTGGCGTCCCGCGGCTCGGTCAGCCGAAACTGACATTGCGTATGCACCCGCGGTTTTCGCGTCGGCTTCGACCGATAGCACGCCGAACGCATTGGTGATGCGATAACGAACGCCACCTTCGACGGCGAAATCATTAGCAGTCGTAGTGCCAACTCCGACCGCTCCAACGCGCGCATGCGCGTATTCCGGCGCCAGGATCAGCGTGAGGCGATCGTTCCAGCCATATTCTATATAGACGGTGGACAGCCATTTCTCGAATAGCGCGGGGCGATTCGCGTCTCCGGATGAATCAAAACTATTGGCGGCAGTGCTCCAAGTCGTTTCCGCGATGATCTGCGCGTGATCCGCTTTCTCGGTCCATGCCCCAGCATGCGCCGCACAAGGAATTAGCACGGCCAACATTGCTGCAACAAGCAGGTTTCTCACAGCGTACACGCCCACGCCAGGATCGCCGTTGTCCCAACAACGGCAATTGCATCGCGTACGCGTGACGGCGAACTCGACCAATCGGCGATTGCGAAGAGCGGGAGCGGCGCTGCAGCAGCGGCCAGCCCCAACGGACTACAACTGGCGCCCAGAAAAGTTGCGATCACAGCAGCCAACGAAACAGCGCAAGCGATAAGCAGGACTGATATGGTGGACCGCGTCCAATTGCGATCCGACAGAAAATTTCTCAACAATACGGGTGCGACGATTGGCAGAGGCATAAAATCCATAATCACCTGCCGCGAAAAACTGGTGGCGGGAGAAATACCGTCGGCGCGGAGGTAACCAAGCATCAATTGCGGCAAATCAATATGTTGAATGCGGGACAAATATGCGAGTGCGAGCGCCGTAATCACCGGCATGAATAGCACGAGCCCATAAAGTCCGGCCGAGTGCGCCATCTTCAGTTCTTTGCGATTGAGCCCGAACAATCCCGGCACCAGCGCCGCGACAATCAACCCGCCCAGCGGATCAAGAATCTGGAGAAGCGCAAGCGAACCGCCCAATTGCATGATGCTGCGCGCATCTTCGCGCCGCATGAATGTCTCTACGCTCGCAGCGATGGCATAAATGCCAATCGCCAGCCAGATTCCATGAGAAGGCCCATGGATCGACAAAAACAATGCCGGCTGCGCGAGCGTCAGCGCGGCGATAATGCAGGAGGCCCCAATGGAAAATCCGCTGCGTTGCAATTTTGCATAGAATAGAAGGGCCAGTGCGGTAAACACGGCCAACCTCATGAGGGCTGCAAGCGGCAGAGCAACTTCGACCTGGACGATTATTAATACCCATGTACCGATCGCGAATGGCAATATCCATTTGCCGCCCGCCATCCTGCGCGCATAGTTCATTGCGCGGCCATTTTCGTGGTGCCGTGACGCGTCTTCTCCCAGTGCCACGGATTGGTGATGAGTTGCCAGAATCCGCGATAACCCGCGACCGAAATCAGCAGCCAATAAAACGGTGCGGCCAGACCATAGGGTGACAATGACAACCAACCGCGCCGATATGGCCCCAGCATCGCGAGATAGGTGAAGAGCCCATTGCCGACAATAAGACTAAGCGCGGCTGTGTGCGGCAATAGCGGACCGAGGATGTCGGTCATGCCAGAAATTCCTAAGAGGAGCGGTAGAAGTGAGAGCACCCAAAGGATCGGATTGAGCAAGGTCGTGAGGATCGTGCCGCCGATGAAAAGCTGGAAGCCGAGAAATCCCTTAATACCAGCGTTTTTCAGCAAACCGTGCGGGCGGCGCATGTGCACCAGCCAGGTTTGCATATACCCCTTCAGCCAGCGCGAACGCTGCCGCAACCAATTCCCCAGTTCGTTGGTAGCTTCTTCAAAGGTTGTGGAATCGAGCGTCGTGACGCGATAGCCCATTTGCGCGAGGCGAATGCCGAGATCGGCATCCTCGGTGACGTTGTAGGGATCCCAGCCGTGGATCGCGCGTAATGCTTCGGTGCGAAAATGATTGGATGTGCCTCCCAGCGGCATGGGAACGCCCAGCCTGTCCAAGCCGGGCAAGAGAAAATCGAACCACAGCGCATAATCGAGGTCGAACGTACCCTTTTTGGCGGGCGCGGAAATACGGCTCTTTGCCTCGAAAAATCTGCCGGTCTCGTGGGTGCCGCAGACCTTTGCCGAATACCTCCTTCACCGGAGGCAAATTGAGCGCCTCACGCAGACGCAGGCGGCAAAACGCATCGGCGTTGCCCTCACGGCCGTGAACCAATGGGAGCGCGGGAAGCGCGTGCCCAAGCGGCGGCTCTGGCGCAAGGTGGCGGCGTTCCTGAACATTGACGAAAAAGCCCTTGCCTGCCTGCCGGGCATCGCCGCGGCGGACAAAAACGCTATTCCATCGCCGAGGGGGCGCAAAACGCGAGCCGTGGATGCTCCTGCGGTGATACGCTCCCCGGCATGACGGATGCGGAGCGCACAGCGGACGCGCTTGTAAAAGTGCATGGCGAGTATGCGCTCTTCATCGCGGCGCGACGGGCGAATGCGGCGTGCATGAAGGGCGACGCGGAAAGCTTCCGGGCGTGGGCGCGGGTGGCGAAGGTGATTGGGGAACGTGAAGCTGATCGTGGTGCGGCCACGCGCGAACACGTCTGACGGGCCGACTCTCGGTATTGCAGCCAAAAGAAACCCGGGCGATGGGTGAGACCATCACCCGGGGAGTCCCATGCGGGCAAAGAGGGGGGCTCGGAGCCCGCACAAGATATTTATACTCCCCGCCGCGCAACTCTCAACGGCATTTCATCGCCGCCTATGATTTTCCCAACGACCGCGCGATCACTTTTGCGACCGCCTCATGCCGCTCCCGCGCTTCTTCGGGCGTGCTCGCAGCGTGCGTGACCTTCACCTTGTATCCCCGCACGACGGTTTCCTTGGGCGTTGCTGGCGGCGCAAGCGACGCGATGTATCCGGGGATGTCTTCGGGGGTGAGGAACGATACGCGGTCACGGAGGTCCAAGGGCACGACCTCCCGGAGCACCGCTTCATAGCGCGCCTGCGTCGTTTTCGATTTCGCGAGAACGACCGCAAGGCGCGGGTATCCGGCGGCAAGGCACTTGCGCACGTTGCCCGCTTCGTACTCAACCGGCGTTGATACGGAAATCTCAATCGCCGCGACGACGCCGTCCCGCTCCAACAGCACATCAACCTGCCCGCTTCCGTCAGGGAGCGGCGCTTCAATGGTCGCCTTGAGATTGTGGGCCGACGCAAGCTCCTTCACGAGCGACTGGAGGTATGTGTGCTTGGGGCCTCCCTTGCCGAGATCGCGCGGCGGCGCGGGCGATGGCTCTCTCAAGACTGGCTGCGGCGAAACGGGGCGCGGTTCAATCTGCGGCGTTTGCACTGGTTTCTCTTCTGCGGGCACGATTGGCGCAGGTGCCGCCGCCGCATGCGTCCCGCAATACCGCTTGCGGTTTTCTTCCCGGAGAAACTCATAGTCTTCATCGTCAAGCGTATATTGCCGCTCAAGGAAGCCGAGCGGCACTGAAAGGCGAACCGCATGGGGCGTCTGGTGCTTCACCCATACGGCAAACTCGGTCTTTGCGCCTTTGCGGCGCATGGCATCTATAAATTCCGGCGTCGTGTGCAATTCGTCCGCGAGCGCGCGTGCGTCTTTCGCGGACACGCCGCCCGCGCATTTCATGCTCGTGTTGGTGAGCAAGGCCGCGCGGAGGCGCACGGACAATTGATCGAGATTCTGATGCGCGAGCGTCAGGCCCACCTTGAACTTCCGCGCCTGATTGAGAACGGTCTCGATGCGGTCGTCGAAATACTCGTGCGCCTCGTCCACGTACACGAAGGTCGGCGTGCGGTCGCGTTCAAGGATGGTCGAGCGCTCAAGGGTGGCCTGCACGAGTATCGCCATGAAGAAACGCCCGAAGAGGCGGCTCCCCTCGTCCTTGAGCATGTCTTTGGCGGTATTGACGAGGATGATCTTGCCGCTATTGAGCGCATGGAAAAGGTCGAGCTTGTTTTCCTTCTCAGAGAACATGCGGTCGAACGCGGGAATGGAGAGGACGCCCCACAGGCGCTTCGACACCTGCCCCTTCGTGGCGGAAAAAGACGAGCTGAAAAACTCCGTCTCGAAAAACCGCCTTGCCGACCCTTCCAGCTTTTCCATGTACGGCACGAAGGGTCTGCCGTCCTCCATGAGTTGCATGAGCGTGTGGATGGTCGCGCCGGGGATGGTGAGCATGAGGCGGGCGAT
>DASZBL010000003.1:0-113679 GCA_035944195.1 Rhizomicrobium sp. | reverse complement strand
CATTCAAGATCAGCCTCATGCATTTTCTTCTGTCGATAGACCCTCTCTATGTGCTGTCCGGCGTGCTGGTCGGCGGCATTGTCGGCATGACCGGAGTGGGCGGCGGCTCGCTGATGACGCCGATCCTCATTCTGTTGTTCGGCATTCACCCCGCGACCGCGGTAGGCACCGATCTCTTATATTCCTCGATCACCACCACGGGCGGCACTTTGGTGCATGGCTATCACCGCACCATCGACTGGAAAGTTGTGGGGCGGCTGGCAATGGGCAGCCTGCCCGCGACCGTGTTGACGATTCTCGCGCTCTACGAACTCAAGATCGATAGTGT
This sequence comes from Rhizomicrobium sp., assembly GCA_035944195.1. GTDB lineage: Bacteria > Pseudomonadota > Alphaproteobacteria > Micropepsales > Micropepsaceae > Rhizomicrobium. The sequence continues at coordinate 113,351 of DASZBL010000003.1, read as the reverse complement.
CACGACGCAAATCATCATCACACGCGTGCTGGGATTTGCGCTGTTGTTCACGGCATTCTCGCTGCTCTTCCGCAAGACGATCATGCGTTATTATGTGGAACGGGTTGGCGATCTCGATCCGCAGATGGTGCGGACCATGACCATCGTCACCGGCGCGGCACTGGGTATATTGGTGTCCTTGTCGTCGGTTGGCGCAGGCGCCATCGGCGTCACAGCACTTGTTCTGCTCTATCCCAAGATGCCGTCGCAGCGGATTGTGGGTTCCGATATCGCGCATGCCGTCCCGCTGACGCTGGTGGCGGGGCTTGGCCATTCTTTCCTCGGATCGATCGACTGGCACATTCTCACATCGCTGCTGGTGGGGTCGGTTCCGGCCATCATCGTCATGAGTTTCGTGGCGGTGCGCGCTTCGGACACCGCCGTGCGCGTGGCGCTGGCGGGCGTGCTGATTATTGTGTGCGCGCGGTTCTGGTTCTTCTGATTATTTCGGCGCGGCGGGTTCTACGCTCACGATCTTGAACGGTTGCTCCTTGCCGTCCGCTTCGCGGATGGTGACATAGAGGCCGGGTTCGATGTGGTGCTTGTCCAGCTTGAAGAATGGCTCGTCGTCATCGTCGCCTTCGATGTAATCGAAGCGCCAGCCGCTGCCGACATGGCGGAGTTTGCCCTTGATTTCGCGCCCATCCCAAAACCGCGTCACCGTGCGGCGCTCTTTATTCTTTGCCCACGCGGCCGCATCGAGATGGCCGTCCTTCGTCACGGGCGCGGTGAATTCATAGCCGTGCGTTCGGCTGCCATCCGGAAATTCCGGCGTGCGGGCGAGTTCAAGGCGAATGTTCATCAAGGTCATGGAATGCTCCGATTAATGGACGAGGAATAGAGGAAGTTCGGCGTGCGACACGACATGCCGCGTGACGCCGCCCGCGAACATTTCGCGCAAGCGCGAATGGCCATAGCCGCCCAGCACCAGCAAATCCGCAGATTTGGCCGCCGCCTCCAGCAGCACCTCGCCCACGGGCTTGTCGCCGGCTTCGATGGCGCGGGTGGTGGCGCTCAAGCCATGCAATGCCAGATATTCGCGCAGATCATCCGTCTTTTGCGCATCGGACGCTTGCTTTTGAACGGTGAGGATTTCGACCGCTTCGGCGTTGGCGAGATAGGGCATCGCCGCCATCACCGCATGAGCGCAGCACACGCTGCCGTCCCACGCCACCGCAATGCGCCGCAGGAAATTCTTCGGCGGCATTTGGGCTGTGAGCAGAATCGGACGCCCGGTTTCCAGCAGCGCCGCTTCGAAAGCCTCGGTGAGGCCCGGCTTGTCGCGCTCGCTGAGCGGGCCGAACACGATGAGATCCGAGAGACGGCTAGCCTGCGAAACCTGATCGGCAAAATTGCCTTCCACTTCCACATAGGAAGCCGACACCGCATTGCTCTTTTGGGGCGTGGCGATCACCACGGCACCGCTTTCGTCCGCGGCTTTTTTCAGAGACGCTTTTGCAATCTCCGCGGCCTTGTCGGCGGCTTCGCGCGTTGCATCGATGATCTCCTGCACCACGGCGCCCGAAACGCCTTCGCCAAAAAACGGCATCGCCTCGGCAGGATCGGGCCGCACGAACAGCGCCACTACATGCGCGTTGAACGGTTTGGCGACAGCGAACGCGCTTGCCAGAACATTGGCGTCGCGCGAGCCGCCGGTGAGTGGAGCGAGAATCTTCGCAATCGACATGGCCGGTCTCCCCATGCGTCAGACTACGGCCAAGCAACGCGCCATCCTTGATCCAAGTCAAGCGAACATTGGGTTTTTGCGAAGGAACAGGAATGACCTGACGGCGTTTTCTAGAACGGCCACCAGCTATCGAGCCGGATCGGCCGCAAGAGGCGTGGGCGCGCAAAATAAGTGAGGCGGTCCGAAACGCGGCGATTGAAGGTGCCGCGCGGAAAGCCCCCCGCGCTGCGGCGCGCGCCCGCCTTTTGGCCCGTCAGGATTTCAATCGCTTCGTCGATATTTTCCACCGCATAGATCGCAAAGCGGCCCTTGCGCGCGGCCTCCACCACGTCATCGCGCAGCATCAGATGGACGGCATTGGCCTTGGGAATGATGACGCCCTGGAATTTTCCCGCGCCGCGCATGGCGCAGATATCGTAGAAGCCTTCGATCTTTTCGTTGACGCCGCCGATGGGTTGAATGGCGCCGTGCTGATTGATCGAACCCGTGATGGCGATGCCCTGCTTGAGCGGCACATCGGCAATCGCCGAAAGAATGGCAATCAATTCGCCTACCGAGGCGCTGTCGCCGTCGATGGGGCCGTAGGATTGTTCGAAGGCAACACTGGCGGAAAGCGAGACCGGGCGCGGATGCGAATAATGCCCGTTCAGATAGCCCGATAAAATATGCACGCCCTTGGCATGTGTGGGACCGCTGAACTGAGCGAGGCGTTCGATATCGGTCACACGCCCATCGCCGGGGCGCACGCGCGCAGTGATGCGTGCGGGCATGCCGAAGGCAAAGCCGGAAGCATCCAGTACGGTCAGCGCGTTCACCTGCCCGGCTTTGGCGCCGTCCGTGTCGATGAAGATGATCTGGCGCCTGATAAGTTCCTGTTCCAGCGCCTTGAGGCGCCCGGCGCGGTCTTCTTTCGCCGCAACCGCCAGAGAAACATCGCCCGCGGTGATGAGCGAGCGTCCGGCCTCACGCGCGAAATGATCGGACTCCCGCAAAAGATCGGTGAGGCGGCCGGTGCGAACGGAAATCTTCTCCGCATCGCCCGCCATGCGAGCTGCTTCGTCGATGATGCGGGCGGCACCGCTGCGTTCCAATTGCTTGAGGCCATCGCGGCGCGAAACACTGGACAGCAGCTTCATCAGCGAGGTGCAATTTTCATCGTTGCGGTCGGCGCTGGTGGAGAAATCCGCCTGCACCTTGAAGAATTCGGCGAAATCCGGATCGATCTCACGCAGGCGATAGAACAGCCAGGGCTCGCCGAACAGCACGATCTTCAGATCGAGCGGAATGGGCTCCGGCTGGATGGTGACGGTTTGCGAGCGGTCGAGAATCTCCGCGAGATTCTCGATCTTGATGCGCGCCTCGCGCAACGCCCGCTTCAACGTCTCCCACGAAACATCCTGCTGCAGCAGATCCATCGCATCGATCAGCAGGAAGCCGCCATTGGCCTTGTGCAGAGCGCCCACGCGGATGAACATGAAATCGGTGATGATGGTGACGAGCAGCGGCACATGCTCGACTTTGCCGACAATGGCCGACAGCGACGGGAGCGCCAGCGAAATTACCGGCGCGCCCTTGGCGCCGGTATTGTCCACCAGAAGATTCACTTCATAGCGGTGGAACGGAACTTCGCCCTTCTTCTCGTCTTCATCGCCTTGGGCTGCGGCCTGCAGCGCATCGATATGCGCCATCACGTCTTGAAACACGGATTCCAGATGCGCATGCGCATCGCGATTGGACGCGAAGCGGTCGGCCAGCGGCGCCAGCACCCGGCGCACTTCGCCCTCGCCCAGCTCGCGATCCAGTTTCTGCACGCGCTCCAGCGCGCTCTCGCGCTGCGTCTCCAGCGCTTCCATCGTCTTTTCGAGTTCGCCGCGCAGATCGCGCGTGCGCGTGTTCAATCTCTCGCGATCCGATTTCGAAAGGCGGCGGTAATCGTCGTCGGAGAGCACCAACCCGTCGCGCTGCGGCAGGAAATCGAAACCGCCTTCCTTGCGCTCGATCAGCGCGAGGCCTTGCGCTTCGGCGGTCTGGCGCAGTTTGTCGATGGCGCTGTCGGCGGTGCGCCGGAATTCTTCTTCGATGGCGTTGCGCCGCGTGCGGTATTCGGTGCTCTCGAAAAGCCGCGGCATCGCGGATTTCAGCGTTTCGACGAATTCCGCCATGGCGGATTTGAAGCCCGCGCCCTCGCCTGCCGCAAAGCGCAGCGCACGCGGGCGGTGCGGTTCGGCGAAATTGTGGACGTATGCCCAGTCCGGTGCTGGTGGCATGGTCACTGCCATGCGCTCCAGCGCGCGCTTGATGGAAGAATGCTTGCCGCTGCCCTGCGGGCCGGTGACGAAGATGTTGTAGCCGGGCTGAGCGATGCGCGCGCCGAAGCTGACCGCGCGCATGGCGCGATCCTGCCCCACCGGGCCGTCAGCCTCCGGCAAATTCGCCGTGCTGTCGAAGGGCAGACGCGCCGGATCGGTCTTCAGGCACAATCTGTCCGCCGCAAGCGGCTTCACGCTCATACACACCCCTCGTCCGCGCCCCTCGTTAAGCATGAGGCGGTCTGCCGGACCGGTCGCCTTACCCAGAATTACTATAGCAAACAGCCTACACCGCCCGGCAGGGGCTATCGTCATATGACGCATGTTTAGGTAAACTGGCGAAGCAAAACCGGCGTTCACAGATGGCAATTTCCGCAAAAGACGGCCGCGCCTGGCAGAGAATGCTCAGTGGCAGGCGGCTCGACCTGCTCAATCCCTCGCCGCTGGATGTGGAGATCGAGGACATCGCCCATGGCCTGGCGCGCGTCGCCCGCTGGAACGGGCAGACGCATGGCGCGCACGCCTTTTCCGTGGCGCAGCATTGCGTGCTGGTGGAGCGGCTGGCGGGTGAACTGAAACCGCGTCTGGCGCGCGAGGCGCGGCTGGCGGCGCTGCTGCACGATGCGCCGGAATATGTGATCGGCGATCTCATCAGCCCGTTCAAGGCGGCGGTGGGGATCGACTACAAGGATTTCGAATTGCGCCTGCTGGCGGCGATCCATATCCGCTTCGGATTGCCTGCGAAGGCGCCTGCGGACATCACCGCACTTATCAAGCGTGCCGATGCTGTGGCGGCGTTTCACGAGGCGACGCAACTGGCAGGCTTCGCGCGCACCGAGGCGCTGAAATTCTTCGGCGCCCCGCCGCGGGGCGTACGGACGCCAAGGCTGGTGCCACTAGCCCCTGCCGAAGCGCAGGCGCAATTCATGGAGCGGTTCCGGCGGCTTGCTGTGTGACCTTTCCAGAATCCCCATTCTCGGCTAGCAAGTTGCTATGCCCATGATCCTTGTCACGCCGCTGTCCGCCATCGAGGATACGATCCGCCGTTACCGGCCGTCACATATGGTGACGCTGCTTTCGCCCGAGCACATGATCGAAACGCCGGCGGGCGTGGAGCATGCGCGGCATTTGCGGCTGAGCGTGAACGATGTTTCGGATGTTGCTGGCAATGACATGCCGCCGTCCGAATATCACATCGCGCAATTGCTGGAATTTGGCCGCGGCTGGAATGCGGATGCGCCTATGCTGGTTCATTGCTGGGCGGGCGTGAGCCGCTCGATGGCGGCGGCCTATACATTGCTCTGTGATCGCTTTCCCGGCGCCGAACATGACATCGCGCGCGCGCTGCGCTATCGCGCGCCGCATGCATGGCCCAACACGCTGATGGTGCAACTCGCGGATTCGGCATTGCGCCGCCAAGGCCGCATGATCGAAGCCATCAATGCCATCGGCCGCGGCACAATCGTTGCCGAAGGCGAATGCGTGGAATTTCCCCTGTCGCTGGAAGAACTATGAATCGCGGCGGTCCGAAAAATGTCGTCCGCATCGGCCTCAGCGTGGCGATCGTTTCCGTCGCGGAGGAACGCCCGCGCGTGCTGGTGGTGCGCCAGAGCGATGGCGGCGACGGCTTGCCCTTCGGCCCGTTCGATCCCCTGCATCACCGCACGCTGGAAAGCGGCTTGCGCAGCTGGGTGAGCGAACAGACGCGGCTGGATCTGGATTATGCCGAACAGCTCTACACCTTCGGCGACCGCGGGCGGCATCTGGTCAAAGCGGGCGAAGGCCCGCGCGTCGTATCGGTGGGCTATCTGGCGCTGACGCGCGCGAGCGGCGAATTGAAGACGCCGGATTCGCTGTGGGGCGACTGGTATTCCTATTTTCCGTGGGAAGATTGGCGCAAGAAAAAGCCCGAGATCATCGACGCGGTGATCGCTCCGGCGTTGAAAGCTTTCATGAAAAATGCGGACGGCGCCGACGCGCACCGGCGTGAGCGCGTGCGTCTTACGTTCGGGCTCGAAGGCCTGCCATGGGATGAAGAGCGCGTGCTGGAACGCTATGAACTTCTCTATGAAGCGGGTCTGGTAGAAGAAGCAAAGCGTGACGGCCGCGCGGGTGCCACGCCCGAAATTCCGCTTGGCACCAGCATGATCTTCGATCACCGCCGCATTCTGGCGACGGCCATCGCGCGGCTGCGCGGCAAGATGAAATACCGCCCCGTCGTGTTCGAGCTTGTGCCGCCGCAATTCACGCTGCTGGAACTGCAGCGCACAGTGGAAGCGATTTCCGGCGTGCGCCTGCACAAGCAGAATTTTCGCCGTCTTGTCGAAGGCCAGGGATTGGTGGAAGGCACCGGAAAATTCGCGACATTGGCGCGCGGGCGTCCTGCAGAATTGTTCCGCTTTCGCCGCGAAGTGCTGGGCGAACGCCCCTCACCCGGATTGCGCCTGGGAATGCGGCGCTAAAAAAAAGCCGCGCACCCGAAGATGCGCGGCCCAGAGGGTTCTTTCAAAAAATCAGAACTGGAAGCCAAACGTGCCAGCGCCGCTCGCCCAACCCAGATTGCCGGTGCGCTGATGATCGACCAGCGTCTTTGCCGAACCATCATCGAAATGATAGGTGATTTTCGCACCCCAGACCGTTGCCGGTCCGTCACGATTCTTCGTCGTCGATTGGGGAATTACTGTAGAAAAGCAAAACGCCGCGTATCTTTCGATGCGCGGCGTCTGCCTAAGTGAATTCAGGCTTAGAACTTCGTGAGAAGCGCGCCGAAGCCGGTGTCCCAGCCGAGCGTGCCGCCTGCGCGCTGACGATCACGGAGCGTTTCCGCGCCGGTGTCACCATTGCAGTAATAGTTCAGCGTCAGGAAATAGGTATTGGCGTGAATACCGGCAAGGTCCGTATAACTCGCGCCGGCACCGACGGAGATTGGCATGGTCTCGGAGATGAGATATTCAGCCGACCCGGTGAAGCCCGTAGCGTCGCCATTGTTGTTGGTGTGCGAGTAATCGATCGACGCATTCAGCGCCAGATCGGGCATATAGTAGCCGCGCAGCAGGGCGCTGCCGTAATAGCCGTTTGCGCCTTTTCCGTCGAAGCCGCCGATCTTGCCGCCAAGGGTGAGCATGTCGTTCGCCCACCATTCGGCAAAGAGGCCGTAATTCGTCGCGTGCGCGCTAAATCCGTCGGCATGAACCGAATCATAGCCGACAGTCGCACCGATGCGGCCACCCTTGTTGACCATGGCAAAGAGGCTGCCATCGATATTCCACAACTCGGCGTGTTCGCCCATCGCGGTGAAGCGATGCCAGCCGCCATCGATCTGGCCGCTCGCGCCCGTGTTGCCGAGCATGCCGGCGCCCTGGCCGCTTACGCCCCAAACGTCGCCGCTGCCGCCGCCGCTGTTCTTGATATCGATCTTGTTGTAGTCGGCGCTCAACAGGCCCGAAAAATTATCCGCCAGCGCAGGGCTAGCTGCGCCGAGAACCAGGGCGCAAATTGAACCGAGAAGAATTGATTTGGTCGACACTTTAAAAACCCTCCGCTTGCATCGCGCGAGTCAGTTGCCCGCTTCGTGCCGCGGAGGTTAGTGCGTGTCGCGATTCGGAGGTAGCCCTTGCGGGCGGTCAATTGACATTTCTGTAAATTGTGGCGGATTGGTAACAGGAATATACGGAGAATAGGTGTTGATTACACCGGCTTAACCGGACCGCCGCAACTCATGCATACGTAGTTTCCCGGGCTGCGCCGATTTCCTCTTGACGGATTTATGCTCAGTAGTAGCATAACCTCTCACCCGGCCTTTAAGGCCGGTCTTTTCGTCCTATATATATGCTCATATAGAGCATAATGGAGACGGGACATGGATCGGGTTATGCAAGGCGAACTGGCCTATACGCCGCAAATCGCGGCGGCCACGCGCGGGCTCTATCAGAAGGTCGCCCATGTCATTCCCGAGATCGAATGGCCGGTGCACGCGCCATACATCGCTGCGATCAACGCGCTGAAGAAAGAAAAGAACGCGGTGATACTGGCGCACAACTACATGACGCCGGAGATTTTCCATTGCGTCGCCGATTTCATGGGCGATTCGCTGCAGCTCGCCCGCGAAGCCGCCAAAACCGACGCGCAGGTGATCGTTCAGGCGGGCGTGCATTTCATGGCGGAGACTTCGAAGATTCTTTCGCCGGACAAGACCGTGCTGATCCCCGATCTGCGCGCGGGCTGCTCGCTCGCGGCCTCCATCACGGGCGCGGATGTGCGGCTGCTGAAGGAGAAATATCCCGGCCTGCCGATCGTCACCTATGTGAACACGTCGGCGGATGTGAAAGCCGAAAGCGATGTCTGCTGCACATCGTCCAACGCCAAAGCGGTGGTGGAAGACATAGCGCGCGAGCGCGGCGTCGACACTGTCATCATGATCCCCGACGAGTTCCTGGCGCAGAACATCGCCAAGCAGACGCACATCAAGATCATCACCTGGAAAGGCCACTGCGAAGTGCATGAGCGCTTCACGGCGGCCGAAATCCGCGAATACCGCAAAGCCAATCCCGGCGTGGTGGTGCTCGCGCATCCCGAATGCCCCCCCGAAGTGGTGGCGGAAGCCGATTTCGCGGGCTCGACCTCCGCGATGATCAACTATGTCGGCAAGAACCGGCCCAAACGCGTGGTGATGGTGACGGAATGCTCGATGAGCGACAATGTCGCCGTCGATTATCCTGATGTGGAATTCGTGCGGCCCTGCAATCTCTGTCCGCATATGAAGCGCATCACGCTGCCGGGCATCCTGCACGCACTGCAGACGATGACATATGAAGTGAAAGTTGATCCCGAGATCGCGGCGCGCGCGAAAGCGTCCGTGGAACGCATGCTGGCGGTGAAGCTGCCGGTCGCCAAGGCCGCGTGAAATGAGGATCGACAACATCATCGAAGCCAAAGGCGCGCTGATATTGGGCGCGGGTGTGGCGGGGCTGTTTACGGCGCTGAAGCTTGCGCCGTTTCCGTCGCTGGTGCTGGCGGGTACGCGGCCCGGCGTTTCGGGATCGAGCGCATGGGCGCAAGGCGGCATCGCGGCAGCGATGGACCCGAATGATTCATGGCAGGCGCACGCGGCCGACACGCTGACAGCAGGCGCAGGGCTTTGCGATACCGAAGTCGCCAATTTCGTCGCGCGCGAAGCACCGGGGCGCATCGAAGATCTCATTCGCCTCGGCGCGCCTTTCGACCGCAAACCCGACGGTATGTTGGCGCTGGGCCGCGAGGCGGCGCATTCGGCAAAACGTATCGTGCATGTGAAGGGCGACCGCGCAGGCGCGGAAGTCACGCGCATTCTTGCGGAACGCGCGCTGGAAACGCCGTCGATCAGCGTGCTCGAAGGCTATCACGCCATCGAGCTGGCGATGGAAGGAGGGCGCGTGGTGGGCCTCTTCGCGCGCTACGGCCTGGGCGCACATGCGCGGCTGGTGCTGTTCCGCGCACCGGCGGTGATTTTCGCGACGGGCGGCGTCGGCGCGCTTTATGGCGTCACGACCAATCCTCCGGAAGCGCGCGGCGAAGGCCTCGGCATGGCGGCGCGTGCCGGTGCGGTGATCGCCGACGCCGAATTCATGCAATTCCATCCGACCGCAATCGCCATCGGCCGCGATCCCGCACCGCTGGCAACCGAAGCGTTGCGCGGCGAAGGCGCGACACTCATCGACGAAACCGGCCGCCGCTTCATGCCCGCGATTCACGCGGACGCCGAACTTGCGCCGCGCGATGTTGTGGCGCGCGCCATTCATCGCGAGATTGCCAAGGGGCATCGCGTGTTCCTCGATTGCCGGCAAGCGCTCGGCGAGAAATTCGCGGCGCGCTTCCCGACCGTCTATGCCGCGTGCAAAGCGGCGGGCGTCGATCCTGCAGTTCAACCCATTCCCGTTGCTCCGGCTGCCCATTACCACATGGGTGGCATCGCGGCAGATGCGCATGGCCGCTCATCGCTGGAAGGCTTGTGGGCGACGGGTGAATGCGCTTCCACCGGATTGCACGGTGCAAACCGGTTAGCCTCGAACTCGCTACTCGAAGCGCTGGTGTTCGGCGCGCGTGTGGCCGAAGACATCGCAGCCCATGTGACGCCCGCCGCCGGACGCGGCGAACCCCAAGTGCCCGAGCGTTTCGCGAGCCCAATGCCGCCGCATGCACTGCGCGAGGCGATGAGCAAATATGTCGGGCTCGAGCGCGATGCAGACGGCCTCGCCAATGCGCTTGCCACCATCGCGGCTGTGGAGCGCGCAGGCGCGTCGGAACCCGCCCTCCTAAACATGACTGCAACCGCCAGGCTCATCGCCGCAGGCGCGCTGGCCCGTCACGAAAGCCGGGGCGCCCATTTCCGCACCGATTTCCCGCAAACGGATACGAACGGCAAGCGTTCGTTCCTCACGCTGGCAGATGCGGAGAAGATTGCGACTGAATCCGCTTCACAGACAAAGAGCGCCGCGTGCCTGTAATCGCTCTGCCCTTCACGCGTCCGCCGCATGCGCTTTTGCTTGAGCCCGTGGTGCGTCACGCGCTGGAGGAAGATCTGGGCCGCGCGGGCGACATCACATCCGAACTCACGGTCCCACCCGATACGCGCGCGACGGCAAAGCTTGTCGCGCGGAAGGCGGGAACGATTGCGGGATTGATCGCGGCGGAATGTGCGTTCCGGCTGATTGATCCGGCGATTTTTCTCAGGAATGAATCTTCCGACGGGCAAACTGTCGCCGCGGGCACAACGCTGGCACTGATCGAAGGTTCCGCGCGTTCGATATTGTCGGCGGAGCGTGTAGCTCTGAATTTCCTCGGCCATCTCTCCGGCATCGCCACCGCCACGCGCGCGCTGGTGGATGCGGTAGCGGGAACGAAAGCGCGCATTGTCTGCACGCGCAAGATGACGCCGGGCCTGCGCACACTCGAAAAATATGCCGTGCGCTGCGGCGGCGGCTTCAATCACCGCTTCGGTTTGGACGATGCGGTGCTCATCAAGGACAACCACCTCGCTGCCGCGGGCGGCATCAAGCCTGCCGTCGAGCGTGTGCGTGCCGGTCTCGGCCATATGGCAAAGGTTGAAGTGGAAGTGGACAGCCTCGTGCAGCTTGAAGAAGCGTTGGGGCTGGGCGTGGACACCATCCTGCTCGACAATATGAAACCGGATGATCTCAAACGTGCCGTGGCGCTCGCCAAGAGCCGCGCGGTGCTTGAAGCGTCCGGCAATGTGACGCTCGCCACCGTCCGCGCCATCGCAGAAACGGGCGTGGACTACATTTCCTCCGGCGCCATCACCCATTCCGCGCCTAATCTGGACGTTGCCCTCGACTTTTGATCCGCCTTACAGTGCGCCCGCGATAACAAACGGGTGAAGCCATGGACCTCCAACTCAAAGGCAAGAACGCGATCGTGCTGGGCGGCACGCGCGGCATCGGGCGGGCAATAGCGGACACGCTGGCGGGCGAAGGCGCCAATGTCGCCATCTGCGCGCGCAATGCGGATCAGGTGAAAGAAGCCGTCGCGGCACTGAAGAGCAAAGGCGTGCGCGCCACCGGCGGCAGCGTAGACATCACCAATGGTGCGGAACTGAAATCCTGGATCGAGAAAGCAGCAGGTGAATTGGGCGGCGTGGACATTCTCGTTTCCAATGCCGGCGCGATGGCGCAAGGCGCCGATCCTGCTTCGTGGGAATCCAATTTCAAGCTCGACGTGCTGGGCGCGGTGAATGCGTTCGATGCGGCGCGGCCTTTCCTGGAAAAAGCAGCCGAGAAAAATCACGACGCGGCTTTCATCATTATCGCTTCGGTTTCGGCGGCGGAAAGCGATCGCGCGGAATCCTATGGCCCGATCAAGGCGGCGTTGATCCATTACGCCAAAGGCCTCGCGCGCCAGCATGCCAAACGTGGCATCCGTGCCAACGTCGTCTCACCGGGCATGGTCTATTTCGAAGGCGGCGTGTGGAACATGGTCGAGAAAAACATGCCGGACTATTTCAAGCAGGCGATGGCGCGCAATCCGACCGGGCGCGCCGCCACGCCGCAGGATATCGCCAATGCGGCGGTATTTCTGGCAAGCCCGGCATCGTCCTACACCACCGGCATCAATCTGCTGGTGGATGGCGCGATTTCGCGGCGCGTGAATTTCTGAGCAACAGGGGAAAGCAATGGCTGGCAAGGCGCGCGGGCGCAAATCCATATTCATAACCGGTGCGGCAAGCGGCATGGGCCGCGAGACTGCGAAACTTTTTTTCAGCAAAGGCTGGTTCGTCGGCGCGACCGATGTGAATAGCGATGGACTGAAAACGCTGGAGCAGGAAATCGGCGCAGACAATTGCATGACGCGCCGCCTCGATGTCACCGACAAGAAGGATTTCGACGCGGCCATCGCGGCCTTCGCCGAAGAAACCGGCGGCAAGCTCGATCTGCTGTTCAGCAATGCCGGCATCGGCGAAGGCGGCTGGTTCGAGGACATTCCTTATGAAGCGGCCATGCGCGTGGTGAATGTGAATTTTATCGGCGTCATCAACAGCATCTACGCCGGATTGCCGCTGCTGAAGGCCACGCCCAATTCGCTGTGCTTCATCACCTCGTCATCGTCCGCAACTTACGGCATGCCGCGCATCGCGGTTTATGCCGCCACGAAATTCGGCGTGAAGGGACTGACGGAGGCGCTGTCGGTAGAATTTTCGCGGCATGGCGTGCGCGTCGCCGATGTGCTGCCCGGATTGATCGACACCAACATATTGCGCGCCACGCCGAACCATTCCGGCGGGCTGCAACCGACCGATCCGGATTTTCTCAATGCCGCGCCAAAGAGCGGCATGTTCCGGCTGATGCCGGCGTCCTCGGTGGCCGATTGCGTGTGGACCGCCTATCACGGCGACAAGATTCACTATTACGTGCCGCCCGAGATTGCGTGGATCGACCGGATCAAGGCTTTCGCGCCGCGGTTTGTGCGCGCGCAAATCACGAAAGAAGTACTGAAAGTCTTCGGCCGGGATTAAGGGCGGGCGGCGCGGCTTCGAAACGGCGATGTGACCGGCAAACGCCGCTCTACCCGCATCTTTCGACGCGATGCCGCGCCACCCGCATGCAATCTGGGGCAAGCCTCACGGCGTCGCATTGATTTGGGTCAAGTCAGCTTGCGCGCGAACGCGATGTCTCGCGATAAAAGACGTGATTGCCGATCTGCACGGTTTTCAGCATCTGCCCCGCCCAATCGGGCTGCACGTCGATGGCATGAAACGATGTGGCGTCGTCCGTAATATCACCTAGCTGCACCGCGCCCACCAATATCTTGGCGGCGAGCAATTTGGCTTCGGCCCAGGCGCGCGGCGATTTCGGGCGCTGCAATTCGCCGTCGCAGGTGAAGCTGAACTGGCAGGCATGCTTCAATTGCGCGCCTTCGTAGACCACACCGCAAATCGTGGCCGGAAATCCGCCGCCGCGCATGCGATGGAAAATCACTTCGGCAATCGCCTTCTGGCCGGAAACGCCCTCGCCGCGCGCTTCGTAATACATCGCTTCGGCGAGACAGCGCCGCTCCGCGAGCAATTGCACCATCGCCGCTTCGGTGGGCGATGTGTTCACCACCGCCATTTTCACCGGCGGCGCCTGCAGCACGCTTGTCGAGCCGATCAGCGCGCTTGCCCTGTCGTTCGGGATATAATCCGTGTACGGATTTGATGCGATGGCCGCACCGGCTGTTGCCAGAAGAAGCAGAACGGCTCCGATGATGGCTCGGTCTGCGCGCTCGCGGGCGTGGATCGGGTACGTCATCTATATATCGGCTCTTTCGGTTTTCGTTTACGCGAATACAAATTTCCGAATGCGCCCCGCCCGACCTGCAAAGTGCCGCGGGTTGTGCCAGCGAAAAGCCGAATCGTCAAATAAAATTCTTATTCATGATGACACCGCGTCACGAATCGCATGAAACCCAGGGTTTTCCTGCATAGTTCGTGTACGGATTAATCTTCCTGCGGCGCGTTTGCGAGTGCGGCTTGCGCTGCTGCGAGACGTGCAACAGGGACTCGGAAGGGCGAACACGACACGTAATCGAGTCCGGATTCGTGACAGAACCGGATCGAATCCGGATCGCCGCCATGCTCGCCGCAAATGCCGAGCTTGAGATTGGGCCGCGTTTTGCGTCCGCGCGCAGCACCGATTTTCACCAACTCGCCGACGCCCTCCTGATCGATGGTCACGAACGGATCGCGTGCGATCAAACCCTTAGCGAGATATTCGGTGAGAAAAGTCCCCGCATCGTCGCGGCTCATGCCGAGTGCTGTTTGCGTGAGATCGTTGGTGCCGAACGAAAAGAACTCCGCCGTCTCCGCAATTTCCGCAGCGCGCAAGGCCGCGCGCGGCAGCTCGATCATCGTTCCGATCAGATAGGACGGGGCTTTTCCGCGTTCGGCTGTAATGGCGTCCGCAACGGCCGAAATGCGTGTTTTCAGCATGTCCAATTCGCTTTTGAAGCCCACCAGCGGGATCATGATTTCGAGTTCCACCGGCTTGCCGCCCGCTTTTTCGACATTCGACGCCGCTTCGAAAATCGCGCGCGCCTGCATCTCGTAGATTTCGGGATAGGTGATGCCGAGGCGGCAGCCGCGATGGCCGAGCATCGGATTTGTCTCATGCAGCGCAATCGCGCGCTGGCGCAATTTGGCGGGATCGCCGCCCGCGGCGCGCGCCACTTCTGCGATTTCTTCGTCGCCTTGCGGCAGGAATTCGTGCAATGGCGGATCGAGCAGACGGATGGTGACGGGCAAGCCTTCCATCACTTTGAAGATGGCTTCGAAATCGGCGCGCTGCATAGGCAGCAATTTCGCGAGTGCGGCTTTGCGATCTTCCACTGCGTCCGCCAAAATCATCTGGCGCACGGCGACGATGCGTTGCGCATCGAAAAACATATGCTCGGTGCGGCAAAGCCCGATGCCTTCGGCGCCGAAACGCCGCGCGGTCGCCGCATCGTCCGGAGTATCGGCATTGGTGCGGACCTTCAGTGTACGGATGGAATCCGCCCAGCCCATCAGCGTGCCGAAATCACCGGTCAATTCCGCCTGGCGCATAGGCACGGCGCCCTGAAACACCTGCCCCGTTGCGCCGTCGATGGTGATGATATCGCCGCGCGCGATTGTTACCCCGCCTGCCGTCATCGTGCCCCGCACGGCGTCGATTTTCACCATGCCCGCGCCGGAAACGCAGGGCCGCCCCATGCCGCGCGCCACCACAGCCGCATGGCTCGTCATGCCGCCGCGCGCGGTGAGAATTCCCTTCGCCGCATGCATGCCATGAATATCTTCGGGGCTGGTTTCGGTGCGCACGAGAATGACGGCGTGGCCGTCCGCGGCCAGTTTCTCCGCTTCTTCCGCCGTGAACGCGACTTCGCCGGTTGCAGCGCCCGGCGAAGCCGCAAGGCCCACCGCAATCGCCTGTTTCGGCGCATTGGGATCGAGTGTGGGATGCAGCAACTGATCCAGCGCCGCAGGATCGACGCGCCCCACCGCCATCTTCTGATCGATCAAGCCTTCGCCCACCATATCGACCGCGATTTTCAATGCCGCTTCGGCGGTGCGCTTGCCGGTGCGGGTTTGCAGCATGAAGAGTTTGCCGTCCTGCACCGTGAATTCCACGTCCTGCGTGTCGCGGAAATGGGCTTCCAGCCTGTCGCCGATGGCTTTCAATTCGGCGTAAGCAGCGGGCATCACCTCTTCCATCGAGGGTTTTTTGCTTTTGCTCCGTTCACGGACGATTTTGGAAATGGACTGCGGCGTGCGGATGCCGGCGACCACATCCTCACCTTGCGCATTCACCAGGAATTCGCCGTAAAGCACTTTCTCGCCGGTCGAGGGATCGCGCGTGAAAGCGACGCCGGTGGCGGATGTCTCGCCACGATTGCCGAACACCATGGCCTGCACATTCACGGCCGTGCCCCAATCCTCCGGGATATTGTGCAGCTTGCGATAGGTTTTCGCGCGATGGCTGCGCCACGAACCGAACACTGCCCCGATAGCGCCCCACAATTGATCGTGCACATCGTCCGGAAACGGGCGGCCCAATTCCTTCTGCACACGCTCTTTGAACAGCCGCGCGATCTGCTTCAAATCTTCCGTATCCAGTTCGGTATCGAGTTCGACGCCTTTGGTTTCCTTCGCGACCTCCAGAATTTCCTCGAAGCCGGAATGCTCCAGGCCCAGCACGACGGTGGAATACATCTGGATGAAGCGGCGATAGCTGTCATAGGCAAAGCGCGGATTGCCGGTGAGCTTTGCCAACCCCTCCACCGTCTCTTCGTTGAGGCCGAGGTTCAGCACCGTGTCCATCATGCCCGGCATGGAAACGCGCGCGCCCGAACGCACCGACACCAGCAGCGGCCGCGCCGCATCGCCCAACCCGCCATCGGCAAGCTCGCCTATGCGTGCCAGTGCCGCTTCCACTGCTTCTTTCAGATCGGGGGGATAGGTTTCGCCATTGGCGGTGAAATAGGTGCAGACCTCGGTGGTGATGGTGAAGCCGGGCGGCACGGGCAGGCCCAGATTGCTCATCTCGGCGAGGTTCGCGCCCTTGCCGCCGAGCAGATTCTTCATCTCCGCGCGGCCTTCCGCCGCACCGCCGCCAAAGGCATAAACCCATTTCGCCATGACCGATCCCTTGGTGAGCCTGAAGAACGCTTTAATCCCGCGCGGTGCGCATGCGCAAGCCAGTCATTCCCCAAAGTGCGGGGTTTCGATTACCATCGGGCCATTCGAAGCGGAGGGATTTCATGGAACGCGACATGATTTTGTGGCCGATGGGTGCATTGGCATTGCTGACATTCATTGTGCTGACGCTCATTCCCGTGCGCCGGTTCCGGGCGGCTTTTGCCGGCAAAGTGACGGCGCATGATTTCAAGCTCGGCGAATCCGCCAATGTGCCGCCGCATGTTTCGCTGGCGAACCGCAACTACATGAACCTGCTGGAATTCCCGCAGCTCTTCTATGTGATCTGCCTGATGCTGTATGTGACGGACCGGGTGGACGTCACCTTTTATCAAATGGCGTGGGCCTATGTGGCGCTGCGGGGCGTGCATAGCGTGATTCATATTACCTACAACAATGTGATGCATCGGCTGGTGCTTTTCGCGATCAGCAATTTCGTTCTGATCGCGATGTGGGCGCTGTTTTTCTTCGAGAAGCCTTACTAGCCTTCGATCTTCGAGAAATCGGCCACTGTGTGCGCGGTGGCCACGATCTGCGCCAGCAGCTTGAGCCTGTTCTCGCGAAGAGCCGGTTCGGATGCGTTGACCGTGACTTTATCGAAGAACGCATCGACGGCTGCGCGCATCCGCGCCATGGCCGTCATGGCTTCGGTGAAGCGTTCGCGCTCAAGCTCGGCCTTGATAAGGTCGTTGGCGGTGGCCATGGCGGTGAAGAGCGATTTTTCTTCCGGCAATTGCAGCAGCGCGGGATCAGGCTCGCCGGAATAGGCGCGGCTGTCATTTTTCTCTTCGATGCGAAGAATGTTCGCGGCACGCCGATAACCGACCAACAAATTGGCGCCGTCATCCGATTTGAGGAAGCTCGGCAGCGCTTCCACCCGCGCAACCAGCCGCACCAAATCGTCTTCGCCGCCAAGGGTGAAGATGGCGTCGATGAGATCGTGCCGCGTGCCTTTTTCCTTGAGCGCGACTTTCAGGCGGTCGGCCATGAAGACGAGAATTTCGTTCGCAATCTTTTGGTCGGCGCCATCTTTCTGCGCGCGCGCGGATTTGGCTGCTTCCAGCAGATCATCGGCGATGCCTTTGATGAGCAAATGATCGGACAGCGCGTCGGCAATGCGCTCTTCCCAGGAACGGCCGCGATGCGGCTTGTCCGCGCTTAGCACGGCGAAGATCGGCGTCAGTAATTCGAGACGCAATTTGTTTTCGAGAACGATGCGGATGATGCCGAGGGCGGCGCGGCGCAGCGCGAACGGATCTTTCGAGCCGGTGGGTTTTTCGCCCGCGCGCCAGAGCGCGGTGAGACTGTCGATCTTGTCGGCTAGCGCTACCGCCATTGAGATCGGCGCGGACGGCGCGTGATCGTTTGGTCCGAGCGGCTTGTAATGATCGCGGATGGCATCTGCCACGTCGGTATCTTCGCCGTCATGCAGCGCATAATAGCGGCCCATCACGCCTTGTAGTTCCGGAAACTCGCCAACCACGCCGGTGGTGAGATCGGCTTTCGTCAGCAGCGCCGCGCGCTCGCATTTATCGACATCCAGCTTCAAAAGATCGGCAAGGATCATCGCTACAAAGGTGATGCGATAGGCGCGATCATGCATCGTGCCGGCTTTGGCATGGAACACGATCTGTTTGAGATCGTCCACGCGATGCACCAGCGCGCGCTTTTTGTCCTGATCCCAGAAGAATTTCGCATCCGACAGCCGCGCGCGCAGGACGCGCTCATTGCCCGCCACGATTTCCTTACCGCTATCGGCGGTGACCATGTTGGAAACGACTGCAAACCGGTTGGCGAGTTTGCCGGTCTTGGGATCGCGCAGCGCAAAATATTTCTGATGCGTGCGCATGGAGGTCTGCAGGATTTCGCCCGGCACATCCATGAACTGATCTTCGATTTTGCCGATCAGAACGACCGGCCATTCGGCAAGCCCGGCGACTTCTTCCAGCAAACCCTCATCCTCGATCAATTCGAGGCCGAGCGCGAACGCCTTGTTCTTTGCGTCGTGCAGAATGATTTCCTTGCGCTGCGCGGCATCGAGGATCACATGCGCGTCGTGCAACTTTTTTTCATAATCCTCGAAATGGCGCACTTCGATGGCGCCGCTCGATAGAAAGCGATGGCCGAGCGTCGCATTGCCGCTTTTCACGCCCGCGAATGCAAACGGCACCACTTCGCCGTCGAATGTACAGACGATGGAATGCAGCGGCCGCACCCAGCGCTGCAATCCACCGGCAGGGAACCGCATGGATTTCGGCCACGGCAATTTCGCAATTGTTTCGGGCAGGAATTCGGCGAGGACGTCCGCTGTCGCGCGGCCCTTGCGTGCGATCACGGCGACATAGAACTCGCCCTTGCCGTCATCGCGCTTTTCGCATTGGTCGAGCGTCACGCCTGCCGAGCGCAAAAAACCGTCGATGGCTTTTTCGGGCGCGTTGATGCGCGGACCCTTCTTTTCCTCGGATGTTTCGGGCTGTTTGCCGGGCAGGCCGGAAACCGCCAGCGTCAACCGCCGTGGGCCCGCGAAAGCCTTCACGCCTTCGAACATCAATCCGCGATCCGAAAGCGCACCGACGACCAGACGCTCCAAATCCTTTGCGGCCGCTCCTTGCATCCGCGCGGGGATTTCTTCGGAAAATAATTCCAGCAGCAAATCAGGCATCAGCCATACCTCGGCTGGTATGCGCCCATCGGGCTTTCGAGCCACGCTTCGCAGCACGCTTTCGCAAGCGCCCGCACACGCCCGATGTAAGCAGCGCGTTCCGTCACCGAAATCACGCCGCGCGCGTCGAGCAGATTGAAAGAATGGCTTGCCTTGATGCATTGGTCATAGGCGGGCAGCGTCAGCTTCGCTGCGATCAGCGATTTGCACTCCTTTTCGGCATTCTCGAAATGCTTGAACAGGATCGCGGTATCGGCGTGCTCGAAATTGAACGCGGAATATTCGCGCTCGCTTTGGTGAAACACTTCGCCGTAGCGGAAATTCTCGTTGAACGCGAGGTCATAGACGAATTCCACGCCCTGCACATACATCGCCAAGCGCTCAAGTCCGTAAGTGATTTCTGCGCTCACAGGATCGCAATCGATGCCGCCCACCTGCTGGAAATAGGTGAACTGCGTCACCTCCATGCCGTCGCACCACACTTCCCAGCCCAGGCCCCAGGCGCCCAGCGTGGGGCTCTCCCAATCGTCTTCCACGAAGCGGATGTCGTGCAGCGCAGGGTCTAGCCCGATGGCCTTCAGCGAGCCCAGATAAAGCTCCAGTACGTCGGCGGGCGCGGGCTTCAGGATCACCTGGTATTGGTAATAGTGCTGCAGCCGGTTCGGGTTCTCGCCATAGCGGCCATCCTTGGGGCGGCGCGAGGGCTGAACATAGGCAGCGCGCCAAGGCCGCGGCCCTAGCGCGCGCAAGGTCGTCGCGGGATGGAAGGTGCCCGCGCCCATCTCCATGTCGTAGGGCTGCAGGATGAGGCAGCCCTGCCCCGCCCAGTAGTTCTGGAGCGTCAGGATCAGGTCCTGAAATGTGCGGGCTTTCTTCACGCGATTCGGGTCCAAAGCGGCGGGCGGCGAACCTACAGGCCGCGGGCGCGGGCGACAAGGATCGATAGGTAATTCTACGCTTCGGGGTTCCCCGAATTTCTTTTGGCGAGGCACTGCGGTTTCATGCTCCCTGCAAGCAGATGGGGAGAATTCCTGTGAGCAGCAAATATTCGAGATACCTCACCGCGGAAGCGCAAAACGCGGTCGTTCTTCCCTTTCCTGTTTCGCGCAGCCGCCGAATCGAATGCAGCTATGATTTCGAGGCGGATATCTATTCCGACGATTCGCGCTTTTCCGCCGGCTTGTGGTTGACGGTCACGTTGGCGACGCTTGCATTTTGCGTGTGGGCTGCATTTCAATTGATCTGACCCCGCGCAGGATCGCATCCGCCTCTTGCGTATAGCGCCCGTCGCTTTCGTGCAGCACGAGGCCGTGCAGAAACGCCAGCGGCGTGCGCGCCCCTTTTCGCACCTGAACGATCACGCGCTTGGCCTGTTCGCCAGCCCGCGGCCATAGCGGCAGCACTGTTGTGCCGCGATGAGGCAGCGCGTTGAGCGCTTCGCCAAGCCGGTCGGCGCGCAGGATGATCGTGAACGTGCCGTTGCTCGCGGTGCGTTTCATTCCGGCGCGCAGCCAATCGCCGAGCTTGCCTTCGTCGTGCAGAGCAAGCGCGCGTGCATCGTCAGGCGAGCGTTCACCCTCATGGAATGGCGGATTGCAGAAGACATGATCGAATTGATCGCGCGGCGTTTCGAGGGCGTCGCCTGCGATGAAATGCACGCGGTCTTCCATGTGGTTCGCCGCGGCATTGGCGTTGGCAAGTTCGCTGAGCCCGGCGTCAAGTTCCACGCCGGTGACCGCGCAATCGGCTCGCGCGGCCAGACAGAGGCTCGCCACGCCTGCGCCCGAACCCATTTCCAGCGCATGTGTGCCGCGCTTTGCGGGAACGGCTGCGGCCAGCATCACCGCGTCCAATCCTGAACGAAACCCCGCCACCGGTTGCCGCACCGTCACGCGCCCGTCGAGGAAGCGGTCCTGCGTGTGGATGATGCTCACGCCCATTCGCTTTTGGCCGAAAGGGCTTCGCTGAGAATGGCTTGCGCGGCGGCGGCATCGCCATCGGCCACCATCAGCCGGCGCGGCAAAATGACCATGCTGCCGTCCATCACGCTCATATTCGCATCGAACACGAAAGAAGCGATCCCGGCATCGGCCAGAACGACTTCCGCGAAATTGAGTTCCACGGGATTGTTGGTCTTGAGGACTTCGCGCATTACCGCCTCTCGCGTGCGGCCCCACAATCCTTGACCCGGACCGGAGCCGGACTAATGTCGCAAGAGACCGAGTGCCCGGCAAGAAGACCTGTATGACCATTACGGCCGAAGCAGCCAAAACCATCGCGAACGGCGAGATTTCGCCGGTCGACCGGCTGCATGCGCTGGTGGCGGCGGACATGGCGGCGACCGACCGCATGATCCATGACCGCATGGGAAGTGCCGTGGCGCTGATTCCGGATCTCGCCAAGCATCTGGTGGATTCCGGCGGCAAGCGGCTGCGCCCGCTCTTGACGCTCGCCTCGGCGCGGGCCTGCGGCTATTCGGGCGTGCATCACATCAAGCTCGCCGCGGCGGTGGAGTTCATTCACACCGCAACGCTGCTGCATGACGATGTGGTGGATGCGAGCACGCTTCGCCGCGGCAAGCTCGCCGCCAATATCGTGTGGGGCAACAAGCCTTCGATTCTCGTCGGCGATTTTCTGTTCAGCCGCGCTTTCGAGCTGATGGTGGAAACCGGAAACATCGCCGTGCTGGGCGCGCTGGCGCGTGCGTCCTCGGTCATTGCCGAGGGCGAAGTGATGCAGCTCAAATCGGCGAACAATCTGGCGACCACCGAAGAGGATTATCTTTGCGTGGTGACGGCGAAAACCGCGGCACTGTTTGCAGCCTCGGCGGAATCCGGTGCTGCGGTGACGGGCGCGCCCGCCGCGCTGGTCGAAGCGTTCCGCGAATACGCGCACAATCTCGGCATCGCTTTCCAGCTCATCGACGACACGCTCGATTATTCCGGGCGCCAGGCGCAGATGGGAAAATCCGTGGGCGACGATTTCCGCGAGGCGAAAGTCACTTTGCCCGTCATCCTCGCCAGTGCGCGGGCCGATGAGGAAGCGCGCATCTTCTGGCGCCGCACGATCGAAACGGGCATCCAGCACGAAGGCGATCTGCAGCGCGCTATCGGCTACGTGCAGGACACCGGCGCCATCCGCGAAACCCGCAATCGCGCGCGGCGCTATGCCGACATGGCCTGCGACGCCATCGCCAAAATCCCCTCCCCCGAAATCCGCGACGCGCTGATGGATGTGGCGGAGTTCTGCGTGGGCCGCGGCCATTAATTTTTTTCCGCGCCGGTTTTGATGGATAGGCTTTCGAAAATCTGAGGAAACGCGCGGGTTTTGCCGTGGATAGGGCGTCGCTATCCACGATTTTTTCTGCACGTTTAAGCGCAGATTCCATACCGGAACCGGCCCAAAGCACGTCTTTTCGAACGCTATTTTGCAGCTTGCACCCAACACGGCTTCCTTCGAACAATCGACCGAAGAAATGTGGGGGCACGAATGTGCGGTTTCAACATGCGCACGCATGATTACCAGCGTTACGCTACTTTCGTGCAACAGCACGGAATTTCACCCTCCCCTTGAGGGAGGGTCGAAATTTGCGAAGCGAATTTCGGGGAGGGGTCAACGCAACCGACACCGAAACATGCCCCCTACGACCCCCACACTCCGTCATCACCCGCGAATGCGGGTGATCCAATTAAATTGGGTGGCCCGGATCCTTCGCAAAAAAGCGAAGGACCGGGCCATGACGAAAATTGGGGATGGATAAATTCATTCAAACCGGCTCCAGTCCTAGGCGTCGCCAACCAGCCCAAGGAAAAACTATGAGTGGGAATGACAGAGATAGAATCCTTATCAACCTCTCAGAAGGTGCGGTGGCTGCACAGGCAATGGCCCTATCCAGTCACCTCATCGTTCAGCAGCTTCTCGTCCGCTGGGTAGTCAAAGAGCCAAACCCCGTTGAAAGTGCGCGCAAGATGTTTGAGTCGCTTATGGCACACATGGACGACACCAATCAGTTCCACTTTGCTGATCGTGAGCCAAAGGTGATCTTTGCCGCGCGCGGTATGATCGAGGATGTTTTTTCGGTGCTTAATCAAGCTCTCCAAAAGAGAACCGACCTAAAAAAACGCAGACCTCGTCGCAAATAAGTCTAGTGATTTTGCAAGACGCAGACAAACCCAGTGCCCCATTTCACGGGCCGATCGCTGGAAGTCTGATATGGAAAGAGATAGACGGCAGTAGGGATGCCGGCGGCGTTGTGGTGGGTCTCAAATACGCCGTTGACCCGCGTCACGTCACAGGTGCCTTGGGCTTCACGCAGAGCTGCTTTTCCTGTGGCTTTTATTTCCGTCCCAGTTGGCATTCCTAGCCCGGCAGCCATCGCTCCAAATTCGTCTGCTGTAATGTTCGCGCAATCCTTTTGTGCTTGAGCACATAGCTTTTGACCTGCTGGCAGAAGTTTGACCGCGTCGTTGGTGGTCGTGCTATCGACAGATGACGGAAGAGAATGGTCCGTGCCTGCATTCGAGCCACTGGCAAACAAAAAAACAGTAACCGACGCTACAATAATCTGTCTCACATGCATTGAATTCCCCCGCGTTTGATTAGGAGAGCCCGGTTAGAGTGAGTCCGCCCTCGTGAGCTTCGATGTTCTTACGTTCTCTGTCGGTCAAGTACATAGCCCTCCTCAAGCAGAGGGTAAAGAAGAAGCGATGTTCGTTGGCTTCACCCACCAATTTGGTTGAGCTTTTGAAATAACAGACGCTGCCTTATTCGCCGCCGCATCGTCCTCGTAAATCCCGAAGCACGTCGCGCCGCTGCCTGACATTCGTGCCAGCAACGCGCCGCTTTTCGATAGTGCGTCCAGCACGTCGCCGATCACCGGGGCGAGTTCGCGGGCTGGGGCTTCCAGGTCGTTGCGCGTGTCTTTCAGATATTCGCAAAGCTCATCGGTCGAGCGGATGCGGTCGGGGTTTATTGCGCCCATGCCGGTGCGGTCGTCGAGGTTCGCGAAAACTTGCGCCGTGGAAACCGACATGCCCGGATTGGCGAGAACCATCGCCGTGTTCACATTGAGATTGACGGCCTGAATATGTTCGCCGCGCCCCGTCATCCATGCCGGTGCGCTGGCAAGACAAACCGGAACATCCGAGCCGAGCGACAGCGCTATGTCATGCAACGCCTGCGGCGGCACGGTGAGTTTCCACAATTGCATCAAACCGCGCAGCGTTGCCGCCGCATCCGCCGAACCGCCGCCGATGCCCGATGCTACGGGCAGGTTTTTCGTGAGCGTGATGCGCGCGCCGCCATGCCCGCCAAGCGCGCGCGCGGCGCGCAGAACCAGATTGTCCGGCTCGTTCTTCAGCGCTGCCGCAAAGGGGCCTGCGATGTCGAGCGACAGCGCGTCCGCCGCTTCGCCAGCATTATCGAATGTCAGATCATCCCCGATGCCGGTGAAGACGACGAGGCTTTCCAGCTCGTGATAGCCGTCCTCGCGCTGCGCGCCCGCATGCAGAAACAGATTGATCTTCGCGGGCGCCGCCTGGTGCAGCAAATTCAGCCTGAGTGTTTTTTGGCGGGAAGCGCGATCTTGGCGGCAGGCGCGAGCCCCACTTCGAGCTTCTTCTCGATCTTGGGTTTGTCGTCATCCGTGGGGCCGAAGGCCAGCGCATGGCTCCACTGGAAATGCGCATCCAGCTTGCGCCCCACGCGCCAATAGGCATCGCCCAGATGATCGTTGATGGTGGGATCGCCCGGCACCAGCAGCACGGCATCTTCCAGCGTTTTGGCGGCGTCGCTGTAGCGGCCGACCTTGAAATAGGCCCAGCCGACGCTGTCGACGATGTAGCCGTCGAAGGGCGACAGCGCGCGCGCCTTTTCCAGCATCGCGAGTGCCTGCGGCAGGTTGCGGCCGCGATCCACCCAGCTATAGCCGAGATAGTTCAGCACCTGCGGTTGATCGGGGCTGAGCTTGAGCGCCAGCTGCAAATCCTTCTCGGCATCGTCCCAGCGGTTGGCGCGTTCTTCCGAAACCGCGCGCGCATAGAACAGCGGCCAGTCTTTCGCGGCCGGTGTGCCCACCGCCTTGATGGCGTTGTCGTAAGCCGTCGCCGCATCCGGGAAGCGCTCGGAACTGCGATAGGCATCGCCCAGTGCGGTCCACGCGCTCACATCGTCCGGAATGGCCTTGGTGAGCATTTCGAGATCTTCGATAGCCTTCTTGGTCTGGTTCACGCGTGTTTCGTCGATGGCGACCTGAACGGCGGCGGCCGGTGCATAGGGCGAGTCCACATTGACGGTGCGATAGACGTCGATTGCGTCATCGTATTTCTGCAGCGACTCGAAACGGTCTGCGAGCACGATCTTGGCGAGGTCGAGATTGGGCGACATGCTGAGCGCAAATCGCAAGTAAAGGATCGCGATATCCGCGCTCGTCGCATCGGTGAGCGAGGATGCGATCCCGAACAGCGATTCCGCAGCGCCATCGTTGAACGACGGCACAAGACGCTCCGGCAACTTGCCCGCCGCCATGCGCTCTTTGGCTTCCGCGATAATCGGTGCAAGGCTCTCGTCATCGCCGAGCTTGTCATAGAACGCTTCGGCATCGGCCTTGCGGCCGGTGCGTTCCAGGAAACGGCCATAGGCATCCACCACGCGCGGGCCGGGGCCCTTGTCGGGCATGGCCTGCTTGTAGGCCGCATCGGCGCCGGCATTGTCGCCGGTGAGATCGAGGATCAGCGCGCGGTGATAGGCGGCCAGCGAATCCGTGCCGCCCTGCAGCGGCACCTGCTTGAGGTCTTCGATTGCCGTCGCGTTGTCGCCGAGTGCGGCCGCCGCCCAGGCATCCACCAGCGACAGCGTGAGCGTGGTGAAGGGGCCCTTGGCCGAGAGCGTGATCTGTTTGCGCGCGCCGGCAAAATCATTGTGCCTGATGGCGTCCACCGCCAGCGCCAGCCGCGCGGCGCGGTCGTCCGGACTTCCCGCAACCACTTGCGCCGCCAGTTGGGCGGCCGTGTCCGCATCGCCTGCTGCGGCGGTGTAGAGGAAGGCGCGGTTCAGAAGATCGGCATTGCCCGGATCGTCCTTGAGGCCCGCCTGATAGAGCACTGCCGCATCGGCGATATCGTGCTCGCTCGCTGCCAGATGGGCGGAGAGATAATGGCCATAGGCGTCGGCTGCCTGCGATGGCGGCAGCGACTCGATCGGCGTCTCGGCATCCGCGGCAGGCTTCGTCGTGCAGGCGCCCAGCAAGAGCGCGGTAGCAAGAGCAGCCAGGGGGAGGAACGAAGGGCGTTTACGCAAGGGGGGCATAATGCCTCTACATGTTTGGATAATTCGGACCGCCGCCACCTTCGGGCGTTATCCAGTTGATGTTCTGCGACGGGTCCTTGATGTCGCAGGTTTTGCAATGGACGCAGTTCTGGGCGTTGATCTGAAAGCGCGGCCCCGAAGCCTCCTGCACCACTTCATATACACCAGCCGGGCAATAACGTTGAGCGGGTTCGTCATATTCCGGCAAATTTAGTTTGATCGGTATGGAAGGATCCTTGAGGACAAGGTGAACGGGCTGGTCTTCCTCATGGTTGGTATTCGACAGAAACACCGAGGACAGCTTGTCGAAACTGATAACCCCGTCAGGTTTGGGATAGAGGATCGGCTTGCATTCCGAGGCGTGTTTCAGCGTTTCGAAATCGGCTTTGCCGTGCTTCAGCGTGCCCAGGAAGCTGAAACCGAAAAGCTGGTTGGTCCACATATCGAGGCCTATGAAGGGCAGCGCGAGCACCGTGCCGAGCCGGGACCATAGAGGTTTTGCATTACGAACGCGCTTTAAGTCTTTGTAAACATGGGATTCACGGTAAGCGGGCTCATAGTCGGTCAACTCATCGTGTGAGCGGCCCTGCCCCAGCGCGGCAAAGACGGATTGCGCCGCCAACATCCCGGTCTTGATGGCGTTATGGCTGCCCTTGATGCGCGGAAGGTTCACGAAACCAGCCGCACAGCCGGTCAGCGCCCCGCCGGGGAACGCCAGCTTCGGCACGGACTGCAGGCCGCCCTCGGTGATGGCGCGCGCGCCATAAGAGATGCGTTTTCCGCCCTCCAGATATTGCTTCACCGTCGGATGGTGCTTCACCCTCTGGAACTCGTCGAAGGGCGAGGTGTAGGGGTTCTTGTAGTTCAGATGCACCACGAAGCCGATGGCGCAGAGCCGGTCGCCGAAGTGGTACATGAAGAGGCCGCCGCCGGTTTTGTCGTCCAGCGGCCAGCCCATCGTGTGCATCACCAGACCGGGCTTGTGTTTCTCCGGCGCAAGCTCCCAAAGCTCCTTCACGCCGATGCCGTATTTTTGCGGATCGCGCCCCGCATCCAGCCGGAATTTCTTCACCAGCTTCTTGGTGAGCGAACCGCGCGCGCCTTCTGCGAACAAAGTGTATTTGCCGAGCAGCGCCATGCCCGGCGTGTAGGAATCCTTGTGATGGCCGTCGCGCGCCACGCCAAGATCGCCCGTGATGACACCGATCACTTCGCCCTTGTCGCCGTAGGCAACTTCGGCAGCGGGAAAGCCCGGATAGATCTCCACGCCCAGCGCTTCGGCTTGCGTGGCCAGCCAGCGGCACAGCACGCCGAGGCTCACGATGTAATTGCCGTGATTGCTCATCAGCGGCGGGAAAATGAAATTGGGAATGCGAAGCGAGCCTGCGGGTCCGAGATAATAGAAGCGGTCGTCCGTCACCGCCGTTTCGATGGGCGCGCCCTTCTCTTTCCAGTCGGGAATGAGTTCGTCGATGCCGATGGGATCGATCACCGCGCCGGACAGAATATGCGCGCCGACTTCGGAGCCCTTCTCCAACACGCAGACGCTGACCTCGCGGCCCTGCTCCGCGGCAAGCTGTTTGAGGCGGATAGCAGCGGCGAGACCGGCCGGCCCCGCGCCAACGATCACGACATCATATTCCATGCTCTCGCGCTGAACATTCTCGGTCATGCCAAAACCCGAATTTCCTGCCCCGAAAGCCGTTTATGGGGCGCGGGCCTCGGCCCGGTCAACGGGACGCGGTCGCGCAGAAGCGCGCAGTCGCGTATCCTGCCGCCATGACGGGACGCGACGCACTGGAAGACCTCGCCTGGCTGGTGGATGCCGGGGCGGATGAGGCGTGCGGCGAGGAGCCGGTGAACAGGTTTACGTCAAAGGTAACGCCAACACTTCCCTCCCCCCTCGCGGGGGAGAGCAATTTGAAGTCGCAGACTTCAAATTGGGAGGGGGGCCGTGCTGCGCAATCCCCTCCCCCGAGCCGCTTTGCGGCTCGCCCCCTCCCGCAAGGGGAGGGGGAAAAACAAGCGCCTGGCTCCGATCATATCGGACGCGCAATGGAGATCGCCGCTGCTTGCAACTCGCTGGCGGAACTTAAAGCTGCTTTGGAAAATTTCGACGGTTCCGCGCTGAAGAAGCTCGCTACAAACACCGTCTTCGCCGATGGAACTCCGTCGCACCACATCATCTTCATCGGCGAAGCGCCGGGGCGTGACGAGGATCGCGCCGGATTACCTTTTGTTGGCCGCGCCGGAAAATTGCTGGACAAGATGCTGGCGGCGATCGGTCTCGACCGCGCGACCAATGCCTACATTACAAATGTTTTGAATTGGCGCCCGCCGGACAATCGCGATCCTTCGCCGGAAGAAGCCGCGATGTGTTTACCGTTTCTGCGCCGCCATATCGAACTCGCCGCACCGCAAATCATCATTCTCTTGGGCGCGGTCGCAGCGCGTCATGTGCTGGGAAAAACCGACGGCATCATGCGTTTGCGCGGTAAATGGCTGGAATATCATGTGGGCGGACGCATGATTCCCGTCATGCCGACGCTGCATCCCGCCTATTTGTTGCGCCAACCCGCGCACAAGAAACTGGCGTGGCGCGATCTTCAGATGATCGCGGACAAGGTTAAGTCGCTCGGATTGCTTGAGATGAACGGCTGAGGCGTTTAGTCTGTCTGCTTCGGCGACGAAGGGACGGGCATGGGGCGCAAATTATTGCTGGCTGCTGCGATGGCGCTTTTGAGCGCGCCTGCGCTTGCGCAGTCGGCACTTCCCGCAGTCGATGGTGGCGAGGCCGGTGCGCGCTTGCGCGTGCTGTCGTCCGAAGATGTGCATCGCTACCGCGTGATCTTCGAGGACGAACGCAGCGGCGATTTCGCCGGCGCGCGTGCCGAGATCGCCAAACTCAACGACACTTCGCTGATGGGATATATTCTGGCGGAGCATTATCTCTCGCCCCATTCCAAACGCACGCCGGTTGCCGATCTCAACGACTGGATGCAGCAATATGGCGATCTTTCGATAGCCGATCGCGTCTATGCGCTGGCCAACAAGCGCGCGCGCAGGAAACATATCGCCATCAATGATATTCCGAGTTTCCGCAGGCGCGGCGGCGGTTACGAGGATGCCGATCTTCCCGATCCGCCGATGATTTCCGAAGCGTCGCGCACCGCGCAGCTTCAGATCGAGCAAATGATTCACGACTCGCAACCCGGCGCGGCGGCGATGGTTTTGCAGACGCTCGCTTCTTCCGGTCAGGCCAATGCGGTGGATATCGCGCGGCTGTCGCAACGCGTGGCCGCGTCCTATCTGGCGGAAGGTTTTGATCAGCAGGCTTTCGATATTGCGTCCCCGCTCGCGGGCACGACCTCCGCGCCGATGCTGGATTGGTCGGCGGGATTTGCGGCGTATCGTCTAGGCAAATTCGCGGACGCGGCACCCTATCTCGAACGCCTCGCGCAAAACGGTTCGGTGCCGAGCTATACGCGCGCTTCCGCCGCCTTCTGGGCCGCGCGCGCGCATCTGCAGGCGGGCGATCCGTTGCGCGTCGTCACATTATTGATGGCGGCGGCGCGCGAGGAGCCGACTTTCTACGGTCTGCTCGCAGAACGCTTGCTGGGCGAAGACACGCAGACCGGTTTCAGCGATCCGGTTCTCAACGCCGATACATTTCTTTCGCTGATGCAGGTACCCGCAGCCCATCGCGCGGTAGCACTTTGGCAGGTGGGACGCATCGACGATGTGCCCAATGAAATAAACCGCGCCTTCAGCGCCGCCGATTACAATCAGGGCGCAGGCTTCGCCGCACTGGCGCGCGCCATGAACCTTCCCAATCTCGAATTGCGAGCGAGCGAAACCGCGGCGTCGCGCGGATTGATGCTGACGGGACTTTTCCCGGTGCCGAATTATGCGCCCGAGGGCGGCTATCATGTCGATCCGTCGCTGGTGCTGGCATTCGCGCGCATCGAAAGCCGTTTCGAGGCCAATGCGACATCGAGCGCAGGCGCGCGCGGGCTGATGCAATTGATGCCGGGCACGGCGAAACATCTTGGCGGCGGCGATCTGGAAGATCCTTCCGCGAACCTTGCGCTGGGCCAGCGCTATATCGCCGAATTGCTGGATCAGTTGAACGGCAATCTGCTGCAACTGGCCGCCGCCTATAACGCAGGCCCCGCCAATCTTTCGCGCTGGCTGTCCGTGCATGAGAGCATGCGCAACGATCCGCTGCTGTTCATCGAAAGCATTCCCGCCTCGCAAACGCGCAATTATGTAAAGCGGCTGATGACCTATCACTGGATGTATCGCCGCCGCATGAACGTGCCATCGCCCACGCTGGACCAGACCGCTGCCGGAGGCTGGCCGCGCTACGATTCGCGCGGTGCGGCTATGGCGAAAATTCCCGCCGTGCAGAGCTATGCCGCCGCATCGCATTGACGAAAGCATTGCCTTCGCGGCCGTGCGGATTGCCGTGCTCACGGTGTCCGATACGCGCGATGCCTCGGACGATGTTTCCGGCGACACGCTGGCGGCGCGGATTGCAGACGCAGGCCACATCCTCGCTGCCCGCGCACTTCTCCGCGACGACCAGGCAGCGATTGTCGCGCAATTGCGCCGCTGGATCGACGACCCGCAAATCGATGTTGTGATTTCCACCGGCGGCACCGGCCTCACGGGGCGCGACGTGACCGTGGAAGCGTTCAAATCCGTGTTCGAAAAAGAGGTCGATGGATTCTCGGTGATCTTCCACCAAATCTCATACGAGAAAATCGGCACCTCCACGCTGCAATCGCGCGCCTGCGCGGGCGTTGCCAAAGGTACCTACCTCTTCGCCCTCCCCGGCTCGCCGGGTGCTGTGAAAGACGGCTGGGACGGCATCCTCAAATACCAGCTCGACATCCGCCACCGCCCCTGCAATTTCGTGGAAATCATGCCGCGGCTGGAAGAACACAAGCGCTAAACTCCGTGCTAGCATGCGCCCGCAACCAAAGGGCCGCGTGACATGACCATCGCGCTGATCGTCGGTACTAAAAAAGGTGCGGCTATCCTCAAAAGCGAGGACCGCAAGAACTGGTCTTCGGAATTTGCGCTCAAGGGCTGGCATGTGACGGCGTCGGCGCGCGATGCGGACGGGCGTTATTACGCCGCCATCGCCAGCGATATTTTCGGTGTTGCGATCATGGTCAGCGACGACCTGAAGGAATGGCGTCAGCTTGAGGCCGCACCGCGTTTTGCGCCCGGTAAAAAAGGCAATGCTGATCATCACCGCCTCGTCGGTGCGTTCGATTTCGAAGGCAAATACAAGGAAGGCGGCCGCTTCGTCGATCAGATTTGGACGCTGCATTTCGCGCACGGAAATCTGTATGCGGGCGTATCGGAAGCGGGTTTGTTCGTCAGCAAGGATCGCGGCGAATCCTGGCAGGAAGTCGAAGGTTTCAACGAGCATCCGACACGCAGCACATGGATGCCGGGCGCGGGCGGCCTCACCGCGCACACCGTTCTCACCGATGCCAATGATCCCAACCGCATCTGGGTCGGCGTCTCGGCGGCGGGATTTTTCCGCAGCGACGATGGCGGCAAGAGTTGGGCGCAAAAGAACGAAGGCATCGATTCCACTATCGGCCAATGCGTTCACAGGATCACGCATGATCCAAAGAACGCCTCGGTGCTGTTCCGGCAGGATCATCGCGGCGTCTATAAAAGCGAAGATGCGGGGGACACCTGGCAGCGCGCCGAAGCCGGATTGCCGATTACCGAATTGAGCGATGGCCACCGCTGCTCGTTCGGCTTTCCCATCGTGATGGACCGGCCTTCGAAAAAACTCTTTGCCATTCCGCTGGACGGCGACAATTTCCGCTTTCCGGCGAACGGCCATCTTGCGGTCTATCGCAGCGACGATGGCGCGGCCCATTGGAGCGCGCGCGCGAACGGGCTGCCCGATATGAGCTTTGCCGGAATCCTGCGCGGCGCGATGGGCGCCGATCAGAAAGGCGGCATTTATTTCGGCACGACATCGGGCGGGCTCTATGGCACCGCCGATCTCGGCGAAAGCTGGTCGGAGCTTGCGGCGGGCCTGCCGCGCATTTTCAGCGTCGAAGCCTATTCATGACCATCCGCGTGCAATTGCCGCCGGTGCTGAGAAGCGTCAGCGGCGGGCGCGCGGAATTGCAGGCGAGCGGCAACACGATCGGCGAAGTGCTGGAAGATCTGGCGCGCACAAACCCTGCGCTGGCATTGCATTTCTTCGACGAAGCGCACGCCATCCGCCGCAACATCGTCTGCATTCACGATGGTGAGCTGGTACGAGCCAATTGCGCGCGCACGCATGCAGTGCGGCCGGGGGATGAGATTGTGCTGGCCAACGCGTTGGCAGGTGGGTGATGCAAATTCCCCCTCCCCTCGCGGGAGGGGGCAAATGTTTTGAGCAATGCGAAAAACATTTGGGGGAGGGCCGTTGCGCGATACTGCCCTCCCCCGCGTCGCTTCGCTCCGCGCCCCCTCCCGCGAGGGGAGGGGGAAGATTTTAGCGTTGTTCCTTTGCCAAATCTTCCACTACATCTACATCGCTGAGCATAGGTAGAAATTTCACGCGCCAATGCTTCGGCACATTCTTCAGTGTATCGGCCAACGCATGCGCGCTCGACCACCGCACGGAATCGTACAAACGAAATGCATGCGCGGGCGTGCGCAATCCCACCAAATAATATCCGCCGTCGCGGGCCGGCCCCAGCACCAGATCGAAACGGCGCACGGCATCGGCGGCTTGGCGCAGGATCGCTGGCGATAAATCCGGAATATCGCAGCCAACAATCACGCTGGCGCCGCGTGCGCGTTTGGCGACGAGGCTCATGCGCCGTCCGAGATTTCCCATCGGCTGACGCAAAGTGATTTCGAACGGCACGCGCGATTTCTTGGCGGCGCGAACGGTGCGCATCAGCGCGCGGCGATACCACATCGTTGCGCGCGCAACGCCGATCTCGCGCGCCAGACGCGTTTTCACCGCGCCTGCTATCGGCGCTTTCGCGAAAATGAAAAGAACTTGTTGCTTATGCCGGATAGGTGTCGGGCGCGCCGGAATTGCCGCCATCGTCCTGATCGCTGTCGCCGGAATCGGAATTGTCCGCATCGTCGTCGCCATCGGGATTGACGACGCTGGTATCGTCGCTGCCGGGATAGGCGCTGTTTGCGCCGCCATCGAAAGCCGTGACGCCTTGCGCAATCTGGCTGTGTCCGTCTTCAGCCAGCGCCGGCCCCGCCAGCAATGCCGCAATTGTCACCACGCCTATGCGATACGCCAAGTTACTCATCGCCCAATCCTCAACACCCGGAGCATTTATAGCACAGTCGCAAAACAATTGCAGCGTTTCGCTTTATCCATAAAGCCGGGCCAGCAATCGCGGCGGAACGCGCAATGCGTATAGCAAAAGAATGCTTAAATTTCGTACAGACCGCCGCAGATAGCCTTCGCGGCGGAAGCGCTCGGCGCTGGTGATGGCGCGCGCGCGCAACATGACCAGCCTGCTGCGCCCGATGCGGCGCATGATGTCCACATCTTCCATCAGCGCCATCGGCCTGAAACCGCCAATTTTGCGGTAATGACGTTTGGAAATGAGCAGCCCCTGATCGCCATAGGGCAGCGCAAAAAGCCAGCAACGCAGCGCCACAAGCCGCTCCAGCCGCCGCGCTGCGGGCTCGAAATCATCCAGCGCGAAACGAAATGACGCGGCGCGCTCGCGCCCCGGCATCGCGCGCTCGATGAAGGATGCGGCTTCAGCCTCCCAACCCTGTTCCAGAACAGTATCGGCGTGAAGGAAAAGCAACCATTCGCCGCGCGCGATTTCGGCGCCCGCCGCAAGCTGGCTGCCGCGGCCTTGCGGTGCCTCGATGAAATTCGCGCCGGTCGCCTCCGCGATGGCCGCGGTTTCGTCGGTGGACCCGCCATCGGCGATGATGACCTCGCGCACCGTGCCCACCACCACGCCCGCGATCAGCCGTTCCAGGCAGCGCGCCAGCGTTTTTTCGGCATTCAGGGTGGGGATGATGACGCTGATCATGGGCGGATTTTGAGCCTAAGACCCTTTGAACCAAAGGATTTTCCTGTCGCATGCGATGCCCAAGTTTAAGGCAGTTTCTGCGCCGTGGCACTTGATTTGTTCTCTTTATGTTCTTATCCTATTTCCATGACAACGGTTCTGGACATTTCCGCCGATCCGCGGCGGCTGCATGGGCGCGGCGCGATCTCGAACGCTTCAGGGCGTTACGAGCGCGAGAGCCGCGTGCTGGTCGATGACGGCTGGAATTCGGACGATGAATTGCCGCCGCTCAAGACGGAAATCCTGCGCGACACCGCGCGCACGATCATCACGCGCAATTCCTCGCCGGATATTTCCTTCGACCGGTCGATCAATCCCTATCGCGGCTGCGAGCATGGCTGCATCTATTGTTTCGCGCGGCCGACACATGCCTATCTCGGCCTCTCGCCAGGTGCGGATTTCGAAACGCGGCTGTTTGCGAAGCCCAACGCGGCGGAATTGCTGGCGAAGGAATTGTCAGCGCCCGGCTATGTGCCGCAAACAATTGCCATGGGCACGAACACCGATCCCTATCAGCCCATTGAAAAGAAATTGCGCGTAACGCGCTCCATTCTGGAAGTGCTGCGCGATTTCAAGCATCCTGTCGGCATCGTCACCAAATCGGCGCTGATCCTGCGCGATCTCGATATTCTAGGGCCGATGGCGGAGATGGGGCTGGCGAAAGCGGCCGTGTCCGTCACCACGCTGGATCGCAGGCTTGCGCGCGTCATGGAGCCGCGCGCATCCACGCCCTCGCGACGTCTGCAGGCGATCAAGGGTTTGTCGGACGCGGGCATTTCCACGGCCGTTATGTTTGCACCCGTCATTCCGGCGCTGAACGATGAAGAGCTGGAGAATGTTCTTTCCGCTGCCAAAGAAATGGGCGCGAAATCTGCGGGCTATGTGCTGCTTCGCCTGCCGCTGGAAATAAAAGACCTGTTCCGCGAATGGCTGGAGAATGTGGAGCCCGGCCGCGCCAAACATGTCATGTCGCTCATCAAGCAGATGCGCGGCGGCAAGGATTATGACAGCGCCTGGCATACGCGCATGCGCGGGACCGGGCCTTACGCCTCCATGATCGCGCGGCGTTTTCATCTGGCGGTGAAGCGGCTGGGGATGAACCGCGAAAGCCGGGCGATGGATCTCCACAGCTTCAAACGCCCGCCCCACCTTGGCGAACAGCTTGCTCTTCTCTAACAAAGGGGAATGCCGAATTATGCTTTCGAGAAGCGCATTCTTGGCGAGAGGCCCGGCCCGGTCGCGGGCGTGGACGAGGCTGGGCGTGGCCCGCTGGCGGGGCCGGTCGTGGCGGCGGCGGTTATTTTCTTCGAAAGAAAGCGCATTCCCAAAGGGCTGAACGATTCAAAGCAGATGACTCACGAGGCGCGCGAGGACGCCTACGCCGCGATATTGGATTGCGGCGCGATTGTCGGCGTCGGCGAAGCGAGCGTCGATGAAATCGATCTGGTGAATATTCGCCAGGCGACGCATCTGGCCATGGCGCGCGCCGTTCGCGCACTCGCAGTTCAGGCGGCATTCGCGCTGGTGGATGGTAACGATCCGCCGGCTCTGCCCTGCCCTTGCGAGACGATCATCGGCGGCGATGGGCGCTCGGTTTCCATCGCCGCGGCCTCCATCATCGCCAAGGTCACGCGCGACCGCATGATGATGGCGCTGCATGACGAACACCCCGGTTATGGCTGGTTCACCAACAAGGGCTACGGCACTGAGGAGCATCTTTCTGCGCTGGCCCGCCTCGGCACCACCCGCCACCACCGCCGCAGCTTCGCGCCTATCCACAACATCTTGTATGGTGGGAATCCTGAGGACTCAAATATAAGCCTTTGATTCCACAGACTCTTGACCTGTGGACTCCGGCGAATCACTGTGCGCCCCTCTGTGGATAATTCGAGGGGCATATGCGGGAATTGAAGCTGGAAAACGCGCTCGACCGGGTGATCGAGGGCGATTGCATCGCGAGCATGAATGCGCTGCCCAAGGGCTGCGCCGATCTGATCTTTGCCGACCCGCCCTATAATCTGCAGCTCGAAGGCGAATTGCGCCGCCCCGACAATTCCAAGGTCGATGCGGTGGATGACCATTGGGATCAATTCGCGAGTTTCGCGGAATATGACCGTTTTACGCGCGAGTGGCTCACGGCCGCGCGGCGCGTGCTGAAGGAAAACGGCGCGATCTGGGTAATCGGCTCCTATCACAATATTTTCCGCGTCGGCTCGGCCTTGCAGGATCTCGGCTTCTGGATGATGAACGACGTGATCTGGCGCAAATCCAATCCCATGCCGAATTTCCGCGGGCGGCGCTTCACCAACGCACATGAAACGCTGATCTGGGCCACGCGCGACCGCAAGCAGAAGAATTACACATTCAATTACGAAGCGATGAAATCGCTGAACGACGAATTGCAGATGCGCTCGGACTGGACGATGCCGATCTGCTCCGGCGGCGAGCGGCTGAAAGATTCCGATGGCAACAAAGCGCATTCTACGCAGAAGCCGGAAGGCCTGCTGCATCGTGTGATTGTTTCCACGACGAAGCCGGGCGATGTCGTGCTCGATCCTTTCTTCGGTTCGGGAACGACGGGCGCGGTTGCGCGGCGGCTGGGGCGGCGTTTCATCGGGCTTGAGCGCGATGCGGGCTATGCCAGCATTGCGCGCTCGCGCATCGCGGGCATCGATCCCGCGGACAGCGACGCGGTGGAAGTCACCAAATCCAAACGCGCCGAGCCGCGCATTCCGTTTGGGTGGGTGGTCGAGCGCGGATTGCTGCCGCCCGGCACGGTGCTGCAAGGCCCGCAGAAGCGCCATCGCGCGAAAGTGCGCGCGGATGGTTCGCTGGTGTGCGCCGATGCGACGGGTTCGATCCATCAGATCGCCGCGCATGTGCAGCGGCTGGACGCCTGCAATGGCTGGACGTTCTGGCAGTTTGAGGTGGCGAAAGGGAAGTTGGCGTCGATTGACGTGTTGCGTCAGCAGCTACGCGCGACGATCAGCTAACGAAATAACGGCCCGCTATCACTAAGTGCATGCGCGATGATTTTGCGCATAACAGTAGGTAGCGCCACAGAACCCAACTCCGATTGCGCCACCCAAATTCCCTCTCCCCCCTCGGGGGAGAGGGTTAGGGTGAGGGGGATTTCTCCGTTTGCACTGCTGTTGGAGGTTTTGCGTTTTTTGCCGGTGGATTTGCGCTCGTTGAGAGACCCCCTCACCCTGCCCTCTCCCCCGACGGGGGAGAGGGTGCTTGCCGCATAGACCTCGATCTCCAGTTCGAAATGGGTGAAGCCGTGGCGGACTATGCCGTTGAGCTTTTTCCATTCGGCTTCAAATGGGGCTTGGAGTAGCGCTTCTTTCTTTGAGGGAAAGTTTTCCGTCCACGGTCCGAGCGGCGGTTGCAGCATGCTGCCGAGCAGGCCTTTTTCAGGGCGCTTAACAAGCAGCACTGCACCTTTCGCGTCACGCGCGACGAAAGCTGCGCCGCGTCTCAACGGGCGAATGGCCTTCGCGCCCTTCACCGGCAGCGTTTCCTGAATGCCGCGTTTTCTCGCTTCGCATTCTTCGTTCCATGGACAATTGTTGCAGGCGGGGCGCTTCGGCGTGCAGATGGTGGCACCGAGGTCCATCAGGGCTTGGGCGAAATCGCCTGCGCGTTTTTCCGGTACCAATGATTGTGTCAGTGCGCGCAATTTTACTTTTGCAGCGGGCAGCGGTTCATCTACCGCGTACAATCGCGCAATCACGCGTTCGGCGTTGGCATCCACCGCGGCTTCGCGTTCATCGAAAGCAATCGCGGCGATTGCGCCGGCGGTGTAGTGGCCGATACCGGGGAGTTTTTGCAGTTCTGCGGCGGTTTGCGGAAATTTTCCGCCCAATTCTTCTGCCACAACTTTCGCCGCGCGGTGCAGATTGCGGGCGCGGGCGTAATAGCCAAGCCCCGCCCATGCAGCGAGCACATCGTCCAAAGGCGCCGCTGCGAGCTTCTTCACATTCGGCCAGCGCGTGAGGAATTTCTTGAAATAGGGGCCGACGGCCTGCACCGTCGTCTGCTGCAGCATGATTTCGCTGAGCCATACGCGATAGGGATCGGCGCGTTCGCCGCGCTTGGCCCGCCACGGTAGTTCGCGGTGGTGGCGGTCGTACCATGCGAGCAGTTTTTTGGCCGGACTGGCTTTCATGTTTTCTCGCGCCTAACGTGACGAGAAGATGAGGTCACCGCGCAGATGGCGCAATCGGGCAAAGACGATGATCCACCGCGGCGCAATCGCACCGAGCCTGTTGCGCGCGAGGCGAGCGCTGCCGCCATGTCCGCCTTCGTCCGCGCGGGCTTTCGCGACCCCACGCTGATTCTGCGCTGGGAGGAAATCGCGGGGCGCGAGGTCGCCCGCATGGCGCGGCCCATCAAGCTCACCGAAAGCCCTTCCGGCGGCACCCTCACGCTGAAAGCCGAACCGGGGGCTTCCCTCTTCCTCCAGCATGAAACCCGCCCCCTCTGCGAGCGCATCAATGCCTATCTCGGCCGGGCGGCGGTTTCGCGGCTGCGATTCGTGCAGGGGCCGCTAGCGGCCCGCCCCGCCCATCGCCCCCCGCCAAAACGATCCACAAACCTTCCACAGGGCGACCCGGCTCTGGCCTTCAAAGGCCGCGAATCCCTGCAAAACGCACTTTTGGCGCTCGCCCGCACCCGCGCACGCCCCCGCGATTCCACGCCCGATTGAACCTCCGCCCCGCCTCTGCCAAAAACAA
This sequence comes from Rhizomicrobium sp., assembly GCA_035944195.1. GTDB lineage: Bacteria > Pseudomonadota > Alphaproteobacteria > Micropepsales > Micropepsaceae > Rhizomicrobium. Next base: position 73,820 of record DASZBL010000003.1, on the reverse strand, counting down.
CGCGGCAAAGGCTGGGAGAGCCCCGTGACCCGCAAGCAGCTTCTCTATGGATTGGTGGCCATCGCCGTGATTGCGATTGGCATAGTGGCCTATCTGGTTTTCTTCGGCGCATCCGACAGCGCGCCCGTGCCCGACAGCGGCGGCAAGCTCACGGTGCAGCTCAAACCCACCGACCGCTCGCTCGGCTCATCCAAAGCGCCGATCCTTGTGGTGGAATATGCGGCCCCCTCCTGTCCGCATTGCTCGCGCTGGGATCAGGACGTGTTCCCGCTGCTGAAGGCCCAATATATCGACACCGGCAAGGTCTATTACGTCTTCCGCGTCTTCCCGCTGAACGCCGTGGACGTCGCCGCCGAGGCGATGGCGCGCTGTTTGCCTGCGGATAACTATTTTCAGTTCATTGACCTGATGTTCCGGAATCAAGACAAATGGGACCCGGAGTTCGGCATCACAGACACGCATACGGCTCTCGTCTCCATGGGCCGAATCGCTGGCATGAGCGCCGAACAGGTAGATACTTGCATCGGGAATCAGGCAGAGCAGAAACGCATCACGGAAGTCGGCCAGGAAGCGGGCACCAAATACAATATCAGCGGCACGCCTTCTTTCATCATCAACGGCCAGTTCCGCTCCGGCGAAGTTCCCTGGGAACAGATGAAGACGCTTTTGGATTCAATGCTGCCGAAAAAATAATGCGGCAGCTTCAGGCAGCGGCAGGGCACATTGAAGTTCAACAGGCTTAGACTTTCGGGTTTCAAATCTTTCGTCGAGCCGACGGAGCTTTTCATCGAGCCGGGGCTGACGGCGATTGTCGGGCCGAACGGCTGCGGCAAATCCAATCTGTTCGATGCGCTGCGCTGGGTGATGGGCGAAACGCGCCCGACCTCCATCCGCGGCGCGGAAATGGACGATGTGATCTTCGGCGGCAGCGGCGCGCGGCCCGCGCGCAACACCGCCGAGGTGATGCTGTTCATCGACAATCAGGATCGTTCTGCGCCTGCTGCTTACAATGAATATGACTCCATCGAGATTTCGCGGCGCATCGAGCGCGAGGCGGGCTCGGTCTATCGCATCAATGGCCGCGATGTGCGCCAGCGCGATGTGCAGATTTTCTTTGCCGATGCGTCGTCGGGCGCGGGCTCGACCGCGTTTGTGCGCCAAGGCCAGATCGGTTTGCTCATCAGCCAGAAACCGCTGGCGCGCCGCGCGATCTTGGAAGAAGCCGCCGGCATCGCGGGCCTGCATCAGCGCCGCCATGAGGCGGAGCTTCGTTTGCGCGCCGCCGAAACCAATATGGGGCGGCTGGACGACATCATCCGCGAAATCGAAGGCCAGTTGCAGAATCTGAAGCGGCAGGCGCGGCAGGCGGCGCGGTATCGCAATCTTTCCGGATTGATCCGCAAGGCCGAAGCACTGGCGCTGTATCTGCGCTGGTCGGCGGCGGAATTGCAGATGCGCGCGGCGGAAGCAGCGCTCGCCTCTACCAGCAGCGCGGTTGCCCAATGCGCGGATCGCGCGGCGGTTGCGTCGACAGTGCAGGCTGAAGCCGCCTCCGCATTGCCGCCGTTGCGTCAGACGGAAGCCGAGCGTTCGGCGGCGTTGCACCGCTTGGTGGTGGAGCGCGATGCGCTCGATGCCGAAGAACGCCGCGCCCGCGAGGATGCGCAACGTCTGCGCCAGCGCATCGCGCAGACCGAACAGGATCTGGCCCGCGAACAGGCGCTGGACGCCGATGCCGCAGCCGCGGTTGAAAAACTTGTCGCAGAAGCAGGCGAGCTTGAAACCGCCTCGGCGCGCGCGCACGAAGAGTTGGAACAAGCCCAATCGCGTGCCACGGAGTTCGCGGATGCGCTCGCCGAACGCGAACGCGCGCTGGAACGCCTCACCGCCGAACTCGCCGAATGGCACGCGCAGAAGAGCGGCCATGAACGCACGCGCGAAGTGGCCGCGGCGCTGGTCGAAACCACAACGCATCAATTGGACGAAGCGCAGGCCCGCCTCGACCGCGCGATGGAAGATGCGGCGGCCGCACCCGATGTGCGCGCGGCGGAAGCTGCCGCTGAATCGGCGCGCACGGAAGCAGAAGGTTTGCGCAGTACGGTGCCGGATGCGCGCGCGGCATTCGACGCATCCGAACGCGCCGAAGCCGATGCGCGCAAACCGCTGGAAGATGCCGAGCGCGAAACGCAGCGTCTTTCCGCCGAAGCCAAGGCGCTGTCCGATTTGCTGCGTCCCGAAGGACAAGACCTCTGGCCGTCATTGGTCGATGCGGTGAATGTGCAATCGGGATTTGAAGCCGCGTTCGCCGCCGCGTTGGGCGACGATCTGCAGGCGCCGCTGGATGAAGCCGCCCCGCATCATTGGCGCGATCTCGGCGAGATGCACGATCTGGCGCCATTGCCGCAAGGCGCGCGCGCGCTGATCGAATTGGTGGATGCGCCGGCCGCACTGGCTCGCCGCCTGACGATGACGGGCCTTGTCGATGCGAACGCCGGCAAGGCGCTGCAAGCCTCATTGAAGCCGGGCCAACGTTTAGTTTCACAGCGTGGCGATCTGTGGCGCTGGGATGGCTATTCGGTTTCCGCCGATGCGCCTTCGGCTGCAGCGGTTCGTCTTTCGCAGCGCAATCGTCTTGCAGCACTTGAAATCGAAATCGTGGTTTCGAAAGAAAAGCGCGCCGGTTTGTTCGAAATCTATTCGGCCGCGAAAAATGCTGCGGTCGAAGCGCGCGATATATTGCGCGCGGCGGAAGACAATCAGCGCCGCGCCGATCAGGCGTTGCTCGCGGCCCAAAGCGAAGCCGCGCGCGCGGCGCGCGCCGCTGCCGAACGCGCCTCGCGTCTGGCCTCGCTCGAAGCCGAAATCCGCCGCCTCGTGCAGACGCGCGATGCCGCACAGGAATCCGAGCGTCAGGCCAGCGATGCACTCACCGCGTTAGCCGATGGCGCGGCGCTGACGGAAACCGTTGCCGCAGCGCGCGCTGCCGCCGCCGAAGCCCGCACCATCGACGCCGATGCGCGCGCGTCCGTGGATGGCCTCACACGCGACTCCGACATGCGTGCGTCGCGGCTTTCCACCATCGCGGATGAACGCACGCGCTGGGAAAATCGCCGCGCCGCCGCCAGCGAACACATCGCCGAACACAATCGCCGCCGCGAGGAAATGGGCATCGAACTGGTGACGCTCGAAGCCGTGCCCGAAACCATTGCCGTCAAGCGTAGCGCGCTGCTCGACACCATCGCCACCGCCGAAGCCGCGCGCAACGAAGCCGCAGATGCGCGCGCGCGCGCCGAACAAACGCTTGCGGAAGCCGACAGGGCCGTGAAAGCCGCCGACGCAGCACTCGGCCATGCGCGCGAGGAACGTGCGCGTGCGCAGGCGCTGTCCGAAGCCGCCGAAGCGCGTATCGTGGAATTGCGCGACCGCATCCGCGAAGAACTCGACGCGACGCCTGAGCAATTGCCCGAGCAGGCGGAAATCCGCGAAGGCCATGAACTACCCGATCTCGAACATGCCGATGCGCGCGTGGAAAAACTCAAACGCGAGCGCGAGCAATTGGGCGGCGTCAACCTGCGCGCCGAGGAGGAAGCCGCCGAGCATGAGCAGCGGCTGACCACGCTGGTTGCCGATCGCGATGATCTTTCCGGCGCCATCGACCGGCTTCGCCGCGGCATCCAGAGCCTCAATCGTGAGGGCCGCGAACGGCTGATCGAATCCTTCGCCAAAGTGAATGCGAATTTCCAGACGCTGTTCACCAAACTGTTCGAAGGCGGCGAAGCCAAGCTCACCTTCACCGAATCCGACGATCCGCTGGAAGCGGGCCTCGAAATCTATGCGCGTCCGCCGGGCAAGCGTTTGCAGGCGCTGTCGCTGCTCTCCGGCGGCGAACAGGCGCTGACGGCGATGGCGCTGATCTTCGCGGTGTTCCTGGTGAACCCCGCGCCCGTCTGCGTGCTGGACGAAGTGGACGCGCCGCTGGACGACGCCAATGTCGAGCGTTTCTGCAATATGCTCGACGAGATGACGCGCATCACCGACACGCGCTTCCTCGTCATCACGCATCACGCGCTGACGATGTCGCGCATGCACCGCCTCTTCGGCGTGACGATGGCGGAGCGCGGCGTGAGTCAGCTCGTCTCGGTCACATTGGCCGAAGCAGCGCAAGTGGCGGCCGCGGAATGAACACCGATCTGCAAATGCTGACCGCAACCGCGGTTCTCATGATGCTGCTGATCACGCCCTATGGCCTTTACATGTGGACGCATTGGCCGCTTGGCGCGGTGCTCGGCAACCGGCAGGACGTGCCGGAACTGCCGCAATGGGCGCAGAGAGCCCGGCGCGCGCAGCTCAACATGTTGGAGAACTTCCCCCATTTCGCAGCGCTGGTGATCGTCGCCAACATGGCGGGTTTTGCCAATGAATGGACGGCGCTGGGCGCCACCATCTTCTTCTGGGCGCGGCTGGTTCACGCCATCGTCTACACGACCGGCACCTGGCAATTGCGCGCGCCCGCCTTCTTCGCCGGGCTGGGCGCGGAAATCCTGATTCTCTGGCAAATCATCTCGCAGAGCCATTTGCTGGGATAGCGCTCTCCGCCTTGCCACAAGAATGTTGCGTACATTTCGCCGCGCCATGGATTTTCCAATTGAATCAGCCTGTTACGCATAGTTCATGTTCTTGACACCTCTACCCCTCAACCCTATGGTCCGCGCGCTTTCGCCGAGCCGCGAAGGCCTGCAATCCTGCAGATTGCGAGGGTGAACGGTCGATGAGTCCCGAACCCGACGATCTCGGCGCGCTGGGCAAGCGGCTTGATGAAGCGCGCCGGCGTGAGGCCGGAAAGCAGGTCCAGGTGGCGCCGACGCCGATGGGCATCGCATTCCGGTTCGCGACGGAAATGGTGACGGCGCTCCTTGTGGGCGGGGGATTGGGGTACGGGCTGGATTGGCTCTTCGGCACGAAGCCCATCTTCATCGTGGTGATGTTCATGCTGGGTGCGGCTGCGGGGATCCGCAATGTGATGCGCGCAGCAAAAGAGCTGAATGAGCAGGCCGCATCGGGGGCGAATGTCCCGGCGGTGAAAGACGACGAGGATTAGGCCGTGAAGATCAACCCGATGGAGCAGTTCACGGTTACGCCGATCGTGCCTTTGCATATCGGCGCCTATGACGTCTCCTTCACCAATCAGGCTTTGTGGATGTGCGTGGTGGTGGTTGCCGCCTCGCTGTTCATGACGATTGCCGCGACCAGCCGCAGGCTGGTGCCCACGCGCATGCAATCCATTGCCGAACTTTCCTACGAATTCGTCGCCAACATGATCCAGTCCGCGGCGGGCGATGAAGGGATGCGGTTTTTCCCCTTCGTGTTCACGCTGTTCATGTTTGTGCTGTTCTCCAATTTCTTCGGACTGATCCCCGGCGCCTTCACAGTGACGAGCCAGATCGCGGTCACGCTATCGCTGGCGGGATTGGTGATCCTCACCGTGATTGTCACGGGCTTTGCGCGTCATGGCATCGGTTTCCTGAAACTGTTCGTGCCGAAAGCGCCGTTCGTGCTGCTATTCTTGCTGGTGCCGATCGAATTGATCTCGTTCCTCACCCGCCCCATCAGCCTCTCGGTTCGTCTGTTCGCGAACATGCTGGCCGGTCACACGATGCTCAAAGTGTTCGCGGGCTTCGTGATTGCGCTGGGCGGCGCTGGCGGCGTGCTGTCGGCGCTGTCGATTGCACCGATGTTTCTCATCGTCGCCGTGTCGGCGCTCGAAATGCTGGTCGCGTTCCTGCAGGCCTATGTGTTCGCGATCCTCACCTGCATCTATCTCAGCGAAGCCTTGCATCTCCACGAACATCACTGAAGAAGGACAAATGGATATGGATCTTGCATCTGCAAAAATGATTGGCGCCGGTCTTGCGACCATCGCGCTTATCGGCGCCGGCATCGGCATCGGCAATGTGTTCGGCAGCTACCTCTCGGGCGCGCTGCGCAATCCGGGTGCGGCCGCCAGCCAAACCACGAACCTGCTTCTGGGCTTTGCGCTCTGTGAAGCCACGGGCCTGTTCGGCCTCGTCATCGCGCTGATCATTCTGTTCACATAATGGCAGCGCCTGCTCACATGCACGAAGGCACGCAAGCGAGCGGCGGGTTTCCGCCGTTCAAGACGGAAACGTTTCCGAGCCAGTTCTTCTGGCTTACGATTACGTTCGTCTTGCTGTTCGTTGTCATGTGGCGGGTTGCGGTGCCGCGCATCGGCGGGGCGATTGCGGGCCGCAAGGCGCAACTCACCGGCGATCTTGCGGCGGCCGAGCAGAACCGGCGCGATGCGGAAGCGGCATCCGCCGCTTACGATGCAGCACTCGCGGCGGCCCGCGCGCGCGCGCAAAGCGTGGCCGACGAGAACCGCCGCCGCATCAATGGCGAAGTCGAAGCGGCCAAGGCGAAAGCCGATGCCGAAGCGCACGCCGCGATGGCCAAGGCCGAAGCGAGCATCAATGCGACGTGCGAGGAAGCCAAGACGCATGTGGCCAATGCCGCGCGCGATGCGGCGATTTCCATCGTTTCGCGCCTGATCGGCGAGAACGTTTCGGCGGACGATGCAGCCGCGGCAATCGCCGCAAGCCGGAGCTAGGCGATGGAATTCCTGCAGGAACCGGAAACCTGGGTCGGCCTCGGCTTCTTCATCATCATCGGCATTGTGCTGTATCAGCGCATTCCCGCCTTCATCGGCGCCGCACTGGATGCGCGCGCCGCGGCTATCGCCAAGGAACTGGACGAAGCCAAGCGGTTGCGCAACGAAGCGGCCAAGCTGCATCAGGAATACACCACGCGCCTCGCCAAGGTTGAGGACGAAGCGAGCGCCATCCTCACCGACGCACGTGCCGAAGCCGAACGTTTCGCCGCGGAACAGCGCACCGCGCTCACCGGGCAAATCGAGCGCCGCGCCCAACAGGCGCAAGACAAGATCGCGCAAGCCGAAAGCGCGGCCATGGCGGAAATCCGCAACGCCGCTGCCGATGCCGCGGTCGCGGCGGCAGAAAAATTGATTGCCGCCCGCCTCGACGAAAAGCGCTCCGGCGCGCTCATCGAGCAAAGCATCAAAGAACTTCCGGCGAAGCTGAACTAACTCAGCAAATACCACGCAAACAACGCGACCATCGCCACATCGGCAAGCGCCATCGGGAAGGCGGGGCGTTTGAGATAGCGCCCGTTTGTCAGAACTGGAACGATGAAGCTCGATTTTCCGACAATCGAGTAGAGCAAAATCGGCAGCCGCGCTTCTGCATGAGACGCCGCGTAGATCAGCATCAGGCCGGAGGCGAAGATCATTATGCCCCAGCTTCTATAAGCGAGCAGATTGCCGGAAATTTCTTCGTTGAAAATGAAGCGATTGATGGCGCGCGGCATCAGCGCATAGGCAATCATCGAACAGGTGAGCACGCCGCAAATTTGCAGTACCAGTGCGATGTTTGCCTCAATCCACATCACTTGGTTTCCGGCATCACCACGCGGATGTGGAGTTCGCGAAGCTGCTTCAGCGAGGCTTCGTTCGGCGCGTTCATCATCAAATCTTCGGCCTGCTGGTTCATCGGGAACATGGTGACTTCGCGCAGATTTTCCTCGCCCGCGATCAGCATGACGATGCGGTCGATGCCGGGTGCTGTGCCGCCGTGCGGCGGGGCGCCGTAGCGGAAGGCGTTCAACATGCCGGCGAATTTTTCTTCGGTTTCCTCGCGCGCATAACCGGCGATCTCGAAGGCCTTCAGCATCACATCGGGATCGTGATTGCGGATGGCGCCGGAGGAAAGCTCCACGCCGTTGCATACGATGTCGTATTGATAGGCCTTTAGCCCAAGGATCGTTTCGGAATCGGCGCCGCTGAGTGCCAAGAATTTCTCGCGGTCGAATTGCGGCATGGAAAAGGGATTGTGCGAAAAATCGATCTTCTTGTCGGTCTCGTTGTACTCATACATGGGAAAATCGACGATCCAGCAAAATTTGAATTCGCCTTCCTTGATAAGCCCAAGCTCGCGCCCGATGCGGATGCGTGCCTGCCCTGCGAGCGCCGCGGCACGATCTTTCTTGGCATCGGCTGAGAAAAAGATTGAATCGCCAACCTTCGCTCCGGTCCGCTCCATTAATTCGCGCCGTGCTTCTTCGGGCAAGAACTTTGCAATCGGGCCAGTAAACACGCTTCCTTGTTCATGCGCGTCTCCAATTCCGACGTAACCAAGGCCGGCCGCACCTAAATCGGCGCGTGCCCAATCATTGAGTTTGTCGAAAAATGAACGCGGGCGGCCTGCGGCATCGGGAGCCGGAATGGCGCGCACGACTTTTCCCTTGAACGCTTTGAACTCCACATCGCCGCGCGCAAAAATGTCAGTTACGTCGGAAATAATAATCGGGTTGCGCAGATCGGGTTTATCGACGCCGTATTTCAGCATGGATTCATCGTAAGGAATGCGCGGGAACGGCAGGCCGCTTACCGTGCGCCCTTCCGCGAATTCCTCGAACACGCCATGCAGCACAGGTTCTACCGCCGCGAACACGTCATCCTGCGTGACGAAACTCATTTCCAGATCGAGCTGATAAAATTCGCCTGGGCTGCGGTCGGCGCGGGCGTCTTCGTCGCGGAAGCAGGGCGCGATCTGGAAATAGCGGTCGAAGCCGGCCACCATGATGAGCTGCTTGAATTGCTGCGGCGCCTGCGGCAGCGCGTAGAATTTTCCCGGATGCAGCCGCGACGGCACGAGGAAATCGCGCGCGCCTTCGGGCGAACTCGCCGTCAAAATCGGCGTCTGGAATTCGGTGAAGCCGGAATCGATCATCCGCCGGCGAATGCTCGAAATCACTTTCGAGCGCAGCGTGATGTTCTTGTGCAGCCGTTCGCGGCGCAGATCCAGGAAGCGGTATTTGAGGCGCGTCTCTTCGGGATAGTTCATGTCTCCGAAAACCGGCAGCGGCAATTCCTGCGCCACCGATTGCACCTTCACCTCTTCGATGCGCACTTCCACATCGCCGGTGGGAAGCTCTTTGTTCACAGTCTCGGCCGGGCGCGCCACCACCATGCCCGTCACCGTCACCACCCATTCGGCGCGGGCGCGGTCGGCCTCGGCAAAGGCGGGACTGTCGGGCTCCACCACGCATTGGGTCAGCCCGTAATGATCGCGCAGATCCAGGAACAGCAGCCCGCCATGATCGCGCCTGCGGTTCACCCAGCCGGACAGGCGCACGCGCTGGCCCACGGCCTCTTTGCGCAATTGACCACAATGATGGGTGCGATAGGCGTGCATGGAGATTCCTCAGGAAATCGGCGGTATGTGGCGAGGGGGCCTTCCCCAAGTCAAGGGCACATCGAGGCGCGTTTCGACGGCTTATCCACGCTGCTCCGCGCCGGGTTAGAATGCTTTCGTTGGTGGTTCTGGGAGACGATTTGAGGAGGAACGCGCCGGGGGGATACCCCCCTCGAAAATTTAAGGTTCGAATAGGCGGGCAATGTCACAAAGTCAGGCTAAGGTCATGTTGATAAAAGGAATTTGCCGGAAATGAAACTCTCGCGCTTTGGCCGCCGCTTGGCCTTCGCCGGTCTGATGGCGCTGGCCGCGCTGCCCGCCTCCGCCGCACCGCGCAACATCGTCATCTTCGTGGCCGATGGGCTGCGCTCGGAGAGCGTGACCAAGGAGACCGCGCCCACCATGTATGCGATCCGCAAGATGGGCGTGAATTTCACCAACAGCCATGCGCTCTACCCGACCGTGACCACCGCCAATGCGTCGGCCATCGCCACCGGCCACTATCTCGGTGATACGGGCGATTACGGCAACGTGCTGTTCACCGGATTCCCGGTCGTGGCGAAAAACAATTCGAATGTCGTGTTTCTGGAAGATGACGGCGTGCTGAAGGAAATGAAGGCGCATTACGGGGAAGATTATCTGGGGCAGCAATCGCTACTCGCCGCCGCGCGCGCCAATGGAATGGTCACCGCGGTGGTGGGCAAGACGGGGCCTGTGGCAATTCAGGATATCGATGCGCTGGCAGGCACCGGCGGCATCGTTCTCGACGATAGCACGGGCAAAACAAATTCGGACGGCACGCCGATGTTCGCAGCCCCGCTCGATCCCGCATTGGCCGCGCAGATAAAAGCCGCAACCAGTCTTGATCATGCGCCGGATACGAGCGTGCCGAATCTCGCTCAGCAAAATTATATGGTGACAGCGACGACCGGCGCGGTGCTGCCCTATCTGAAAGCGCAGGGAAAACCCTTCGTGCTGCTGTTCTGGTCGCGCGATCCCGATGCCAGCCAGCACGCCGCACCCGACAGCATCGGCGCGCTCGCGCCCGGCATCAATGGCGATACGGATAAGGCGGCAATCGCCAATGCCGATACGGATTTGAAAACGATATTGGATGCGGTGGGCACGCTCGGCCTTTCCGACAACACCGATGTTTTCGTCACCGCCGATCACGGATTTTCCACCATCGGCAAAGGCGATCCCGACAATGCGGGCGGCATGGGCGCACCCTCGCATCCGGCCGGATTTCTCGCGATCGATGTCGCCAAATGGCTGGGCAACAGAAAGCTGTTCGATCCCGATGCGAACAACGGCGAGTTGGATTATGCGAGCGGCGTGCATCCCGCGCGCGGCAATGGCCTCATCGGCAACACGCCCGAAGCGCCGATGGCGATTGTCGCGGCGAATGGCGGCAGCGATTTCATCTATCTGCCGGAGCCCGCCACGCGGCTGCGCGCAAAGCGAATTTTCGACCAGCTCATCCAGCAGCCTTATGTGGGCGCGGTGTTCATCAACGATGCGCTGATGAAGGAACACGCGCAGGATTTCGCCGGTGCGCTGCCCATGAGTGCGATCAATCTGATCGGCTCATCGCATGTGCCGCAGCCTGCCATTGTGGTGGGCTTCCGCTCTTTCGTGGCGAAAGATTGCAAATTGAGTGCGCAGCTTTGCGCGGTCGAAATGTCGGACACGCCGTTGCAGACCGGACAAGGCATGCATGGCAGTTTCAGCCGCGCCGATACGCATAATTTCATGGCCGCCATCGGGCCCGATTTCAAAGCGCGCTTCAACGATCCCGCGCCCGTCAGCAATGCCGATCTGGCGCCGACCATCGCCCATGTGCTGGGTTTCGCACTTCCCGTGAAAGGCAGGCTCGCCGGCCGCGTCGCGACCGAGGCGCTGGAGGGCGGCAAACCCGTCACCGTCACCCATGGCTGGCAGAGTGCGGCGCCCGGCGTGGGCGGGCTCAAAACGGTGCTGGTTTACCAGCGGGTCGGCGGCACCCGCTATTTCGACGCGGCCGGGATCGCGGGGCGGACAATGGGGCTCTCCGCACACTGAATTTCGCCCCGTGCGGCCCCAAATCCACGGACGGGCCGAGGCGAATCCGCTATAGCGGTCTCATGCGGATCGTGGATTCCACCAAGGAGTTGAAGGCTCTTGTCGCCGAACTGGAGAGTGCGCCCTATATCGCGCTCGACACCGAATTCATGCGCGACCAGACCTATTGGCCCAAGCTCTGCCTGTTGCAGGTGGCCACCCCCGCCGGCGTGGCGGCGATCATCGATCCCATGGCAGAGGGCATCGATCTGGCGCCGTTCTACAAGCTGCTGAAATCGCCCCATATCGTGAAGGTGCTGCATGCGGGGCGGCAGGATATCGAAATCTTCCATCATCAGGGCCACGTTATTCCCGATCCGCTGTTCGATACGCAAATCGCGGCGATGGTGTGCGGGTTCGGCGAGGCGGCGTCCTATGAAACGCTGGCGCGCAAACTCGCCAAGGTGGAGATTGATAAATCGGCGCGCTTCACCGATTGGAGCCATCGCCCGCTCAGCAAGCGCCAGCTCGAATATGCGCTGGCCGATGTGACGCATCTTTGCGTCGTCTATGAAGCACTGGAAAAGGAATTGAAGCGCGCGGGGCGTCATGCGTGGGTGGAAGAAGAAATGGCGGCGCTGCAGCAGCCCGCACTCTATGGCCTCGATCCGGAAGATTCCTGGAAGCGGCTGAAACCGCGCACCACGAACAAGCGCTTCCTCGCGCTGCTTGCGTCGATTGCCGCGTGGCGCGAACGCGAGGCGCAGGCGCGCGACACGCCGCGCAATCGCGTCATCAAGGATGAAGCGCTGCTGGAGATCGCCGCACATCCCCCCGAATCCGCCGAAGCGCTGGAGCGCATCCGCGCCGTGCCGAAAGGATTTGCCGCATCGCGTCTCGGCAAGGGCCTGATGGAAGCGCTTGAAAAAGGGCGCGATGCGCCGCCGCCCGAAGGCATCGCCGCCGAACGCCCGCGCCGCAAGCGCGAGCCCTCGCCCGCGGCCATCGATCTCCTCAAGACGCTGCTGCGTTTGCGCGCCGAAGCCTCCGGCGTGGCGCCGCGCCTGATCGCCAATGCCGACGATATCGAACGGCTCGCCGCGCACGAAGACGAAGGCGTGGCGGCGTTGCATGGCTGGCGTGAAGAAGTGTTCGGCCGCGATGCGCTGGCGCTCCGCGACGGCAAACTCGCCATCGCATTGGAAAAGGGTCACGCGGTGGTGGTGGAGCTGGAGGATTAAATTTTTCGCTCATTTTGAGCGGTGTGATAGACGCCCAGAATTACAACCACGTCCGGCTGCAGAATTTCATAAACAACAACATACGGATATCGACTGACGCTCTTCTCGCGAGTCCCCGATGAGCGCCCCGGACGGCCTGCATAGGGATAGCGCCGCAACAGTTCAAAAGATGCTTTGATGGTTTCTCCCACGCGAGTGGCGGCGGATGGGTTGCGCTCGCGAATATAAGCTTCGATTGCGCGCAAATGCGCTGCGGCCTTGCTGCTGACTTTCAGCGTCAGCGTTGAAACCGGTGCCACACGTCAGCCATTTCTTCTTCGGTCGCGAACTTGCCTTCGCGGACTTCCTGCTTTGCGAGTTCAACATCGGCCAATTGCTCCGCCGTCAGAAGCCACCCGCCCGGCTGATCGGCGAAATCCAGCATCAATTCCGCCAGGGCGTCCTGCCGTTCCTCGGGAAGGTCCCGGACGCGCGAAATGGCCTTTTCCATCAGCTTGGTCATGTCAAAAGCCTAGCACGAACCGGCGTCCGCGTCAGTTCAAGTCCGGGCCGCCGGTGGCGAGGATTTCGTCGCCGCCTTCATAGGGGTCTTCGTCCGGGCCAAGCGCGTCGTTCGGATTGGGTACATCGAAGCCCGATGGCGGCAGCGCTTCGAGGAAACCGGCCGCTTTCAACTCGTCTACGCCCGGCAAATGGCTGACGCTTTCCAGTCCGAACTGGACGAGGAAGGCTTCCGTCGTGCCATACGTAACCGGGCGGCCCGGCGTGCGTTTGCGGCCGCGGATTTTCACCCAGCCCACTTCCATCAGCGCATCGACGGTGCCCTTCGAGAGCGCAACGCCGCGAATGTCTTCGATCTCGGCGCGCGTGACGGGCTGGTGGTAGGCGATGATGGCCAGCGTTTCGATGGCCGCGCGCGAGAGGCGGCGCTGTTCCGGCTTTTCCTTGCGCAACAGAAACGCCAGATCGGGCGCCGTACGGAATTGCCATTTTTCCGCGACACACACGAGGGTTACGCCGCGCCCTTCATAGATTTGTTGAAGCTCGGCGAGCAGCGCGGGAACGTCCGCGCCTTCCGGCAGCGATGTTGCCAGCGCTTTCGCATCCAGCGGTTCGGATGCTGCGAACAGCAGCGCTTCCGTCATCCGCAGATGCTCCGGGTTCAAGCCGGACGCGGTTTCTTTTTCCTGCATCTGCACCTCCTCCATTTCGGGCGGCGCGATTTCAACCAGACGAACGATGCGGTTCATGACACGGCCTCCAGAGGCGCTACGCGGTCTTTCACATAAATCTCTTCGAACGGCGTTAGCTGGCGCAATTCCAGCTTGCCATCGCGGGCAAGTTCCAGGCAGGCGAGAAGCGTGCTGGCGAGCGCCGAGCGGCGGCGCAATCCACCCACCCAATCGTGCGGCAGCAGGCTCGACAGCGTGCTCCAATTGCCGATGCGGCCCAGCATGCGCTCCAGCCGGTCGCGGGCTTCCTCGATCAGCAACACCGGCGCGTGCTTCGGCGAATAGGTTTTGCCGCCCGCTTTCTTCACGCGCTGCGTGGCGTAAGCGGTGAGCAGATCGTAGAGCGTATCGGTATTCGTGCGCAGCTTGACGACATTGACCGGCTCCGGCGCGCCGCGCGCGAAAACTTCGCGCCCCAGCCGGTCGCGCGCCATCAGCCTTGCCGCCGCTTCGCGCATCGCGTCCAGCCGCTGCAATCGCCAGCGCAGACGCGTTGCCATTTCGTCGGCGGTCGGTTCGCCGTTCGCGTTGGCCGGTTGCGGCAGGATCAGCCGCGATTTCAGATAGGCGAGCCACGCCGCCATCACCAGATAATCCGCCGCCAGTTCCAGATTGAACTTGCGCGCGGATTCGATGAATTCGAGATATTGATCGGCAAGCTTGAGCACCGAAATCTTCGCGATATCGACCTTCTGGTTGCGCGCCAGCGTCAGCAGCAGATCGAGCGGGCCCTCGAAGCCATCCACCGTGATGACGAGCGCGTCCTCGGGCGCGACGTCGGCCGCTTCCATTTCCTCGAATGTGTCGATGATCTCGCTCACGCCATGGCTCCCAGCAATGCGGTCAGATGCGCCTCGCCCGCCGCCGCATCGAAATCATCAGGCGCGGTCAAATGCGCGCGCGCGGCCTCGGCCCGTTTGAGCGAGGTGCCTTCCAGCGGCTTTCCTTCAGCGGCCACTTCGCGCATCTCCTCTATTTTGCCGTTGCAGTGAAGCACGATATCGCAGCCCGCGAACAGCGCCGCTTTTGCACGCGCAGAAAGCGAGCCGGAAAGCGCATTCATGGAGAGATCGTCGGAGATCAAAAGCCCGTCGAAACCGATTTCGCCGCGAATCACATCACGAATCACTTTGGGGCTGGTGGTGGCGGGGCGTTGCGGATCGATGGCGTCGTACACCACATGCGCCGTCATCGCGACGGGGCATTGGTTGAGGCTGCGGAAGGTGACGAAATCGGTAGCGCTCAAAATCTCCGCATCGGTCGCCACATGCGGCAGTTCGAAATGGGTGTCGGCGCCGGCGCGGCCGTGACCGGGAATATGTTTCATCACCGGGAGAACGCCGCCTTCCATCATGCCCTCGATCACCGCACGTCCGAGATCGATCACGACCGATGGATCGAGACTGTAAGCGCGATCGCCGATCACGTCATTGGCGCCTTCCACCGGAACATCGAGAACCGGCAAACAATCCACATTGATTCCAAGCTCGGCCAATTCATGCGCGATCAAACGCGCGTTGAGGTAAGCAGCTTCGCGCGCAACTTCTGGATCGCGGTCGTGCAATTCGCCGAAGCGCCGCGCGGGTGCGCGCGTTTTCCAATGCGGCGGCCGCAGCCGCGCCACACGCCCGCCTTCCTGATCGATCAGCACGGGTGCTGCCGGATCGTTCACGCATTCGCGCAATTCGCTGACGAGGCGGCCCACCTGATTGGGCTCGGCGATGTTGCGCGCGAACAGGATAAATCCCAGCGGCTGCGCATCCGCATAGAAGCTGCGCTCGTCCGCGGTGATCTCTGTACCGGCGCAGCCATAGATCGCGCGCGTGCGAGTGCTCATATCAAAATACCGTTCAGATCACGGTTTGGTCGGGAAACAGGTCGCGCCATCGGCCTTGAGCTTGTCGCAAAACGCCGCCGCGGCATCCTTGTCCGCGAAGGAACCGATCCGCAGGCGATACCACACGCCCTTGTCGCCCAGATCGACCTGTTTCACGTCGGAATTATAGCCGCCGGTGATCGGATGTTTGGCCTGATAGGAATGCCACGCGCTGTTGGCTTCGGATTGGGATTTATAGGCTCCGATCTGCAGCACATAACTGCCGCCCGATGCAGCCGCCGGTGCGGGCGCAACTGTCGTTGCCGGCGCTGTTGCCGGTGGGACCGCCGCCAGCTTCTTCGGCGGCGCTGTCGCCACAGTCTGCACGGGCTTCGGTTTCACCGTCTCAGCCTGTGTCACCACCGGCTTGGACTTCGCCGTTTGCACGGGAGCGGCAGCCGCCATTTTCGGTGCTCCGGTCTTTGGCGTTTCCGCTTTCGGCGTTTCAGGCTGCGAGCGTAGAACCGGAGCGGCGGCTTGCGGCGCCACGGTGGTTGGCGGTTGCGGCGCGGTGTCGGTGTCTTCGTTGGCCTCGTCGGCGGGCGCTGGCTGCTCGTAGATTTTCAGGCCCTTATATTGCGTGGGCTCGCCACCGGGATTGTCGGGGGCGGTTTTCATGGGGCCGGGCGCTGCTGCAATCATCCGCGGCGCGTCGGAGCGCCCGCGCTGCACACCTTGCGTGTAGGCCAGCCAGACCACGCCCCCGAACGCCGCCAGCACCAAGAGCGCGATGACGATCAGCAGCGGAAGGCGCGAACCCTCCTCATCCACATCGTCATCCTCGGCGCCGTCATACGCCCGGATATCGTCCGACAACGGCTCGTAGATGCCACGCTCGTGATTGGCCATAGGCTGCTCCGCCGAATCTTGAACCCGCCAACCCTAGCATTCGATTTGGACCGAATCACGATTGGCGAGGCTTAAAGCGCGATTTCGGTGTGGAAGATTCGGGCATGCTCCAGAAGGGCATAGCGGTCTGTCATACCGGCGATGTAGTCGCGTACCACCGATGCAGTACGCGCATCGCCCGCAGCGCCGCAGGATTTCGCCCAATCGGGCGGCAAAAGCGATAGATCGCCGCTGAACGCCTCGAAAAGCTCGGCCACCGCGCGCTTGGCGGCGTCCATCGGGCCCATGACGCGGGGATGGCGGTACATATGGGCGAAGAGGAACGCCTTGAGCGCGGCAATTTGCGCCGCCATGCCGTCGGAGAACGCGGCCAGCGCGTTTTTTTGCGCACGCACGGCGGCGGCTGATTCGGGGTTGGCGGATTGCAGGCGGCGGCGCGTCTCGGTCAGCAGATCGCCGATCAGGTCACTCATCAGCCTACGGACGATCTCGCCGATCAGGCGGCCGAGTTCCAACTCGCCAAAGCGCGCGCGAATGGCCGCGACATGCGCTCCCGCCAGCGGTGCTGCGACCAAATCGTCCACGGAAAACAATCCGGCGCGCAGGCCATCGTCGATATCGTGATTCACATAAGCGATGTCGTCGGAGAGCGCTGCGATCTGCGCCTCCAGCCCCGGCCAGCTCGCGAGTTCCAGATTCCAGCGTGCATTGAAGGACGCGATCGGGCCTGGCAGCGGTTTGGCGCCCTCGCCCACCAGCGGTCCATTGTGTTTGACCAGCCCTTCCAGCGTTTCCCAAGTCAGATTCAGCCCGTCGAAACCGGCATAGCGGTGCTCCAGTTGGGTCACCAGTTTGAGCGCATGGGCGTTGTGGTCGAAGCCGCCGAAGGCCTTGGTGGCTTCGTTCAGCGCTTCCTCTCCGGCATGACCGAAGGGGGTGTGGCCAAGGTCGTGGGCCAGCGCCACGGCCTCCGCCAAATCCTCATTCAGCGCCAGCACACGGGCCAGCGACCGGGCGATCTGGGCCACTTCGAGGGAATGGGTCAGGCGCGTGCGGTAATAATCGCCCTCGTGCTGCACGAAGACCTGCGTCTTGTGCTTCAGCCGCCGGAAGGCCGCCGAATGGATGATCCGGTCGCGGTCGCGCTGATAGGCGGTGCGGGTGGCGCTTTCGGGCTCCGGATAGAAACGGCCGCGGCTCTCGGCGGGCAGCGTCGCATAGGGCGCGCGGCCAGCCGGAGCCTCGAAAAGCGGGCCCTCAAGATGGCCCAGCGGCGAATTCGTGGAACCCACGGGCTTTGCTCCTGCCCTTTCGAGGACTACATAAGGCTTGGATCATACGCTGCGAAGAGCACAAATGAGCGTGGAAGTTGCAATGCCGGTGACAGTTTCGGCCCGGGCCGCCAAACGGATCTCCCAGATCCTGAAGGCCGAGCCCGCCCCGGTGATGTTGCGCGTGGCGGTGACGGGCGGCGGCTGCTCCGGCTTCCAGTATAATTTCACGCTGGACGATACGCGGCTGGACGACGATCTGGTGATCGAGCGCGAGGGCGCGACCGTGCTGGTGGACCCGGTGTCGCTGGATTTCCTCAAAGGGGCTGAGATCGACTTTACAGACGATCTGATCGGGGCTGCGTTCAAGATCAACAATCCGAACGCATCATCCTCCTGCGGCTGCGGGACTTCGTTCTCGGTATGAAGATCGCCACCTGGAACGTGAATTCCGTCAAGGCGCGGCTTGAAAACGCGGTTGTCTGGCTGAAGGAGGCCTCGCCCGATGTCGTCTGCTTTCAGGAACTGAAATGCACCGACGATACGTTTCCGGCGGAGGCGTTCGAGGCGCTGGGCTATAATTGCGCCGTACACGGACAAAAGACCTATAATGGCGTCGCCATTCTTTCCAAGCGGCCGATGGAGGATGTGACCCCGCGGCTTCCGGGCGGCGATAGCGACGATCATGCGCGCTATATCGAGGCTGTGATTCCGGCGAAGAAGGGCGTGTTGCGCGTGGGCTCGATCTACGCGCCGAACGGCAATCCCATCGGCACGGACAAATTCACCTACAAGCTCGGCTGGCTGGACCGGCTGCACAAACACGCCAAGGGCCTTCTGTCGCTGGAGGAACCGCTGGCGCTGATGGGCGATTATAATGTCATTCCCACGCCGGACGATTGCTGGGATCCGAAAGTGTGGATGAACGATGCGCTGTTCCAGCCGGAATCGCGCGCGGCGCTGCGGCGTATCGAAAATCTCGGCTACACCGACGCGTTCCGCGCCTGCCACGCCGAAACCCATCAATATACGTTCTGGGATTATCAGGCGGGTTGCTGGCAGAAGGATCACGGCATCCGCATCGACCAAATTCTGCTATCACCGCAAGCTGCGGATCATCTGAAAGCCAGCGGCATCGACAAGAAAGTACGCGGCCGCGAACGGCCGTCCGATCACGTCCCGGTGTGGTGTGAGTTGGATATTTGAGACTCTCTGGTCGTCATCACCCGCGAATGCGGGTGATCCAATTTTCTTTTGAAAAATGGATGGCCCGGACAAGCCGGGCCATGACGAAATGGGTTAAATCGCGCCGCTCGCATTTAGCGCGGCAATCTCATCCTTCGAGAAACCCCACGCGCTCAACGCCGCATCATTGTCCGCACCTTGGGCACCACCCTGAATCTCGGGTTCGGTGCGGGAGAAGCGGGGCGCGGGCGCGGGCTGGGTCACGCCGTCGATTTCCACGAAGGTTTTGCGCGCCACATTGTGCGGATGTTTCGGCGCTTCGTGCAGCGAGAGCACCGGCGCATAGCACACATCGCTGCCCAGCATGATCGCGTCCCATTCGTCGCGGGTTTTGGTTTTGATGGACGCGGCCAGCTTTTCCTTCAGCGCAGGCCACGCGTTGCGGTCCATTTGCGCTGCGAACGCCACATCGGTGATGCCGGTTTTCTCCAGCAACTCGCGATAGAATTGCGGTTCGATGGAGCCGATGGCGACGTGCTTGCCGTCCTCGGTTTCATAGGTGTCGTAGAAATGCGCGCCCGTATCGAGCAGATTGACGCCGCGTTTGTCCTGCCACATGCCCATCGCCATCATGCCGTAGAACATCGACATGAGAGATGCCGCACCATCCGTCATCGCGGTATCCACCACCTGCCCTTTGCCGGATTTTTTCGCTTCGAGCAGGCCGCAAACCAGACCGAACGCCATATAAAGCGCGCCGCCGCCGAAATCGCCGACGAGATTGAGCGGTGCGACCGGCTTTTGCCCCGCATTGCCGATGGCATGCAGCGCGCCGGTGAGCGCGATGTAATTGATGTCGTGGCCGGCAGCGCTTGCGAGCGGTCCCGTCTGGCCCCAGCCGGTCATGCGGCCATAGACGAGTTTCGGATTGCGCGCGAGGCAAACGTCCGGTCCGACGCCAAGGCGTTCCATCACGCCCGGGCGAAATCCTTCGACTAGTGCATCGGCCTTGTCGATCAGCTTCAGCGCGGCCTCGACCGCTTCGGGTTTCTTCATGTCGAGCGCGACCGCCTTGCGGCCGCGATAGGTCACTTCGGTTTTGTGGGGTGAGCGGCCGCCCTTGCGGTCGATGCGGATCACGTCCGCGCCCATGTCCGACAGCAGCATGGCCGTGAACGGGCCCGGCCCGATTCCGGCAAATTCCACCACGCGAATGCCCGCCAGAGGACCCATCTGCCGCTCCATCTCAATTGCGCCTTAATTCTCTCTTAGCTGGACGCACGCGGCGGGACAACAGAGACCGGGAAATGCGCAGTTTTATTGCCGTTTTTGTCCTTTCATTGCTGGCGGTGTCATCGGCTGACGCTGCGGCAAGCAAGGCGCAACTCATCTACAAGGTCGATCATGCTTCGGTGTCCATCGAGGGGCGCAAGATGATCGTGCAAGCCAGTGGTGCTGTGAAAACCGGCGGCTGGGAAAATCCGAAATTGCACATCAAGGAAGTGCGCGCGCCGGAATCTGACACGCTGGTGATCGAATTTGTCGCGACACCGCCGCCCAAGGATTCGGTTGTCATTCAGGCGCTCCTGCCCGTGACGGCGACGCTCACCGCACCGCTGGCGCCCTATGGCACGACGCAGATAAAGATCGTCGCCGAATCCAACAGCGTGACGGTGCCTT
The DNA here is from genome assembly GCA_035944195.1 of Rhizomicrobium sp. Taxonomy (GTDB): domain Bacteria; phylum Pseudomonadota; class Alphaproteobacteria; order Micropepsales; family Micropepsaceae; genus Rhizomicrobium. Next base: position 53,159 of record DASZBL010000003.1, on the reverse strand, counting down.
ACAAATAAGCGGCGCCACCTAGATTCCCTCTCCCCCCCAGGGGGAGAGGGTTAGGGTGAGGGGGATCTCTCCGTTTGCGCTATTGCCGGAAATTTTTGCGCTGCATTTTTGCTGATGAGGTTGGGCTTGCTTTTGCGACCCCCTCACCCTGCCCTCTCCCCCGGTGGGGGAGAGGGAGACATAAACACGTCCACTCCAGCGTCTCGGATTCAAAGCGATTGCGCGTCATCCACTGTCAGCAGCGCGCCATTGATCGCGCGCGATACATCGGATGCGAGCAGCAAGAGCATTGCGTCGAGATCTTTTTCGTCCATCAAGCGGCGCTTGGGGAATGATTTGATTTGCGCCTGCCCCTTTTCCGATTTGAACCAGTCGCTGTTCAATTCCGTTTCGATATAACCTGGGCAGATTGCATTCACGGCGATGTCGTAACGCACCCATTCGCGCGCCAGGCATTGAGTCATCATCGCCAGCGCCGCTTTGGAAATGCAATAGGCGGTCAGTCCCGGCAGCACGCGGAAACTGCCGATGGATGCGATATTGATGATCTTGCCGCCTTGCTTGCGCGCGATCATGCGGCGGCCCATTTCGGTGGCGAGCAGAAATGGTCCGCGCAAATTCGTGTTCATCACGGTGTCGAAATCGGCGGCGGTTTGATCGGCCACCATGCCTTGCACATTCACACCCGCATTGTTGACGAGGATGCCGATGGGGCCGAGTGCTGCTTCGGCCTGATCCAGCGCGCGCGGGATCGCGGCTGCGTCCGTCACATCCAGCGCAACGGCGGCGCATTTTCCGCCTGCGGATTCGATTTCGGTCTTCAATGTCTGAAGCCGGTCCACGCGCCGCCCGGCGATGGCGACGGCGGCGCCTGCTTCGCTCAAGATCTTTGCAAAGCGGCGGCCGAGTCCGCTGGTGGCGCCCGTTACGAATGCGGTTTGACCGGAAAGATCGAATGTCATGGCGGAATCCTTTCGCGGCCCGAAACTGCGAACAGAAGGGCGCTGCGTCAAGGACGCAATTGCTTTTTCCGCAGGTATGCTAGTCTCGGCCCATGCAAATAGATGTTGTGTCCGACACGATCTGCCCCTGGTGCTTCATCGGAAAGCGGCGGCTGACGCGCGCGCTGCAGTCACGCCCGGAGATCGAATTCGATGTGCGCTGGCGGGCTTACCAGCTGGATGCCACGATTCCGCCGGAGGGCGTGGACCGCCGCGAATATCTGGCGGCCAAGTTCGGCGACAATCCAAACCGCGAGGCCATGGGCGTCGCCATCCGCGAGGCGGGCGAAAGCGAGAACATCTTCTTCGCCTTCGACCGCATCGAGCGCACGCCGAACACGCTGGATTCCCACCGCCTCATCCGTTGGGCGGGAACGGCCGGCGTGCAGAACGACGTCGTCGAACTTCTCTTCGCCGCCTATTTCGAACAGGGCCGTGATATCGGAGACACCGATGTGCTTGCCGAAATCGCCGCCGAAGCGGGGATGGACGAAGCGCTGGTGAAGCAGTTGCTGACCGATGGCGCGGACCGCGAATTGGTCGAGCGCGAGGATATGCTCGCCCACAAGATGGGAATTTCCGGCGTACCGACCTTCATCTTCGCAAACAAATATCTGGTGTCCGGCGCGCATGATCCGGACTCGCTGGTGCAATTGATCGACAGGATTGTGGAAGAAGCAGCAGCCGCGGAGTAACCCCTCCGCTGTCATGGCCCGCCTAGTGCGGGCCACCCAGTTGAAATCTTCTCTGTCGCTGAAATCAGAAACTCAACAATTCTGTTAAATCCCGAGATGCGTCACCTGGGTGGCCCGCATTCGCGGGCCATGACAATTTTGGTTTGATTGCAACTACGCCGCGGCGGCAACCACGCGGTTGCGGCCTTCGCGTTTGGCGCGATAGAGCGCCTGATCGGCGCGGTGCAGCAATGCTTCCGCCGTATCGCCATTTCCTTCCGAACCGGCAATGCCGATGCTGATGGTGATATTCAGCTTCTTCGGGTCGCGGCTGATGGCGAAGGAATTGGTTTCGACGCTCTTGCGCAGGCGTTCGGCGATCGTGGTGGCAAATGCCATATCCGTATCCGGCATCACGACGACAAATTCTTCGCCGCCGAAGCGGCAGGCCAGATCGATGCCGCGCACATTGGCGGAGATCCGGCTGGCGAATTCGCGCAACACTTCATCACCGATGTCGTGGCCATGCGTATCGTTGACCGACTTGAAATAGTCGATATCCATGATGAGAAACGCCAGCGGCTTGCCGGATTTCTGGGCGCTGGCGATCAGCGTATCCAGATGGCGGCTCATGTAGCGGCGATTGTGCAGGCCGGTAAGCTGATCGGTGATCGCCATTTCGAGGCTGAGTTGCACATTGTGGCGCAGGCGCTCGGCATAGCGCTTCTTGCGCAGCTGCGTGCGCACGCGTGCGATGAGTTCGTTCTTGTCCACGGGGCGCGTGAGATAATCGTTCACGCCCATTTCGAGCGCTTGCGTCAGCTTGCGCCGGTCGCCATCGCTGACGAGCACAAGAATGGGTACGTTGCGCCCTTCCGGCAGGGAGCGAAGCTGCGAGCACAGACGCAAACCGTCGAAGCCGCGTAAGCCCAGGCTGATGACGATCAGATCGTAATCGCCGCCGCGCACGCGCACGACCGCTTCCTCAAAGGAATCCACCGCTGAAATCTCATGGGCGGGCTCCAGTGCGGCCGCAAACCACGCAACCGATTCCGGCCGGTCCTCGATGATGAGAATGCGCCCCGGCGGTCCGCCATCGGCGAAATTCTCCGCCGGATCGACGAGCCCCATACCCTGGCCGGTGGCCTCGCGCATGCGAAGCTCGTCCGTCATCATCTTCAGGCGCACCAGGCTGCGCACGCGGGCAAACAGCGCCGCATCGTCCACAGGCTTGGTGAGAAAATCGTCGGCGCCCGCCTCAAGCCCCGCCACGCGATCGGTCGGCTGATCGAGGGCTGTGACCATCACCACGGGCACATGCGCGCTTTTGGGATTCTGCTTGATGCGGCGGCAGACTTCGAAACCGTCCATGCCCGGCATCATCACGTCGAGCAGAACGATGTCGGGTTCGTGCTCTTCGATTTTCGCCAGCGCCTCGAGGCCGCCATACGCCGTCACCACGTCGAAATATTCCGCCGTAAGCTTGGCTTCCAGCAGTTTTACATTCGACAGGATATCGTCAACGACCAATACGCGCGCGGTCATGTGACTATCCGATAAACCGGCGCACCGTATCCAGGAAGCTCGTCACCGAAATCGGCTTGGAGATATAGGCCTCGCAGCCCCCCTGACGGATCACCTCTTCATCGCCTTTCATGGCAAACGCCGTCACCGCGACGACGGGAATGGATTTCAGCGAATCGTCTTCCTTCAGCCATTTGGTGACTTCCAGTCCGGACACTTCCGGCAGCTGGATGTCCATCAGGATCAGGTCGGGGTGATGCTCGCGGGCGATATCGAGCGCCTCCATGCCATCCTTGGTCTGAAGGATGTTGTAGCCATGGGCATCGAGCAGGTCGTGGAAGAGCTTCATGTTGAGCTCGTTATCTTCCACAATCAGAACCGTTTTCGCTTTCGCATCCATGACTTGGCTTCTCCACGGGCCTTGGCCCCCATGCGCTCGACGCGCCAGGCAGGCCACCCAAAGCGGCTCTGCGGCTTTGCGATAGTATTAGGCGGGATGTCTTAACGCTCCCTTGACGAAATTTTACCCGGGAACAGGCTTTTTTTGAGGCGGTTGCGTGGATTATCGCGCGGTTCCCTCGGCGGGGCGCAGCAGATAGCCGCGATATCCCACGGTTTCGATGCAATTGGCCCCTCCGGCTGTGGCGGCGGCGAGCTTTTTGCGCAGCTTGCACATGAACAGATCGATGATCTTTATTTCCGGGCCGTCCTCATCGCCATAGAGGTGGTCGAGGAACGCCTCCTTGGTGAGCGTGGTTCCCTGCCGCAGCGAGAGCAGCTCCAGCATCTGGAACTCCTTGCCCGTCACGTGCACGGGGTTGCCGCCCACCTCCACAGTCCCCGCATCGAGATTGAGGGTGAGATTGCCGGTGGTGATTGCCGATTGCGCATGGCCCTTCGAGCGGCGCACCAGGGCGCGAATGCGTGCAAGCATCTCATCCTTGTGGAACGGCTTGGTCATGAATTCGTCGGCGCCCAGCTGAAGCGCCCTGACCTTGTCATCGGCATTTGCGTTGCCGGACAGAATGAGGATTGGCGCGCACACACGCGAGGCGCGCAGGGTTCTCAGAACATCGAAACCGCTGATGTCCGGCAGATGCAGATCGAGAAGGATGACGTCGTAGCCGTAAGTCTTGCCGAGGTCGATTCCGTCTTCGCCGAGATCGGTGGAGTAAACGTGAAAGCGTTCTGCGCGCAGCATCAGCTTCAGATTGCGGGCCATCGCGGCATCGTTTTCAATCAGGAGCACACGCATATCGGCCTCCTCGTCAGTGCCGGTTCACCAAAGCGAACCGCGGAATGAATTATCCGCGACAGTTATGACGGGTGAGCGATCGCGATAAAATACGTGTTTTCCGATCTGAACGGTGCGGATCAGCTCCGGCGCCCAGGAAGGACGCACATAAGTCGCGTGATAATACGTAGCGCCGCTTGTTTCGTCGCTGAGGTGTTGCTGACCCGTGAGAATGCGCGCGGCCAGTACTTCGGCCTCGCGCCAGACTTGCGGGGATTTGCGCGCCGCACGCGCACCGTTGCAGGCAAAGGAAAACTGGCATGCTGATCTATGCGCGCCTTCATAGACGACCGCGCAAATCGTGGGGCCATGCACGCCTTCGGCAACGCGATGGAATACAACTTCGGCGACGGCCTTCTCGCCCTCTTCGCCCTCGCCGCGCGCCTCGTAATACATGACCTCGGCAAGACAGCGATATTCCGCCAGGATTTGCGCGGACACATCGCTATCGACAGTCCTCATGGAAATTTCGGCAGGGATCGCCGGTATCTCCACCGTCGGCGCCTGTACGATTTCGGCTGTCGCCACCTCGAAGGAGTGCGCGGGCGTCCCGCTCGAAGCCCCCATGCTGAGCGCCGCGACACCGCTCGCCACAAGGACGAGCAATAAACGCTCGGATCGCAACAGCAGACCGGCATATTTGCGCTTCATTGTCCGTTCGGCCTTCCAAAGTCTCATTTTGCGACGGCGAAATGAGGGCTCCGCAAGGCCCGTGCCAGCGCAAGCCTGCGTCTGCGGGACAATAGAAAGCGCATAACGGCTTAAAGCGCATTGCGGAAAGTCAACCGCGTTTACGTTTTCACTTCTTTTGCGTTGCGATTTTGCGTTTTCAATTTGCGGCTGGAAAATGACAATCGCCACGCAAGCGCCGCTTTCATCAATCCGCCTACGTACATCCGCATAGCGCTGCACAAGTGTTCGTGACATCACGCGCATTTGTAAGCGCTATTACGGAGTTTTGCCTGCGCATACTTCCGTACGCGGAATTCCCATCTGTCGTTTCGCCACAAAGTTAATGATGCTGTGCGCGTCAAAACGAATTCACGCCACCGCCAGATGAGGGAATTTCCAATGTCGATGACGCTCAGCGCAGCCCGCAAGGAAAATTTCGGCGAAGTTTTCCCGCCGGCGTTGGTTCCGATCACATTGAACGATCATTTGCGCGCGCTTCAGCCCTATAGCGCGCGCCAGCGTTTCAACCGCGGCGAAACCATCTTCAGCGAAGGCGATCCGGCCAACCATGTATACAAGGTGTTGAGTGGCACCGTGCGGATTTGCAGGCACGCCGCGGATGGGCGCCGCTACATCTTCGATTTCATGATGCCCGGCGATCTGATCGGTTTTCTGGAATGTCCCGATCAGCCGATCACGGCCGAAGCGGTCACGGAAGTCACCCTGATATCCTATCCCAAAAGCAGTTTCGACCGGCTGGCCGCTTCCAGCGCCGAAGTCCGCACGCGCTTGCTTTGCCATCTGTCGGCAAGCCTGCGCACGGTGCAGCAGCATCTTTTCGTGCTCGGCTGCCAGAATGCCAAAGAGCGCGTCGCCTCATTCCTGCTGCGCCTTGCCGACCGTAACGATGTCGGCGCCGGGCAACGGCTCGATCTCACCATGGGCCGCCAGGATATCGCCGATCATCTTGGGCTGACCATTGAAACCGTATGCCGCGCAATCGCGGTGCTGCGAAACGACCGCCTCGTCACCATTCCCAATACGCATCAGATCATTCTGAACGATATTCGCGCGCTGCGCGCCTTGGCGATTGAAGCCTGACGGGGATTGCAATGCATACGCTGGCCCAAATCATTCAATATCTGGTGGCACCGCTGGTGTCGGCTTCGTCGGCGCTTTCGCCGTCGCTCGCCTTGGCCGCACACCGCCCGGCCTCCGTGGGCGATTTCACGCTTGCCGCGTTTGCCGTAACGGTCGGCGCGGTCGGGCTTGTCTGCATCTTCTGGGCGGCATGGATTCATGCGCGATTTGGCAATTTCAAGCTCGCGACGCGCGAGGAACAGACAGCCGCCAACGCCGCCATCCGCTTCCGCGATGCGATCATGGCGGCGAGCGGACAATCAATCGTCGTGCTCGCCAGTGGCGCGAAGGAGCCTTTCAGCACCGGCAACGGAACCGCGCTGCTGCAGGCCGGAATGAGCGGACCCGATGCCCTGCTTCTGGCCGGCGCGCTCGATGCGTTGCTGAAAAACGGTACATCTTTCGAATTATCCGTGCGCACGTCGGGCAATGCGATTGCGGTTCGCGGCGTTCCCATCGGGCAACGCGCCGCGTTGTTCCTGCGCGATCTTGGTCAAACCGATACCGGCATCGATTTTCGTGCGGCAATGGACGCGTTGCCCGTTCCCGTCTGGATACGCGGCCACAATCTCGCGCTGCGCTGGGCCAATCGAGCGTTTCTTGCAGCAACCGGCACAAACAAATTGCGCGATGCGCTGACCGCGAACGCAGCACTCGACCGCTCGGAACTGGAACTTGCCACCGCCGCGCAAGAAGGCCGCCACATCATCGACGCCAAACGCTACGCCTTCATCGACGGCCAACGCCGGGCGCTGGCGATGAGCCTGCTGCCGCTGCCCGACGCCAGCGTTGCCGGCATCGCCATCGATGTGACCGACATCACGCAGGCTGAAGCCAAGCTCCAGCTCAACATGGACGCCAACGCCGACATGCTGGATCGCATGCCGATGGCCGTCGCCATCTTCGGCACCGACCGCAAGCTAGTGAGTTACAACAGCGCCTATGCGAAATTGTGGTCGCTGGCGGAAGATTGGCTCGATACGCATCCCACACAGGATGAAATTCTCGATTCCCTGCGCGAGACGCGCCAATTGCCGGAGCAACGCGATTTCGCCGGCTGGAAACGCGAGCAGTTGCGCCAGGATCGCTCGAGCGAAGAATTCTGGCATCTGCCGGGCGGCAGAAGCGTGCGCGTCGCGTGCCAGCCGCATCTTCTGGGCGGCGTCTTCTGCACATTCGACGACATCTCCGACCGCATTCGCCTCGAAACATCTTTCAACATGCTCAATCAGGTTCACAGGGCGACGCTGGATACGATCGAGGAAGGCATTGCGATATTCGAGCCCAGCGGACGCCTCGTGCTGAACAACAGGGCCTTCGCAAAATTGTGGCGACTGACCGATGATGAATTGTCCGGTCAGCCCCACTTCACGAAACTCGCCAATCTATCCGCCGCGCATGTGGGACAGGACAGTATCTGGAGCATCGTGGCCGCGGGGGTTGCCTCCAGCGAGCCGGAACGTTGCGGCGAATGGGGCAAGGCCACGCGCGCCGATGGCAGGATTATTTCGCTCGCGATGTCGCGGCTGCCCAACGGCGCCACTGTGGTGACCTTCACCGACATGACGGACATCGAGCGCTTTGAAGCGCAATCGAAGGGAGGCGGGATTGTCGCTGCTTGAACCGCTTTATGTTCCGCGCGCGCGTCGCCCCGTGCAAAGACAATCGGCATCGCCTCGGAAAATTCTCGTCGTCAATGGTCATCCCGATCCGAGGCCAGAGCGGTTTTGCGCTGCACTCTGCGATGCCTATGAAGCGGGCGCGCAAGCGGGCGCGTGGCAAGCGCGACGCCTGAATGTCGGCGCACTGGCGCTCGCGGAACCTGAAACAATTGCGCATGAAACCGGCGACGCCACGCTGGAATTGATGCGCTGGTCTAACCGGCTTGTGATCGTATTTCCCCTCTGGCTCGACAAACCGCCGGAACGATTGCGCAACCTGTTCGAACGGCTAGCGCGCGCAAACAATGTAGAACGCCCTGCCAGCGTCGTTGTGACGATGGAGATGCCGGCATTCGCGCACCGTGCAGCCTGCCGCGCGGCGAGTTCCGGACATATCGAACTTCCCGGAATCAAAACCGAAAAACCGATCTTCATCGGTTGCGTCGATATGATTTCCGCCGCTCAGCGCAAGCGCTGGCTGCAAAGCATTCATTCTCTGGGCGTTCGGGGAACATGATCGCGGCGATGCGCCAGATCGGCAATTATCGGGAATTCTGTGTACAGAATAGTACGGATAAAACCCAATTAAAAAACAGTTCCACCAAGGATAACGCGGCATTCACCAAGTCTAATCAGGGAAAGACACTATAGTCACAGCACCTTACAACGATCTAATTTGGAACACTTTTCGGTAGTACTGTGCGTGAAGTGAAACATCCAGATGCTGGTCATACAAATCAGGGATAAAGGCAACAGATGTGCTTTCACGCAGTGAGTTCCGCAATCTCCACCAACGAGATGTCAACATGAATATGCGCTCTCAGATATTGGTAGTCGACGACGACGCGGCCGTGCGGGATTCCATCCGGGTCCTGCTGGAATCCGCGGGCTTCGGCGTCAGAACCTATATGTCGGCAATGCACATTCTGGCGGATTGCCTGCCGCAAGATGCCTGCGTGATCACCGATATCCGCATGCCGGATATGGACGGCTTCGATTTGCAGAAAGAGTTGACGCGGCGCGGCGTCGATTTGCCGGTCATCATCATCACCGGACACGGCGAAGTGCCGCTTGCGGTGCGCGCGATGAAAGCGGGCGCGGTCGATTTCATCGAAAAACCGTTCAACGATGTCGAATTGATCGAAAGCATTCAGAGAGCGCTGGAAATTGGCCGGCTCGGGCGCAATCGCAATGCCGAAGGCAAAAGCGCCCAGGGCATGCTGGCGCGGCTGACGCCTCGCGAGCGGCATGTGCTCGATCGGATCGTCAATGGCCGTTCCAACAAGACGGCTGCCTCCGAACTCGGTCTGTCGCCCAGGACCATCGAAATCCACCGCGCGCATATCATGAACAAAATGCGCGCGCGCAGCGTCTCCGATCTGGTGCGTATCGCGATAGCGGCTCAACCGCTGCAAAACTGCGCCTGAACGAATTCGAACTTCGCCTATGTAGCTCTACGTAAGATACAAACCGGATATTCGCGCGCGCTACACTTTGTCATGATTGTTACTTGTCTCTTTACCAAAAGGAATTGCAAATGCGCGTACTATTGATCGAAGACGACAGCAGCGCTTCCCGCACGATCCAAGCGATGCTGAGGACGCAAGGCATGGACGTCACCATCGCTGGCCTCGGCGAAGATGGCATCGATCTGGCGAAACGCGACCAATACGACGCAATCGTCCTCGATCTGCAATTGCCCGATATGAGCGGATTCGATGTGCTGCAATCGCTGCGCGGCGCCAAGGTCAACGCGCCTCTTCTGGTTCTTTCCGGCAATCTGGCGGTCGAAAGCAGAGTGAGGGCCCTTCGTTCGGGCGCAGACGATTACATGACGAAGCCCTTTCATCGCGACGAAATGATCGCGCGCATTCACGCGGTGATCCGCCGCTCCAGCGTGCACGCGCAATCCGTGATCGTGACCGGAAAACTGGTCCTCAATCTAGACGCCAAAACCGCCGAAGTCAGCGGCGAGCCCGTGCGCCTGACGACCAAGGAATACCAGTTGCTGGAAGCCCTTTCGCTCAGAAAAGGCACCGCTCTCACCAAGAATGTGCTGCTCAACCAGCTCTATGATGGCAGGGACGAGCCGGGCCAGAAGATCATCGACGTGTTCATGTGCAAATTGCGCAAAAAACTTTCCGCCGCGACGAACGGCGAAAATTACATCAAAACCGTCTGGGGACAGGGCTATGAAATGCAGGACCCGCCGCTGGCCATCGCCTCCTGATCGCTGTTGAGGAAAACCGGCAATTCGTTGAGACTACCGCCGGACAGATTCTCCATGGCGGCACTCCATGAACGCGGCATCGGCCGAAATTCTTGCGCTCAATGCTTTGGCATTTCTGGTCAATTCGCCTGAGGATCTCGACCGCTTCATGGCGCTGTCGGGCATAGAGCCCGCAATGCTTCGCGAGCGCGCAGCCGACCCCGAATTCCTCGCGGCGGTGGTGGATTTCCTGCTGGTGAATGAACAACTCCTGAAAAGCTTCTGCGAGGCGGAAGCGCTCGATCCGCGCATTTTGCATATCGCGCGCCGCGCGCTTCCGGGCGGAATATGAAACCGGCCTATCACATCGATCCCGCAACGGTGCCGGTGGCGGCAGGTAAACCGCTGCTGATTGTCGATGCCGATGAAGTGATCCTGCGTTTTGCGGAAGGATTCGACAACTTCCTGCGCGAGCGGGCGCTGTTCCTCGATCTCGTATCCTACCGGCTGCACGGCAATGTAAAGCGGCTGGATGACAGCACACCGATACTGGATGTGGAAGTGACAGTGCTGCTGGACGAATTCCGCGCCGAACTCGATTCGCTGGAAGCCGTGGAGCACGCGCGCGAAGTGCTGGCGGAATTGCGCCCCTCGCTGGCTGTGATCGTGCTCTCCAATGTTTCACCGGCGCAGGCGCCACCGCGCTTGCGCAATCTGGCCGCGCTCGGCTGGGATTTTCCGCTGGTCACCAATGCCGGGCCGAAAGGTGCGGCCGTGAAATCGCTGGCGGCGCGCGCGGGCAAGCCTGCGTTCTTTGTGGATGATATTCCCCAGCATCTGGCTTCGGCCGCGGAGGCAGCGCCCGATGTCTTCCGCATTCATCTGATTGGGGATGAACGGTTGAAGCCCTTGCTGCCGCCCTCTTCGCACGCGCATCTTCGCGCGGAAGATTGGCGCGAGGCGGGCGCCTTCATTCGCGCGCGCCTGCCCGGAGGATGATATGCGGCTCGGCATCGATCTGGGCGGAACGAAGATCGAAATTGTCGCCATCGCGCGCGATGGACTCGAATTGCTGCGCCATCGCGTGGCCACGCCGCGCACCACATATGAAGACACGATTATCGCCATTCGCGATCTGGTGATTGAAACCGAAGCCAGGCTCGGCGCGCGCGGTTCGCTGGGCGTCGCCATTCCCGGCGCGATCAGCCCGAAAACCGGACTGGTCAAGAATGCCAATTTCACGATGCTGATTAGCCATCCGCTCGATAAAGATTTGGAAGCCGCGCTGTCGCGGCCAGTGCGCGTGGCCAATGATGCAAACTGCTTCACGCTCTCCGAAGCGACAGACGGTGCGGGGCGCGGGTATGATGTCGTGTTCGGCATCATCGCGGGCACCGGCGTCGGCGGCGGGATTTGCGTCGGCGGGCGCGTGCTCACCGGCCCGCATGCCATCACCGGCGAATGGGGGCACAATCCCCTGCCCGCGCCGCGCGCCGATGAACGCAGCGGCTTCGATTGCTATTGCGGCAAGGATGGCTGCATCGAAAGCTGGATCAGCGGCCCAGCGCTGGCCGCGCAATACAAACGCCGCACGGGCCGCGAGATGATCGCGACGGACATTGCCAAATCCGCGGACGCCGATGCGCGCGCGGTGATGGAGGATTTCTTCGACCGTTTCGCGCGGAGCATCGCCAGCGTCGTCAACATTCTCGATCCCGATGCGATTGTGATCGGCGGCGGGCTTTCGAATATTGACGCACTTTATAGCGAATTGCCGCCGCGCGTGGAGCGCTATGCCTTCATGCCTGAGGGGCCAACGAAGATATTGAAAAACGTGCATGGCGATTCCAGCGGTGTGCGGGGCGCGGCGTGGCTATGGCCGCAGGTCGTGAAATGAGCGCCTTCTGCCGCGATTGCTTAGCCGATGCGAGCGGTGCGCGCTGCAAATCTTGCGGCGGACGGCGCATTCTTTCGCATGACGAACTGGATCTATTGGCAATCGCGCATATCGATTGCGACGCGTTCTATGCGGCAATCGAGAAGCGCGACAATCCCGAATTGCTCGACAAGCCGGTGATCGTGGGCGGCGGCAAGCGCGGCGTAGTTTCCACCTGTTGCTATGTCGCGCGCATCAACGGCGTGAAATCCGCGATGCCGATGTTTCAGGCGTTGAAGCTTTGCCCGCAGGCGGTGGTTATCCGGCCGCGCATGTCGGAATATGCGAAGGTCGCCCGCCAGGTACGCCACTTCATGCGCGAATTGACGCCGCAAGTGGAACCGCTGTCGCTGGACGAAGCCTATCTCGATCTCAGCGGCACGGAGCGGCTGCATGGAACTTCGCCTGCGAAAACCATGGCCGCACTCGCCAAACGCATTCAGTCCGAGATCGGCATCACCGCATCCATCGGCCTCAGCTACAACAAATTCCTCGCCAAGCTTGCGTCCGAACTCGACAAGCCGCGCGGCTTCGCGGTGATCGGGCGCGCCGAGGCAAAATCCTTTCTGCGCGACAAGCCGGTAGGATTTATCCGCGGCGCGGGCGCTGCGCTGCAGGCCAAGCTCGCGAAAGACGGCATCACCCGCATCGCACAATTGCAGGATGCGGATATGCGCGCATTGGCGCGCGCCTACGGCAACACCGGATTGTGGCTGCACAGATTAGCCAATGCCGAAGATGCGCGCGTTGTCGATCCGGATGGCGAAATGAAAAGCATTTCATCGGAAACGACATTCTTCAACGACATCGCGGCATTCGAAGACCTCGAAGATATTCTCTGGGAACAGGCCGAACGCGTGTCGGCCCGCGCGAAAGCGAGCGATCTAGGGGGTCGCACGGTCGTGCTGAAACTCAAGACCGCGAATTTCAAAATTCGCACGCGCAGCGTTTCGCTCGATGCACCGACGCAGCTTGCCGACCGCATCTTTCGCGTCTCGCGGGAAGCGCTGCGCAAGGAATGCGACGGCACAAGTTTTCGCCTGCTGGGCGTCGGCATCGGCAATATCTGCGCCGCCGATCAATGCGATCCCGATGATCTGGTGGATCGCGGCGCGAAAAAACGCGCGGCGGCGGAGCGCGCGGTGGATCGCGTGCGCGCAAAGTTTGGGCGCGATGCGGTGGGCAAGGGCCGCGCGCTGCGCTGATTATTTTCCGTCGTGGCCGCGCAACGCGCCGTAAAGCTCCGGCCTGCGGTCGCGGAACAATCCCCACGACGCGCGTTGCTTGGCGATTTCATCGAGATCGAATGTTGTGGTGACAAACCCTTCCTTGTCGCGCGGAAGTTCGGCGACAATCGCGCCCATGGGATCGGTGATGAAGGATGAACCATAGAATGTGATCTCTCCCGCTTGCCCTTTTTCCGTACCGATGCGATTGGAGGCGATAAGCGGCACATAATTCGCGCCCGCATGGCCCTGCATCACGCGGCGCCAATGATCGCGGCTGTCGATAGGCGGCGCGGGCGGCGGTTCGGTGCCGATGGCGGTGGGATAGAGCAACGCCTCCGCGCCCAGCAGCGCCATTGCGCGCGCGGTTTCGGGGAACCATTGGTCCCAGCAGATGCCGCAACCAATGATACCGAATTTCGTGTTCCAAACTTTGAATCCAGTATCGCCCGGCGTGAAATAGAATTTTTCCTGATAACCTGGTCCATCGGGAATATGCGATTTGCGATAGAGCCCGAGCACACTGCCATCCGAATCCACCATCGCCAGCGAATTGAAATGGACGCGGCCAGCACGCTCGAAGAAACTCACGGGCAATACGACGCCCAACGATTTCGCCAGCTCCGCCATTTCCGCAATCAGCTTATTTCCTTCGAAGGGTGCGGCCAGCGCGAAATGATCCGCCGACTGATCCTGACAAAAATACGGCGTCTCGAACAATTCCTGCAACAGAATGACATTTGCGCCCTTCGCCGCGGCGGCGCGCACCAATTCCTCCGCCTTGGCGATGTTCGCGCGGCGATCCCACGAACAGGCAAATTGCGTCGCCGCAAACGTAACTTTTCTCATGCGGGCTCCTGCTGCGTGATGCAATGAATGCCGCCGCCGCCTTCGACGATGTCCAGCGCATCGATCTGGAGTATATCGCGGCCGGGGAAACATTCCGCAATGGTTTCGCGGGCGCGCTCGTCATGCGGATCGTCGAAGCTCGGCATCACCACGCCGCCATTGGGCAGATAGAAATTCACATAGGATGTGGCAAGCAGGCGCCCGCGCCAATCGGTGCGCGTGTGCCGCGGCTGGATAATCTCGATGATCTGCAGCTTGCGCCCCTGCGCATCGCGCGCTTCGCTGAGACGGCGGATGGCTTCGATCGACGGCTCATAATCGGGATGCGATTTCACGGCGGGCACACCCACGATCACGCGGCCGGGCGCTGCGAAGCACGCGATATTGTCCACATGGCCGTCGGTTTCTTCATCCGCAAATCCTTCGCCAAGCCAGATAATGCGTCGCGCGCCAGTGAACAGCGCCAACCGCTCCTCGATCTGCTGGGGCGTGAGATGCGGATTGCGATTGGGATTGAGCAGGCATTGCTCTGTGGTGATGAGCGTGCCCTCGCCGTCCACGTGAATGGCGCCGCCTTCGCACACCAGCGGCGCCTCGAAGCGGCGCACACCGGCAGCGGCGATCACGCGCGCGGCGAACGCGGCATCATCCGCATACGGAAAATATTTGTTGCCCCAGGCATTGAACTGCCACTGCACGGCGGCGCGCGAGCCATCCGACCCCAGCAGAAATGTTGGCCCTATATCGCGGGCCCAGGAATCGTCCAGCGCGATTTCGAAGATCTCGGTTTTGCCGGCGCAGGCGAGCCTGGCTTCGGGTGCGTCTGCCGAGCGCACCGCCATCGTCACCGACTCGAAAGATGAAATCGCGCGCGCCACCCGCGCATAAGCCTGCTTGGCACGCAGCAATCCTTCCGGCCCGCCCCACGCGGCGACGCGGGAAGGCCAGCACATCCATGTGCGCGCATGCGGCGCCCACTCCGCGGGCATCGCATAAAGGTCGCGCGCGGGGCACGGATCGTCTGCATCCAGCCGCTTTGTCATGCTTCTCTATAGCGGTTTGGACAATCAGCGACTAGATTTTCCTCAACAGGAGATTTGCATGACCGGAAAGATCGATGCGCGATTGAGCGCGCTTGGAAT
This sequence comes from Rhizomicrobium sp., assembly GCA_035944195.1. Classification (GTDB taxonomy): domain Bacteria; phylum Pseudomonadota; class Alphaproteobacteria; order Micropepsales; family Micropepsaceae; genus Rhizomicrobium. The sequence goes on along the minus strand of DASZBL010000003.1, from coordinate 37,831 downwards.
AACACTGCCCTCGCCGCCCGCGCCGGTGGCGAGCTATGTGCCCTATGTGGTGAGCGGAAATCTGGTGTTCATCTCCGGGCAGGTGACGGTGGGCGCCGATGGGTTGAAATATGTGGGCATTGTCGGCGGGGATTTGTCGCTGGAAGACGGAAAGGCGGCCGCGCGGCTTTGCGCCATCAATGTGCTGGCGCAGGTGAAGGCGGCATGTGGCGGCGATCTGGATCGCGTGAAACGCTGCGTGAAACTAGGCGTGTTTGTGAATGCAGTGCCCGGCTTTGCGCAGCATCCCGAAGTGGCGAATGGCGCGTCCGATCTGATCGTGGAAGTGTTCGGCGATGCCGGACGCCATGCGCGCGCGGCGGTGGGCGCGGGCTCGCTGCCGCGCAATGTGGCGTGCGAAGTGGAGGCGGTGTTCGAAATCGCGTGACGGCCAACATCACCGCGCGATTGGCTGGGCCCGCTTCTGCGATTGGAGAAGCGGCGTGGAACGCCTGCGCCAATCCCGTTGCGAGCGCCGATCCGCATCCTTTCACGCGCTATGAATTTTTTGCGGCGCTGGAGGAGAGCGGTTCGGCGAGCGCACGAACCGGCTGGCGGCCCTGTCATCTCGTCATCGAGCGCGGCGACAGAATCGAGGGTTTGCTGCCGCTCTATCTGAAGAGCCACAGCCAGGGCGAATATGTCTTCGATCAGGGCTGGGCGGAGGCCATCGAACGCGCGGGTGGAAGCTATTATCCGAAATTGCAGGCTTCCGTGCCGTTCACGCCCGTCACCGGCAGGCGATTGCTGATTGCAGCGGATGCGCCGGCAGAGCAAACCCGCAATGCGTTGCTCGCCGCGGGAATGGCGGCGGTGAATGAGTTGCATGCGTCGTCCTTGCACATCACCTTTCTTACCGAGGAAGAATGGCGCGTTGCGGGTGGCCTTGGATTCCTGCAGCGCAACGATCAGCAATTCCATTGGGAAAATCGCGGCTACGCGACGTTCGACGATTTCCTGAACGACCTTTCGTCTTCCAAGCGCAAGAATTTGCGCAAGGAGCGCGCCGCCGTGCGCGAGGCGGGCGTGGAGTTCGATTGGCTGACGGGCAGCGATCTGACCGAAGCGGTGTGGGATCAGTTCTTCACCTTCTATATGGATACGGGCAGCCGCAAATGGGGGCGGCCTTATCTGACGCGCGAATTCTTCAGCCGCGTTGGCGCGAGCATGGCCGATCAGATCCTGCTGGTGATTGCGCGGCAGGGGCGCCGCGCCATCGGCGGCGCGCTGAACTTCATGGGCGAAGGCGTGCTTTACGGGCGCAATTGGGGCTGCACGGAATATGTGCCCTTCCTGCATTTCGAGGCCTGCTATTATCAGGCCATCGAATTCGCCATCGCGCGCGGTATGAAGAAGGTTGAAGCAGGCGCGCAGGGGCCGCATAAATTGCTGCGCGGTTACATGCCGGTGCCGACCTACAGCGCGCATTTCATCGCGCATGCCGGATTGCGCCGGGCAGTTGCCGATTATCTGGAGCACGAACGCGCGGCGGTGGCCGAGCAGATCGAGGAATTGGCGGAACACGCGCCGTTTCGGAAAGCGTGATTCATTCCCTCTCCCCCAATGGGGGAGAGGGTTAGGGTGAGGGGGTATTTCCGGATAGAACTCGGCGGCGGCCCCCTCACCCTGCCCTCTCCCCCAATGGGGGAGAGGGAGCGACCATGACGGAGAACATGATGTACGACCCCAACAACATCTTCGCGAAAGTTCTGCGCGGCGAGATTCCGAAAGTGGCGGTGTATGAGGACGATCTCACACTCGCCTTCATGGATATCGCGCCGTCCGTCGAAGGCCACACGCTGGTGATTACGAAAGAGTCTGCCGAAGGCATTCTCGATCTTTCGCCGGAGGGCGCGGCGGCGCTGATCAGGACGACGCAGAAAGTAGCGAAGGCTGTGAAGAAGGGCCTCGCCTGCCCCGGCATCATGCTGGTGCAGTTGAATGGCGCGGCGGCGGGGCAAAGCATTCCGCATATTCATTTCCACATCCTGCCGCGCGCCGAGGGTCTCGATCTCAAGTTGCATGGCCGCGCGATGGTAGATGCGAAAACGCTGGAGCCAATCGCAGCAAAAATCCGGGCCGCCCTATGATCCTCGAACACGCGATCCTGAACATCAAACCGAACCAGTCACGCGAATTCGAAGCGGCGATGGCGAAGGCGCGTCCGCTGATCGAAGCGACGCCGGGTTTCCAGAAGATGGAAATCCGCGCCTGCGTGGAAACGAAGGACCGTTATCTGCTGCTGGTTTGGTGGAGCAGCGTCGAGGCGCACACGGTGGGCTTCCGGCAGTCGGAGCGCTACACCCAATGGCGCGACGCGCTGCATCATTTCTACCACCCGTTCCCGGTGGTGCAGCATTATGGGGAGCCGCTCACACTCGCTTGATATCCATAGTAAAATTCCTACAGAAATTCAATTTATCCACAATCGATAAACAGTCACAATCGACCTGTTGATAGAATCGAATCAGCAATTGCACAGGCGCCGCAACGCCTCCAGAGTCGCGATGTGTGATAAGTGATTCGGGCGGGGTGTTCGAGACCCCGCCCGCGTCAATCCCGCCACAACTGGTGTCGCTTGCGGGACCGAGTCTTTCGACGTGAGAATGTTCTCTCTGTAGGCTCTTCTGGTCAAGGCGACACTTCGTTACACACAACGGAGATTAGTCATGCCTACTCAGTACAAGCCTGGAGATGAGGTTGAGCGTTCGGGCGTCTATCGAGTCATCCACGATAGCAATCATACTCAAGAGCACGAAGTTACTTGCGTCTATGGAAAGAAGTTTCCGCCGTGCAACCACTGCGGGAATCATCCACGGTTCGTGTTGGTTTACGGTGCGCAACACATCGAACACAACGATTGGTTTAAGTAGCCAACGGCGCAATGGCTCGTTTCGCCAAAAGAAGCGAGCCACTCCCGCTCGCAGCGAATACTAAACTTCCTCTTCCGCCTTCGGCTTCTTGCCCGGCGGTGTCTTTGCCTTCACGTCTTCGTCGGTGATGAATTCGAAGGCTAGTGCGTCCTTCTCGCGGTCCAGCAACACGCGCACCGTTCCGCCGTGTTTCAGTTTGCCGAAGAGGATTTCGTCGGCCAGCGGTTTTTTGATGTGGTCCTGAATCACGCGGGCCAATGGGCGCGCGCCGAAGGCATCGTCATAGCCTTTTTCGCCCAGCCATCTTGTCGCTTCCGGCGTCAGGTCGAAGGTTACGTCGCGGTCGGTTAGCTGGGCTTCGAGTTCGAGGACGAATTTCTCCACCACGCGGTCGATGGTGTCGCGGCCCAGCGCTGCGAAGGTGATTGTCGCGTCGAGGCGGTTGCGGAATTCTGGCGTGAACAGCTTTTTGATCGCTTCTTCGTCCTCTCCCGTGCGCTTGCCGCGGCCGAAGCCTATGGATTCTTTGGCGGCGTCCGATGCGCCTGCGTTCGTGGTCATGATCAGCACCACATTGCGGAAATCGATCTTCTTGCCGTTGTGATCGGTGAGTTTGCCGTGGTCCATCACCTGCAGAAGAATGTTGAAGAGATCGGGATGCGCTTTCTCGATTTCGTCCAGCAGCAGCACGCAATGCGGGTGCTGGTCCACGCCATCGGTGAGCAATCCGCCCTGATCGAAGCCGACATAGCCGGGCGGCGCGCCGATCAAGCGGCTGACTGTGTGGCGCTCCATATATTCGCTCATGTCGAAGCGCAGCAGCTCCACGCCCATGATGTGGGCGAGCTGCTTGGCGACTTCGGTTTTGCCGACGCCGGTGGGGCCGGAGAACAAATAACAGCCGATGGGCTTTTCTGCCTGACGCAGCCCTGCGCGCGCCAGCTTGATGGCGCTCGACAGCGCGTGGATCGCCGCATCCTGCCCATAGACGACGCGGGCCAGATCGCTTTCCAGTGTGCGCAACGCTTCGGCATCGGTCTTCGAAACGGATTTGGGTGGGATGCGCGCCATTTTGGCGATCACCTCTTCCACCTCTTTCACGCCGATCACTTTCTTGCGGCGCGATTCGGGCAGCAGCATTTGCGAGGCGCCCACTTCATCGATCACGTCGATGGCTTTGTCGGGCAGCTTGCGGTCGTTGATGTATTTGGCGGCGAGTTCCACCGCAGCCTTGATCGCATCCGCCGTGTAGCGGACTTTGTGATGCTCCTCATAATAGGGCTTGATGCCTTTGAGGATCTTGATCGTGTCCGGCACGCTCGGTTCGGCCACATCGATCTTCTGGAAGCGGCGCACCAGCGCGCGGTCTTTCTCGAAGTACTGGCGATATTCTTTGTAAGTGGTCGAGCCGATGCAGCGCAGGATGCCTGCCTGCAGCGCGGGCTTCAAAAGATTGGACGCATCCATCGCGCCGCCGCTGGTGGCGCCGGCGCCGATCACCGTGTGGATTTCGTCGATGAAAAGAATCGCGCCGTCGATGGCTTCCAGTTCTTTCACGACGGATTTCAACCGCTCCTCGAAATCGCCGCGATAGCGCGTGCCTGCGATCAGCGCGCCCATATCCAGTGCATAGATCGTGGAGTTCTTCAGAACCTCCGGCACTTCATGCTTGACGATCTTGCGCGCGAGGCCTTCGGCAATGGCGGTTTTGCCCACGCCGGGATCGCCCACGAACAGCGGATTGTTTTTCTGGCGGCGGCAGAGGATTTGAATCGTGCGATCGACTTCGGCTTCACGCCCGATCAGCGGATCGATGCGGCCTGCTTTCGCCTTTTCATTCAGATTGACGCAATAGGCTTCCAGCGCTTCCGTGCCCTGCTTCACCGGCTTTTCGCCATCTTCATCCTCATCCGCGCCGCGCACAGGCTTTGCCTGCGTCATGCCGGGGCGTTTGGCGATGCCGTGGCTGATGTAGCTCACCGCATCCAGCCGCGTCATGTTCTGCTCTTGCAGGAAATAGACGGCGTGGCTTTCGCGCTCGGTGAACAAAGCCACCAGAACATTGGCGCCGGTAACTTCGTCGCGGCCGGAATTCTGCACATGCAGAACGGCGCGCTGGACCACGCGCTGGAAACCGGTGGTGGGCTTGGCGTCGTCGCCATCCTCGATCACCAGCGTCAGCAATTCATGATCGACATATTTCTGCAGCGAGGCGCGCAGCGCATCCGTATCCACATTGCAGGCCTTCATCACCTGGCCAGCGTCGGGATCGTCCATCAGCGAAAGAAGAAGGTGTTCCAGGGTCGCGTATTCATGATGCCGGTCGGTGGCGAGCTTGATGGCGCGGTGTAACGCTTGTTCGAGGCTTCGCGAGAGTGACGGCATATCCAGCCCTATTCCTTCTCCATCGTGCACTGTAGAGGATGTTGATGGCGGCGGGCAAATTCAATGACCTGGGCCACTTTTGTTTCGGCGACCTCATAGGTGTAGACGCCGCAAATACCCACACCATGGCGGTGGACATGCAGCATCACCTGCACGGCCTCGTCGCGATTCTTGTTGAAGAAGCGTTCGAGGATATGCACGACGAATTCCATCGGCGTGTAATCGTCGTTCAGCAAAAGCACCTTGTAGAGGCTGGGCTTCTTGGTTTTGGGGCGCGTGCGCGTGACCACGCCGGTGCCGGAATTGCCGCCGCCGTCCGAATTGCCGGAACCGTCTTTCCTGTCGCTCACGCCGCCAACCTTACGCGCAAATTCTTACTCGCCCCTAGCTTACCGGAAATCGGGGCCGGTTGCGCAATCGCACGCGCAACAAAAAGGCCCGGCACGCGATTCGCGCCGGGCCTTCTTTAAGCGATATTTGCCAGTCAGACGGCGCGTGCGCTCTGCACGACATCCACCCAGGCCTGAACGCGGCCCTGGATCGGCTCGAAAGATTCCTTCGTGACCGTGGTGAAGAGTTCACCCATTTTGGTCATCTGGCCGATATAGGCTTCAAACGCGGTCTTGGCGAAGCTGGTCTGCAGCTCGAACGCCTCCTGGGCGGATTTCGCGCCCAGAACCGCTTTCGCGGCTGCAATCGAATCTTCGATCGATTGCTTGGAGAAGGCATAAAGTTCGTTGTGGAGCGTCTCGGCGCCCTTGCCGGCCACTGTGGCGGACTTTGTGTAGGCTTCGACCGTGTCCTTGCCGTAGCCGAGGAACTGGTCGTAATTCTTCACGGCCTTTTCAAAGCCGGTTTTCAGGGCTTCCGTTCCGGTTTTCATTGCAGTCTCGATTCCTTCGACGCCGTTGAGCTTGTCTTCGGCGGCCTTTGTTTTCGTAGCCATTGTCATGACCTCTCATAAGGTGAGCACCGCGCTGTTTGACCGCCTCGGTCTGCTGCAGTGCAACATACCCTATATGCGGTGCGTCAGGGCGGAAGTCAAGGGGAAAATGGTGCGCTGCAATATGACATTTTTCCCGAATCAAATGCTAAGGAAAACTACGGGGTGACGTAACGGCATTAACCATTCATAAACACCCGTGGCGCAACGTTTAATTTGAAAAAGGGTTGCAGGATGAGCCGCAATTTGTTCTCATCCCGCCACGCCCGAAGCACAGACCTCTTTGAGGGTGGAGTAATGGCAGGACGACCGGCCGGAGTTGGCCCGATCGCGAGAAAAGGACTTTTCGCTGCGTTGCCGGCTGTTCTGATGGCCGTGGCGATGCTTGCCCCGACGTCAGCATCCGCCCATTGGCGCCATCACCGCCATTTTGCCGGCCGTGTTGTGGGCACGCCGACCGACCCTCAGAAGGACGCCGCCCTGATCGTCGATGGCGAGACCGGCAAGGTGCTTTACGCCCGCAATGCCGATGCCGAGCGCCACCCCGCCTCCCTCACCAAGATGATGACGCTCTATCTGCTGTTCGACGCCATGCATAAGGGTCAGGTGACGTTGTCCACGCCGTTGACCGTTTCGTGGCATGCGTCCGTGCAGCGGCCGACCAAGATGTATCTCAAGCCCGGCGACACGATCACCGTGGATCAGGCGATCAAGGCGATTGTCGTGCGTTCCGCCAATGACGTGGCCGTGACGATTGCCGAAGCGCTGGGCGGCAGCGAACAGAACTTCGCCGCGATGATGACGGCCAAAGCCCGCACGCTCGGCATGCGTGACACCACTTACGTCAACGCGTCTGGCCTGCCCGATAATCGCCAGATTTCCACCGCTGCCGATCTGGCGCTGCTGGCGCGGCATCTGGGCTACGACTACCCGCAATATTTCCATTATTTCTCGACGCCCGCCTTTGCCTTCCGCGGCGTGGTTTACAAAACGCATGACAATCTCATCGGCCGCTACAATGGCGCCGACGGGATCAAGACCGGCTACACGGGCGCTTCAGGATTCAATCTCGTATCGTCGGTGGTGCGCGATGGCGCCCATGTCATCGGCGTGGTGATGGGCGGAATCACCGCGCGCCGCCGCGACGGCGAAATGATGCGCTTGCTCGATACTACATTCGCGCAGATCCAGACCAATCCGAAACTCGTGGCGCGCGCCGATATTCCCTGGCAGCGCGTGGCGGATGCTTCGCCTTCGACCGCTGTGGTGGCGGGATTTGAAATTCCTTCCGTGACGCCGCGGCCCCAGCCCGGTCAGGTGACGGTGACGCCCAATGCGCGGCCCGACCCCGAGGATGAAGACGCCGCCGAATCTGCTTTGGGCGAAGGCGATATTGCCGACTCGCCGCCGCCGCAGACAGTAGCGCCACAGCGGGCCGCGCCGCCGCAAGCTGCCAAGCCGGCAGCCGCCAAGCCGCCGGTGGTTGTAGCGGTTGCACATCCGGCACCCATACAGCCCACGCCGCGTCCGGCGGTCGTACTTCCCTCGCCGCGACCGCAGATGCGGCTGGCCTCGCTCGGCGATGGCGAAGCGCGCTCGCAGCCCACACACAGCAACGCAGCGGTGCCGCCCGTATCCGATCTCGGCAAGGCCTGGACGATCCAGATTGGCGCCTTTGCGAATACCACCACGGCGCGCTCGCAGCTTGCGAGCTATGCCGAGAAATCCATGGACGTGCTGGGACAGTCCCAACGCATCATCGTGCCGTTCAAGGGCATGGATGGGCACCTGCTCTATCGCGCCCGCTTTGGCCCCTTCGTGGAGCGCGAAGCCCGTGAAGTTTGCTCGCGGCTGACGCAACGCGGACAGACCTGCTTTGCAGCGCTGGCGTCGCGTTAAAGCGCCGCCTTCTTCACATCTACATCCGGCAACTTCAACGTGAGTATCAACTCGCGCACTTCCTGACGCGCCGCGACGTGGGACATGGACATCGGTATGCCCAATCTTGGTTGCGGCAGGTCGAGCATCGTCAGTCCCATCGGAAACAATTCGCGGAAGATCACGCGGTCGCCGAAGCCCGGCGCCACGCGAAAGCCGATGCGCTCTGCCAATGCGTCCAGCGCGGAGGACAGCCGCCGCTTGTTGCGCGCTTCGGAGGAGGAAATGCGGTTGCGCATCACCACCCAGTCGAGCGCCGGCTTACGCGCCATCAACCGCTTCTTGCGGCACTCCCAGACGAAATCGCTGTAGAGGCTCGGCCCCTTGATCTTGAAATCGGCCGGATCGATGCGGGCGAGCAGATCGAAATCCACGAATGAGTCGTTCATCGGGGTGACGAGCGTGTCGGCGGCGGCATGCGCCAGACGCGACAACGGCGTGTCCGAACCCGGTGTGTCGATGATGACAAAATCGAATCCCTGCATGATTTGCGCGAGGATTTCCGAAAGCTTCTGCGCTTCCTCCTCCGCCGCCGCATCCAGCGATTTGTGCAGCGAGCGCGACACGGCAAAACTTTGCAGCGCGGGCAATGACGCGCCGCTTTTCGCCTGCCAGTCGTTGCGGTTCTCGATATAGCGCGCGAAACTCTTCTGGCGGCTGTCGAGATCGACCGCCACCACGCGCTTGCCCATTTTCGCCAGCGCGACCGCGACATGCATCGCCGCCGTCGTCTTGCCCGATCCGCCCTTCTCATTGCCGAAGACAATGATGTGAGCGTTTGCCCCCGACATGATGACCTAAATGCCCTCTTCGCTGCTCAGCAGCGCGGCATTGCCGCCGGCTGCCGCCGTATTCACCGTATAGGTGCGTTCGAGCGCAAAGCGAAGCAGATAATTGGGACCGCCCGCTTTGGGGCCGGTGCCGGAAAGTCCCTCGCCGCCGAAAGGCTGCACGCCTACCACCGCGCCGATCTGGTTGCGGTTGACGTATATGTTTCCCGCATGGATTCGGCTGGCGATGAAATGCGCGGTCTCCTCGATGCGGCTGTGGATGCCAAGCGTGAGGCCATAGCCGGTGGCATTGATCGCGTCGCAAACCGCTTCGAGTTGATCGGCCTTATAGCGCACCACATGCAGCACCGGGCCGAAAACCTCGCGCGGCAATTGCGCGATGGATTTTATTTCGAATATATGCGGCGGAAAGAACACGCCGTTTTTATGCTCGGGCCCCAGCGGCAATTTGCGCAACAGCTTCGCCTCTTTCGTCATGCGCGCGACATGGGCCTGCAGCACCTCGCGCGCGTCTTCGTCGATCACCGGGCCGATATCGGTATCGAGTTTCATCGGGTCGCCGATTTTCAGCTCGTCCATTGCGCCGAGAACGAGGCCGAGCATCTTGTCCGCCACATCTTCCTGCAGGAACAACACCCGCAACGCCGAGCAGCGCTGGCCCGCGCTGTCGAAGGCCGACGAAATCACATCCTTGCAGACCTGTTCGGAAAGTGCTGTGGAATCCACGATCATCGCGTTCTGGCCACCGGTTTCGGCGATCAGCGCCGCGATTGGGCCGCTGCGGGCAGCGAGCGCGCGATTGATCGCATTGGCGGCATCCGTCGAGCCCGTGAACGCCACGCCCGCCACGCGGGAATCGCCGAACAGCGCGTTGCCGATGCGCGGGCCATCGCCGGGCAGAAGATTGAGCGCATTCGGTGGCACGCCCGCCTCGTGCAACAAGCGAATGGCAGCGGCGGCAATCAGCGGCGTTTGCTCCGCGGGCTTTGCCAGCACGGTATTTCCGGCAGCGAGCGCGCCCGAGATCTGTCCGGTGAAAATCGCCAGCGGAAAATTCCATGGGCTGATACAAACGAAAACGCCGCGGCCATGCAGCGTGAGTTCGTTGCTCTCGCCCGTCGGGCCGGGAAGTTTCACCGGACCAGCGAAAAGCTTGCGCGCCTGTGCCGCATAATAGCGCAGGAAATCCACCGCTTCGCGCACTTCGCCCAGCGCCGTGGGCAAAGTCTTGCCCGCCTCGCGCACTGCCAGCGCCATCAGATGGGCGCGGTGCGCCTCGAACAGATCGGCGGCGCGTTCGAGGATCGCAGCGCGCGCCTCACCACCCAGATTGTTCCATGCCGGTTGTGCTGCATGCGCCAGATCCAGAGCGTCGATCGCATCGGCGGCCTCGGATTCGACAACGTCGCCGACAATGCGCGTTCTGTCCGCGGGATCGCGCACCGGCATTGCCTCGCGCCAGCGCAGCGAGCCGCCGATGATGGGGCCGGAATGCTGAGCTTGCGTGAGGCTTGCTTCCATCTTGCGCAACATCGGCGCATCAATCATGGGATCGCTCCACAAAAAGCCGCCGGAATTTTTCCGGCCGGGCAGAAGATCGGCGGGCTTGGGAATGCGCGGATTGCGATAGGGCTTGCTGCGCGCAAGCTGCTCCACCGGATCGGCGATGATGTCGTCAATCGGTGCTTCATCATCGGCCAGCCTGTTGACGAAAGATGTGTTCGCGCCGTTCTCCAGCAACCGGCGCACCAGATAAGCCAGCAAATCTTCGTGGCTGCCGACCGGCGCATAGATGCGGGTGCCCGCACCGCCGCGCGTGGGGCGTTTCACCTCGCGGTACAATTCATAAAGCGCTTCGCCCATGCCGTGCAGGCGCTGATATTCGAAATCGTGACGGGTGCCCGCGAACACCTGAATTGCCGACAGCGTATGGGCATTGTGGGTTGCGAATTGCGGATAGATCGCGTCGCCTTGCGCAAACATCGCGCGCGCGCAGGCGAGATAAGATGTGTCGGTAGCGGATTTGCGCGTGAACACGGGATAATCGGTCAGCCCCAATTCCTGCGCGCGCTTGATCTCCGTATCCCAATAAGCGCCCTTCACCAGCCGCACGGGAATGCGCCTACGCTGACGCCGCGCCAAATCGCCCAGCCACGCAATCACCGGCAGCGCGCGCTTCTGATAGGCCTGTACCGCAAGGCCCAAACCATTCCAGCCCGCCAGCGCATCGCTTTCGCCAAGCGCTTCGAAAATCTCCAACATCAGATCGAGGCGCTCGGCTTCTTCGGCATCGATGGTGAAACCGAGGTTAGACTCGCGCGCCTCGAACGCCAGCGCCGCGAGCTGCGGCACCAGCTCCACCATCACGCGCTCGCGCTTCACCCATTCATAGCGCGGATGCAGCGCCGACAATTTCACCGAAATGCTGGGCCGCTCAAACGCGGTGACTTCATAATCGGGATCGAGCGCGCCGATGGCTGCCAGCGCCTTGCTGTAGGACTCGTAATAGCGCGCCGCGTCCGCCTTGGTGTAGGCTGCCTCGCCTAGCATATCGAAGGAGAAGCGATAGCCATCGGCCATTTGCGGACGAGCTTCCTTCAGCGCTTCCTTGATGGTGCGACCGAGCACGAATTGGCGCCCAAGTATGCGCATCGCGTATGTCACCGCCTGGCGGATCACCGGCTCGCCGGTGCGCGCCACGAGCTTGCCCCAGATGTTTTCGAAATCCCATTTCGATGCATCGTCCAGCCGCACCACGCTTCCCGTCAACATCAGCGCGAAGGTGGAGGCGTTCACGAACAGCGAATCCGATTTGTTGAGATGCCGCGCCCAATCGCCGGGGCCGAGCTTGTCGCGGATCAGCTTGTCGGCGGTGGCCGCATCAGGCACGCGCAGCAGCGATTCCGCCAGACACATCAGCATCACGCCCTCTTCGCTGGAGAGCGCATATTCCTGCGTGAAGGCATCGATGCCGCTGCGCTTCTCGCGCGTGGCGCGGATACGGGTGACGAGTTCGCGGGCGAGCGCTTCGGTGGCGGCATGCTCGCCGCGGCTGAGGCGCGCTTTCTCGATGAGGGTCTCGGTCAGCCCATTCTCTTCGGCCAGATAGGCGTCTGAGATAGCTTGGCGCAGGTCATCCATAGGGAAATTCTAGCGGGAAGTGCGCGGCCACGCTAATGTCCCGCGCCATGAAAGAGCTTGAAACCGTTTCAACCATTGCGGCCTTGCGCGCGCGTATCGCGGGCTGGCGAGCGGGCGGCGCGCGCGTGGGGCTGGTGCCCACCATGGGCGCGCTGCATGAGGGCCATCTGTCGCTGGTGCGCGAGACATCAAAGCGCTGCCAGCGCGTGGTGGTGAGCATTTTCGTGAACCCGGCGCAGTTCGCCCCGCACGAAGATTTCGACCGCTATCCCCGCACGCTGGAAGCCGACCGCGAGAAGCTCGGCGGCGCGGCCGATCTCATTTTCGCGCCGTTGGTGGGCGAGATGTATCCCGCGGGCTTTGCCACAAAAATAGATGTGGGCGGCCCAAGCGCGGGACTGGAAACCGATTTCCGCCCGCATTTCTTCGGCGGCGTGGCAACAGTGGTGGCCAAACTCCTGATTGCAGCGATGCCCGACATGGCGATCTTCGGCGAGAAGGATTATCAGCAGCTTCTGGTGATCAGGCGGCTGGTGGCAGATTTGGGATTGCCAATTGAAATCGTGGGCGGCGCTATTCAGCGCGAGGCGGATGGCTTGGCGATGTCGTCACGCAATGCCTATCTGAGCGCGGATGAGCGCAAGGTGGCGGGACAATTGAATCTCGTGTTGCAATCTGTGGCGCGGCGCGTGCGCGCGGGCGACGATATCGGCGATGTGGAAGCGGCGGGGAAAACCGCGCTGCTCGAAGCCGGTTTCAATTCTGTCGATTACGTCGCCGTGCGCGATGCGGAAACATTGAATGCAATCGAAAATCTCTCGCGCGCGGCGCGCGTCCTGGCAGCAGCAAAAATTGGCAAAACGCGGCTGATCGATAATATGGCGGTCTAAAGAAGCCCCAGTTCCGCCAACTCCGCTTGCAATGCTGCCGATAATCCCTTGCCGCCTTTGCCGGTGGCGATATCCGGCGGCGCATCCTTCGCGTTCAAATAACGCCAGCCCTGAAACGGGCGATGGGCGCGGCGCACCACGGGAATGAATTTCGGCGCATAGACGAGTCCACAATGCGGCGCGCCGTTTTTCACCATGGGGCGCAATTCGATGAGCGGCGTGCGCACGCTGACATAGCCCTTGATGATCCAGTAGAGCGAACCGCCATCGAGTAATTCTTCCTGCCGTTTCGGCGTCATGCGGGTGACATGGATCAGTTCGGCTTTCTGGCCTTTCTTTTTCTTCTCGGCCAAGCGCTTCTTGTGCCAGGAGATGAAAGTTTCCAGAGATTCCGATCCGACGCTCAGTTTGATGAGATGCAATGTCATGCGGCTTCATTCTTTTCGTTGGCGAAACGCACGATGATGGCGCCCTCACTCACCTGTTCGCCCGTCGCCACATCGATTGCTTCGATCAGCGCATCAGCGGGCGCGGATAGCGTGTGTTCCATTTTCATGGCTTCGAGAATCGCGAGCGGCTGGCCGCGCTTTACAGTTTCACCGGGGCGCACGAACAGCTGCGCGATTTTTCCCGACATCGGTGATTTGATGCGGTCGGTGGCGGCGCCCGCGGCTTCGGCGGCAGCGAAAGGATCGTAGAGCGAAAGCTGCCACGTCTCGCCGCCTTCCATCACGGCGATTTCGCCGGATGACATGCGCATGGCGTGGGCGTGGCTGTCGGCGGCGATTTTTTTGCCGTTCGCAAGCATGCTGACCGTGCCGCCGCGATGATGAACGATTTCCACGATCACGCGGCGTTCATCGATCAGGAATTCGATTGTCTCCTTTGCCTCGCCGGAGAGACGGAAACCATCCTGCGCATTCCATGGATCGGGCGATGCGGCGCGCGCGCGATCCTCGATCAGGAATTGCGCCACGCGCGCCAGAATACGCGGCTCGGGTGCAGCGTGTTCGGGAATAAGCGCCGTGCGATGGCGTTCGATGAATCCCGTGTCGATATCGCCCGCCAGAAAATCGGGCTGGCGCAGGCAGCGGATGAGAAACGCCGCATTGGTGCGCGCGCCGGCGATCTCGCTATGCGATAGCGCGTGCGCGAGTTTTGCCGCGGCACCTTCGCGGGTTTCATCCCACGCGATCATTTTGGCGATCATGGGATCGTAATGCGGCGTGACGTCATCGCCCTCGCGCACACCGGAATCCACGCGCACATCATCTGGCAAATGCAATCGTTCCAATCGCCCGATGGAAGGCAGGAATCCCTTTTGTGGATCCTCGGCGTAAAGCCGCGCCTCGATGGCGTGCCCGCGCGGTTTCAATTCGCTTTGCGTCTTCGGCAATTTCTCGCCCGCCGCCACGCGCAATTGCCATTCGACGAGATCGGTGCCGGTGATGGCTTCCGTCACTGGATGCTCCACCTGCAAGCGCGTGTTCATTTCCATGAACCAGAAGCGGTCGGCTTTCAGGCCTTCGGATGCATCCGCGATGAATTCGATTGTGCCAGCGCCGACATAGCCCACGGCTTTTGCCGCTTTCACCGCCGCCTCGCCCATCGCCGCGCGCATTTCTGGGGGCATTCCGGGTGCGGGCGCTTCCTCGATCACTTTCTGGTGGCGGCGCTGCAGCGAGCAATCGCGCTCGAAGAGATGCACGGCATTGCCGTGACTGTCCGCGAACACCTGCACTTCGACGTGGCGCGGGCGCGAGACGTATTTCTCGATCAGCACGCGTTCATCGCCGAAGGCGGATTTGGCCTCGCGTTTAGCGCCTTCCAGCGCGGCCGCGAAATCGGCGCGCGCATCGACGCAGCGCATACCTTTGCCACCACCGCCGGCTACGGCCTTGATGAGCACGGGGTAACCGATCTTGTCCGCCTCGGCCGCCAGATGTTTTGCCGATTGCCGTTCGCCCAGATAACCGGGCACCACGGCGACGCCCGCCTCCGCCATCAGCGCTTTGGCACGATCCTTCAAACCCATGGCACGAATTGCGGAAGGCGGCGGGCCGACGAAGATGACGCCCGCCTTTGCGCAATCCTCCGCGAACTCAGCATTCTCCGACAGAAATCCGTAGCCGGGATGAATGGCATCCGCGCCGCTGGCTTTTGCGGCTGCCAGGATCGCGTCAATGTTCAAATAGCTTTCGCGCGGCGCCGCGGGACCGATGCGGATCGCTTCATCCGCCATCGCCACATGGGCGGCGTTCGCGTCCGCATCAGAATAGACCGCAATCGTGCGCAGACCCATCTTCTGGGCCGTGCGCATGATGCGGCAGGCGATCTCGCCGCGATTGGCGATGAGCAGAGTCGAAAACATCCGGCGTTATGCACCAGACCCTGCGGATTTTGTCCAGCGCTGCCTAATGGGCGGCAGCGGCCTTCGGCAATACGGTCTTCTTGATGACGAAGAACACTATGATCACCAGCAGATAGCCGAGATAAAGTGCTGCCGCCGTGCGCCAATAGGACATTTCCAGCAGGTCATTGGGCAGCGCAAACCGGGTCTGGTTCGCCAGCACGGGGATCATGACCTCGGCGATCAGATGGATCAGCGTGGCGCCCAGTGCCACCGCCCAAAGCCGCTTCCAATGGTGGAGCATATAGGCCCCCACCAGCGCGATGATGAGGCCCAGCGCGCCATTCACATGGGCAAAGCCCTCGCGCAGGCCGTTTTCGAAAAATGCAAGGAAATCATGTAGATAATAGGGCAAATCATGCATGGCATCCTCCTTTTTGGGGCGGAAATCACGGTTAACAACGCATAAACCCGGTTTTTTATTCCGGCATTCAGCGGGCCCAAGGGCCAAAAACTTCTTCCTTGAGAAAAAATAGGGCCGCCACCAGCAGGCCATTGAAGATGTTCAGCACGATCAGCCCGATCCAGACATCGGAGCGGGAGAGGTTCGGCAATATTCTGTACATGTGATGTTCGACCGCCGCGAGGTAGGCGGTGACAATGCCATACAGGCAGGATGTCCCCACCGCGGCCAGCGGCACGCGGCTCCAACGGTTGACCCAGAGCGACACCACGAGCACGGCGATGCCAATTCCCAGAAAGCCACCGACTTTGTAAAATGCCAGCAAGAAAGCGTGTGCGATTACGGCCATCGGATTACATCCTGAAAACGCCGAATTTCGTGTCCGCGACCGGCGCATTCAGACAGGCGCTGAACGCCAGCGCGAGGACGCGCCGCGTGTCGGAAGGCGCGATGATGCCGTCGTCCCACAAACGCGCGGTGGCGTAATAGGGATTGCCCTCTTCTTCATATTTCTGGCGGATCGGCGCCTTGAACGCTTCCGCTTCTTGCGGCGTCCATTTTTCGGCATCGCGATTGACGGTTGCGAGCACGCTTGCGGCCTGTTCGCCGCCCATCACGGAGATTCGGCTGTTGGGCCAGGAGAACATGAAGCGCGGACCATAGGCGCGGCCGCACATGCCGTAATTTCCCGCGCCATACGAGCCGCCGATGATGAGCGTGATCTTCGGCACGTTGGCGCAGGCAACCGCCGTCACCATTTTCGCGCCGTCTTTCGCAATACCGCCGGATTCATATTTCTGGCCGACCATGAAGCCCGCGATGTTCTGCAGGAACAGCAGCGGCACGCGGCGCTGGCAGCATAGCTCGATGAAATGCGCGGCCTTCAGCGCGCTCTCCGAAAAAAGAATTCCATTGTTGGCGACGATGCCGACCGGCATGCCTTCGATGCGCGCGAAGCCAGTGACGATGGTTGTACCGTAAAGTTTTTTGAATTCATCGAGTTCGGAGCCGTCCACCAGCCGCGCGATCACTTCGCGCACATCATATTGGGTGGCGAGCGAGGGCGGCACGATGCCGTCGAGTTCAGACGCGTCGTAGAGCGGCGGGCGCGGCGTGGCGAGCGGGATGTTCGGCTGCTTTTCATAATTCAGATTGGCCACGATGCGCCGCGCAATGGCCAGCGCGTGGGTGTCGTCATTCGCATAATGATCGGCGACGCCGGAAATGCGCGCATGAACATCCGCGCCGCCGAGATCTTCCGCGCTCACAATTTCGCCGGTAGCCGCTTTCACCAGCGGCGGGCCGGCAAGGAAAATCGTGCCCTGCCCTTTGACGATGATTGTTTCATCGCTCATCGCAGGCACGTAAGCGCCGCCTGCCGTGCAGGAACCCATCACGCTCGCGATCTGCGAAATGCCCGCGGCGGACATATTGGCCTGATTGAAAAAGATGCGGCCGAAATGTTCGCGGTCCGGAAAAATCTCTGCCTGATTGGGCAAATTCGCGCCGCCGGAATCCACCAGATAAATGCAGGGCAGCCGGTTCTCGCGCGCGATCTCCTGCGCGCGCAGATGCTTCTTCACGGTGATGGGGTAATAGGTGCCACCCTTGATCGTCGCGTCGTTGCAGACAATCACGCATTCGCGCCCCGACACGCGGCCAATGCCGGTGATGATGCCCGCCGCGTGAATGTCGCCATCATACATGCCGAAGGCGGCGAGCGGGGACAGTTCGAGAAACGGCGAGCCGGGATCGATCAGCCGCTCCACCCGCGCGCGCGGCAGCAGCTTGCCGCGTTCGGTATGGCGCGTGCGTGAACGCTCGTCACCGCCGAGGGCTGCGACGGCCATGCGCGATTTCAGTTCATCGACAAGCGTGGACATCGCAGCAGCATTCGATTTGAATGCGGCAGAGGTGGGCGAGATGGCAGAGGCTATTTTTGTCATTTATCTGCTCGACTATTCCGAAAACGTTCCATCAGGATGCGCTGTGACAAATCCTTCGCGCCAAGACGTTTCATTTAGTGTCCATTCGTCAATGGAAAAACCACTTAAGTGGCTGCGAAACCCAGGCTGCGTCTTAATCCACGCCAAAACGCTTTCCGCATCCCAACGTGTCCCGTAAACGCCGATGATCTTCAGATCTTCGTGCCCACATTCATCGAACCCGTGAACGTGACTAAGTACAAAGACACTATCGCTCATAATTTACATCAACTCCACCGCCAAGGCCGTCGCTTCGCCGCCGCCGATGCAGAGGGAGGCTATGCCGCGTTTGCCGCCGCGGCGTTTCAGGGCGTTGAGCAGCGTCACCACGATGCGCGCGCCGGATGCGCCGATGGGGTGGCCTAGCGCGCAGGCGCCGCCGTTCACATTCACCTTTTCATGCGGCAGGCCGAGATCGCGCATGGCAATCATGGCGACGATGGCGAAGGCTTCGTTGATTTCGAAGAGATCGACATCTTCTTTGCGCCAGTTCGCCAATTGCAGAACTTTCTCGATGGCGCCGACGGGTGCGGTGGTGAACCAGCGCGGTTCGCCGGCATGACTCGCCTGCGCCACGATGCGGGCGATCGGCGAAAGCCCGTGCGCTTTCGCAATGTCGCTGTTCGTCAGCACCAACGCCGCTGCGCCATCGGAGATCGAGGAAGAGTTTGCAGCAGTTACCGTGCCGTCTTTTGCAAACGCCGGTTTGAGCGTGGGAATTTTCGCGGGGTCGGCTTTGCGCGGTTGTTCGTCGGTCGAGACTTCCACCTCGCCGCCGCGCGCCGCGATCTTCACTGCCGCGATTTCGTCGGCGAAGGAGCCATCGGTTTGCGCGCGCTTGGCCCGCATCAGGGATTCCGTCGCGTAGGCATCCTGTTCGGCGCGGGTGAATTGATAGTGGCGCGCGGCATCCTCCGCATATGTTCCCATCAGGCGATGTTCGTATGCGTCCTCCAGCCCGTCGAGGAACATGTGATCCTTCACCTCGCCATGGCCGAGGCGGAAACCACCGCGTGCTTTCGGCAAAAGATATGGCGCGTTGGTCATGCTCTCCATGCCTCCCGCAACGACGAACTCCGCGCGGCCGAGTGCGATCTGATCCGCGCCGATCATCAGCGCTTTCATGCCGGAACCGCAGACCTTGTTGATCGTCGTGCACGTTACCGCATCCGGCAGCCCTGCGAATCGCGACGCCTGACGCGCGGGTGCTTGTCCCAGTCCTGCGGGCAGCACGCAGCCCATCAGCGTTTCATCCACATCTGCGGGAGCCACGCCTGCGCGCATCACCGCGGCGGCGATGGCAGCGGCCCCCAGTTCCGGCGCGCTGCGGGGCGAAAGTTCACCCTGAAAGCCACCCATGGGCGTGCGCGCGCCTGCCAGAATCACGGTTTCCGCCATTGCTATGGTTACCCTCGCCAGATGACCCGAAACGGGAAGTGAGGTAGCATTTCTACAGGTGTCCGGCCATGACCGGGAGTGGGGTGGGGAAATGAACAGGGTCGCCGTTTCGGCCTTGATCGGGGTTTTGGTGGCGGGCGGGGCGATGGCGCTGCCCTATTTCGGGATTCACATTCCTCAACCGATCCTGATGGCCGCACCGACCGCGCTGATGATGGGTGCGGCGGCGGCGGTGCTGGCGCGCACGACGCTGGACGCGGCGGCGACCAAAACGGGAAAAGAAATTCTCGGCAGCACGCAGCTCAAGAAAGCCGCCAACGTCATTTCGAAATTCCCCGACAGCAAGGGTTATCTTTCGCTGTCTATCCGCCCCGACACGAAAGTGGATTCGCTGGAGGTGGTGAAGAACCCGGCGAATTACATTTCGAAAGATATCATCGTTTCGCTGAAGGCGAGTTCGGACCGCTTCAATCCCGTGGAGTTGAAGCGCCTCTTCGCGGCGCTGCGCGATCAGCCGGGCTTCGTGCATCTGCTGCTACTCGACAAGCGCGAGGAATTCGTCGGTTACATTCCGGGCTTCTATGCCAAGCGTGAATTCTCCGGCGCGCAGGCCGAAACGCTGATGGCGAAATATGTGATCGACATTTTCGCCGAACCCGACAAGAGCGTCTATCTGCGCGACATCGAGGGTGCCGCGAATGTCGATGTGATCAGCGACGAGGCGAAGATATCCGACGCCATCGAGAAAATGGCGGGCAGTTTCCGCAGACTCGTGGTGCTGCATGGCGGCAAGCATAGGAAGCCCGTGGGGCTCGTGAACTTCGGCGATCTGATGGGCCAAACGCTGGGCGGCGCGTTCAAGATGACAGGCGGCGCCACGATGGCGGATTTCAAGCTGTCGCGGTGATTGCCTAAATCCTGCTTGGCGATCTCAAAAGCGGATGGCGCATCAAGGTGCGCACTATAATCGGCACGCCCACTAACGCGGGAATGACCCAATAGGCTATCGACGGCAAGTCTCTCCAGAGCGGCAGGTTCTTGCCGTTATCGACGTAGAACGCGGTCAGCAGCACGATGTAGGACATTCCCATGCAGGTTGCGTGAATGCGAAGGCCCCAGCTTCGCGTCACGGCGAGCCTGCCGCACAGCACGAAACCGTATGCAAGCAATCCCAAAACAAACAGATCGTAGTCTTCAGCCCATCGCATGAGCGACAGGATGGTCATAGTCAGAAATGCTCCGCCCATGCACCAGAAATAGATCGTGCCGAATGTCGAATGCCTGCCGCGGCCCTTCGCCGACAGCATCGCGACAAGTCCCGAAATCACGCAAGCCAGACCGAAGAAAACATGCACACCGACCACGCCGAGAAAGACGGGATCGGTGGAGGGGATCGCAATCCCCTGGACTATGGTGCTTGAACCGGACGTGATCAGCTCGTTTCTTCGAACAATTCGCGCCCGATCAGCCAGCGGCGGATTTCGCTCGTGCCCGCGCCGATTTCATAGAGTTTGACGTCGCGCAGCAGGCGGGCGGCGGGATAATCGTTGATGTAGCCATTGCCGCCCAGACACTGGATCGCCTGCAGCGCCATCCATGTGCCTTTTTCGGCAGCGTACAGAATCGCGCCGGCTGCATCCTTGCGCGCAGTCTCGCCGCGGTCGCAGGCACGCGCCACAGCGTAGATGTAGGCGCGTGCGGCAGAGAGCGTCACATACATATCGGCGAGCTTGCCCTGCATCAGCTGGAATGAACCAATGGGTTCGCCGAATTGCTTGCGGTCGTGAACGTAAGGAACGACCAGATCCATGCAGGCCTGCATGATGCCGATGGCGCCCGCGGCCAGAACGGCGCGCTCGTAATCGAGCCCGCTCATCAGGATGCGCGCGCCGTCGCCTTCGCGGCCCAGCACGTTTTCGGCAGGCACTTCGCAATCCTCGAAGATCAGTTCGGCGGTGTCGGAGCCGCGCATGCCCATCTTGTCGAGCTTCTGCGCGGTGCTGAAACCCTTGAAGCCTTTTTCGATCAGGAACGCGGTGATGCCGCGCGGGCCTGCCGCCGGATCGGTTTTCGCATACACCACCAGCGTGTCGGCGCCCGGCCCGTTGGTGATCCACATTTTCGTGCCGTTCAGCACATAGCGGTCGCCGCGCTTGTCCGC
Organism: Rhizomicrobium sp.; assembly: GCA_035944195.1. Classification (GTDB taxonomy): domain Bacteria; phylum Pseudomonadota; class Alphaproteobacteria; order Micropepsales; family Micropepsaceae; genus Rhizomicrobium. The sequence continues at coordinate 16,474 of DASZBL010000003.1, read as the reverse complement.
GCGCAGGCGCATGGAAACGACGTCGGAGCCCGAACCCGCTTCGCTCATGGCGAGCGCGCCCAGATGCTCGCCGGAAATCAGCTTGGGCAGATAGCGGCGCTTCTGATCGTCATTGCCGTTGCGGCGAATCTGATTGACGCAGAGATTGGAATGCGCGCCGTAAGACAATCCCACCGAGCCAGATCCGCGGCTGATCTCTTCCATCGCAATGGAATGTTCGAGATAGCCGAGCCCCGCCCCGCCCCATTCTTCCTCCACCGTAATGCCCAGCACGCCGAGCTTGCCAAGCTCCGGCCAAAGATCGCGGGGGAAAGTGTTGGTCTTGTCGATCTCGTCGGCGCGCGGCGCAATTTTATCCGACGTGAAACTGCGCACGGAATCGCGCAGCATGTCGGCGGTATCGCCGAGATCGAAATTGAGGGTGGGATAGGAATTGGGGATGGTCATGATGGTCTTTCCGAGATGGCCTGTGCTGGCTTGCCATGCGTAGCTCGCGGCAACCAGCCCGGGCTTCGCCCTTCGAGCTACGCCGGGCATACTTGCTCCGCTGTCGCGTAGCGAGGCATGGTGCGGTCGAGAATTGAACCATAAACTGGACAATTCAAGGGCTTAATTCAAGGTGCGGGCGCTAAATGATACAAGAGGTATAGATGTGGATATTTACAAAGCGGCAAAGGTGATCCACGAATGTCAGTAATTGGCCAAGTTAAGAGCGATTTGGCGGCGGCCAAGAAAATACGTTTGCCTTGGTGGGTTATTCTAAGTGGAATCTTTTGCTCGGTCGCAATGGCGTATCTATTCGACCAATGGGGCAGGTTTGATCTTGTTTTGCCGACCTTTAATAGCATTGGAATGCTTGGTTTCGTTGTCGCGTTAAAACGGGACTTGGGTAGAGAGATGTGGTTTTGGTTTGTTATGATCGCCATTGCGGCGATCCACGTTCCTGTGGTCCTTTTTATTCCTTGGACTACCACTTGGGTTCCGGCATTGCTAATTGCCGTTGTTGATACAGTGGACGTTTGTGCGATGCTTACAGTCCTAGCAATTGCTGAGATTGCTTGGAAAAATTCCAGATATTAGACGGAGCATTTTATTCCTCTCCGCATTGTTCTCGCTGTTGGAAGGCTCTTTTTTACCTTTCACTGACGTGGAATCATTCCCTAGGCCACGTATTTGTATCAATTTTTGATAGATCGACGCCGGAAAGCTCCACCAATTTCCGGTGATGATAGACGTGCCCTTCGTCCATGAGGGCTAATTTTTTATGGTGCGCCACACGGGTTGAAACTACGAACTGGAGGATAGCGGTTGCAAGACCAGCTATCAGGAAGCCAAAGCCTGATCCCAAGCCGCCATAAGTCACCATTATCTCCCGCATTGGCCGGGAATAGGTCGAAATAAGACTTACTACTAGGACCAGCATTGCCCCAGAGGGGTCATTCGTTGACAGCTTTGGCTCTGACGCAATTTTGATGACGAAAGATCAAGGCGCGTCGAATTCGTAGATTCGGTTCAATGGCATAGCTCCGACCACAAGCGCGATAGCTTCCTCTCCGACTGGGCCACCCTGGGCATCGAGCGACACCGTAAAATCGGGAATCATTTCAAGGACATTTGCGTCTATCGCTAACAACGGCCGTTCGACGCCATCATCAAAACTGCGTCAGAGCCCAGCTTTGCCCCTCCATATCGTGTTGGAGCGGTTACTTGGTTGTAGAACATGATTCACTTGTATTTATAACTATCTATTGACTTGTAATGATAATGCACTATACACTTGATATAATAACGCGTCAAGAACTTGTGATATGGCAACGCCAAACGAGAAACTTGCCGCCTCCCTAAGCGTGCTGGCCCAGTTGCAGCGCGACGGACGGCGCGTGTTCAAATCGAAGGAACTCTCCCGCGTTAATCGTGAACGCCTGCTCAAGCACGGGTTTGTTCGAGAGGTGATGAAGGGTTGGCTTATATCCTCAAGCCCAACCACCGCCGAAGGGGACAGCACACCTTGGTATGCGTCCTTTTGGGCATTTTGCGCCATGTATTGCAACGACCGTTTTGGAGACGACTGGCACCTGTCGCCTGAGCAGTCGATTTTTCTCCATGCCGAAAGCACCGTCATCCCAACGCAACTCGTCGTTTACAGCCCCAAGGGCACCAACAACACAATCGAACTCCTTTTTGGCACGTCGATCTATGACCTCAAACAATCACAGATGCCGCCAACAACCGACTTGGCGCTACGCGATGGTTTGCACCTGTTCTCCCCGGCTACTGCCTTGGTGAGAGTGCCAGAGGCCTTCTTCGCGCGAAATCCGATTGAAGCACAGCTCGTGCTCGCAAGCATTGCAGATGCCTCCGATGTTCTGACGCGCCTTTTGGCTGGGGGGCATTCGGTGGTCGCGGGGAGATTAGCAGGAGCCTTTCGGAAGATCGGGCGTCCCGCAATCGCGGACGAAATCGTTTTGGCCATGAAGGCGGCTGACTATGTGATCAACGAAATCGATCCGTTCTCGCCCGAACAGACTTTCGGCGTATTGGAGCGAACCAAACCGCCGATTGTTGGCCGCATGGAGGCCATGTGGAAATCGATGCGGCAGACGGTTATCGAGGCGTTCCCCACGTCGCCTGGCCTACCGAAGAATCCAGGTGCCTATCTCAGCTTCATCGACGGCATATATGAAAGTGATGCCTACCATTCGCTTTCCATCGAAGGATACCAAGTCACCTCAGCGCTTATCGAGCGCGTGCGTTCTGGTGACTGGGACCCTAAACATCACGACGCCGACCGCCAAAATCGCGATGCACTTGCCGCGAGAGGTTACTGGCAGGCATTCCAACTGGTGAAGAAAAGCGTCTCACTGATCATCGATGGCACAAGTCCCGGCGCGCTTGTCCGCACCACGCACCGCGATTGGTATCGCGAGCTGTTCCAGCCCAGCATCGCAGTGGGATTGCTCCCCGCGACCGCGCTGGCCGGTTATCGCACCGACGCCGTCTTTCTGCGAACATCCCGGTATGTGCCTCCACGTTGGGAGGCCGTGCGCGACGCGATGCCAGCCTTGTTCGATCTTCTCGAAGCTGAGCCGGAGCCTTCTGTTCGCGCCGTTCTCGGCCACTGGCTGTTCGGGTATGTGCATCCGTATCCAGACGGGAACGGACGGATGGCACGCTTCCTGATGAACGCCATGTTGGCGTCAGGCGGCTATCCATGGACGGTTATTCGCGTCGAAGATCGATCCGCCTATCTAAGCTCACTAGATCGCGCCAGCATCGATATGGATATTGCCCCATTCGCAAAGTATGTCGCCGAGCGTGTCGGGTGGTCGATGAGGCAGGCTAATGTTTGATGAATTGCGGTTGTCTGAGGGGTTTCGCGAAAATCGACTCAATTTCGCAAAATCGCCTCTCCGGGATCACCATCCGTCCTGAAAAACCAACCCTTACCTGCGTTCCCGAACGGGATTGGGACAAGGTTCGGATTCGATCGAACCTGTGACCCCTACCATGTCAAGGCAGCGAACACGGCGAAAACCATAGCAGTTCGTTGCATTTCGCGGCAACTCGGTGCATCTCGCGACGGCTCAAGATCAATGGGTTAGCGGTCGATACTCTCAAGATACTCTCAAGCCAAACCGAACAATTTCCAGTCGTAATGCGACCCGGCGAATGCTTCCGCTGCTCATTTTTTTAATATCGCGCCGGTGGCCAGCCAATGCGCGCAATCCGCACCCAGTTCGTCGTGGGCGCGCGCTTCGTAGGCCGCGATGTCTTCCGCGGTCAACAGATCGCGCCAGCGCCCGTTCGTGCCCTTGTTGATGAAGGTTTCGGCACCACCCTCCCATAGCGCGCCGCCCACAGAGGCGCTCGCCGCCGCATGCGATTTCATATAGTCGAACGAGCAATGCTCCACGATTGTGGGGAAACGCGATTCATCGATTGGAATTTCAAGAAACTCCGCGATCCCGCGTATCTCGCCCGCAAGATCCTTTTTCATGTTCGCGAAATGAATGAGCTTCACATTAGGCAGATCGCGAATTTCCCACCAGCTGCGCGCATTCTCCCATAGTGACCAGAATGGAAAACCGTCCCGCGCCAGCCAGCGCCGGAAATAGGCGACGACATCCAGATCGGTGCGTTCGATGGGCGGGCCGACAAGCCCCGGCCCATTCATCGTGCCGTAATAGACGTCGTTCGCGTTGACGTGATGATTGTAAAGGCTCCATGCGATGTCGCGGCCGTCGCGCCCTACATAGAGATATTTCGCCCGCGGCGAGAACACGAGCGCATCGACGGGCAGATGCGTCTTGATAAAGCGCCGATGTGTTTGCGCTTCCAGTCCCGCGAATTTGATTTCCTTCGGCGGAACGCGCAGATCGAGCCAGGGCGACATCAGCCACACGGCCAAATTCTCATCGCCGTTGAACAGCAATTGGCCCACGATCTGCTGCGTCCATGTCGTACCAGATTTGCTATAGGTCGCGATGACGATATCGTTATCGCGGAATTTGAAATTGTTCCACACGGTGGAATCTAAATGATGGTTGTGCATCTCGCGGGTTTTCCGCGGCCATGCGATGGCTGTGTCCGCCATATATTATACTCGTTCCCAAATTCTACGCCCCGCTCTATAGGACGATGCGAGAATGCTCAGCCCGTAATCTGTTTGACGCCGCGAGATTTGCGCCTCACGGCGGCATATTTCTAATCTCCCAACCCAAAGCTGATGCTGGCGAAGGGACCGAAGAAACCGCGGTTCTCCGTTTTGCGCGTGTCGATGCCGCCGTCCATGGCACCGAAGAAAAAATCGGCACGATAACCGAAACTTATTTTGGCATCGGCATAGCGGAACGACAGACCGGCCATCGCACCGACATTCGGCACAATGACGGAATGGGCACGATTGGGGTCTGTCGCATCATAAGTCTGGTTTGTGATGTGGGCATTGAAGTTTCCAGGCTTCAGTCCGTGCCCTTGAACAGAGGCTGCTTCTGTCCAATTATGTCCAGAATAGCGGCGAGCCGTCGTTTGATGATGCCCCTGCACCTTTTGTCGACCGAACAAAACAGCAGCACTTGCGCCCCAATCAAACGTTATTTCTGAAACGTCCGGGTTACCCAGCAGCGCCGCTGACCCCTTCCATGCGAGGGACGGTCCGACGCCACGAAAACTGCGCTCGATATTCAATTGAGCAACATAGCCATGGAAATGGACGACTTGTGAATATCGCCAAAACTGCCTTGCGGCCGTAGTGTTTATTGGCGTCGAAAGGTAATGCACGTCGGGTGCCGCTTTGATATTCACATTCATCTTGGAAGTGAATTGGGCGAAGCGGACTCCGAAGCCCAGACTGGAAGAGCCATTATTGCCGAACAATCCAAGGCCCACGTCCCTGCTTGCCTGGAAATCCAGAACTGCGTGGGTTTCGCTCTGTTTCGACCTGACATCCTCGAATTTGGCATGGTGGTATGGGTACAGGGAGTATCCACCATGGTATTTTGGCTGTGTGACATGAACAGGAACATAGGCGTTCTTGATAAGTTGGGTCTTATGCATGACGCCGTTGGTGCGACCAATGCGGATCGATGCCGACAGGGCCCAATCGCTTCCCCGTGGTTCGAATGAAATGCCACCCTCGCCGCCAAACGAATAGCGCAGAGGTTTCTCGACGTTCAGCGGCGAAAATAACGTATCGGGGATATTGGCTACGAAGGCGGGGGCAAACGGCTCTTGCCCATTTGTCATTTGCTCCAATTGCCCGCCCAATTCGATCCAGAGCTGCGGGCGGTCACTGTCGTTGCCTGCGGCTTCCGCCTCACCCGCGCCATAGACGGAAGCGAGCAATGCGGCGGCCGATACCGTGACCAGAAGTTGCCAATGCAAATCGTGGCGGCTCATGTTATTTGTCGTGCTCATTGTTTCCCCCTCAGAAATTCTTGGTGACGCGGACACCGAACAGACGCGGATCGGTAAGGAACACATTGGTCGTGAGTCCCGTATCGTCGCTGTTCAGGAAGTCGCCGGTTATGGCTGTCGTGTTGAAGACATTCTTCAGATAGCCCAGCACCTGCCAGCCGTCCGCGCTCGTGAGGATCAGCGCCAAATTGACGTTCGCATAGCCGCGCAGCTTGTCATAAGGCCGGTCGTTGAACACGCGGGCGAAGGACTGCGATTGCCAGTAGAAATCGCTATGCAGCGTGGCTGCCCAATCTTCCGAAACTGGCAACGTGTATTCGGCGGTCAGCGAAGTGGTAAAATGCGGCGCATTGGGAAGCTGGTTGCCGCTTAGGTCCTTGTCGAAGCCCTGGCCATTGTTCGGCGCCGGGCCTGCGCCGTTGTTGGTCGCCGTCGGGCTGACCGGATCGAAGCCAGGATAACCCGCCGGTATTGTATCGCCTCGGTTGCTAAACACAGTTGGGTTTGGCGTATAGGGCAAGCCGGTAACCGGATCGAAACCGCCGCCATAGGCGTAAGCGCACGCGCCGGAAATACCCCCGCCACCTCTCTGTTGGAGCATAGCCGCTACGACATAAATCGGCAAAATACAGTTGGATGCATCGGTGATGAAAGGTTTGACGACCATCCAATTCGGATTTCCCGCTGTGCGATCCATCAGATCGACGGAGTGATCGCCCTTGTTGAGCGTGGCGTCTTCATACCCGCCCGCGAAGCTGAACTTCAGGCCGGGTGCTGCCTCCCATGTCGTTTCGAGTTCCGCGCCTCTCACGGTCGCATTGAAATTGTCGTTGATGGCCGTGCGATCGACGATCCGGGAAATTTGGTAGTTTTTATAATTATAATAGAACGCATCGCCATTCAGCGTCAGCGCGCCATCCAGCAACGTGTTCTTGGAACCGAGTTCAAAGGCATCAATGAATTCCGGCTTGAAGGTCAGCGGATGAATGGGGTTGATCGTGGCAAAATCGCTGCCCGAGAGAGGAGCCTCGAAGAAAATAGCGCCGGGCGGATTGGCGCCCCCTGCCTTGTACCCATGCGCGTAGGAACCGTAGATAAGAGTCTGATCCGTGAAATCGAGTTTTGGTGACCAGTTGACGGCAGCACGTCCCGTAAGCTGATCCCATTGCTGATCGACGATGCGAGTGACGACGTAGCCATAACCGCCAACCAAAACCTGACTGGGAATGTCGAGGAAGTGCTTTTTATCCTCTGTCCAGCGTAAGCCGCCGGTCAGCTTCAGATCATTGGTGACGTTGTAATAAGCTTCTCCAAATCCCGCATAGGAGTTGAGTACATAGGGGTTCTGGCTCAGGAAGTAATTATGTCCTTCATTGTCGAGAGTGGCAATCGGATTGGGGTCGATATATCTGCATTGGCCATAATTCTTCGGGATGTTGACATTTTCCGGTCTGAAACCGCATGCAATATTATGTGCTATGATTTTATCCAAAGTGGGTGGGGTCGGCGAGACGAATTGCGTGAGAGTGTTGATGAAAACGTAGTAGTTCTCTTCCGTTTCATAGTGCAGATAATTACCGCCTACGCTGAAATTCAGCGGACCACTGAAATTCGAAGCGAGGCGAAACTCCTGGCTCAACTGCCAAGCGTGCTCGTCCGAAAGATCCTGCGCAACAAGCCGGTCTCTGCAACCCAATTGCGGATCGCAGAATACGGCGGAGTCCAAGGGTATCCCGTTTGTGCCAGCAGCGGGATCGGGAATGAGTCCCGATTGCGGGCTGTATTGGAACACACCCGGCGCAGTGTTGAAGCGGTTATAATCTTCCGTCGACCACAGAAAATCCTGATTGTAGCCGGTTTGCGACGTGAATGTCAGCGCGGGTGTGATGTTGTAGTCTGTGTTCAATTCTAAAGTATCGTTCTTTGCTTTATAGATGGGATTTAAAGAAGATTCGATAACCCGCAAATTTCGCGACTGCGTTGTGCTTGCATAGACATCGAAGCCTGAGCGAATCCCCCCATCGGCGGCCTGGAGTCCGGAATAGTATGGGAGCGAAAAGCCGTTCGGCACCTCAAAAGCGTCCGCTCCATAAAACGAAGTTGGCAGGCACCCTTGGCTGAGATAGTCGCCCGCGGCATCTGAGCCTCCAAGTTGGTCGTGGGTTAGCTTAATTCCACCAACGGAGGTCGGAATCGGCGCCGTTTTGCAGAGCTGTTTGCTCGTGCGCATACGGTCATCGTCTTCCTGAAAATGCTCCCAGACGAGTGTGGCCTGGACAGTCTCGACCGGTTTCCAGCCTATGGTGACGCGGCTGGACCATAGATCGCGGCCATCGATGGGCGCGTTGGTGAGCGAATTAAAGCTGTAGCCATCGCGCTTTGTCCATTCACCAGCCACACGGATATCGAGACGGTCATCGACGATGGGGACATTTATCATCCCTTCGAAGCGGCGATTGTGATAATTGCCGATATCGGCAGAGGCCATCGCTTCGAACTGATCCGTCGGCTTCGCGGAAATCACGTTCACAACGCCAGCCGTTGCGTTGCGGCCATAGAGCGTGCCTTGCGGTCCGCGCAAAACCTCCACTTGCGAAACGTCGTAGAATTCCTGTTCGAAGAAATGATTGCGGATGAACGGCATGTCGTTCAGCGCGACGGCGACAGCCGGATCGGTCGTCACCGAAATCGCCTGCGTGCCGATGCCGCGAATCTGGATGTTGTAGCCGGTGAAATTGGTTTTCGAGAATGTAAGGTTAGGCACTTCCTTCACCAGATCTGGTCCACCTGCGATCTGGCGCGAGGTAAGCTGTTCCTGCGACAAAGCCGTAATCGCGATGGGCACCGTCTGGATGTCGCCCTTGATCTTCGAGGACGTGACGACGACGGATTCGATGCCAGCCGCCGAAGCAGCGGCGACACGGACAGGGGCGGCCTGAAGTACGTCTGGCCTCTCCGCTTGCGGCAGATGCTGTTTGAGGATTTCGATCTGGCCGGGAGACGTTTGATCGGCAACGAATCCGGTGCCGCGAAGAATCTCGGCAAGGGCCTGGGGCGCCGACATATCCCCCCTCGCACCCTTGGAGCGCACTCTGTTTACGGCATCGCTTGAAACCACAAGAACACCCGCTTGCGAAGCGTAGGTGTCCAAGGCTCCCTTCAGATCGCCGGCCGGAACGTCAAATGCTTTCGCCAGCGCCGGCGAACCCGTTGCGAGTGCGCAAATGGCCAAGACGCTTGCGGAACTGAACAATCTCAACTTTGTCATGTTTCCCCCTTGATATCTTCACCCGCCAGACGCGAGCAATTCACCCTCAATGCACGTCCAGCGATCCGATAATGATTTCGTTTCCTCGTTGCTCTGCGCGAAGTTCGAACAGGTTCTTCGCCAATCGCGCAAATTCCTCGCCGTCGTTCGCGTGAATGGCGCCATTGATTTTCAGGTGGTCCGCGTTCGGATCGCCAACCACGATTTTGACGGTGTTGTAGCGATTGAACTCCGCAGCGGCGTCCGTGAGTGGCGTGTTGTTGAAGATGAGTATGCCCTTCTGCCACGCCAGCTCGTCGCGCAATTCCTGTTCGGACTTTTTGGTGACGGCCAGAGATGTTTTCGTCGCAACGGCGACGTCGCCCGGCACCAGCGTCGCGATCTGATCTTGTGCGCCATTATCCGGTTCGATACGGGCGCGGCCCTCCACCAGTGCAACACGAAGTCCGCCCTGATTTGTGCGGATCAGAAATTTTGTGCCCAGATCGGTGACTTTGTGACCGGCAACCGAGACGCTGAACGGGTGCTCGGCGTCATGACGAATCTGGAATAGCGCCTCGCCTTTAATCAGCGCAACTTCACGCTGATTGCTGCTGATCTGCAGGACGGTGTCGGTGTTCAATTCGATTTGCGAGCCGTCGAACAGCGTTACGATTTTGCGACCGCCAATGGGCGTGGCGAATGTTTCGACGGTCGGCCGAGCGAAATAGAGATAACCGCCGACGCCGAGAACCGCGAAAAGACCCAGGCTCGCTGCTACGCGAAAAAATACGAGCCATGGCAGCCCCCGTGGTTGCGGCTGGTCGGCTCCGAAACCAAATGGCCGAATATCAGCAATAAGCTCGGTCCGGTTCCAGCTTGCCTCGACACGCCAAAACGCCGTCATATGCGCCGGCGATTGGGCAAGCCAAGCGTCCAATCGTTGCTGATCCTCATCGGTCCAAGTCTGATGCTCGTCGCGCGCTATGAGCCACTCAACGGCCTGCGCTTCGATGGCCTTGGCGTTGTTCTCGTGATCCAGCCCCGCGATCATGGATTGCCCCCCAGATCGGACTTGTCCCTGTAGAGTATGTCCGCCAAGAGATGTGCTGCGGCAGTCAAATGAACTTTCACCGTGTTTTCACTGATCCCCATACGCTGCGCGATTTCGGGCCGTGTCAGTTTCTCGACGCGCTTCAGGATGAGCGCTTCCCGGCAACGCGGCGGCAGGTGATCAAGCGCATTCTTCAGATGCCGCAATTCGTCACGCGCAATGGCGCGACGGTCCGCACCAGGCTCGTCGCTTGCAATCTCGATAGATTCGAGATCGGCCACGCCTTCGATCGGAACGATCCTGTTGTGGCGATACCAGTCGATCACCAGATTGCGCGCAATCGCGAAAACAAAAGGCTTTGTGGATAGCGGGATTTGTTTGCTGGCTCTCTCGTAAATGCGGACGTAGACATCCTGCCGCAAATCGGCAATGTCTTCGCCATGGAGTCGGCTTTGCCGTAAGAATTGCACTAGCGATGCCTCCAACGGTAATACCTCGCGCACGAACCAGGCTTTCAGATCATGCGTGCTCACGCCCGCATCCTCTGGATGTGGATTGTCTGTTTTGCGTCTGGTGTCCGGTGTTTCGACCATTCCCCCCGCCTAACCGAGGGATTGCTCCCCAAGGCTACATCTATTCCCACGGATGAGGGGGCCAAACCGGGCTAGTCGGATTTGCGAAAAAGTTTCGGGGCCGCAGTGGGAGGAAGATTTCGGCGTACTGCGGGGCAAAAAGATTGCCGTTTTCTGCCCTTCGCCGCACCGATCGGGCTTGATGCGTTGCAATGGACGCAATCGCGGGAAATTTTGTGGCGAAATTCCGCAACGCGGAAAAACGACCCTATCGAGGCTAACGGCGGGCCGGACGCACTTTCCGTGTGGAGGAATTTTGGCGGCTACTTATATTAAGCGCGGATGGGCTGCCCCGATTAGCTATGGCGGTCAATGGATGCGCGGTCATCACCCCTCGAATTTTGCACAGGGCGGTGAAGGTGGTGGTTTGGGATCGCACACGGATTCGTCATGGGTACCAATCGGCAAAAACGCCGCCGTTCCAAGAATGAGATGATCGAATGACGAAGAACACTCACATTTCAGAGAAAGGGTGCCAGCGTCCGGCCGAATAAGCTGTTGATTGACGCGAGCAATCACGTCTTCATCGTTGGAAATATGCTAAAAAAAGGGGGCGCGCACTTGGTCGGACTCTGCGCATGTCGGGATTGGATCGGATCGCGCACGGCTCACGTCAAGCCTTAAGACGTGCGGACATTCAGTTTCCATTGGCCGAGGATGACAACGGCCGCATAGTCCACATCTCTACGGTTTCGCGAGGAGGTGGTTGCGGCTACCAGTGCCCATCCATCGTGTGCGCAGAATTACTACCGATCTGGGGGCCCAACGAAATCACAAGACGCAAAATGTCCTTTGCCCGGTTCGCCGATTTCGGCGAATTGCAAAGGACTTATTATGAGCATTCCACAAAATATTCCCTTCAAGTATTTCGTTACGCGCGAGGCAACCGAAATTCTCGGCTTGTCGCGTAGAACCCTGGAGAAGCACAGGACCTATGGTACCGGGCTGCGATTTCTGAAACTTGGTGGTCGCGTGGTTTATAAAATGGAAGATATTAAGTCGTGCGCAAAACATTGTTTCTGTCGTCTGCCGCGCTGATTGCGGTGGGCTCGCCAGCCTTTGCCGCCGATACCAGTGTCGAGCCCGTCGTGGTGACGGCAACACACACGCCGCAGCCGATTGAGGTGACTGGTACGTCGATTTCGGTGATCACGGTCGACGAATCTCGTCTTTCCGCGTTGCCGTTAGATATATAACAAGGCCTAAGATTGCAGCGAGGAAAAGGGCGCTGGTTACGGTCGTCCCAAGGCCCAGGCCGCCGTCACTTTTCGCTTGCGAGAGGTAGTCGCCAATGGAGGCGCCGAGCGGGCGTGTCAAAATATACGCGAGCCAGAACGCGAGAACTGCGTTCGATGATTGGCGCCTATGCTCGAGCGTTAAGAGTCCTTTGGCGGCATAGTGAGCAGCGGTAATGAGTGCAATCAATCCACCGAATATGAGCGCCGACACCAAATAGCCGAGACCGAGACTCTCCGCCGCCAGATCACCGGCCGAAGTGCCGAGCGCAAATGTGAAAAGGATGGCGAGCCAATAGAAGGCCTCGCGACGTGTGGTGTAGATGCTATGGATGGAGAGTGTTTTCTCCACCACGTACCACACGGCAAAGACCACCGCCAAAATCACACTGAAAACGATTGTGGTCGTTTCAAGCGACACGCCGAAATTGTCGGTTAGATTATCAGTAATCTGGGTGCCAACAACGCTGATGAGGACGACCGAAAGCCAGTAGATCCCAGGAACGTACTTTCGATACCTGAATTGGAAAAAGAGGACCATTGCCAGCAGCGCGCCAGTGATGAAGGTCGTATTTGTCAATCCGAGACTCAGATTGGTGCTCAGATAGTCTGAAGCCGTTTCGCCCACCGTGGTGCACAAAATCTTTATAACCCAGAAGTACAGAGTGACTTCAGGCACCTTGTTCAGCATCTGGACTAATTTAGAGGAGCTTGCTTTCACGGCTTACGGTATCCATGGAATCATATCATCTGATCGAGTGACGATTGATGATAGGGTTGTTGGCGGAGAGTTACTACGCATTTCACAATCGAAAAAATTGGATAGTGCTGCGGCGTTGTTTCCACTGGCCGGGTGCGGTTGTTCCTATACTGGCTTTCGAGGAATAGACATAGCCGTTGTTGCTGCAAGCCGCGCTTGCGCGATCCCGAAATAGTCCCGCTCCCGCTCGGCGCCGACATAGCGCCGCCTGAGTTCTTTCGCCGCCGCGGCCGTAGTGCCAGATCCGAGGAAAGGGTCAAGGATGACATCGCCGGGCCGGGAGCCGATGGTGATGAGATAGCGCATCAATTGGAGCGGCTTCACCGTTGGGTGATCGGCGTAGCGGCTGACAAATCCGCCGGAGCCACCTTCACGCCATAGACGCGGCGCACTATCGGCGGTCGGCATCGCCATCATAGCGGCCCTCGGAATTGCGATCATAACCGCGATTGTAGCCATTGTCATTGCGGTAACCGTAGCCACCGCGGTTGTACCAACCATTGCCGTCGCGATCTTGGGCGCTGCCGCGGCTGTACCAGCCATTGTTGCCGCGATACTGATCGTTGTCGCGATTGTACCAGCCACTATGGTAATAGCGATGGCGATGCTGAGAGGCGAGGATCACCGACAGCGCTCCGATGCCGACACCGGCGAAAATTGCGGCACCGTCATTGTCGCGGTGGTCGCGATCCTGATAGCCATAACCGCCATTGTAACCGTGGTCGTGGCTATCGTAAGGCGAAGCAACAGCGGCCGACCCGCCCAACAGCGACAAGGCCAACGCGGCACTCACGAGGCGCATCATAGCGTTCATTCCTTTTGTTTCGACGCATTGTTGCGTCATGGCATGAGAGTGATCGATGCTTGCTGAACGCAGTCTGGGGGCGGCACTCATCTGGCGTTCATATTGGAACGCGGTTTGCCTCCGTTTCCGCCCACTATGGCGCACGGCAACAGCCCCAGCGAGGAATATCGGGGCGGAACACTGATCGCGGTTAACACATCGGCTCTATCGCGAGCCAATCTGGCTCAGTGCCGCGCGCATATCAGCCTGATTTCGGAGGTTATGCTATGTTGAGAATCCCAGCGTTCGCATTCCGCGGGAGACGCACTAACGCAATCATCATGGTCAAATACGGCACCCTTGAGAATTTTCTGCATCCGCGCCAGGCATACGTCAGCAGTAATCTTCATGCGGCAACGGTCCATAAGAACCTGCTGCGCTGGTTTCGGTACGGTCGCAGTTTCGATGGCCTTTCCGGTTCGATAGTTGAAATAGAGAGAATTGCTCTGACCGCTGAGCCCCAAATCCGACGCCGAAAAGTAATCTGGCTGTGTGTCGCCCAGATGGAAAATTTTGGTAGCTCCTTTTGATTCCAAAAGTACTTCTTGCGCGCCAGCACCATCGCGTTGAATCGAGAGGTGCACTGTTCGGTTTGGATCGTCGACGCTGCGGCAGAAGAAAGATGCAGCATTGAGCTGATGATCCTCAACCGAGGTCAGCCAAAACGCGCCAACGCAGACAACAAATATCGTCAGGCTGACGATCAAATGCCATCGATGATGCCAAACTTTGGCCCGAATCGGATAACGCACGGAGATTCATCCATTGATGCTGGTAGCAGTATACTGGACAGATCATCTTTCTGCTGACAAATTTAGGATGCAGCGAAGGATTGGTGATTGCGCCACCACCCTTTTGAGGATGAAAAGGTGGAGGCATCAAAACATCTGTTGGTTGCCTCGCAAGTCTGCGCTTGAATCAAAACGAAGCCTTATGCGGGTAGGGTGTCTCCGCGCCGGTGGCGTCTGATGAGAAACTTTGATCGTGCATAGCGATGGAGCTGCCTACCATGCCTCACGCTCGTATGAGATTTCACAAATAAGCAATTTTCCCCTAATTGTTTTAACGGCGATTATCGAACGTCGATATATATATATCGGAACATGTTTTTCGGACCTGTATCGAGGAAATTCCCGTGGACGTGTGGATTTATGCTTTGTTTCTTGGCTTCCTTTGTTTGATCGCGGGGTCGATCATGCTGGCAGTCGATATCATGTTCCGGGGTTTCGAGAACTTCGTTGCGAAAAGATTTCTCGCGAGTCGAATATGGTCAATCGCGACGGTGTTGCTTATCGCAATCGGAACCATACTTGTCGTGCTGTACAAATTGGATCTGCCCCACAGCGCGGCATTCCCAGGAAAGCCGTTCTAAGCCGTGCGGACATTTGAGCCATGGCGGATGGACGCCTAGAACAACATTGCGCGGAAGCTCTCTGCGAGTGGGGCGGCAGGAAGAAGAACTTGGCACCGGCGACCAAATCTCTGTCAGCGTCGCACCGCTACGACATTTTAAGCCATAGGGTTACGCAAGTTTCAGAGACGAGCCCGATGCCGACATATTAAAATTCGTCGGCGGCGGGCCAATCCAATCGAGGAATGCCATGGACGCGTCAGATCGATCGAAAAAACTGCAACCTCGCCGCACCGAGCTTGTGCTTTTCACCATCGTCTTGGTGGGTGTGGGGCTCTGGTTCGCGCTTGGCATTGTGCTCTATTTGGGAATTCAGTGAAGGTGCCCCATCCTTCAAGGTTGCTGCATTGGGGCGGCGTTGCGATTGGCTTGCACGTCAGCATAGCTGATGAGAATCGATCCAAAGAACATGGCGGCAACAACACCAAGGCAAACGATCACAAATACGATGGGCTTGATGTTGTTTTGTGGTTTGGGCATGCGTGGTTCTATCGAATCCAGTTCAGAGATGCGCCAAAGATGAGAATGAGGCCGAATCCGGCGCGATAGATGATGAGCGGCCAGGTCGAAAAGCGTTCCAGCAACTTCATCAATCCCCAGATGGCGGCGAATGAGGACAGACTTGCCGTAACGAGGCCAAGCGCAAGCAGGAACCACCCGTTAGATGGCAATCCGCTTTGATGGAGTACCCACAATTCGTGAAGACCTGCCAGTGCGATCGCGGGCACACCGAGGAGAAAGGACACACGAGCCGCATCTTCCCTGCGGAACCCCATTAGCAGTGCCGCGGTCAAGGTTGAGCCGGAGCGGGAAACACCGGGGATCAATGCCCCTATTTGAGCGATGCCAGTAGCAAGCGCATCCCAGTAGCCAAGTTGATCGGTTGTACGCCTGTGCTTGGCCCACCATTCTGCAAAAACCCATGAACCCTGCCATGAGCGTGCTGGCGACGCCGATCACCAGCGTGCTGCGCAGCGGGGAGTGACAGCGGTTGAGAATGCCTGACAGTGCAGCGCCAAAGAGCGCAATTGGTATCGTGGCCAGAATTATGCCGATACCAAGCCGAAAGGCCGGAGCGTCCCATCGGCGGGTTCTCAGAGCGCCAATGCAGCCCCTGGACACATCGCGAATATCGGCATGAAAATAGGATAAGACCGCAGCAAGCGCTGCCAGCTGCATGGCTGCGGAAAACGCAGAACCGGGATCGGGCCAGCCCAGAAGCGCAGGGACCGCACGCATATGGGCGGTCGATGAAACCGGCAGCAATTCGCTGATGCCTTGAACGACGCCCAGAACCGCGACTTTGGCCGGGGATAGCGTCACAAAGCCCGTATCGACAGCACAATGCGGGGTCACCGGCGCATTCCTGATGCTA
>DASZBL010000002.1:0-26621 GCA_035944195.1 Rhizomicrobium sp. | reverse complement strand
CGTCACCGCCACGCCCCGCTCCTTGATCAGCTTCACAGCCTCAAGCTTGAACTCTCGCGTAAACTTCCGTCGTTCCATGATCCACCTCCGGTTCCATAAAAACACCTAACTCGGTGTCTTCAAAACCGGGTGCAGGCCATCTGGGCTCTTTTCGAGCACAGTCACAACTGTATTCACCTTTGCATTCTCAAACCACGGCTCGCAGCGCGATTCCAAGATCGCTAGTATCTTGAACTGACGGAGCAAGAAGCGCTTCAGCTTCATTCCGTATTCCGAATCGAGCCAGCTGTTACTTGTAACAAACGCAAGTCGGCCCCCATTCTTCAGAAGCTCGCCGCAATGAGCAAAAACAAACGCTAGCAAATCTGAGGTGCTATCGAGCACGTCAAATTTTGCGAATAACTTAGCTCTATACGCTTCTGTGTCGTCAGCACCTGCGCCGATCGACTGGTAGCGAACATACGGGGGATTACCCACGATAACGTCAAACTGGGGTAATCTGAGCGTTACCTTTTCGACCCCGCCTCCTTCTCTATTCGGGGGCATCTCCACGGAGGTGCCGCTTCGAAGTTTGAATACATCCCCCCGGAGGACGCGAGGAAAATTAATTATGTCAGCCGGTGCAAGCCGAAACAGATTGATCATCGCCAGCTCCGTCGGAAAATCGGCGATGTCGTTTCCCCAAAGGGCATCTAGCAGGTCGGAATGCTTACTCTTGCCCAGATGTTTGAGGTAGGCATATGCCCTGAGTAAAATTGCGCCTGTGCCACATGTTGGATCAAGTACAATATCTTCTTTAGACTTGATCGCAGCGGCCACGAGCAAATCACTAACCCACGGTTCAGTGAAATATTGGCCGAGATATTTCTTCTCGTCAGCTGGGATGAGCGCTTCGAATATGCGTCCTATGATGTCCACGCCCATGCGAGGTAAATCAAGTGAGGCAAACGAATTGCAAAACCGCGTGAGTTGGAACGCTATATCTTCATCCAACGTGAGCAAGTCGGGGTAGTCCTGCTTGAACACAGCCAGATAGTCAATTTTGCGGGCTAACTCGAACGCCTTTTGAAGCTTCGTGCGTACAACCGCCGCTTTTGTTCCTGCCTCAAGCTCAAGCAATGGCAGGTCCCCGCGAACCTTTGAGAGCGTCTGATAGAACAAGATTTGTCCAATAAGCCGGTATACAATTTGCCTTGATGCAGTTTCAAAGCCGTCATCGCTCGCGATGCCCTGCGCGATGCACCATCGAATCGCATTGCCGCGGTCAGCAGTTAAGACGCTTCGATAAAGCGGGATTAAATCGGCGGCGGTTGTATAGATTGCATCTATGAAAACGGTAGAGTCCACAACCGCATGAGCTGGTAGGCTACCGTCGCGCAAATAGATGGCGAGGTCGATAACGATTCGTTCCGCCAGCTGACGAAGTTGCGTTTCATGCTTTCGCCACGTCTTAGAACTTGCCACGCCAATTGCGTCATATGTCCACAGGGGCACTGCTTCATTTGAACGGATATGCCAAACTACGGCTTCGTCCATGTTCCAGCTGATAAGCAGGCTAGTTGCGAGATTTCCCGCTTTCTGCAAGGCGTTGGAAATCAGCGCAGGATCACGGGGCGATGTTTCGACGCCCTTCAATTCGCACAAGACGAGGGCGGCGTTCGTATTTCGATTCCGCCAAAAAATGATGTCGGGAAATTGACCCTCCACGCCAACTTCTTGCGTCACATCGCCAAAGGGCGTCGTGAGGGATGAGCGGAACCAATCAAGGACTTCACCCTGCCATTCACGCTCATTCGTCGAGATTCTTGTCATGTAAATCTGTGCGCTGATTGTCGGTCCGATGGTCCCCAGGACTACTATAACTCTAAGCTCAAATGTCTCCCGGTCGCGCAAATTCTCGCACAAACGAATCTGCCGGGAAAGCGCCTTAGGGACCCAAACGCCGACGATCAATCCGTTTCGCACGGTGCCGCTAGGAATCGACTCCCGGCCCCGTCGGAGCCAGCTTAACGCCGCGTGACGTGATTCGGGAGGGGGTCTGGTCCACGGTGGCGCGCGCTAGTCCTGCCAATCTAGCGGTACCTGAGGGATTGAGCATTACTGGCGACGGACACTAGCTCGGGATTTGCTTGCCGGTGCTGTCCGTGACGCCCCGAATTTTGTCCGGCCACACTTTGAGAAGATCATCGGCCGCACGCTTTAGCTCAGGTGCGTCGTTTTGAGCGGCGAGCTCTCTCAGCCGGGCGTTGACCACTCGCACGTCCATGAAGTGCGAAACGATGTCGGGATCGAGCGGCGAATATATGCCTTTATCGGAACTTGAGACCCAGCTCCGCATTGCGCCGAGCACGAGAACGAACATCGCATTATCTTTGGTCTGTGCTGCGATTAGGTTCTGTAGTTCCGCCGCTTCATTCCCCAACTGTACCCAGCAGAACAGGACTTGCAGCGGTTCCGGCAGTTTTGAAATTCCATCGAGCCCGAGTTCGCGGAAGCGTTGGATCGCGATGCGGAGCGCACTATCGAAGTCCGTTCGCGTCATCCACTGGCGTTCCGGCGCCTTGCGGTTCTCGTCTGCCACCCCAAGAGCAAAGCCTTGATCGCGCATTGCATAAGCTATCCAGTTGATGCTTCTCCCATTCGCGATCATTTCAGAAAACACTGGACCGACGGCTTGACCAAGAAGGCGGAGTGATTTCCTCCATGGGTCGATATCACTGAACTGCATCCTCCCGCCACGGGGGAGGTCATCCATGATCTCGACAAAGGCCCAAGCCAAGCCAATCTGTTCTTCCACTGTGAGCTTGTCGACCTGATCAATCATCCTATCCAGCATTACATCCAAATAGTAACCCGCAATCTGTGCCGGCCTTTGTGCGAGTTTGCGGAGAAGCGCTGCGGCGTCGAGTCTTTGTCCATGAGCAGCAAGCTTACGCAGGTTGGCAATTTCAGAATCATCAAGCGCATACGACGGCATATCGAACGCAAAATAGAGACGCCAATGACTGGGGCTACCTAAACGCCGTTGAGATTCATAGTCGGCAAGCTCGCGTTTGGGGCTGAAATCGAATACCGTGCTTTTCGTGCCCTCCAAGAGCACGCTCTTGAGCCCCGGCAGGATCGACGTGATGCCAGACCTATCGGGAGCCTGCCCCCAATCGAGTTTGCCAAGGATTGTCTTTAGGTTCGCGGCTTCATTCGTCGGCTCATTATCACCGGGACGGCCTCCATCACGGTAGCTACCGAGGTTCGTGACGTAACGGCGAGTCCATTCGAACAATTCGTGGCATTGTAGCTTGATCAGCTGAAGCCAGACATAGTCGAGAAAATCTCCTCGTCCGCTCAAATAAGGCCAACCAAGCTTCACGCTCTCGCAAAGCCGGATCGCGTCACGCGGAGTCGTAACAAGCTTGCCAACCCACCTATCGAATATCGCGTCTTGTCGTTCGGCGACCTCCATTTCACGGGGGGCCGTCGCCGCCATTTCAGACGGAAAAAGTTCAGTGAGAGATTTGCGCACGAATCTGCGCAACGCAAACGGCTCTTGTGGTGGCAATGGCAGGATTTGCTGAAAAATTTTCTCCAGATAATCGGACCCGGTTCCGACTCGAATAACTTCAAACACCTGAGCCGACAGAACTGTACGGTCGAAACAGACGAGATAGGTGATTAGGGGGAAATTCGCGACGGCTTTTATCAAGCGCAATATCTCAACTGCTTCGGCGGGGTCGAGGCGATCAGTATCGTCGATTAGCACGATGATACGCGCTTCGGGCAGGAGCTTAGCAACCGCATTAAGATCACCGATGATTGCTGTCTTTAGCGCGTCGAGTGTAAGTGCACGCCAACCGAAAAAGGAAAGAATTTGTGAGAACGTTGATATGCCGAGCGCAGCAACTTTCGCCGACAATGACGGCGTTAGTGCCACTGCACCGCTCGCCGTCTTCGCGACCAATTCCACGTACTTGGAGTATTGGCAGATATGGCGTGACAGTCGGTCGATTGGCGATTCACGTCCATCACCAATTTTGTTTCGCAATACCGAAAAATCGCGAAACTCTTCGATCCTCATTCTGAGGTCCTCGAAAAACGCGGTCAACAGTGATTGCTTACTGCCGATAAGCCATGGGTCGAAGCGAATCACTTTCTTTGTCGAGTCATTGCCGTCACGCAATGCCTCTTCGATAAAATTAAGGAGCGTTGTCTTGCCGCTGCCCCATTTTCCCTCAATGCCGATGGCGTAGCCACCCGCAGATACGCGGCTCCTCAGAATCTCAGTGAGAGCCTGAACGCTTTGAGTTAGGCCGAATGCATCTTCCCGAACCGAGCGCTTTGCATCGTCCCCGTCGAGCTGCGGTCGCTCGCTGGCGTTTTGTCCTGTTACAGTCGGGCCTGCCATCCGGGACCTTCTCCACGCACTGACCTCTACTACGCCGAGACCTGATAGCAAATTGGCGGCGCGCATGCGCACTGGAATTGGGTGCCACTTTTGGGTGCCATTCCTCTTCCTAACATGCTAAAAGCATTGAACTATTGGATTAATCGGCACCGCCATTTGGCGTCCTCCCGCCCCAGCCAGCCTGCGCTCGCTTACGCGAGCTTCGGCTGGCGCGCCAGCTTACATCGCATTCTTTTTCGCGATTTCTCCCAGCCAGTATGCGCTCGGTTTGGGTTTGCGGGCCTGCGTGGCGCGGTTGACTTCCACCAGTCCGAATTTCGGGCGGTAGCCTTCCAGCCATTCGTAATTGTCCATCAGCGACCAGTGGATGTAACCGCGCACGTCGATGCCGTCGTGCAAACATTTCAGCACGCCTTCGAGTGCGCGCTGCGTGTAGGCGATGCGGCGCGTGTCGTCTTCGGTGCCGATGCCGTTTTCGGTGACGATGACGGGGCAGCCGCTGATGCGCGCGGCGTTGCGGATCGTGGCTTCCAGCGATTCAGGATAAAACTCATATCCCATCTGTGTGCGTTCCGCACCTTCGGGCGGCGGCAACGTGCCCTTGGGGCCGAAGCGAACGCGCGTGTAGGTCTGCACGCCGATGAAATCGTCGCCGCGCGCGGCTTCGAGGAATTGGCCGTTGATGATGTGGTCGGCCATGCTGCGCAAATCCTCACCGCCTTTTTCGGCCTGAAAATCGTTCAGCGAGAGCGTGAGGCCAATAGGTCCCTTGACGCCCGCGCTCTTCAGCGCGTCATAGCCCTTGCGATGTGCGGCGATGAAATTGGCCACTGTCGCGTGACCGTTGCATAGCAGGAACGGCGCGAAACGCTCCGCTTCGCCGCCGCAGGCTTTCGCCAGTTCTGTGAATCGCGACGGCCGCGTCCATGGCGTGCGCTTCTCACCCTCGCGCATCATCGTCAGCATGATCGGGATGTTCGCTTCGTTGATGGTGCAGGCATAGGACACCAGATCGCCCAGTGCGCGGCCTGCCCGCTCGCAATAGCGCGCGAAGCGGTCTACCGATTTCTTGTCTTCCCAGCCGCCATCGCGCGTGAACCACAGAGGTGCGGTGAAATGATGGAACGTCACCATCGGCGTCACGCGTGCGGCATGACAGGCCGCGATCATGCGGCGATAGTGATCGAGTGCGGCGGCAGAGAAAAAACCTTCCTCCGGCTCGATGCGCGCCCATTCGATGGAAAAGCGGTAGGTGGAAAAACCGAGCCCCGCCAGCAGCGCGATGTCCTGCTCATAGCGGTGATAATGATCGCAGGCATCGCCGGACGGTTCGGCGAAGAAACTTTCCTTCGCCATTTCCATTAGCCAGAGATCGGTGGCGATGTTGCCACCCTCGACCTGATGGGCGGCCGTCGCCGTGCCCCACAGAAATCCGCCCGGGAATTTCGCCGCCATGTGCTGCTCCGGTGCCAATCCGGCGCCAGCGTTTCATGACTTCGGGCAAAAGAAAACCCGCGCCCCCTTCGAGGCGCGGGTTTCTTGTTCCAAGCTAGGCTTTCAGAACAGCGAGCTGATATTGTAGGTCAGCGTGGCCACAACCGTGGGCTCGCAGGCATTTTTCGTGATCATGTAGAAGCCGCACTGCGATTTGTTGAGGCTGGTATCGACATAACGCACATCGAGTGCCCAGCTCTTATATGTTGCCGTCCCGCCCAGGTCCCAATGCGTATAATCGGTCGAGCCGAAGGATTTGGCTAAATCTACCCATTGATGGCCGACATTGCCACTGATCGACAGCCAGTCGGTTGCCGCGTAAGAGGCGGTACCTTCCACATAATAGCCGTTGCTGCCGACGAGGCTCCATCTCGGCGACCACGCGCCGGTCGCGGTCACAGTCAGCGCGTCGAATGTATGCGCAAGTTGAACGATCGTCTCGTAGTAGCTGGCGGATTTGGGACCCAGATAGTTTTTAACGTAATCCGGATAGCTGTAATAATAGGCTTCGACATTTAGATCGGTACCGTCCAGATCGGTATGTTTGCCGGCGTAGAAATCGGCTTCGAAGGAAGGCGTCTGGCGGAAAGGCTGATAGCCTACCCAGTCCGTTTTGGCTTCCCATGTGCCGGCGTAGAATCCCTCCGGGCCGCTCCAGTTGATCGAGGCTTCTGGCGATGGCTGGCGATTGCTCTGGCTGATGCCGCGGAAACGGTAATCCGACGCCACATCAACATAGCCGCTAAACGTGCCCCACGGTGGGGGGGCGTCGTCCGCCAAAGCCGCCGTCGTGAACAGGGTGGCAGCGCTGGCCACACCGAGTAGCAATTTCATTGTAAAGGACTTCATCAACCCCTCCTTGATCCATCAAAAACCGACGTAGCGGGGCACGTTTTTGTGCAGTGCCGCAAATCACGCCTACAAATGCAGATTTGTTGGAAACGCCCCATAGAAACAAGGATTCGCGGAACGATAAGCGTGACATTTGCGCGACAGGAATGCCCAAAAAGGACTTTATCGCGTGCGCTGCAATAAAAACTGCACGATGCGTGGGCAATGCGCTGCCCAATTGGGCAATTCAGCGCCGCGCGCCGGCCATCACGTTGAGATGCAGACCGCCATCGGTGAGCAGCGCTTCGCCGGTGATGTGTCTCGATTCTGGACCGCAAAAGAACAGAACCGTGCGCGCGATTTCATCGCCGTCTGCAGCGCGATTGAGCGGCGCCGCCTTGGCCTGTTCTTCCGCGATTCTGGCGGCGGCATCCTCGCCGAAGCGACCGCTGAACCAGGGTGTTGCGACGAAACCGGGGCACACCGCGTTCACGCGAATCTCAGGCGCCAGCGCGCGGGCAAGCGAGAGCGTCATCGTGTTGAGCGCGCCTTTGGAGGCGGCATAGGCGATGGACGAACCGATTCCCGCGATTGCGGCGATGGAGGAAATGTTGACCACGCTGCCTTCGCCGCTGGCTTTCAGCGCCGGGGCACAGGCGCGCACCATCTGGAACGCGCCGATCACATTGACGGCGTAGATGCTCTGGAAATCTTCGGCTGAGAGCGCGTCGAGATTGGAATGGGCGGCGAATTTGGTGGTGCCTGCATTGTTGACGAGGATGTCGATGCGGCCCCATGCGGCCAATGCAGCCTCGGCCAGTTTGCGGCAATCGGCGTCCTCGGCCACATTGCCCCGGACCACGCGCACCTCGCCACCCGCCTTGCGCACGGCCTCCGCCGTGGCTTCCGCTTCGCTCTCGCTTTTGCTGTAGTTCACGATTAGGTTCGCGCTCCGCCGGGCAAGGCCAATGGCGACCGACGCACCGATTCCCGTGGCCGAGCCCGTGACGATTGCCACTTTGCCTTTGAGGTCACCCTGTTCCATGCGCCGCATCCTCGCCCTATGTTATTTGCCGTCCTGAACGATCCTACGATTTGGGCATGACGCCGCAAGCACCAGCCAAGACAAAACCGCGCCCCGCTGCCGAAGAGGCGGCAGAGGCGTGCCGTATTATCCTCATTCGCCACGGCAGGCCGGCCATCGCCACCTCGCCACGCACATCCCATCACGGTTTTCGCAGTTATATCGATGCGTATGAGGAAGCGGGCCTCGATCCAGAAAGTGCGCCCCCAGAGGAATTGCAGGATTTGGTGGGTGAACTGACTGCGGTGTTCACCAGCGGCCGCAAGCGCTCCAACGATAGCGCGCGCGCGCTGGCGCCCAATGCCGAGCTGATCGTGGATCCGCTATTCGTGGAGGCGCCGCTGGCAAGCCCGCGCATTCCCGTCCTGCGTATGAAGGTACCGAAATGGGCTGTGATGGCGCGCATCCTGTGGCATGCGGGTTATCATCCCAAAATCGAGAATTACAAACGCGCGAAGGAACGCGCATCCGACGCTGCCGACATCCTCATGCGCCGCGCGCGCAAGGAGGGTTCAGCGGTGCTGGTAGCGCATGGCTATTTCAATTTCCTGATCGGACGCGAATTGCGCCAGCGCGGCTTCAAACGCTCCGGCTCGCACCGGGCGCGGTTCTGGAATGCGGTCATCTATGAACTGGCAGCCTGAAGGCGAACCACCCGCAGCGCCAGACGTTTTAAACTCCGATGTTGCGCGAACTGCGTTCAATCGCAAAGCTGCGTTTCGCTCCATCGGCTTTAGTCTTCTCGTCAACGCGCTCTGTCCCTATCTTCTATTCCGTTTCCTGGAGCCGCGTTTTCCGCATGAGAGCGTTCTGCCGCTTCTCTATTCGACGATCTTTCCCGTCATCGGATTTTGCCTGGGTATTTTTCGGAAACGAATGGTGGATGCCATCGCCCTCATCGCGCTGTGCGGTATTGTGTTTCATATTGCGGTTACTGTTCTGTCGCCCAATGTGTCGACGGCATTGGTGCTGCGCTCCTTTGAGGGCACGATCGTCGGGTTGAGCTTCCTGGCGTCGGTGGCAATCGGGCGGCCTGCCATTCTCTATATTGCCCGGCAATTCGTGACGGCGGGCGCGCCGGAAAGACGCGCCAGATTCGATTCTGTGGTCGCCATGGACAAGGGCCGTGTGTTCCGTGTCGCCACAATTGTCTGGGGATGCGGGCTCGCGCTCATGAGCACGGTGCATGTCACGCTGGCGATCTATCTGCCGCACGCCGAATTTCTGTTGGTATCGCCAGCGCTCGGCCTCATCGCGAATGGGCTGCTGTTGGGCTGGAGCGCCCGTTACATCGGGGGGCGCATGTCCTTTTATTTGCAGCCAGCGGGATGATTTTCCCGGCGGTCATGCCTTTGCCGGATTGACCGCGAGGCCGGCGATGCCCATATAGTACATAGAATTAATGGACATTCTTCGATGCTGTCGCAAAAGGCGCGATATGCGATGCATGCTTTGCTGGTGCTGGCCGAGCATGGCGGCAATGAGCCGATGATGATCGCCGATGTGGCGGCGAAGGCGCATGTGCCGCGCAAATTCCTCGAACAAATCCTGCTCGAGTTGAAAAAACGCGGTGTCGTGCGCAGCCAGCGGGGCAGGGCGGGGGGCTATCTGCTAGGGCGCCCCGCGAAAGACATCACCTTCGCCGAAATCATTCGCGTGACCGATGGGCCCCTGGCGTTAAGCCCCTGTGTCAGCACCACGGCTTACCAACGCTGCGCCGATTGCATCGACGAGAAAACCTGCGCCATCCGCAAGGTCCTGCTCGCCGCGCGCGATGCCACCGCCGAAGTGCTGGAAGCCCGCACGCTGGCTTCGGCGCTCACCTCCACCCGCCGCGCCCGTTCCGCCGCCTGACAAATCATCAGCGAATAGCATCCGCAGGATCGCACCTCTATACACCGTAATCTCTATTGACTCGCTAGAGTATATCGTCAATATGGGTGGCAGAATGCAGCGCAGGGGCGCATTGTGCGGGGAAATTTCGCAGTCATGCTGTTGGTGGGTGCAGCGGTCACACAAACCGCGCAAGCGGCTCCGCTGGAAATCCCGACCGGCGACAGCAATTTCACCGCCGCCATCCGCATCCTCGGACAGTTTGACGCTGCCTATTACGTGCAGGGCGGCAGCGCGGTGCTGCTTCCCGTCGCCAACGGTCCCGATCTTTCCAGCGGCACCAATATCCGCCGCGCGCAACTGGGCGTACAGGGAAAGCTCTTCGGAGACTGGTCCTATTTCGTCAACACCGAATTCGGCGGCAGCGGCGGCACCGAAAGTCAGGGCCGCATTCAATCGCTTTATATCCAGTATGATGGGTTGAAACCCTTTGCTGTGCGCATCGGCGCTTATCCGCCCGCTGCAGGCCTGGAAGACAGCACGTCATCGAGCGACACACTTTTTCTGGAGCGCGCCGCACCTTCCGACATCCTGCGCAATACCGTGGGCGGCGACGGCCGAGATGCGGCGAGCGTCTTTTATGCGGGCGACGGTTTCTTTGCGGCACTTTCATGGACCGGCGGCAAAGTGGCAGACGCCGCCGTATTCGATGAGCAGAATGCAGCGCTCGGGCGCGTCTCCTATCTCGCTTATTCCGATCGGGATGCGAAACTCGTGCTGAGTGCGAGCGGCGCGCATGTGTTCAGGCCTGCGGATACCGCGCCCGGTCCCAATGTGGCACGGACGTTGACGCTTTCGTCAGCGCCGGAACTCACCGTGGACAGCACCGGCACGAAATTAATTTCCACCGGCGCGATCGACGCGAACAGCGCCACCATCTGGGGCGCGGAAGCGGCGCTGCAATGGCACAGTCTTTATGCGCAAGGCGGTTATTTCGATTACCGGATCAACCAGCGTTTGCTGACACCTCCACCCGCGCTCCCCAAATCCGATCTCGATTTCAATGGCTGGTATCTGCAAGCCAGCTGGGTACTAACCGGCGAAACCCGCGTCTACAAAACCGACAGCGCAGCATTTGCGTCGCCGAAACCGGATAGTGTTTGGGGCGCGTGGGAACTGGGAGCGCGCTACAGCGTTCTCGATCTCAACGATAATTCCGGAAACGCCGGTTTGGTGACAGGTGGGGTACGTGGTGGCGAACAGAAGATCTGGAGTGCGGGTATCAATTGGTATCCCAACAGCGCGCTGCGCTTCGCCGCCGATTATCAACATATCGACATTAGCCGTTTGGGTAATTCTGCGCCGTTTCTGGGATTGAGTGTCGGGCAGAAGCTCGACGCCGTCTCGCTGCGCGCGCAGATTTCGTTGTGAAAGAAGAGGTGTAACGTGAGCCATCTGCTTCATTTCATCGATCCTCTCTACGTGCTCTCCGGTGTGCTGGTGGGCGGGTTGGTCGGATTCACCGGCGTGGGCGGCGGCTCGCTGATGACGCCGCTGCTGATTCTGGTGTTCGGCATTCATCCGGCAACCGCGGTCGGAACCGATCTGCTTTATGCATCGATCACCAAGACCGGCGGCTCGCTGGTTCACGGCTATAACAAGACCATCGACTGGAAAGTCGTGGGCTTGCTTGCGCTGGGCAGCATACCGATGACGGCGCTGACCATCTGGGCGCTCTATTCGCTCGGCATCGACAGCAAGGCGGTGCAGGGGCTCATCACCAAAGTGCTGGCCGCGGCGCTGATGAGCACGGCGTTCCTTCTTATAATGCGCAAACCGATCATGCGGCTTTACGACCGGCATATCGGCGAATTGAATCCGCGCCTCGTATCGCGCCTCACCATCCTCACGGGTGCGGTGCTGGGCGTGCTGGTGACGATTTCATCGGTGGGCGCAGGCGCCATCGGCGTCACCGCATTGGTGCTGCTCTATCCCAAGATGTCGCCGCAGAAGATCGTCGGCTCCGATATCGCACACGCGGTGCCGCTGACGATGATTGCAGGCCTGGGCCATTCCATCCTCGGCACCATCGACCTGCATATTCTGGTGTCGCTGCTGTGCGGTTCGCTGCCCGCGATCGTGATCACCAGCATCGCATCGGCGCGCACCTCCGAAACGACGGTGCGTTTTGCGCTGGCCAGCGTGCTGCTGCTCGTCTGCGCGCGGTTCTGGTTTATGCCGTAGAACCAATTTGGATTTCGTTGAAGCAAACCAAAAATGTTCCAGAATTTTTTTGGGGGTACTCCCCCCTGCTTTTTGGGGGATAGCGTTTCGCAAAAATCGAGGATTTGCGCCGGATTCACCGTGGATAAGGAGGTGCTTATCCATGATTTTTTGTGCACGATTTCGGTGCTTTTTCGACGCGAATTGGTGCGAACGCAGCTGCAAAATCGCATCTTTCGCCGCGCGGATTTTTGAGCCGGGATGATAATTTCTGTTCTTCATCCGAAGGCATTTGGCTCTCGGACGCCTGCGTTTCAAGTGTGGCGCAAAAGGAGCGTTGCGCTACCCAAATTCCCTCTCCCCCTCCGGGGGAGAGGGCTAGGGTGAGGGGGATCTCTCCGCCTGCACCATCGCCGGAAGTTTTCGCGCTGTGTTTTTTGGTGATGGAGTTGCGCTTGCTTTCGCGACCCCCTCACCCCGCCCTCTCCCCCACTGCGTGGGGGAGAGGGAGATATGTGCGCAGCGAAGCGCGCTTTACAGCATCGCGGGGATGACGCGGTCCGGTGGTTTGTGGCCGTCGGCGAAGGTCTTGATGTTGATGATGACCTTCTCGCCCATGTCGATGCGGCCTTCCAGCGTGGCCGAGCCCATATGCGGCAGCAGCACCACGTTCTTCAGTTTCAGCAGCTTGGGGTTCACCGCCGGTTCGTGCTCGAACACATCCAGCCCCGCGCCCGCCAGCTCGCCGGTTTCCAGCATGCGGGCCAGCGCGTTCTCGTCGATCACTTCGCCGCGCGCCGTGTTCACGATATAGGCCGCGGGCTTCATCATCTTCAGCCGCCGCGCCGAGAGCAGATGATAAGTGGCGGGCGTGTGCGGGCAGTTCACCGACACGATATCCATGCGCGCCAGCATCTGGTCGAGGCTTTCCCAATAGGTCGCCTCAAGCTCATGCTCGATCTGTGAATGCACGGGCTTGCGGTTGTGGTAGTGGATCTGCAGGCCGAACGCCTTGGCGCGGCGCGCCACGGCCTGTCCGATGCGGCCCATGCCGACAATGCCCAGCCGCTTGCCCCAGATGCGATGGCCCAGCATCCAGTTGGGCGACCAGCCCTTGAAATGATCGGCCTCAAGTTCCTTGACGCCCTCCACCAGCCGGCGCGGCACGGCCAGGATCAGCGCCATGGTCATGTCGGCGGTGTCCTCGGTCAGCACGCCCGGCGTGTTGGTGACGGTGATGCCGCGCTCAAGTGCGGTGCGCACGTCGATATTGTCCACGCCCGTGCCGAAATTGGCGATCAGCTTCAAATTCGGCCCCGCCCGCACCAGCACCTTGGAATCGATGCGGTCGGTCACGGTCGGCACCAGCACGTCGGCTTTCTGGATGGCTTCGATGAGGTCGTTCTGGCTCATCGTGCGGTCATCGAGATTGAGGCGCGTGTCGAACAGCTCCCGCATACGCGTTTCGATCGCGTCGGGAAGCTTGCGCGTGACGATGACAAGCGGCTTATTGGCAGGCATGCCGGTTCCGGGCTCCAAAGCGCCTGTTCGGGTATTAGCAGAAGCCGCCTTGCGGTCAAATACAAAGGCTTTGCGGGGAGAAAGATTGCGATGTGGCGGATTGTGCTCGGGCTTCTGGCGGCTGCATTTCTCGGGAGCGCGGCGCGGGCCGAGGGCAGCGGCGACATCCCCCGCTATGCCAGTTTCGATAATGCCAAGGTCTATCTGCGCGAGGGGCCCAGCTACAGCCACGCCATCCTTTGGGTCTATCACCGCAAGGGCCTGCCGGTGAAAGTGGTCGCCCAATATGACGTCTGGCGCCGGATCGAGGATGCCGAGGGCAGCCTGGGCTGGGTTCACTCCTCCATGCTCTCGGATGTCCGAACCGTAATCGTCACCGCCAAAAAACCGGCGGCGATCCGCGAAGATGACGATTCCTCATCGAAAATTCTGGCCTTGGCGCAGCCGGGCGTAATTGCGAAGCTTGAGGCCTGCCGCGCGATGGCATGCGAAATCGCCACGGACGGCATCGACGGGTGGATAGACAAGAAAAATATCTGGGGAGTGAACACCAGTGAGAGCTTCCGATGAGGGTGCCGCTTCAGACGATGAAATAAACCCCGCAGCCGGAGAGCCTTCCGGTTCGCCCGCCTCGATGGTGGCCGCCGAGGCAGGCGCGCTCGGCTATCTGCTGCACAAGCCGCACGGCTTATCGAGCACGGGCGACAAAATCTCGAACAAGCTCGGACAGATTTCCTGGGCGATGTTCGACGGTGCGCGTACGCCCTACATCCTGCTCGTCACGATTTATATTTTTGCGCCCTATTTCACGAACGTGCTGGTGAGCGATCCGGTGCGCGGCCAGTCACTCTGGGGCAACATTCAGGGTTACAGCGGATTGGTGATCGCGATTCTGGCGCCGTTCATCGGCGCGATTGCGGATGCGGGCGGACGGCGCAAGCCATGGATCGCGACATTCGCATTGCTGATCGCGGTTCCGGCGGCGTTTCTGTGGTTTGCGAAAGCCGATGGCAGCGGGCTGTCGCTGTTCGTGCTCGGCATGCTGATTGCGATCACCTATGTGGCCTATGAATTCGCCAGCGTGTTTTACAACGCCATGCTGCCTACCATCGTGCCGCATGAGCGGGTGGGTTCGCTGTCGGGATTGAGTCTGGCGCTGGGCAACGCATTCGGGCTGGTGCTGCTGATCTTCATGCTCGTGTTCTTCTCACTGCCCGGCAATGTAAGCTGGAGTTTCATTCCGGCGCACACGCTGTTCGGCGTCAGTCAGGCGGCGCATGAACCGGAGCGATTGACGGGGCCGATCTCGGCGCTGTGCATCGCCATTTTCGCGATACCGCTTTTCATCTGGACGCCGGATCGCGCCGCCACGCGGATGCCGATCCTTGAAGCATCCGTGAAAGGATTCAAATCCGTCATCACGACGGTGCGCAGCCTGAAGCATTACCACAATGTCGCGACCTATCTTTTCGCGCGCCTGTTCTTCAACGACGGCATGACGGCGCTGCTCACCTTCGGCGGCGTTTATGCGGCGGGCGTGTTTCATTGGGGCGCGCTGGCAATGACCGCGTACGGCATCGTGCTCAGCATCTTCGCCGTCATCGGTGGAATCTTCGGCGGCTGGCTGGACGATCATCTGGGATCGAAACGCGCGCTGTTCATTTCGGTGGGCGGCACGGTGATTTTCGGATTGCTGTCGATTTCGATGGGGCTGGACCGCATCTTCTGGTTTATCCCCTACGATCCGAATTCGCCGCCGGTGGTGCCGCTGCCTTTCTTCAAAAGCTGGCCGGAACTGATCTATGTCGGCCTGCTCATCATGGTGGCGATTTTCGTGACGGCATCCTACGCCAATGCGCGCACGATGATGGCGCGCATCGCACCCGTGGAGCGCATGACGGAATTCTTCGGGCTGTTCTCGCTATCGGGTCAATCCACCTCGTTCCTCGCGACACTGAGTGTGGCATGGCTCACAAGCTGGACGCATAGCCAGCGCGGCGGAATGCTGGTCATCACGGCGTTTCTCGTCGCCGGACTGATCGGCATGATCTGGGTGAAAGAGGAACGCGCGAAAGCCGTCTGACGCGGATCAGTGCGGCCCGTTGTCGTAATCGTCGTCGTCATAGGCGCGCGAATCGCGCTCGCCCTCGCGCCGGCCGCTCTTCAGCCATTCGCGGCTCACATGATCGCCGTCACGCCAGCGATGTTCCCAATGCTCTGATTCATAGCAGTCGCCGGTGGTGCAGGGCGCGGCAATCGCCTGGTCGCGGTGATAATAAGCGGCATCGCAATCGCGCCCCTCGCAGCGATTGTTGCAATCATGTTCGCAGCGGCTGCGATAGCAGTCTTGATCGCAATCCCGGTGCCGGTAGCAGTCAGAGTCGCAATCGCTGTGATGATAGCATGCGTGCCAGCAGCGATGCCCGCATTCGCTGTAACAGCCGCCATAGCCGCTATACCAATGGCTGAACTGGACCGGCGGCACCGGATCATAAGGATCGAGCATCACCGCATTGTCGATCGCGACACCGGCTGCAGCAGGTGCTGCGCCCAGAAGGGCGAGCATCAGCCCGCCTAACACAATCCAGATCTTCTTGTTTGTCATGGCGGGTTCCTTCAATGCTGGCCCGGGCGCGGCGGTGCATCGGCCGCGCGTGCGAGCAGTTCGCCGAGCTGGTTGAGCGTTGGCCGGAATCCGGCGAGCGCCGAAGCGGTGAAGCAATCATTGGCGCGCGAAAGATTCTGCTGGATCCCTTCGGGACCCACCTTGTAGAGCACGCCAAGATGATAGAGCGCTGCGCCATAGCGCTGGTCCGCGGCTTTCTGGAACCAGAATTGCGCGCGCACAAAATTGCGCATCACGCCGATGCCTTTGGCATACATCACGCCCAGTGCATTCTGCGATTCCGCATCGCCGCGCACGGCTGCGGTCTGAACTAGGCGCACCGCTTCCGGCGATGTCAGCCTGCCGTTTCCGTCATCGCCGATGGTAAGCTGGAAGCGCTGAATGCCGCGCACGCCATCGCGCCCCCAGCCGAGGAAGGTCAGCGCGCGGCGGATGACGGGCTGGGGCAGGGCGGTTGGAACCAGCGCCAGTGCGCGTTCCCGGGCGAAGCTCATTGGGCATTCATCCGTATACGGAATACCGCTGTCGCTGTCGCCCGCCGGGTAGAATTCGAAAGGCGGCGTCCAATAGTGGAACTTCTTCGCCTGATCCATGACGATATGTTGGCCCAGCTCGGACTCGCGCAGACGTCCTTCGAGATCGTTGAGGTAATAGCGCGCCACCGGATCGCCCATGCTTTCTGCGATGTGGAAATAAGTGAGCGCTTCGGCTTCATTTGGCGTCATCGCGGTGTCGGCGATGTCCGCCATTTCGTCGTCGCGGTCGTCGCCGTAACGGTCTTCCTGTCCGCCGGAAGAACCATTGGGCAGCCAGCCGCGGGACTCGTCGCGATATTCGTGCCGCGGTTCGCTGCTGCCGCTATTGATCCGGCCGAGCTTGATGAAGCCATCCGAGCCCTGACAGGACAGGATATACACGATCCGGTTGCGCGCATCCGCACGCTGGTCCGTATCGAGATTGGCGAGGAGCGCTGTCTGCTTGTCGCGTGCGCGCTCGCGGGATTCATGGATGAAGTGGCGCGCATTGTCGTCGTCGCGCGGGCGCTGGATGCTGCTGTGGCTGGCGAGGTAATACCAGACATAGGCTTCGACGGGATCGTAATAGCGGGTGTCGGTGGCGTTGGCGTAGATATCGCCGAGCCGCAATTCGGAGAGGAAATCATCGTCCTGCCAGGCCGCCTTGCGCCAATAGCGGATTCCGGCTTCCAGGCTGACATTGTGGAAGGCGGCGACTCCGTCGCCATAACCGGCTTCGGCTGCCGGGCAGAAGGCGCACATTGCTCCCGCCAGAGCGGGCCCCGCCAATCTCAGTATTTTGCCGATCCACACGATTGAGGACCCCCCAACCGGCTGCGGGATAGCTCCCGCCTCGCACCGTCAAAGGTTAACACATGTGGTTAACAAAGGGTTCCTTCACATTCGAGGTCAATGCCGGAAGTGACGGATTCCTGTGAATGCCATGGCCAAACCGGCTTCATCCGCAGCTTTTATGACCTCATCGTCGCGAATCGATCCACCCGGCTGGATCACCGCGGTCGCACCTGCCTCGGCCACCGCCAGCAAACCATCGGCGAAGGGGAAGAAGGCGTCGGAGGCCGCAGCCGAGCCCTTGATCAGCGGCTCCGGCCAGCCTGCGGTTTGTGCCGCTTCCTTCGCTTTGAGGGCAGCGATGCGCGCGGAATCCACCCGGCTCATCTGGCCTGCGCCGATGCCGGCGGTTTGCAACGCCTTGGCATAGACGATGGTGTTGGACTTCACATGCTTGCCCACCGTGAACGCGAACAGCATATCGGCGATTTCGGCATCGGACGGTTTGCGCTTGGTGACGATCTTGAGTTCGCTTTTGGAAACATGGGCGTTGTCGCGCGTCTGCACGAGGAAGCCGCCCGCGACGGTTTTGAAGGTGAGCCCCGCCGAATTGGGATCGGGCAATCCGCCCGCGATCAGCAGGCGCAGATTGCGGCGTGACGAGAGAATCTTTTTCGCGTCTTCATCCGCATCCGGCGCGATAATGACCTCGGTGAAGAGCTTGGAAATTTCTTCGGCCGTCGCGCCATCGAGCTTGCGATTGAAGGCGAGCACACCGCCAAACGCACTGACGGGATCGCAGGCGAGCGCCTTCTTGTAGGCCTCAACCAGATTGGCGCCGAGCGCCACGCCGCAAGGATTGGCGTGTTTGATGATCGCGCAGGCAGCCGAGACATCGGGCGCGAATTCCGCGACCAGCTCGTAAGCCGCATCGGTGTCGTTGATGTTGTTGTAGGAAAGCTCCTTGCCTTGCAATTGCTCGGCAGTTGCAACGCCGAAACGCTTTTCGCCTGTCGCATAGAACGCCGCTTCCTGATGCGGATTCTCGCCATAGCGCAGCGATTGGCGCAGCGTGCCCGCGAAGGCGCGGCGGCGCGGTGCCTTCTCGCCGAGTTCGCCTGCAAACCAGTTCGACACTGCGGAATCGTAAGCCGCTGTGCGTGCATAGGCGATTTGCGCGAGCTTCTTGCGCAAGGCCAGCGTGGTTGCGCCATCGTTCGCATCCATTTCGGCGAGCACGGCGGAGTAATCTTCCGTATCGACAACAACCGTTACCCAGCCATGGTTCTTGGAAGCAGCGCGGATCATCGCGGGCCCGCCGATGTCGATATTCTCGATGGCCTCGTCGTAATCGGCGCCTTTAGCGACTGTCGCCTCGAAGGGATAGAGATTGCAGACGAGCAGATCGATGCCTTCGATTTCGTGTGTCTTCATCGCATCGGCATGCTTGTCGCGCAGGCCGAGCAGGCCGCCATGGATTTTCGGATGCAGCGTCTTCACACGGCCATCCATGATTTCGGGGAAACCCGTCACGGCGGATACATCGGTGACGGCCAGCCCCGCATCGCGGATTGCCTTCGCGGTTCCACCTGTGGAGATCAGCGCCACGCCGCGCCCGGCCAATGCCCTAGCGAAATCGATCAATCCAGTTTTATCGGAAACCGAAAGCAGCGCGCGGCGAATGGGGCGGAGCGTCATGGCGACTCGTGGGGCAGAAGGTTACGAGGGGTCATACTTCGCGGCGGCCCAAATGAGAAGTGCGCGTTTTGACCTCTCCACAGGCGCTTAAAAAGCCCGCAAAACCTCGACAATTGCGCCCGTCAGCTTGGACAAATCCTCTTCGCCGATGGTCAGCGCAGGTGTCAGGTACACGATGTTGCGGAAGGGGCGGATCCACACGCCTGCCTCGACAAAGCGGCGCTTGAGTTCGTTCAGATTGCCGACGGTTTTGAGTTCCACCACGCCGACGGCGCCGCGCACGCGCACGTCCTTCACATTCGGCAATTCGAGGCAATGGCCGAGCGCTGGCGCCATCGCCTTGCCGATTTCGGCGGCTTGCAACAGACGCGGCTCGCTTTCGAACAGATCGAGCGAAGCATTCGCTGCAGCACACGCGAGAGCATTGCCCATGTAAGTGGGGCCGTGCATCAGCGCATGCGCAGGGTTGTCGGACCAGAACGCATCGAAAATCTTTTTGCTCGCCACAGTTGCGGCGAGCGGCAGCGTTCCGCCCGTGAGGCCTTTGCCGAGCGTGATGATGTCGGGCACCACCTCCGCGGCTTCACAGGCGAACATCGCCGCGGTGCGGCCGAAGCCGACGAAGATTTCATCGAAGATCAGAAGCAGATCGTGGTTGTCCGCCGCCGCGCGCAGGCGCTGCAGCACGCGCTCGTCATGGAAGATCATGCCGCCCGCGCCCTGCACCAGCGGCTCGACCAGAATACCCGCGAGTTCATGGGCGTGTGCGCTGAGGAATTTGTCGAAAGCGGCGATGCTTTGTTCGTCGCGCGGCAGATCGATCACATAATGTTCGGGCAGCGTACCCGTGAAAAGCGCGTGCATGCCTTCTTCGGGATCGCACACCGCCATCGTGGCAAACGTGTCGCCATGATAGCCGCCCTTGAAGGCGAGGAATTTCGTGCGGCCACGCACGCCATTGTTCAACCAGAACTGGATCGCCATTTTCATGGCGACTTCCACCGCCACCGATCCGGAATCCGAAAAGAAAACATGATTGAGATCGGCGGGTAGCAGCGCCGATAACCGCGCGGCCAGCGTCAGCGCCTGTTCATGTACCAATCCGCCCAGCATGACATGGGGCATTTGTTCGAGCTGGCGCTGAACGAACTGGATAATATGCGGATGATTGTAGCCGTGGCAGGCCGTCCACCAGCTCGCGATGCCGTCCACCAATTCGCGCCCGTCTTCCAGCACAATGCGCGTGCCATGCGTGCGCGCAACCACCAACGGCGGGTTACTCGTTTTCATCTGTGTGTAAGGCAGCCAGATGTTCGGCAAACCGCGCGCGTACCAATCAGGCGCGCTCATTCAGATGGCCATCGGCCGCATGCCGAGTTTTGCGATCAGCGCGCGGTCCTGATCCTGTTTGGGATTGCGCGTGGTGAGCAGCTTCGGCCCATAGAAGATGGAATTGGCGCCCGCGAAGAAACACAAAGCCTGCGCTTCCTCATTCATATTTTCGCGGCCTGCGGAGAGGCGCACCATGGATTTCGGCATGGTGAGGCGAGCCAGCGCAATCGTGCGCACGAATTCGAAGGCGTCCGGCGCCTGTCCTTTGGAAACAGGTGTTCCTTCCACCTGCATCAGCATGTTGATCGGAACGCTTTCAGGATGCGCGGGCAATGTCGCGAGCGCGTGGATCATGCCGACGCGATCTTCTGCTTCCTCGCCCATGCCGATAATGCCGCCGCAGCAGACATTGATGCCCGCATCGCGAACATGGCTCAGCGTATCGAGGCGATCCTGATAGGTGCGCGTGGTGATGATCTCGCCGTAATATTCCGGCGAGGTATCGAGATTGTGGTTGTAGTAATCGAGGCCGGCGCTCTTCAGCTTTTCGGCCTGCGGTGCCGTGAGCATGCCGAGCGTGACGCAGCTTTCCATGCCGAGCGCTTTCACGGCCTCAACCATTTCGCACACCGCAGCGAGATCGCGGTCCTTAGGCGAGCGCCAGGCCGCACCCATGCAGAAGCGTGTGGCGCCCGCATCCTTCGCCGCTTTGGCATCGGCCAGCACGGCGGAGATGTCCATCAGCTTTTCGGCTTTCACGCCGGTTTCGTAATGCGCGCTTTGCGGGCAATAGGCGCAATCTTCGGGGCAGCCGCCGGTCTTGATGGAGAGCAGCGTGGAGATCTGCACATCGCGCGGATCGAAATTCGCCCGGTGCACGGAATGGGCGCGATAGATGAGATCGGCGAAGGGCAGCGCGAAAAGCGCGCGGATTTCCTCGCGGGACCAGTCGTGGCGCACAGCGCCGTCGCGGAATTCGGGGGTGGGGGCGTTCATGACAGGTCCTTGGTTTTCCGGGCCCTATGGCATTATATCGGGCCGCCGCACCGCGCAAGCAGAGCCATGAAATCCCTTGATCTTTTCGCCAATTCCAAGCTGGCCGAGCTGGACGCGCAGCATTTGCGCCGCGTTTTGGCTGAAACCGCACGGGAAGACGGCATCTGGGTCAGCCGGGGCGGGCGGCGGCTTTTGTCCTTTTCCTGCAATGATTATCTGAATTTGACGCACCATCCTGCCGTAAAGGAAGCGGCCATTGCCGCGATCCGCCGTCATGGAACGGGCGCGGGCGCCTCGCGCCACATCACTGGTAACCATCCTCTTTACGACGAGCTTGAGGGCAGGCTGGCGCACTTAAAGGAAACCGAAGCCGCCTGCATTTTTGGTTCAGGCTATCTTGCCAATGCCGGGATCATTCCGGCGCTGATCGGCGAGGGCGATCTGCTGCTGATCGATGAATTATCGCATGCCTG
The DNA here is from genome assembly GCA_035944195.1 of Rhizomicrobium sp. GTDB lineage: Bacteria > Pseudomonadota > Alphaproteobacteria > Micropepsales > Micropepsaceae > Rhizomicrobium. Next base: position 4,804 of record DASZBL010000002.1, on the reverse strand, counting down.
TCTGTGGGCGGGTGCGCAGCTATCGCGTGGGCGCGTTCTCACGTTCCGGCATAATGATGTTTTGCATGTTGCCGAATTGCTGGAGGCAAATCGCGGCGTGCATCAACACGCACTCATCGTCACCGATGGCGTGTTTTCGATGGATGGCGATCTGGCGCCGTTGCGTGAATTGGCAGCACTCGTGCAGGCGCATGACGCGTGGCTGATGTCCGACGACGCACATGGTTTGGGCGTGATCGGCGGCGGGCGAGGATCGGTGTTTGCCGATGGGAAGAAAGCTGCCGTCGATTTGCAAATGGGAACGCTGTCGAAGGCGTTGGGAAGTTATGGCGGCTATCTTTGCGCGTCGAAGCCTGTGATCGACCTCATCAAGACGCGCGCACGCACTCTTATATATTCAACCGGCCTGCCACCTGCGAGCGTTGCCGCGGCGATTGCGGCACTGGATGTGATTGCCGCCGATCCGGAATTGGTGGCGCGTCCACTGGCCAAAGCACAGGCATTCACACGCGCGACCAATCTGCCTTTGGCGCAAAGTCCGGTCATAGCGATTGTGCTGGGCGATGCGGTGGCGGCGCTGGAAGCATCGCAGATATTGGAAAGCGAAGGCTTTCTCGCTGTAGCAATCCGTCCACCGACGGTGCCTGCAGGAACCGCGCGATTGCGTTTGGCATTCACCGCTAATCATCCCGATGAGGAAATAGCGCGGCTGGCACGTCTGGTGCGTGAGCGCATCCTGCCGATGGCTGCATGAGCGCATTCTTCGTCACTGCCACCGGCACCGATATCGGCAAAACATTCGTCACCGCCGGATTGATCCGCCATCTGCGTGAGCATGGAAAATCCGTGCGCGCCTTCAAACCTATCGTCAGCGGTTTCGATATCGCCACCGCCGCGATCAGCGATCCGGGCGTATTGCTCGGCGCGATGGACGAACCGATCACGCCGGAATCGCTGGACCGCGTTTCGCCTTGGCGATTTGCAGCGCCGCTCTCACCCGACATGGCGGCGGCGCGCGAAGGCAAGACACTCGATTTTGATGCGATCCTTGCCGCCTGCCGCGCGGAAATTGGCGAGAGCATTTTATTCATCGAGGGCGTGGGCGGCGTGATGGTGCCGCTGGATGCGCACCGCACGGTGCTCGACCTCATGGCGTCGCTGAAATTGCCGCTCATTCTGGTTGCGGGCAGCTATCTCGGCGCCATCAGCCACACGCTGACGGCGCTGGATGCATTGCGCCGCCGCGGCCTCACCATTGCCGCGCTGGTGGTAAACGACAGCGGCGATGGCGCGGTGCCGTTGGACGAAACGATTTCGACGCTCGCCCGCTTTGCGCCGGGCGTTCGGATCGCCGCCATCCCGCGCGTCAAATCCTGGCTGAATGCCAAGGCGGAACTGGCCGAATTGGCCGCGATTTTGGGCCTCTGACTTCATTGACCGCCCGGCTTCCATGACTATTATCCCGCCTCCATTCGCATGTTTTTCCCGTGCCCCTGTGGCGGAATGGTAGACGCGGCAGACTCAAAATCTGTTGTTGGCGACAACGTGCTGGTTCAAGTCCGGCCAGGGGCACCATAAAATCAATGACTTAGCGGTGCACACATTCCTCCGTATAGGGATGGAATGAGTGGCACATTTGTGGCACACTTTTTTGCCTTTCAGATAAAAAGTCTGCTTCGTCTACGTCCATGTCCGACACACACGAAATCATGGGCGGCAAAGTCCGCCTCTACCGGCGCGCCGGAAGTTCGTTTTGGCAATGCGCCGCGTTCCTCAACGGGCGCAAATGGCGCACGAGCACGAAAACCGACAGCCTCGCGCAAGCCAAAGATTTTGCCGAAGATTGGTATCTCGATCTTTCGGGAAAAAGCCGTGCAGGACTTTTGAAAACGGGACGCACGTTCAAGGAAGCGGCGGATAAATTTCTTCCCGAATATGAATTGCTCACCGCAGGCGAACGCAATCCGCGCTACGTCAAACAGCATGGCGACCGTTTACGTGTTCATCTGCGCCCGTTCTTTGGTGACAAACTCCTCACCGAAATCACGCCGGGCTTGGCGCAGGAATATCGCATTCACCGCACCAAAACCTCGCGCACCGGCAAGCCGCCAGCGCGCGCTACACTGCACCATGAAATCGTGACCTTGCGGCTGGTGCTCAAAGCCGCAAACCGCCATGGCTGGCTCGAACACATTCCGGATTTGTCGCCGCCGTACAAAGGATCGGGCAAGGTGAGCCATCGCGCGTGGTTCTCGCCTGAGGAATACAAGAAGCTCTACAATGCCACGCGCAATCGCGCCCAGAAACCGCTCAAGAAACAGCACCGCTGGGCTTCCGAGCAATTGCACGATTATGTGCTCTTCATGGCGAACACGGGCTTGCGCCCGGACGAATCCGCCCGCCTCGAATATCGCGACGTGTCGGTTGTTGAGGATGAGGCGACGAGCCAAAAAATCCTTGAGATCGAAGTGCGCGGCAAGCGCGGCGTCGGTTACTGCAAGAGCATGCCCGGCGCGGTGCTGCCCTTCGAGCGTCTGGTGAAGCGCAACAAGCCCGCGCCCACGGATAGGTTGTTTCCGCAGACGCATCGCGGGCTGTTCAACATCATTCTCGATGAGGAAAAACTCAAGATCGACCGCGACGGCCAGCGGCGCACCGCCTACAGCCTGCGCCATACCTATGTCTGCATGCGGCTTATGGAGGGCGCTGATATCTATCAGATCGCCAAGAATTGTCGCACATCGGTTGAGATGATTGAGAAGTTCTACGCTTCGCACATCAAAAACACGCTTGACGCGGCAGCGATCAATGTGCGGAAGGCGAAGCCGTCTAAGGCTAGGAGTTCATCCGGTGCGCCCTGAAAGTCGTCGTTAGCTATATCGAGCAGCACGACGGCCATGTGTTGACACTGATGCAGGTGAAGGAATTGCGGACGAAGAGATTCCGCGATGACCGATAGAATCGTCGTAGTAAGACGCACCGATCTTAGCGAAGGAGTTTCAGTCGAGGTTCGATGTAAAAACCCTCGTCAACCTTCCGAATCAGTGCGTCTGTTTGAAATTGATGATAGATGGCACGCCGAGCCTGCCGTTCAGCGCAGAAATACTTACTCGGCTGCGTTGGGGGCGCTAATTGTCACCCCCTCCACTTCGTAGTCGTCGCATGCAATAATTGTCGCTCAACTGGTGGGCCTCAAATGAAGAAAGTTTCCGAAGTGCCGATTCGTACTACATCCGAACGTCTAGTGTACGAGAATAAATTCGCGCGCGTTTTTGACAATGACGTGCGGTTTCCTGGAGAGGTTCGTGGGACGTATCTTAAACTACAGTGGAGAGCACCTTACAGCGTGGCGGTACTCCCGGTACTTGAGGATGGGCGTTACTTTCTTGTGCGCCCGTTTCGTTATGCATCAAATTCTTGGTCTCTAGAGGTACCCAAAGGCTTTGGATTGCAGGGTCTAGAACCTGCAGAAATTGCGGCGAGAGAGCTCGCTGAGGAGACGGGGCTGACATCCCCATCTCTCTCTTGCGTAGCATCAATTGCGGTCGACCCAGGGATTATCGGCCACAAGTGTCATCTCTTTTTTGCTGTGGGTTGTCGAGCTACTGGGGCCCCGACTCCAGAGCTGAGCGAAGTGTTTGGTGATCCTATTATTGTAAGTGGAGACGAAGCGCTGATGCTTGTTAGAGAAGGAACGATTGTGGATGCATTGACAATCAGCGCAATCCTTCTCAAATTCTGTCTGGGATTCAACGAACCCTCCTACTAGCATGCAGAACTTCGCCTGAAACAGATTGGTTGCGCCGGGGCGGATAGCCAACCTCCGTCGCAATCTCATCCTTGCGCCAACGGCGTGAGAGATCGCCTATGAGTTGGTCTGACATACCAGCATCTCGGTCATTTACGCCTTTAGCAGTCTCGCCACTGTGAACTAAGCTTACCATTTCCTTCACGGGCTGGATCAGAACCAAGTTTAATAGTGTTGATGAAGCGAGTTGCGGTGCAATAATAGATATATATGCAAATGCGTTCGATATCCAATCGAATGCGTTAGATACCGCTCGAGATCGACTTGTATGACTCTTTACGTCGAACGCTAGTCGGAGCGCGTCATCCGAGCCCATAGAGACTCGGAACTTCTGAACTATTACTTCATTTATCCGCTGCACATAGGCGGCGAGTGCGGTGCGAAAATCCCTTACCGAACGCTCGTACTCCGATGCATTGAATTGAGAGCTCGCCTGGAAGAAGTAGCTTGCTTCATTGGAGTGACGAAGATTATAAATTTGGTCCGGCGGCAACAGGCATATTCCTTGCGCGAATTCTGCAAGCCCTATTGAGACGGGAATGAGTTCAGTAATCCCCTCACCAAGAGATCGCACCTCGGTACGCCCGCCATCAATCCGGAACGCTGCTGCGTGCTGCGGGGCATAAACCGATCTGACGTCCATCACAGTGGGCAGCGCTGTGAGATAAGGCCCAGTTGCTATTGCCTTGATCGTATTCAGATGGTTGCGAAATTGTTCATCCGGTATACGCTTGCGCAGCTGCTTCTCCAATTCGTAAACAAAGAAATTAAGACCGAATTCCCGCTCGTGGCTGGCCCGTGCTTCAAGCGCTAATTCGTGAACGTGCTTCCAAAGACCCTTCGGAAGTTTCCGCCGGACTGGCCTGCACCCGGTTCGGATGACACCCGCTTAAGCTAGTCCAGCCTTCATCTCGAACTCCATAGGGCTCATATATCCGATCGTCGAGTGCCGCCGTTTCGTATTATAGAAGCGCTCAATGTAATCGAACACGTCGG
>DASZBL010000001.1:0-23910 GCA_035944195.1 Rhizomicrobium sp. | reverse complement strand
GAAGCCATCTTGGCCAGCAGCTCTCTGTAGCTGCACACAAAGGCCGGACATATGGATGCAAGCGATCCGATCAGACCCAATATCCCCCTTGCAAGCAGGGAGCCGTCCACATACGGGCGGTAGAGATACCCACCGCCCGTTTCTTTCTAAGCCGCCGTTCTGCAGCAGGTCAGTCGGTCTGTTACTCATGGCGGGCGCACAGGCCATGTGCCCCGACGAATTCCCGTTGAAAGCAGCGTTCAATTTCGCCGCCTCCGCGCCCTTGTCCGCTCCATCAATCCACTTCGCGTAATGCTTGAGCAGGCATGGACGTGTCCTTGTGACCGAGTTGCCGGGCGACGTAGGCGAGGTTCACGCCCCCATCAGGGCCATGCGGTCCGAGGCGCGGCACGGGTTTTGGCGTCATGGCCAATTCCGTGGCCAATTCGCAGCAAAGTGTCGAATAATTCTTGTATTTTCAATAGCTTAACTCGTAGACATTTCTACTGGATTTGGGAAATACTGGTTCGAGCCCCGTCGCTCCCGCCAGTCTACGCCGCGAAGCGGCGAAGACGCATCCGCCGAAGCTTTAGCGTAGGCGGACACCCCAGTCCCGCGGCTTCGACTGGCACGCCACCCTGCGAGTTCTCCCCGCTTCCAATAGCCACGCAATTCCCCCAAGAAAACCCTTTGTCCAAGCGGCGAATCTTGGGCTAAACCCGCGTTGCATGCGGGGCGGCGCTGCCTATACTGCGCCCGCGAAATTAACCCCGGTTCTGGTTGACGCTTGCGGCACGATCCCGCGCGCGTTCGGCCACGGCCGGAAGGATAAAGCGGATGAACGGGCTGCTTCTGGAATATCTGCCGATCCTGATTTTCATCGGCATCGGAGGCGCGCTGGGAGCCGCACTTCTCATCGTGCCGTTCCTGATCGCGCCGTCCAAACCCGATCCCGAAAAACTCTCCGCCTATGAATGCGGCTTCAACGCCTTCGACGATGCGCGCATGAAGTTCGACGTGCGGTTTTATCTGGTGTCGATCCTGTTCATCATCTTCGATCTGGAAGTGGCGTTCCTGTTTCCATGGGCGATCACGCTGCGCGCAACCGGTGCGCTCGCCTTCTGGTCGATGATCGTGTTCCTCGGCGTGCTCACGGTCGGATTCATCTATGAATGGAAGAAGGGAGCGCTCGAATGGGAGTGATCCCGGCAGGCAGCGGCGCGCGCGCAGGCGTTGAGGGTGCCGCCCCCATCATCGACAACGATCCCTATTTCAAGGCGATGAACAGCGAACTCGCCGACAAGGGATTCCTTGTCGCGAGCGCGGATGCACTCATCAACTGGGCGCGCATCGGCTCTTTGCACTGGATGACGTTCGGGCTTGCGTGCTGCGCGGTAGAGATGATGCAGGCGAACATGCCGCGCTACGATCTGGAGCGCTTCGGCTTTGCGCCGCGCGCCTCACCGCGGCAGTCGGATGTGATGATTGTGGCGGGCACGCTAACCAACAAAATGGCGCCCGCGCTGCGCAAAGTTTACGACCAGATGCCGGAGCCGCGTTATGTGATCTCGATGGGATCATGCGCGAATGGCGGCGGCTATTATCATTATTCCTACGCGGTGGTGCGCGGCTGCGATCGCATCGTGCCGGTGGACATTTACGTGCCGGGCTGCCCGCCCACTGCCGAAGCGCTTGTCTATGGCGTGATGCTGCTGCAGCGGAAAATCCGCCGCACCGGAAATATCGAGCGCTGATATGGAGCTTGCTGAACTCGGACAAAAGATTACCGCAGCGCTGCCCGGCGCGGTGAAAGCCGCGACCGTCGCATTCGGCGAATTGACGGTGGATGTGGAGCCGGGCGAGATCACACGCGTGCTGAAGACGCTGCGTGACGATCCGTCTTTCGAATTCAAAATCCTGATCGACATTTGCGGTGTGGATTGGCCGGCGAGGGCGATGCGTTTCGATGTTGTCTATCATCTGCTGTCGCTGACGAAGAATGCGCGCGTTCGCCTCAAGCTGCAGACGGATGAAGATACGCCGGTGCCTTCGGTGGTTGCCATTTATCCCGCAGCGAACTGGTTCGAGCGCGAAACTTTCGACATGTATGGAATCGCGTTTTCCGATCATCCCGATCTGCGCCGCCTGCTCACCGATTACGGTTTCTCCGGCCATCCGCTGCGCAAGGATTTCCCGCTCACCGGCTATGTGGAAGTGCGTTATGACGATCAGCTGAAACGCGTCGTCTATCAGCCCGTGCAATTGGTGCAGGAATTCCGCGAATTCGATTTCATGAGCCCATGGGAAGGCGCGCGCTACATCCTGCCGGGCGACGAGAAGGCCAAGGAAACCAAATGAGCGCCGCGGCCGAACAGGATAAAGCGATTACGGTCAATTTCGGGCCGCAGCATCCCGCGGCGCATGGCGTACTGCGTTTGGTGCTCGATCTGGACGGTGAAATCGTCACGCGCGTCGATCCGCATATCGGTCTTTTGCATCGCGGCACCGAAAAGCTGATCGAGCACAAAACTTATATGCAGGCGAACGGCTATTTCGACCGGCTCGATTATGTCGCGCCGATGAATCAGGAACATGCGTTCTGCCTCGCCATCGAAAAACTGCTCGGCCTCGAAGTGCCAAAGCGTGGACAATATATCCGCGTGCTGTTCTCCGAAGTGGGGCGGCTGCTCTCGCATCTGCTGAACGTCACCACGCAGGCGATGGATTGCGGCGCGCTGACGCCTCCGCTCTGGGGCTTCGAAGAGCGCGAAAAATTGATGGTGTTCTACGAGCGCATTTCGGGCAGCCGCATGCATGCGAATTATTTCCGCGCGGGCGGTGTGCATCAGGACATGCCGCCGGGTCTCGCCGAGGACATGCACGAATTCTGCCTGCATTTCCCCAAGGTGCTGGACGATATCGAAGGCCTTCTCACCGAAAACCGCATCTTCAAGCAGCGCAATGTCGATATCGGCATCGTGTCGCGCGCCGATGCGGAGATGTGGGGCTTTTCCGGCGTGATGCTGCGTTCGACGGGCGTGGCGTGGGACCTTCGCCGCGCGCAACCTTACGAGTGCTACAGCGATCTCGATTTCCAGATTCCCATCGGCAAGAACGGCGATTGCTACGACCGCTATCTGATGCGCATGGAAGAAATGCGCCAGTCCAACAAGATCATGTTGCAATGTCTGGACAAGATGCCGGGCGGGCCGGTGGTTTCGGTTGACCACAAGGTCGTGCCGCCCAAGCGCGGCGAGATGAAGAAATCGATGGAAGCGCTGATCCACCATTTCAAGCTCTATACCGAGGGCTATCACGTTCCCGCGGGCGAAACCTACGCCGCAGTGGAAGCGCCCAAAGGCGAGTTTGGCGTCTATCTGGTATCGGACGGTTCGAACAAACCCTATCGCTGCAAGATTCGCGCGCCGGGCTACGCGCATCTGCAGGCGATGGATCATATGTGCAAAGGCCATTTGCTGGCAGATGTGTCGGCGGTGCTCGGCTCCATCGATATCGTGTTCGGCGAGGTGGACCGGTGAGTGCGGCGCGCGAAATCGTCGAGCGGCAACTCGATGCCTATAACCGGCAGGATTTGGACGCCTATGTCGCGTGCTATGCGCCGGATGTGATCGTGTCGTCGCTGAATGGTGCGGTGACGGAAACCGGCCGCGAAGCCTTGCGCGCGCGCTATGCGAAAGCGTTTGCGATGTATCCGGAAAACCGCGCACGGCTTGTCGGGCGTCTGGTGGTGGGCAATGTCGTGATCGACCACGAGGATGTCAGCCGTGGGCCGGGCAAGGAACAGTTTGAAATCATCGCCATCTACACAATCAAGGACGGCCTGATCGGGCGCGTCGATTTCGCGAAATAGGGTTCACGATGCTTCGCCGCCTTTGCGCCAACCAGCCTGCGAGTTTCGCCTTCACGCCGGAGAATCTGGCGTGGTCGCAGCGCGAGATGACGAAATATCCTCCGGGCCGTCAGGCATCCGCCGTCATTCCGCTGTTGTGGCGCGGACAGGAGCAGGAGGGCTGGGTTTCCAAACCGATGATCGAGGCGATCGCCAAGCAACTCGACATGCCTTACATCCGCGTGCTGGAAGTTGCCACGTTCTACACCATGTTCAATCTAGAGCCGGTGGGCGAGCATCTGGTGCAGGTGTGCACCACGACGCCCTGCTGGCTGCGCGGTTCGGATGATATTGTCGCCGCGTGCAAAAAACACATTTCTGAAAAACAGCATGTGATTTCCAAAGACGGCAAGTTTTCGTGGATGGAAGTGGAATGCCTCGGCGCCTGCGTGAATGCCCCCATGCTGCAGATCGGCAAGGATTTCTACGAAGACCTCGATGGGCCGAAGACCGAAAAGCTGCTGGAAGCTTTCCGCCGCGGCGAAACGCCGAAACCGGGGCCGCAGAATGAGCGCCATTCGTCCGAACCCATCGGTGGTGCCACGACATTGAAGGAAACGGTCTGATGCTTGCCGATAAAGACCGCATTTTTACAAATCTCTATGGCTTCGGCGATCCGGGCCTCGAAGGCGCGAAGAAACGCGGCTCGTGGGACGGCACGAAACAAATTCTCGAACGCGGCGTCGATACGATTATCGACCAGATGAAGAAATCCGGTTTGCGCGGGCGCGGTGGGGCGGGCTTTCCCACCGGCCTCAAATGGTCCTTCATGCCCAAGGAAGTGAAGGAACGGCCGCATTATCTCGTCGTCAACGCGGATGAATCCGAACCCGGCACCTGCAAGGACCGGGACATCATGCGCCACGACCCGCACACGCTGGTGGAAGGCTGCCTGATCGCCAGTTTCGCGATGCGCGCGCACGCTTGCTACATCTATGTGCGCGGCGAATTCATCCGCGAGCGCGAGGCGCTGCAGCGCGCGGTGGATGAAGCCTATGAAGCCAAGCTGATCGGCAAGAACAATATCCATGGCTGGGACTTCGATCTTTATGTGCATCATGGCGCCGGCGCATATATTTGTGGCGAAGAAACCGCATTGCTCGAAAGTCTTGAAGGCAAGAAGGGCCAGCCGCGCCTGAAGCCGCCATTTCCCGCGAATGTCGGCCTCTATGGCTGCCCCACCACCGTGAACAATGTGGAGAGCATTGCGGTTGCGCCGACAATCCTGCGCCGTGGTGCGGATTGGTTCGCCGGTATTGGCCGGCCGAACAACACGGGCACGAAAGTCTTCTGCATCTCCGGCCATGTGAACAAGCAGTGCAATGTCGAAGAAGAGATGGGCATTCCGTTGAAGGAACTCATTGAGAAACACGCGGGCGGCGTGCGCGGCGGGTGGGACAATCTGCTGGCCATCATTCCGGGCGGTGCATCGGTGCCGCTGATCCCCAAATCCATTTGCGATACTGTGCTGATGGATTTCGATTCATTGAAAGATGTGCAGTCCGGGCTCGGCACCGCTGCGGTGATCGTGATGGATAAATCCACCGACATCGTGAAGGCCATCGCGCGGCTTGCCTATTTCTACAAGCATGAAAGCTGCGGCCAGTGCACACCTTGCCGCGAAGGCACCGGCTGGATGTGGCGCGTGATGACGCGCCTGCAGAAGGGCGATGCGCGCGCGAGCGAAATCGATCTGCTTCAGGACGTGACGAAGGAAGTGGAAGGCCACACGATCTGCGCTCTGGGCGACGCGGCGGCGTGGCCGATCCAGGGCCTGATCCGCCATTTCCGCCCCGAACTCGAGCGTCGCATTGCCGAACGGGCAGGCCGCGCCATGGCAGCGGAGTAGCGCGATGTTCCAGGCTTTCGCCTCCACACAGACAATGATCGCAGCGACATTCTTCGTGTTGCTGATCGTGATATTGGGGCAGGCGATCCGCTGGCGCTCGCTGGAGGCAAAAAAGCTCTATCTCGAACAATGCGATCTGGCGTTGCAATTCCCGCGCTTCTCCAACCCCGAACTGATGAAACTCGATCTGCGCGACAAAACCGCGGATGGCGAGGCCGATACTTTCGAAGCCTATGAATGGTTTGTAGCCCGTTTGGTCTATGCGCTGGATGAAGTGCTGCGGCTATGGCCCAGCAAACAGTGGCATGCGGTGGCCGAAACGCAGCTCGGCAATCACAAGCAATATTTTTCGTCGGACTATTACGCAAAGCAGAACTATCTGCCGCATTACAGCGCGCGCATGCGCGGGCTCATCGAAAAGCAGCGGGGAGGCTGACTATGCTGATGCACGGTCCTTTTGCAGCGGTGATGGGCATATCCTGGGCCAGCATGCTGCTCATCTATTTCCTGATCTTCGTGTTGCCGGTGATGCAGATCATCCATAAGGCGGGCTATACGCGCGCCTGGGTGCTGATCGGTTTCGTGCCTGTGGTGAATCTGATTTTTCTCTGGATCTTCGCGTTCTCGCGCTGGCCCATAGAAAACCGCGTGAAGTGAGAGTGATGCGCAAGCTCGTTATCGACGGCAAGGAAATCGAGGCGGAGGACAATCTCACGCTTCTGCAGGCGTGCGAGCAGGCGGGTGCGGAGATTCCGAGGTTCTGCTTCCATGAGCGGCTGTCGGTTGCCGGAAACTGCCGCATGTGCCTTGTCGAATGGGTGGGTGCGCCGAAACCGCAGGCCTCCTGCGCGCTGCAGGTGAAAGATATTTTTCCGAACAAGGATGGCACGCCCGCGCGCATCAACACCAAATCGCCGCTGGTGAAAAAGGCGCGCGAAGGCGTGATGGAATTTTTGCTGATCAATCATCCGCTCGATTGTCCGATCTGCGATCAGGGCGGGGAATGCGATCTGCAGGATCAGGCGATGGCCTATGGGCGGGCGTCCTTCTCCCGCTTCAACGAGAACAAGCGCGCCGTCGAAGACAAATATATGGGCCCGCTGGTCGCCACCATCATGACCCGCTGCATCCAGTGCACCCGCTGCGTGCGCTTTGCGACGGAAGTCGCGGGCGTGCCGGACCTCGGCGCCACCGGCCGTGGCGAAGATATGGAAATCACGACCTATCTGGAAAAGGCGTTTGCGAGCGAGCTTTCCGGCAATGTGGTCGATCTCTGCCCAGTGGGCGCGCTGACGTCGAAGCCTTACGCGTTCAATGCGCGGCCCTGGGAATTGCGCAAGACCGAGAGCATCGACGTGATGGACGCGCAAGGATCCAACATTCGCGTAGATACGCGCGGTCGCGATGTGATGCGTGTGTTGCCGCGGCTGAATGAAGATGTGAACGAAGAATGGATTTCGGATAAAGCGCGCCACGCCTGCGATGGTTTGCGCTATCAGCGGCTGGACAAGCCCTATATCCGCAAGAATGGCAAGCTCGTGCCCGCAAGCTGGGGCGAGGCGTTTGCTGCGATTGCCGAACGCGTGAAATCCACAAAGCCGGAAAAGATGGCCGCGATTGTGGGCGATCTGGCAGCGGCGGAAGAGATCAAGGCGCTGAAGGATTTGATGGCAGCACTCGGCGTTGCCAATCTGGAATGCCGTCAGGATGGTTCGAAGCTGCAGGCGGCCCCGCGGCAATCCTATCTCTTCAACACGACCATCGCGAATGTGGAATCCGCCGACGCGATCCTGCTGATCGGCACGAATCCGCGCTGGGAAGCGCCGGTGCTGAATGCGCGGCTGCGCAAGACATGGCTCTGCAGCAATATCCGCATCGGCAATATCGGTGCGGTTTATGATCTGACCTATCCCGTCGAGCAGCTTGGCGCTGGAGCGGATGTACTGGAGGCGATTGCCAACGGAACGCATGCCTTCGCGCAAGTTCTGAAAGATGCCAAGCGCCCGATGCTGATTCTTGGCCCCGGCGCATTGGCGCGCGCGGATGGTGCTGCGATCCTGAAACTCGCCGCAAAGATCGCCGCCGACACCGGCATGATCGGGCCCGCAGGCAGCGTGGCTGAAGGCGGCTGGAACGGATTCAATGTACTGCACGCCGCGGCCAGTCGCGTGGCCGCGCTCGATCTCGGTTTCGTCAAGGGCCGCGATATGGCGGGCATTCTCGACAATGCGGGGAAGGGCGAAATCGACTTTATATATCTGCTGGGCGCCGATGAATTCGATATGGCGAAACTTGGCAACGCGTTTGTCGTATATCAGGGCAGCCATGGCGATGTGGGCGCGCATCGCGCCGATGTGATCCTGCCGGGTGCTGCCTACACGGAAAAAAATGGCCTCTATGTGAATTTCGAAGGCCGCGTGCAATTCGCCAACCGCGCCACATTCCCGCCCGGCGAGGCGAAGGAAGATTGGGCAATCCTGCGTGCGCTTTCCGATGTGTTGGGCAAGCGCTTGTCTTACGATGACGCGGATGCGCTGCGCCGCGCGATCATCGCCGATGCGCCCCATTTCGCTATGCGTGATGTGGTGCCTGCGCACCCTGGCGCGGACCCCGCAATCTGGAATGCCATCGGTGCAGCGGGCAAACTCGAAGCAGCGCCGCTCGCATCACCCGTCACCGATTTCTATCTCACCAATCCAATTGCGCGCGCGAGCGATACGATGGCGGAATGCAGCCGGTTGTTCGTCAGCGGCGCAACCCAGATGGCGGCGGAATAGGCGATGATTTTCGCTCACCTCTTCCAAAGCCTCGGGTTGCCTTACGCTTGGGCGTGGGCGCTTAGCCAGATCGTATCGATCCTGATCTTCGACGTCGTGCTGCTGATCATGATCGCCTATTTCCTGCTCGCCGACCGCAAAATTTTCGCGGCCGTTCAGATGCGCCGCGGCCCCAACGTCGTAGGCGCATTCGGATTGCTGCAAAGCTTTGCCGATCTCGGCAAATATCTGATCAAGGAAGTGATCATTCCCTCCGGCGCCAACAAGGTGATCTTCCTGCTGGCGCCGCTCGTCACGTCCACGCTGGCCTTCGCAAGCTGGGCTGTGATCCCGCTCGACAATGGCTTGGTGATCGCCGACATCAATGTGGGCATTCTTTATCTCTTCGCCATGTCGTCGCTGGGTGTTTACGGCATCATCATGGCGGGCTGGGCATCCAATTCGAAATACCCGTTCCTCTCCGCACTTCGCGCCGCGGCGCAAATGGTGTCCTACGAAGTCTCTATTGGCTTTGTGATCGTCACCGTGCTGCTGTTTGCGGGCTCGCTGAATCTTTCGGCCATCGTGCGCGCGCAGGAACATGGCTGGTTCGCGTTCTCGCTGCTGTTTCCGATGATGATCATCTTCTTCGTCTCGGCGATTGCGGAAACCAACCGCCCGCCCTTCGATCTGGTGGAAGCAGAATCCGAGTTGGTGGCAGGGTATTTCGTGGAATATTCCTCCACGCCGTTTTTGCTGTTCTATCTCGGCGAATTCCTCAACATCGTGCTGATGGCGGCGATGCTGTCGATCCTGTTTTTGGGCGGCTGGCTGCCGCCGGTGCATGCCTGGCCGTTCACGCTGGTGCCAGGCATCATCTGGATGTTGATCAAGATCGTGTTCGTCTTCTTCTGCTTTGCGATGGTGCGCGCCTTTGTGCCGCGCTATCGCTATGATCAGTTGATGCGGCTTGGCTGGAAAGTGTTCCTGCCGATTTCGCTGTTGTGGGTCGTGCTGGCCGCGGGCTGGGTCATGATCTTCCACCACGGAGGGATGTGATGGCCTTCCTTGACCGCACGGCACGCTCGATTTTCCTGTGGGAATTCGTGAAGAGCTTCGCGCTTTCGATGCGCTATTTCTTCGGGCCGAAAGCCACGCTGAATTATCCTTTCGAGAAAGGACCGCTGTCGCCCCGCTTTCGCGGCGAACATGCGCTGCGCCGTTATCCGAACGGCGAGGAACGCTGCATTGCGTGCAAGCTGTGCGAAGCGGTGTGCCCAGCGCTCGCCATCACCATTGAGGCCGAGCCGCGCGCCGATGGTTCACGACGCACCACGCGCTACGACATCGACATGGTGAAATGCATCTATTGCGGGCTGTGCCAGGAGGCGTGCCCGGTGGATGCCATCGTGGAAGGCCCGAATTTCGAGTTCTCGACGGAAACACGCGAGGAGCTTTACTACAACAAGGAGCGGCTGCTCGCGAATGGCGACCGCTGGGAGCGCGAGATCGCGCAAAATCTCGAACTGGATGCCCCCTACAGATGATCGCTGCAATCGCCTTTTATGTGTTTTCTGCGGTGATGATCGCGGCCGCGCTGGCGGTGGTGGCGGCGCGCAACCCCGTGCATTCCGTGCTGTTTCTCATCCTCACTTTCTTCAATGCGGCGGCCTTGTTCGTACTGCTGGGGGCCGAATTCCTGGCGATGATTTTGGTCGTCGTCTATGTCGGCGCGGTGGCCGTACTGTTCCTGTTCGTCGTGATGATGCTGGACATCGATTTTGCCGAGCTGAAACGCGGCGCCCAGCAATATCTGCTGGTGGGCGCGGGCGTGGGGCTGGTGCTGCTGTTGGAGCTGATCGGCATCGGCTTTGTGTGGAAATTCACGCCGGCCGCGCTCGCAAGCCGCGCGCATGCGACGCCTACAGGCCTCACCAATACCGAGGCGCTGGGACATATTCTGTACACGGATTATATCTATTATTTCCAGACCGCAGGGCTCGTCCTGCTTGTCGCCATGATCGGCGCCATCGTGCTGACGCTGCGCCACCGCCCGGATGTGCGCCGCCAGTCCATTCCGCGGCAGAACGCGCGCACGCGCGAAAACGCGATGTCCGTCATCGATGTGAAACCGGGGCAGGGGGGCTAGATGGCAGTCGGGCTTTCGCAATATCTGGCCGTGGCCGCGATGCTGTTCACCATCGGGGTGTTCGGCATTTTCCTGAACCGGAAAAACATCATCGTCATATTGATGTCCATCGAGTTGATCCTGCTGGCGGTGAACATCAATTTCGTCGCCTTCTCGGCATTCCTTGGCGATCTGGTGGGGCAGGTGTTTGCGCTGTTCGTGCTGACGGTGGCCGCCGCTGAAGCAGCGATCGGCCTTGCCATTCTCGTCGTCTACTTCCGCAACCGCGGCACCATCGCGGTGGAAGACGTGAATTTGATGAAAGGCTGAGGGCGTGTACACCGCAATCGTTTTCCTCCCCATCCTCGGCTCGGCCATCGCAGGCCTGTTCGGCCGCGTGCTCGGTGCGCGCTTTTCAGAAATCATCACGACCGGATTGCTGCTCATCTCCGCCGCGCTTTCCTGTTTCGCATTCTACGATGTGGCGATGCTCGGTCATTCGCAAATCATCACGCTGGCGCAATGGGTGCATTCCGGCGATTTCGAAGCGGACTGGACGATCAGGGTGGATACGCTCACCGCCGTGATGCTGGTGGTGGTGACGGGCGTATCTTCCCTCGTGCATCTCTATTCCATCGGCTACATGCATGAAGACCCGCATCGCCCGCGGTTCTTCTCCTATCTCTCGCTTTTCACCTTCGCGATGCTGATGCTGGTGGCAGCGAACAATTTCCTGCAGATGTTTTTCGGCTGGGAAGGCGTGGGGCTGGCGTCCTATTTGCTGATCGGCTTCTGGTATGAAAAGCCGTCCGCCAACGCCGCGGCGATCAAGGCGTTTGTCGTCAACCGCGTGGGCGATTTCGGATTTGCGCTGGGCATCTTCGGCATCTTTTATATTTTCGGCAGCCTGGATTTCGACACCGTGTTCCGCGCAGCACCCAGCATGGTCGGCAAGACGTTCCTGTTTGCCGGATACAATGTCGATATCCTGACCACGCTCTGTTTGTTGCTGTTCGTCGGCGCGATGGGAAAATCCGCGCAATTGGGTCTGCACACATGGTTGCCGGACGCGATGGAAGGCCCAACGCCTGTCTCCGCGTTGATCCATGCGGCCACGATGGTGACGGCGGGCGTGTTTCTCGTCTGCCGCGCGTCGCCGCTGTTCGAGCTAGCACCCACTGCGCTGGTGTTCGTTACATTCATCGGCGCAACCACGGCATTCTTCGCGGCCTCCGTCGGCTTGTTCCAGAACGACATCAAACGCGTGATCGCATATTCAACCTGTTCGCAGCTTGGCTACATGTTCGCGGCCGCGGGCGTGTCGGCTTATGGCAACGCGATGTTCCATCTTTTCACGCACGCCTTCTTCAAGGCGCTGCTGTTCCTGGGCGCGGGTGCGGTGATCCACGCAATGCATCACGAGCAGGACATGCGCAAGATGGGCGGGCTTGCGAAACAAATCCCCTTCACCTGGGCGATGATGCTGATCGGCAATCTGGCGCTCACCGGCTTCGGCATTCCGGTGCTCGGCATCGGCACCGCGGGCTTCTATTCGAAAGACGGCATCATCAACGCCACCTTCATGGCCGGCACGCCGATCGGCAATTACGCCTTCGTGCTGACGCTGGTGGCGGCGCTGATGACCTCATTCTATTCTTGGCGTCAATTCCTGATGACGTTCCACGGCAAATATCGCGGCGATGCGCCGATCCATGACGCGCACATTGAAGAAGCGGAAGAACTCGATCATGATCATCATCACGCGCCCGCGCTGGAAGAAATTCACGAATCCCCGCTGACCATGCTGGTGCCGCTGGCATTGCTGGCCTTGGGTGCGTTGTTTGCGGGCGCGATCTTCGATGCCATGTTTGTGGGCGGCGCGTCGGAAGGTTTCTGGCGCGGTGCAGTGGCCTCGATTGCCGGTCATCACACGGGCGAAGTCGAAGTACCGTTGTGGGTGGAGCTTGGGCCGTTCATCGTCACGGCTATCGGTTTCGCGATTGCCTTCTACTATTACATCATCCGCCCCGAACTTCCCGCACAGATGGCGGCACGCCGCGGCATGCTTTATCTCTTCCTCTACAACAAATGGTATTTCGACGAGATCTACGATTTCCTCTTTGTGCGCCCCGCTATGCGTCTTGGCCGCTTCCTGTGGAAATTCGGCGATGGCCGTGTGATCGACGGGCTGGGGCCTGACGGCATTGCTGCCCGCGTGATGGATGTAACGCGCGGTGCTGTGCGGCTGCAATCGGGTTACGTCTATCACTACGCTTTCGCCATGCTGATCGGCGTGGTGGCGCTCGCCACCTGGTTCATGTTTGCGGGGATCGCGCCATGAACAATCTTCCGCTGCTCAGCATCGTCACCTTCCTGCCGCTTGTCGGCGTGCTGTTCATTCTGGTTGCGCGCGGCAGCGAAGCCACCATCGCCACAGCCGCGCGCTGGGTCGCGCTGATCGTCACGATCGTGAATTTCATCGTGTCGCTGGTGATCTGGGCGAAATTCGACGGCTCCAGCGCCGCGTTCCAGATGGTCGAACAGGCCGAATGGCTGGGCGGCGGCATCACCTATCACATGGGTGTGGACGGCATTTCGATGCTGTTCGTGGTGCTCACCGCGGGCCTGATGCCCTTCTGCATTCTGGCGAGCTGGGAATCCATTGAAACGCGCGTGGGCGAATACATGATCGCCTTCCTCGTGCTGGAAACACTGATGATCGGCGTGTTCTGCGCGCTGGATCTGGTGCTGTTCTACGTCTTCTTTGAAGGCGGCTTGATCCCGATGTTCCTCATCATCGGGGTGTGGGGCGGCAAGCGGCGCGTTTATGCCAGCTTCAAATTCTTCCTCTACACGTTGCTCGGCTCGGTGCTGATGCTGCTCGCGATTTTGTGGATGTATCTCTATGCGGGCACCACGGACATCGACACGCTGATCCGCACCGCGCATTTCCCCGTGGCGATGCAGGGCTTCCTGTGGTTCGCGTTCTTCGCCTCCTTCGCGGTGAAAATGCCGATGTGGCCGGTGCATACCTGGCTGCCCGACGCGCATGTGGAAGCGCCAACCGCAGGCTCGGTAATCCTCGCCGGCATTCTGCTCAAGATGGGCGGTTATGGATTCTTGCGCTTCTCGCTGCCGATGTTTGCCAGCGCCACGGAAACGCTGGCTCCGCTTGTCTTCGCGCTGTCGATCATCGCGATCATTTACACTTCTCTGGTCGCGCTGGCGCAGGAGGATGTGAAAAAGCTGATCGCCTATTCGTCGGTTGCCCATATGGGTTTCGTGACGATGGGAATTTTCACGCTCACCCATCAGGGCATCGAAGGCGGTATTTTCCAGATGCTTTCGCATGGCGTGGTTTCCGGCGCGCTGTTCCTCTGCGTCGGCGTCATCTATGACCGCATGCACACCCGCGAGATTTCCGCTTATGGCGGGCTGGTCGAACGCATGCCGATGTATGCCGCGTGTTTCATGGTCTTCACGCTGGCCAATGTGGGCTTGCCGGGCACGGGCGGGTTCGTGGGCGAATTCCTCACCATGCTGGGCGCTTTCCGCGTCAACACCTGGGTCGCGATCTTCTCGGCAACCGGCGTGATCCTGTCTGCTGCTTACATGCTTTATCTCTATTGGCGCGTGATCTTCGGCAAGCTGGTGAAGCCGGGGCTAATGGCCATCACCGATCTTTCCCTGCGCGAAGTGGCGATCCTCGCCCCGCTCGTCATCATCACGATCCTGATGGGCATCTATCCCAAGCCGATCTTCGATGTGACAAGCGCATCCGTCGCCAATCTGATCGCCGAGCACAAAATGGCGCTGGCCATCGACCGCGCGCCGAAGCTGGCCGCTCTGCAAGGAGACAAGCGGTGAACGCGCTGAACAACGATCTTCTCACGCTGCTGCCAGAACTCATTCTGGCGGTGAGCGGCATGATCATCCTGCTTATCGGCGTGATCCGCGAAGAAAAGGGCATGGGCACAAGCTCGCTGCTCGCCGCGGCCGCGATGGCCGTTGCCGCCTGGTTCGTGATGACAGGCCATGACGGCAGTGCATTCGGCGGCGCCTTCGGGGTGGATGCTTTTGTGCGATTTGCCAAACTCCTCACGCTGCTGGGCGCTGTGCTCTCGCTGGTCATGGCGCAGAATTATTTCAACAACGAGAAGATCGCGCGGTTCGAATTTCCGGTGATCGTGCTGTTTGCCGTGCTCGGCATGATGCTGATGGTTTCGGCGTCCAGCTTCATCGCGCTTTATATGGGACTGGAGCTGCAGAGCCTTGCGCTGTATGTGCTGGCGGCGTTCGCGCGCGACAATCTGAAATCCAGCGAAGCAGGCCTCAAATATTTCGTGCTAGGCGCGCTGTCGTCCGGAATGCTGCTCTATGGCATTTCGCTGATCTATGGCTTCACCGGCACCACGGAATTTGCGGGCGTCGCCGGCGTCATCAAAACCACGGGCGTCAGCATCGGGCTGATCTTCGGCATCGTGTTCCTGATTGCGGGTCTCGCATTCAAGATTTCCGCCGTGCCGTTCCATATGTGGACGCCGGACGTCTATGAAGGCGCGCCCACGCCGATCACCGCGTTCTTCTCCATGGCGCCGAAAGTTGCGGCCATGGCGCTGTTCTTGCGCGCGATATTGATCCCGTTCCCCGATGCGATCCATCAATGGCAGCAGATCATCATATTCGTCTCCATCCTGTCGATGGCGCTGGGCGCGGTGGCGGCCATCGGCCAGACCAACATCAAACGCCTGATGGCCTACAGCTCCATCGGCCACATGGGTTTCGCATTGTTAGGCTTGGCTGCGGGAACCACCGCAGGCGTACAGGGCGTGCTGATCTATCTGACCATCTACGTCATCACCAATGCGGGCGTTTTCGTGTGCATCCTGGCGATGCGGCGCGACGGCGAGATGGTGGAAACCATCGCCGATCTTTCCGGCCTCGCGCGCACGCAACCGAACCTCGCGTTTGTGTTTGCGGCGTTGATGTTCAGCCTCGCGGGTATTCCGCCGCTCGCGGGATTTTTCGCGAAATTTTATGTGTTCCTTGCCGCCATCGAAGCGCATCTTTATGCGCTGGCGATTATTGGCGTCGTGGCGAGCGTGGTGGGCGCCTATTATTATCTTCGCATTGTGAAGATCATGTATTTCGATGAGCCCGCGCCAGCCTTTGAGGGCGAAATGGGCGCCGGCCTGAATACGATCCTCATCGGCGCCAGCATCTTCACGATCTTTTTCGTTGCGGGTGCAGCGCCGCTGATTTCCGTTGCAGCGACCGCGGCGAAAGCGCTCGTGCCGTGACCAGGAGCGCTGCGTGGCCGGTGGGCTACGCGCTGAAGGAATTCGAGGCAATCGATTCCACCAATGAGGAAGCGCGTCGCTTGGCCGCCGCCGATGCGCCCGCGCCGATCTGGATTCGCGCGGACAAACAAACGGCGGGACGCGGGCGGCGAGGGCGCGTGTGGGAATCGCCAGTCGGCAATCTTGCAGCCACGTTATTGCTGCGCCCCAATCGTCCGGCTGCGGAATGCGCGCAGCTTTCCTTCGTCGCCGCGACTGCCGCCGCCGACGCCGTCGCGCGTTTTGCGCCGAGCGCAGAAATCCGCGTCAAATGGCCGAATGATGTGCTGGCGGGCGGGCGCAAGGTAGCTGGCATCCTGCTCGAATCCGCCAGCAGCGGCAGCGCGGTCCCGTTCTGGCTTGCCATCGGGGTCGGCATCAATCTCGCGCATTTCCCCGAAGGCACGGAATTTCCGGCGACCTCCATCGCCGCGTTGGGCGCCGCCCCGCCATCGCCTCGCGATGCGCTGCTCGAACTCGCGAGTGCCTTTGCGAAATGGTATGACATCTGGCAAACGCAGGGCTTTCTGCCGATCCGCGATGCGTGGCTGGCGCGCGCGGCGAAACTGGGTGAACGCATCCGTGCGCGATTGCAGAATGAGGAAACTACGGGCGTGTTCGAAGGCATCGATGAAACCGGCGCGTTGCTCTTGCGGGAAGCGGGGCGCACACGCGCCATCGCCGCCGGCGAAGTTTATTTTGCGGAGTAGCTCATGCTTCTTGCGATAGACGCGGGCAATACCAATATCGTCTTCGCCGTTTCGGAAGGCGATGAGATCCGCGCGGAATGGCGCGCCGCCACCAAGACGACGCGTACGGCGGATGAATATGCGATCCTGCTGGCGCAGCTTCTGGATCTGCAAGGGTTGAAATTCTCCGACATCACGAGCGCGATCATCGCAACGGTGGTGCCCGCGGCCTTGTTCGATCTGCGCCAATTGTGCCGCCGGTTTCTCAATTGCGAACCGCTGGTGATCGGCGATGCGAATGTCGATCTCGGAATCAATGTGCATGTGGAGCGGCCCGATGCAGTGGGCGCGGACCGCCTCGTGAACGCAATCGCCGCGCATGAGCGCTACAAGGGCGCGTTGATCGTGGTCGATTTCGGCACCGCCACCACGTTCGATATCGTCAGCGAGAAGGGTGATTATGAAGGCGGCGTGATTTCTCCGGGCGTGAATTTATCGGCAGAAGCGCTGCATCAGGCTGCGGCCATGCTGCCGCGCGTCGCCATCCAGCGCACGCAGAGCGTGATCGGCAAGGATACGATTCCGGCGATGCAATCCGGACTTTATTGGGGTTATGTCGGGCTGATCGAAGGCCTTATCACACGCATCAAAGAAGAATACGGCAAGCCCATGACGGTGATCGGAACGGGAGGGCTTGCGAATTTGTTCCACAAGCAAACCGCGTCCATCGATCATCTCGATTCCGATCTGACGATCCGCGGGCTTATCCTCATCCATTCGCGCAACGCAAAGCCCAAGGCGTAATGGCGCGTTCCCGCGAAGACGAATTGGTGTTGCTCCCGCTTGGCGGCGCGGGCGAGATCGGCATGAATTTCAATGCCTATGGATACGGGCCGCCCGATGACCGCCAATGGCTGATCGTGGATTGCGGCGTGCTGTTCGGCCGCGAAGGTACCACGCCCGGCATCGATCTCATCATGCCGGATATCCGTTATCTCGCCGAACTGCGCGAGAATGTGCTGGCCATTGTGCTGACGCATGCGCATGAGGATCACATTGGCGCGGTAGCGCATTTGTGGCCGCAATTGCAATGTCCCGTCTATGCGACGCCTTTCACCGCGCGGCTGCTGGCCGACAAGATCGCGGAAGCGGGTTTGCAGGATCGTTTGCGCGTGAAAGTGGTGCCGCTCAGCGGGCATTTGAGCATCGGGCCATATGAAATCGATTTCGTGTCGATCACCCATTCAATCCTTGAGCCCAATGCGCTGGCGATCAAAACGCCGCTTGGCACCGTGGTTCACACCGGCGACTGGAAACTCGATCCCGATCCGCTGATCGGCGGAGCGACGGATGGCAATGCATTTGCCAAACTTGGCGATGCGGGCGTGCTGGCGATGGTGTGCGATTCCACCAATGCGCTGGTCTCAGGCGAGAGCGGTTCGGAAGCGCGCGTGCGCGACAGCCTCACCGATCTGATTGGCACGTTGAAGGGTCGTGTGGCGGTGACGGCGTTTGCGTCGAATGTGGCGCGGCTGGATTCCATAGCGAAAGCCGCGCGCATCCATGGGCGGCAAATCGCACTCGTGGGCCGCTCGATGCACCGCATTGTGGGCGCGGCGAAAGAAACCGGCTATCTCACCGATTTCCCCGGCACGATTGACGAAAACGAGGCCGCGCAATTGCCGCCGCGCCGCGTGCTCTATCTCTGCACGGGAAGTCAGGGCGAAGCGCGCGCGGCGCTGGCTAGGATCGCGGCAGGCGAACATCCCGCCGTCAGCATGGGGCCGGGCGACTCCGTGATTTTTTCCTCGCGCATCATTCCGGGCAATGAGCTTGCGATCTTCGAGCTTCATAACAAGCTTTCCGCGCTCGGTGTGGAAGTGCTGACCGAGCAGGATCATTTCGTGCATGTCTCCGGCCATCCTTGCCGCGATGAGCTGGCGCAGATGTATCGCTGGGTGCGCCCGCAGATTGCCGTGCCCGTGCATGGCGAGTTGCGCCATATGAGCGAGCATGCGCGGCTGGCGCGCTCGCTTCAGGTGCCGCAGGCGGTGGTGATCGAGAACGGCCAGATGCTGCGTCTGGCGCCGGGACGCGCGGAGATGGTGGATGAGGTGCCGTCGGGGCGCATGTATCTCGACGGCCGCGTGCTCACCGGTGAGGGCGATGGTTTCGCGCGCGCGCGCCGCGCCATGAGTTATGCGGGGCTGATCGCGATCACGCTGGTGCTGGACGCCAAGGGCCGCGTGACGGCGGAGCCTGCGTTTATCATCGAAGGCATTCCCGAAGCCGTGCATGCCGCGATCCGCGAGGCGGTCGAAGGCGCGCTCCGTCACAAGGCCAAAAAGGGCGACGAGGAAGCGCTGCGCGAGAACGTCCGCCGGGCCGCGCGCCGCGCTGCGTCCGATGCCTGGGGCAAGAAGCCGGTTACGCGCGTCGAGGTGATTTGGGTTTAGACCGCTTTGGTGCGCCCATTCCGCGTTCGCCCCCCATATAGGCGGGTGGGTCGCTCGCGGGAAAGGATTCAGCGATTTCCTCGTCGATCTTGTCTTCGAGCGCGTCCTTTTTCGCCTTGCGGGGCTCGGGTTTTTTGCGCATCAAACACCCTTGGTTGGGTTGCAACGGGTAGCGGCGCACTCCATCCTAGCGCAAGCCAATGTGAGGACAAGGAATGATCGGCAGGCTCAATCACGTCGCCATCGCGACTAAGGACATCAAGAAAGCGGCGGCGGTGTATCGCGATACGCTGGGCGGCAAGGTGTCGGGCGAAGTGCAGCAGCCCGACCATGGCGTGACCACCGTGTTCGTCGATCTGGGCAACACCAAGATAGAGCTTCTGGAACCGCTGGGCGAGAATTCGCCGATTGCGAAATTCCTCGAAAAGAACCCGAATGGCGGCATGCATCATGTCTGCTACGAGGTAGAAGATATTTACGCTGCGCGCGACCAGATGAAGAAAATGGGCGCCACCATCACCGGCACGGGCGAGCCGCGCATCGGCGCGCATGGCAAGCCGGTAATCTTCCTGCATCCGAAAGATTTCGTAGGCACGCTGGTGGAGCTGGAGCAGGCGTGACAATTCTTGTCGTCCACTGGGCGGTATTGATCAGCTCGTACGCGGTATTGTGGTTCCTCGCATTGTTCTGCTTGTTTCCCATCGGACTCGGCGAAGTCGAGCCCGAAACCGGCGCGCCGAAAAATCCCCGGCTGTTGCTCAAGGCAGGTTGGGCGACAATTATCGCGACCGTGCTATGGGCGATTTTCTACGCGCTCATTCTGATGAAAGTCGTGCAGCTTTGAACTTGAGGCGCAGACATGCGAAAGGCCGGTTGCCCGGCCTTCTCATCCGCGTTGCCGCGGCGTCTCCCTGAACTTGGCCGCTTCGGCCTTACGTTCTGTTTATGGGTCGCGTTCATACTGGAATTTGACGGTTATGTCACGACATTTCAGGGCAGAAGACGTTGCGCAGAAAGCACAAAAATTCCAGATTTTCGGGGAAAACGAACATATTCCCTTTTGCGCTGGCCATGCTGGCAGCGGCCGGTTCGCTGGGCATTCCGGCCGCCCGCGCCGGGCAGCCGGAAGCGGACATTCTGCGCGGCTCTGAAGCCGAATCCTGTGAATCTCCAGACTATGTGGCGGGCTCTGGCGCTTCCGGCCAGCCCGTGACGCCCGCCGACACTGGCGACGGCATGGTCCCCGCGCTTCGCGGCAGCGTCCAGCCCGAAATTTCCGTGCGCCTGCGCAAATCGCACGGGACAACCGTGCTGGTGAATGCCGACAATGTGCTGAACCCGCCGCCCGCCTGTCCGTCACATTAGTGGCCGCGCGGCAACAGCGCCGCCGGTCAAATCCCGCAAACAGATTGACTTGGATTAATCCCGTAGAGACTTTGTTTACCAGGGGCTCACGGGAGAGGTCGAATGCGCGCGATTCTGCTCGCGGCCGCAATCGTGCTGCTCGGTGCGAGCCCCTGCCTTGCGGGGGCGTCCTGGCGCATCACCAAAGATCATTGGAGCGAGGCCGACGAGCAGGGCTTCGAGCATTTCGTCACCGCCATCGGCAGCACCAATTGCAGTTCGTCGGAAAGCTGCCTGCGCAATCCCGCCAATCCTTATCGCTCGAGCGATCCGCGCAGCTTCTATGACATCGATGTGGATTGCGCGAAGCTGCCTTATCTGTTGCGCGCCTATTATGCGTGGAAGAACGGTTTGCCGTTTTCCTATGTCGATGGCTTGAGCGGCGAGGGCGGCGATCTGCGCTATACCAAAACCGCCAACCGCGCCACCTCGCGTCACGATATCGTCGACCGCGGCGAAGGCATCGATGCACCGGCCGCAATCATCCAGATGCTGGATACCGTTTTCTCCGGCACTTATCGCACCGATGCGCGCGAGAAACATGGCGTGCTGTCCGATTTCTATTCCCCCGCGCTGCAGCCGGGCACCATCCGCCCCGGCACCATTGTCTATGACGTCAACGGCCATGTCGGCATGGTGTGGAAGGTGGATGATGATGGACGCGCCTATTACATGGATGCGCATCCCGATTTCACCATCACCCGCAGCGTCTATGGCGCGCAATTCGGCCAAAGCCCGGTGCGGCTGGGCGGCGGGTTCAAGAACTGGCGGCCGTTCCGATTGGCGGGCGCGCATCGCGATGCGGTGGGGCATCTGCTCGGCGGCCACATGGCGTATGCGGAGAATAGCGACATCGCCGATTATTCGCTGGTTCAATATGCGGGGACCGAATTCAATCCGGATGCCGATGTGAAAGTGGCGCGGTACAAATATAACGGCATCGATCTGGGCTTTTACGAATATGTGCGCGTGGCCGTTTCCGGCGGCAAGATGGATTACAATCCCATTTATGAGTTGAAACAGACCATGCGCACGTTGTGCAACGATCTGCATGACCGCGCGCAATATGTGGACCTGGCGGTTTCGGAAGGGTTTCCCGACAAGCCGCATCCCACGCGCCTGCCCGACAATATCTATGGCTCCAGCGATAATGACTGGGAGCAATATTCCACGCCCTCGCGCGATGCGCGCATCAAATCGGCGTTCGTACAGTTTTACAAAGACATGGCCGAAATGATCCAGCTTTGGCAGAACCGCGATCCACGCATCGTCTATGACGGGCAATTGCTGAAGCACGATTTGCAGAAGGCTTATGACAGCGAATCGCAGGCCTGCACCATCACCTATCTCAGCTCCGACAAGCATCCGGTGCCGATGACATTCGACGACATGGCGCAGCGGCTATTCCTGATGTCGTTCGATCCTTATGACTGCATCGAATTGCGCTGGGGCGATGAGCGCTCAAGCTGCACGGATGGCCCCGCCAAGCAGCGCTGGTACGCAGCCGAGCAGCGCCTGCGCAACCAGCCCGACCGCACCTATGACGCACAAATGGGTTTTTCCATCGCCGAATTGAATGCCCGCGTAAAATGGTCAGGTATAGATCAGGCGCCGCCCGTCAATATTCGAGCGCTTATCGACAATATGGGCGATCAGATCAGCTTCCAGGGCATGACGCCGGTTGGGCGTTAAGGCGCAAGAACCTATGCTGAGCACGGAGTTATTTTCCCGCTATTGCCGTGCCGATACAGAATTCACGATTGTGATGCGGTTCTGACGATGGAGGGCGTACTATTATTTGAACATATTGCGCGAGGGAATTCATGACTACGATCGTCGGCCTTGCGGCTGGAACAAGAAATGACCTAGACAGCGCCGCTTTGCAGGACGTTTACAACGGCACTGTGACTACGCACAACGCAACCACTGTTGTTGTGGACGTTGGCGGCGGCCAAACCTTCACGATGACCGGCACCGGATTCGGTAATTTCAACGGACAAAACGTACCGACCACCGGAACAGTCACCGGGATGATCCCCCCGGGGAGCGGCAACTGGTCGAACTTCAGCGTCGCGGTATCGAGCTTGTGGACGATATTCCAGAACGGCGATGTTGACGGCTTCAACAACACGTTCTTCTCGGGCAACGACAACTTCATTAGCCATGCCACCGCAGGCAACACCGATAGATTCTACGGCTACGGCGGCGATGATATTTTCAGCATGGTGGGCGCGAGTTTCGGCGCAAACGCAATATTATCCGGCGGCGACGGCAACGATACATTCCAGTTCGCTGCGAACTTCGATCCTGCCACGAACCAGATCGACGGCGGCGCGGGCACCGACACGCTCGTGCTGAATGGCAATTATTCCGCGGGCGTGACGTTTGGCGCTGGCACGATGGTCAATGTGGAGAAAATCTCTCTCACCCCCGGCAACAGCTACAATTTGACGACCGATAACGCCACGGTGGCTGCGGGGCAGACATTGACAGTCAATGGTACCTCGCTGGGCGCTTCTGATGTGCTCACCTTCAATGGCGCCGCGGAAACGGACGGCAGTTTCAGGATCAATGGTGGCGCGGGCAATGACGTGCTGACGGGCGGCGCAGGCGCCGATGTGTTCGTTTTGCAGCAGGGCGGCAACGATATCGCCCATGGCGGTGCGGGCAATGACGGCTTCAATGTCTATGCCGCCCTCAACGCCGCCGACCAGATCGACGGCGGCACGGGCGCCGACAGCGTCAATCTGAAAGGAAATTATTCGGGCGGCCTCGTCCTCGGCGCCACCACCATCACGAATGTCGAAACCGTCTCTTTCTCCCCGGGCTTCAGCTACAATGTGACGGAGAACAACGCGAATGTTGCATCCGGCCAGACGCTGACGGTCAACGCATCCTCGCTGGGCGCTTCCGACACGCTCACCTTCAATGGCGCTGCGGAAACGGACGGCAAATTCATCTTCACCGGCGGCGCGGGCAATGATGTGCTGACCGGCGGTGCGGGCACAGATGTTTTCAACTTGCAGAATGGTGGCAACGATGTCGTCCATGGCGGTGGCGGCAACGACATATTCAACATGACCGCCGCATTCACCGCC
The DNA here is from genome assembly GCA_035944195.1 of Rhizomicrobium sp. GTDB lineage: Bacteria > Pseudomonadota > Alphaproteobacteria > Micropepsales > Micropepsaceae > Rhizomicrobium. The sequence continues at coordinate 302 of DASZBL010000001.1, read as the reverse complement.
GCCGACCAGATCGACGGTGGCACGGGCGCCGACATCGTCAATCTGAAAGGAAATTATTCAGGCGGTCTCGTCCTGGGCGCCACCACCATCACGAATGTCGAAACTCTCTCTTTATCGCCGGGCTTCAGCTACAATTTGACGGAGAACAACGGGAATGTTGCATCCGGCCAGAGGCTGACGGTTAACGCATCCTCGCTGGGCGCTTCCGATGTGCTCACCTTCAATGGCGCTGCGGAAACGGACGGCAGATTCACCTTCACCGGCGGCGCAGGCAATGATGTGCTGACCGGCGGCGCGGGCAC